>NZ_CALHGM010000001.1 GCF_938030145.1 uncultured Campylobacter sp.
TACATGTCAAAATAATTAAAATTTAAAATTCTAAAAATTTAAAATTTCAGCAACACAGACTCTATCTAAATTTTATTTTTTCCCTTTTTTTAAATTTGTTTTTTACATTATAGTAAGGGAGGGCGAGATTTTGTAAAAGCTTAAACTTTTTATGTAACTTTTACTTAATTGAATTAATGGCGATGACAATTTTGTTTTATAACTATTTTATTATATAAAGTTTAAAAATAAAAGTTAATTATTAGCGAGATTTTGTAAAAAATTGCTTTTCTTAATTGCCTTTTTGCTCTTTTTAAGATTTTTAAGCTCCATAAAATCGCACTTTAAGCAAAAAATTTTTATTTCAAAAAATTTTAACCTTAAAGATAGCGCTTTTTCGCTTACTTTTAATTAAAATTTGATAAAGTTACTCGTATGAAAAATTTAGAAAAAAATAAAAATATCTATGTGCAGCACGGACGTTTTTATATTGATTGCCAAAAGGACGGCGTTAGAATTCGCCGCGCTACGGGTCTTAAAAAATCGCCTTTGGCGTTTGATTTCGTTCGTAAAAATTATGATTTATTTTTAGGCTCTAAATCCGATATCGCGGAGGCTAGACGCCGGTATCGCGAGCTTGAGGACTTGCAGACCGACAGGCTCCTTAGAAAGGGGGAGAAAGGCACCGGCACTATTAAAAATTCTAGCGAGTTTAGTTTTGATAGCGTAATCGATCGTCTCCTTGCCGAGAAGTCCTTTTTAAAGGATAAAACTAGGCGGCTTTACGTAATTATGAGCCATACGATCACGGAATTTTTAAGCTCTAATAGTATTTTCTACTTAGCCGACTTTGAGAGGCACCACAGCGTAGAATTCGTTAAATTTTGTAAGGGCAAAGGCTTAAAGGATAGCTCTATTAGCGGCTATTGCTCTTTTTTTAAGATGATTTTTCGATACGCCGTAAGTAATGACATAATCTCCAAAAATCCGTTTTTTATTCCTAGATTTAAGCAACACCTCGATGAATTAGAGGACGAAAAATTTCCGCCGTTTAGTCTTGATGAAATTTTAGAGCTTATTAAAAATGCTGACAACGAGCTACGACTGTTTTTAGTAGTGGCGTTCTTTACCGGCGCTCGAACTGGTGAAATTTTAGCCCTTACTTTTAGCGATCTCGACTTTGAAAATAGGCAGATTCGAATAAATAAAACACTTTCAGACATCGGCATCGTAGATTCGCCTAAAACTAAATCCAGCAACCGCACGATCGATATGCTACAAATCGTCTACAATGAACTCATAAAGCTTGATGGCGGCGACAAAGGCCGGCGTATTTTTAGGCTTTCTCGGTCTATGATGCGACTTAAATTTAATGATCTGCAAGTAAAACTTGGCTATAATATTCGCAGGCTTTACGACACCAGGCACTCCTTTGCTTCCATTATGCTAAGTCGTGGAGAGGAGCCTATGTGGGTGGGTTGCAAAATGATGGGTCATAAGGATTTGAACGAGACTTATCGTTCCTATGCAAAATACTTGCCAAAGGAAGTTAAACAAAGAGCGGTTTTTTTAAATAATGTCGTCATTTAAAATTTAATATTAGACATCTTATTTTAAAAAATATGTTATAATAAGATTAAATTTTACTAAAAATAGATTAAAATTTTACTTCTTTTAATGCGTAGAAACGCCGTTTTTACGGCACTGCGACTTAATAAATTTTATTTCAACGCCCGCTCCTGAAATTTAAGGGTTTTTCGTTATAATCACCCGTTTTTAAATTTAAGCTTTAAGGAATTTTATGGGACGAGCTTTTGAATACAGACGCGCTTCAAAAGAAGCTAGATGGGGGAAGATGAGCAAACTTTTCCCAAAACTGGGCAAAGCCATAACGATGGCTGCGAAAGAGGGCGGCGAAGATCCGCTGATGAACTCCAAGCTGCGCGCCGCGATCGCCACGGCAAAGGCGCAAAATATGCCCAAAGACAACATCGACGCGGCTATCAAGCGCGCTAGCGGCAAAGATAGCGCCGATATCAAAACGATCTTTTACGACGGCAAGGCGCCACACGGCGCGCTTTTAATAATCGAATGCGCCACCGATAACCCGACCCGCACCGTCGCAAACGTAAAATCGATTTTAAACAAAGCTAAGGGCGAGTTTTTGCCGAGCGGCAGTTTGAAATTTATGTTTTCGCACAAGGCCGTTTTTGAGACCAAACTACCGAGCCGCGACATCGAGGAGCTGGAGCTTGAGCTCATCGACTTCGGTCTTAGCGAGCTTGAGATCAACGAGTTTGAAAACGACAAGGGCGAGCTCGAAAAGACGCTTCTAATCTACGGCGAATACGAAAGCTTCGGCACTTTAAACGAAGGGATCGAAAAGATAGGGCTTGAGATCATCAGCGCAAGCTTAAAATTCGTCGCTAACGAAAAGCACGAGTTTAGCGAGGAGCAGCTGGGCGACATAGACGCGCTAATAGAGCGGCTAGAGGATGACGACGACGTGCAGGCAGTTTACACCAACATCGCATAGGAGAAAAAATGGAAAGCTTAAAAATTTACGACATCGACGCAGCGGCTTTGGCGCGCGATAAATACGCCGTGATAAAAACCGAAAAGGGCGATATGAAGCTGGAGCTTTTCGCAGATGAAGCTCCGCAGGCGGTTACGAATTTCGCTAGCCTTGCGCGCAGCGGGTTTTACAAGGGGTTAAATTTTCACCGCGTAATTCAAAATTTCGTAATCCAAGGCGGCTGCCCGCGCGGCACCGGCACGGGAGGCCCGGGCTGGCGCATAAAGTGCGAATGCGACCGCCAAAAGCACAAGCACGTGCGCGGCGCACTTTCGATGGCGCACGCGGGGCGCGATACGGGCGGCAGCCAGTTTTTCGTCTGCCACAGCGCGCAGCCGCACCTAGACGGCGTGCACACGGTGTTCGGTCGTATCGTAGATCAGCCTAGCCTAGCGGTTTTGGACGCGATCAGGCAGGGCGATAAGATCATTGATGTCGAGATTAAAGAGAGCCTGCAATCGTGATTAAATTTAAACCGTGGGGCGTTCGTCCGTGATAAAGATCGGCACGGACATAACCGCGGTACGCAGGATCGCGGCGCTGCGCACAAAATACGGCGCGAAATTTCTAAAGCGTATTTTGAAAAAATCCGAGCGCTCCTCGGCACTGCGCGACGAAAGTATCGCGGGCGTCTATGCCGCCAAAGAGGCGCTTAGTAAGGCGCTAGGTACCGGCATCGGCGCGGAATTTAGCTTTAAAGACGCCAAAATTTACAAAGACGCTCTGGGCGCGCCGCATCTAAAAATACGTAAAAAAATCCGTAAAAAATTTCATATCAAATCCGCAAGCCTTAGCATCACGCACGATGCAAACGTCGCGATCGCCGTAGTCGCGCTGGTACTAAAAAAATCCAAAAAGCGAGCCTAAAATTTTATCGCTTTTTTCTTGAGTGCGGGATTTTTAAATTTTAAAATCTCGCCCGGGTTGCGCGTCCTAGGAATTTTATCGCGCGATCGCGCAAGCAAAAACCTTGCGTAAATTTTGCGCGGCAGAATTTTGAAATTTCATTGCGCCGCAGAATTTTGATTTAAATTTGAGGCACGGAATTTTATAGCGTCACGATACGCGACGGTGCAACTCAAAAGGTAGAATTTCAACCTGAATTTTAGAAGCAGAAAGATAGATTTTCGGTTTAAAATTTGCTGCGAAATAACGCTCTAAAATTTAAAGCAGGCGTAAAGCTGCTTTCGTCCGACGCATGTATCATCAAGGATTAAGCGAAAGTTCATGGGCCGACCGAACATACATCACTGCGGCAGCGTGCGTTCATCGCACCCGTCTCAAACAAGAGCTTTTGCGCCGTACTTATGCCGAATGCCGCAGATAGCTCGCCGCAATCTCCACTATGTGCGAAAAAACGGAGGCGAGCTTGCGTAGCTACATTTACCGCTCAGTCTGGCGCTAGCTTGAGCGACACAGATAGGCGGCACACACAGAAGCGAGCGATCAAAATTTACACGGCGAAATTTAAAGATGAAATTCCTCGAGCTGCAAATTTAGCGCTAAATTTTTAAAATTTCACGGCGGCGCAAATTTTAAAATTCTATGCAGAGCGTATTTAAATTTTAAGCCGCAAGTCTGCAAGGATAAATTTAGCCGCCAATAAGTTTGCAAGTCTCTGCAAAGTGGAATTTTATCGCGGCGCGACGCCGCAAAAATTTTCAATTGCTCGTATTTGGGCGGCAGGTTTACGCGGCTTACGTTTTCGCGCGAAGTATAAATTTCCAATCGTCTATATTTAGCCGCTTTAAGACTGCGCCAAAAGCCGCCCCGTATTCCAAGCCGCGTAAATTTTAATCGCCCGCGCCAAGATACGATTAAATTTAAAGCGCAAAGCGCGATCGCGGCGCTAGCTTACGTCAAAACGCCTAAAACTACGACTAAAATTCCAAGCCGCGACCGAATTCCCGCGCACCGAAAGACGGATTATTCCGCCTTTTTTAGATTATCGGCGAGCAAAAACGCAAGCTCTAGCGCCTGATCTGCGTTTAGGCGCGGATCGCACTGCGTTTCGTAGCGCTGCTTTAGCGTCTCTTGCGTCACGTTAAACGAGCCGCCCGTGCACTCGGTGACGTTTTGACCGGTCATCTCAAGATGGATGCCGCCCGCGTGCGTGCCCTCCGCAGCGTGAATCTCGAAAAAGCTCTGAACCTCGCTTAAAATTTTAGAAAATTCGCGCGTTTTGTAGCCGTTCGCGGCCTTGACGGTGTTGCCGTGCATCGGATCGATGCTGTATAGGATCGCCCTGCCCTCGCGCTTTAGCTCGCGCAAAATTTGCGGCAGCCGCGCGCCGATCTTATCCGCGCCCATGCGGATGATGACGTTTAGCCTGCCTGCTTCGTTTTGCGGATTGAGCTTGTCGCAAAGGCGCAAAATTTCATCCGCAGTGCCGCTAGGGCCGATCTTGACGCCGAGAGGGTTTTTGATACCGCTTAAAAAATGCACGTGCGCATCGTCCGCGCCGCGCGTGCGCTCGCCGATCCAAAGCATGTGCGCCGAGCAGTCGTACCAATCGCCGCTGGTGCTGTCAATGCGCGTCAGGCACTCCTCGTAGTGCAGCAGCAGCGCCTCGTGCGATGTGTAAAGCACCGTCTCGGCAAGGCTCGGAGAATTCGCGGCGCTCAGTCCGCACGCCTCCATAAATTTTAGCGTGCGCGAAATTTCATCGCTGAGCTCGTTAAATTTAGCCTCCAGCTCGCCCTTTTTCAAAAAGCCCAAATTCCACTTATGCACCTCGTGCAGGTTCGCAAGACCGCCGCGAGAAAAGGCGCGCAGAAGATTTAGCGTCGAAGCGCTTTGATGATACGCCTCGATCATGCGAGCGGGATCTGGCTTGCGCGCCGCTTCGCTAAACTCAAAGCCGTTGATTATGTCGCCGCGATAGCTAGGCAGACTTACGCCGCCAACCTCTTCGAAGTCGCTGCTGCGCGGCTTTGCGAACTGCCCCGCGATGCGACCTACCTTGACGACGGGACATCCCGCCGCGAAGGTAAGAATGATCGCCATTTGAAGCATCACCTTAAACATATCGCGGATATTATTCGCGCTAAAATCATTAAAGCTCTCCGCGCAATCGCCGCCTTGAAGCAGAAACGACTTGCCCTCGCTGGCGCGTGCAAGCTCGGCCTTTAGGTTGCGAACCTCGCCCGCGAAAATTAACGGCGGCAGCTTGTAAAGGCGCTCTTTAGCAGCCTGCACCGCACTTTCATCTTGATAGATCGGCTGCTGTAAAATTTTATAATCTTTCCACGACGTCCTACTCCAACTCATAGCCCCTCCTAGATTTCGTAAAATTTTGCGATTATACCCAAATAAGCTTTTATTAACCCAAAAAATCTTAAAATAGCGTCTTTAGGCAATTTGGAAGGAATTTTATGGAAAACGATCGCGCTAAAGGGCTAATGCTTGCTCTTGCCACCTTTGTTATGTGGGGCGTTTTTCCGATATTTTTCAAGCTCATAAAGGACGTGGACGCGGTGCAAATTTTAGCGCATCGCGTCGTTTGGTCCTTCCTACTGCTGCTCGTTTTTCTCTGCTTTACGCACCGTTTAAAAAACGTCGCGCGGCTTCTTAGCATCCCTAAAATCGCTCTCACGCTGCTTTGTACGGGACTACTTATCAGCACGAACTGGGGCATTTATATCTACGCGGTAAATTCCGATCAAATTTTAGCCACCAGCCTCGGATATTTTATAAATCCGTTATTTTCGGTGCTTTTGGGCGCTTTGTTTCTGCACGAACGGCTAAGTACGGCGGCGAAATTTTCACTGCTGCTAGCCTTTGCGGCGATCGGCGTGCAAATTTACGCGCTGGGTAGGCTTCCCATAATCTCGCTCGTGCTGCCGCTTAGCTTTGCATTTTACGGCCTCATACGTAAAAAAGTAAGCGTGCCTAGCTTTGAGGGGCTGTTTTGCGAGACGACGCTGATGCTGCTGCCTGCGCTTGCGTTTCTGATCTACTGCGCGCTGAAAGGAAGCGGCGCCTTTGGCTTTAACGTAAGCGGCGCGCTGCTGTTTGCAAGCGGACTGATTACGATTTTGCCGCTGCTTACCTTCGCCGTAAGCACGCAGTATCTGCCGCTATCTACGATCGGCTTTATGCAATACATCAGCCCGTCGCTAAGCATGCTGATCGCGGTATTTATCTACGGCGAGGAGCTTGAGACTTATAAAATTTTAAGCTTTTCGCTAATTTGGTTCGGGCTCGCGGTCGTGGGCTTGGACGGCTTAAGGAGAAAAAATGGCTAATTTCGCTTTGATGTTCGCAGTCGCCCTTGCGGTGGGCGCGCTCGTGTATTTTCAGGTCCAAAAGGCTTCCGCGCGCGCAGATGCCGCAGACCCCGAGCTTAACTCGCAAAGATATATGAAATTTTGCGATATTTTAGAGGACAAACTGCGAGATCTAAAGCGGCTAGAGCTGCACGACGAAAGCGCTCGCGAGAGCTATCTAGACGAGCTCGAGGCCCTTAGTAAGGAGCTGGTTTACATCAAAACGATGCATCAAAGCAACCTAAATCCCGCCGTGTGGGAAGGCAAGCTATTTGAGTTTCTAAGTAAAACGGACGCGCTTATTGAAAAATACGCCGCGGACGTAGAGCGCTCGCTGCAAGACTGGCGCAAGCAGCTGGAGATGGAATTTAAAAACTTATAGTCGCGATCCTTAAGATATCAAAATTAGGCTACATATAATAATCGGCTCGGCACAAAAGGCTTAATCGATGAACCTAAAATTGTAAAATTTAGCCGCAGTACTAAGCCAAATCCAGCTACAAGACAAGCTCGATCCAAAATCAATAAAATTCCAAGCGCGCTGAAACACCTTAAAAATTTACAAACTCTGAAAAGATTCGAAGGGAAATTTATAGTCTTGCCACAAGGATCGCAATAGATCATACCAAATTTCATCGTAAAAATTGAGTCCACGGGCGAAGCCAACAAGACCTGCTAAATTCAGACGAAATGGGGAGGCGTAGCAAAGCTGATGGAGGGAAAAATATGAATTAGACAGGCAGCGCTAGCAAAATAACGCAGGCGCAACTAAACACCACTAAACTAGCGAAGCAGACGAATGAGCAATATAAAATTCTATCTCCCAAGCCGGCAGAGAGTTAAATTATAACCTAAAAACCGCGCGCCGTTTATAGTCATAAAAGAGCGCGCCATATTAGATAAACAAAGAGGGCTTGCGTTATTGGCATATCGCAAAACGACACCGTACCTGCGTACCGAATAAGCGAGAGAAGCAAAATCCTAAAGGTTAGAAATGGTGTCAAATTCCAAGCCATCCTTGCATCTTTAGTAAAATCTCCGAAATTTCGCCCTATGCGGGCCCTAAAATACGTCAAATTTTAAACCGTGTATAAGCGCTAAAACGCGTAAATTTTAAACTGCCAAATATCAAGGCGCATAAAAATTTAAACCGCTCGCGCGCTCTTTTTGGCTAAAATTCCTAAAAATTTAACCGCCAGTTTTTGTAGCAATCCCTGCTTTTTACGCTTGCTTAGTAAAAATTTTGCCGTTTCACTCCTACCAAACATCACGGCAAAGGCATATGGTGTCATACCAAGACCACTCGTAGCCTCTACGTCCGCACCGGCGTCTACGAGAGCTTTGACTACCTCCAAATGTCCTTTGAAGGCCGCGCCCGCGAGCGGGGTTTGCCCGCGGTCATTACGCTCATCGACTCTGGCGCCGTTTGAGAGCAGCATATTTACAGTCTTTAGCGCGTTATTGTAGCTAGCCAGCATTAAAAGCGTGTCGCCTTTGGCGGATTTTAAATTTACGCTAAGGCCCGCCTTTATCATCTTTTCTAGCTCGTCAGCATCATCTCGCCTAGCAAAATCAAGCGCCATAGCGCAAAGCTCACCATATCTTTGCTCTTCGGCCTGTGTTAATCTCGTCAATTTTTTGCTTTCAAAGCGGCTCTTACGCCATTTGCGTAGTCAGCGGAAATTTTTTCAAAATGTCCTATTGCGCGCTCTTTTATCGCTTCGCTCACACCCTCCATGCTATCTGCGATATTACTAAAAAGCTGCGATTTTTGGCTCTGGCTCATTAGCTCAAAAAGCGCTCTAGGTTGCGAATAATAATCCTGGCCCTCGACTCTGTGATCGTATCTTTGCATCGCGCCTTCTATGCTTATATCAGGCTCTAACAAAGCACGATCCTCTTTGGCACCGCCAAAGCTGTTAGGCTCATAGTAAGCCTTATCGTCAAGCTCATACATTCCGTTATTCATCGCGCCGCCCACGACGTAAGTATTGACCTCGCTTACAGGACGATTAACATCTAGCTGCGCGTAGTGCGTGCCGATACGATATCTTTGAGCATCGGGGTAGCTAAATATCCTTGCTTGCAGCATCTTATCAGGACTAAAGCTGATACCAGGCACTATATTTGACGGACTAAATGCGGCCTGCTCAACCTCATTGAAATAATTTTTCGGATTTTGGTTTAGCGTCATGACGCCCACGTCGATGAGCGGGAACTCCTTATGAGGCCAAGTTTTGGTTAGATCAAAGGGGTTAAATTTGACCTCTTTTGCCTGCCGTAGAGTCATTATTTGAATTTTAAAATCCCAGCTTGGAAAGTCACCCTTTTCTATACTCTCAAAAAGATCGCGTTGATTGCTCTCTCGATCTTTTGCAATGATTTGTGAGGCCTGAGCGTTGGTTAAATTTTTAATGCCTTGGCGGGTTTTGAAGTGAAATTTAACCCAAAATCTTTCGTTTTTGTCATTTATAAGGCTGTAGGTGTGGCTGCCAAATCCGTGCATATGGCGGTAACTTGCCGGAATACCGCGGTCACTCATCAGGATAGTTACTTGATGCATACTCTCAGGGCTTAAACTCCAAAAGTCCCATGCTGCCTCATTTGAACGGAGGTGTGTGTGAGGATCACGCTTTTGCGTGTGGATGAAATCCGGGAATTTATACGGGTCTTTTACAAAAAAGACGGGAGTGTTATTTCCGACCAAATCCAAGTTGCCCTCTTTGGTGTAAAATTTAATCGCAAAGCCCCTTACGTCGCGCTCAGCATCAGCCGCTCCAGCTTCACCGGCAACGGTAGAAAATCTCAAAAGTAGCTTTGTTTTCTCGCCTTTTTGTAATACTTTGGCCTTAGTATATCGCGAGATGTCGTGCGTAATCTCTAGGGTTCCGTATGCAGCGCTACCTTTTGCGTGAACGGCGCGCTCAGGGATGCGCTCTCTGTTTTGATGAGCTAGTTTTTCAAGTAGCTGATAATCTTGTAACATTATACCGCCGCGGCTGCCTGCGGTAAGGGAGTTTTGGTCATCCGCGATAGGATTACCCGAAGTAGTGGTTAGTTTTTTCATATTTATTCCTTTCTAATAAAATTTATCTGTAATTATACACATATAAATTAAAATATTCATTAAATAATAAAAATTATTGATAGAAGTTTAGGCTTAGAATTTGTAATATTTTAAAATTTTATATTTCTAACCCATCTTTAACATTATTTCATAAATTATGAGATCTGCTATATATAAATTTATCTCATATTAATATAAGAAAGATGATATTTCGCGATCTTATATAAATATAGATGCTATATGCGATGATCAAGATATTAAAGAAAAACGACAAATTTAAAATCATTAAAATTTTATAAAATTGTGCCAAATACGTAGCGATCATAACCAAAATCTCTACGAAATTTTACTCATTGGCGGACGCGGTATCTGCAGTCTTGGATCCCGCTTGCTCTAGCTGCTTAGACGCATCGCGCCTTAAAATTTTATCGTACTCCTCCACTCTTATCACCTTGCCCTCATACTCTATTTTAAGATCAAATTCCAAGCCTTTTAAGTGCGAATATCTAAAAAATTTATCCAGATCAAAGCCGCCCGCACCCTTAAGCTCATCGCCGCAGAGCGCGGAATAGCGCTTTATAAGAGTATCGTAGATACCCAGCAGCGCCGTATTCGGCGTTACCGAGCCGCATCTATTAAGATCGGGCAGCGAGCCTCTGTTAAGCCGGATTGCACCCTTTTCCCAATCCTTTGGCTGCTCCGCCATAGTAAACCTGACCATATCATAATTAAAGCTATCCAACCAGCTCCAAACCAAAATAATCTCATCGTAACAATAATCATCCATATGCTCTAGGTATATTTTCTTATACTTCCTCAACGTATCCAAATCCTTACGGCAGTCATCGTATTTTTTTCGAATACGCTCATCGTCCGGAAGCCCTGCTAAATCGTATTTAAGCAGCAGATTTAGCATACTTGAGTCATATCGCTGCGGTAGCATCTGATAGATGGAGCAGTTCGGCTGCCGCTTATCTTTGCGGTGTTTGAGCGTAAAAGCAATACAATTATCGTCCGTCCAAGCGGTAATCTCAGGTCTTACACCGCTGCTAAGCATAAGCTCCGTCATCTGCAAAAATCCGCCTGCTACGGCGTAATAGAGCGGATCAGATACCGCGCTAGTACCCTCGCTTTTAGGCGTTTCGTAATATTCCCTTACCTGCGCATCGCTAGTATCGGCGACCAAATAGGAATCGCAGCGTCCCGGAGTCGTAAGCCACGGACGAACATATTTAACGCTAGAAAAGCTAGCTCCGTGCTTAAGTAGAACTTCCGCGGCGGCGGTAGAGTTATTTTCGATGGCATAGCTTAGCGCCGAATGAGAAAAATCGTCCGTGCGGTTGATATCCGCTCCGTGATAGATCAGCTCCTCGGTGGTGTTTGCATCGTTGTAAAAGCTAGAATACATTATCGCCGTTATGCCAAAATGCAGCGGATCGCCCGCGGTGATGCGCTGCTCTCGCATAAATGCCAGAATACGCGCAGTGTCCTTGGAGCGCAAAAGCTTGCAGAAATACTCCATTCGCTCATCGCCATGCACTACGCATTCGTCCAAATCTAACTCGGCGCCCAGCCTTTCGTACCGGTACCTCGCTCGTGCAGCGCGATCCTCGTCCGTTAGCGGCCGATTGGAGGAGTTGCCGGAGGTTGTGGCGCGACTCACCGTGGAATTTTGCGCGGGCTGAGTTTCGGATCTATCCATAAGTGCACCGCCTGCGATCAAGAAAAATAGGCCTGCCGTAACAACCAAGCACGCTATGATGAGCTTGGATTTTATCTCTTTCAAAGCAACCTCCGCAAATAAAATGGCAAATATTACCGAGTGTGAGCTTAGCTGAATATAAACGGGCAGAATTTCACAAGGTAATTTCGCTCGAGCGGAATTCGCAGGGCGAGGTTTAAGAGAGTTTAGGCGCAAAATTTTGCATACGGAATTTTACCGATAGAATTCCGCGCAGAAATGCCGCAGGTGCAAAAATTTTACTGACGAAATTTATCCCAGCGGCATGCGGTTAGAATTTCAACAAGCGCTTCTACGCATAAAATTTAGTGCTAAATTTACCGTATTTGTACTCGGTATCGCTACGAAATTTAGTGGCGGCTACCATAAAATATTGAAATTTTAGTTTTAAATTTACCGCCCCTTCGCATACCCTCCTAGATAAAAACCGTATAGTCCTTTTTAATATAGTCTATATTTATATTTTTCTGCAAAAAGTATTTTCTAACTTCGTCATAAATTTCACTGCTATACAAATAAATCAAATAGTAGTGTGCCGATACGACAACGGCATTGTATAGATACTTGCCATATCCAGGTCTGGCGACTTTTATAAACGGGAAAATTTTAAATCCCTTTAAAGAATGGTTAATATAGAAATAGACGATTAGTTTTAGAAGCATATTGGTTATATACATAAAAATTAGCGCTACCAAGAAAAGACCCAGAGAACCGACACATAATACAACTAGCACAATAAAAGATGAGGTGCGAAAATTTTCAGTTGAAAAATTTCTACGCAATACTTCCTCTTCCGCCTTGCACTGCCTTTTGACGACCCCTTTATCTAAAAATTCTATGTATTGATCGGTAAATCTTATTTCGCGTTTATTGCGTATTGCGGTAAAGATATAAGTAATAACGGCGATTAGTAATAGCGCCATGCAGGACAGCAAATATTCGTAAGTATTGATATATCCGAAGTCTATAATATCTCGAATAAGAAGTAGCGGCAGACCCGATACCGGAAGAATTATAAAAAGCCGCGCATAAACAAAAAATTTTTCATAATTTTTGATGATTATCGGCTCTTTGTCGTAATCTCTAGCCTTAGAATTTTTAAATAAAATAGCATTGTCTGGATCTAAATTTTGAAATTTTCTACCGCGCTCTGCGTTTAAATTTAGACCGTCTAAATTTCGATCATTAGAATTTAAAGTTTTAGAATCTGTATTGTTTAAATCTGAGGCATCGAAATTTGAAGCATTTAAATTTGAGGTATCGGATTTTGAAGTATCAAAATTTAAGGCATCAAAATTTTGAGCGTCAGAATTTTCTTGCGAGCCTTGCTCTAAATTTTGACGTCGTTCGTTTAGAATTTTCTTTAGCTCTTCGAGCCTTGCTTCGTTCATCCTTATCCCTCACTAGCGATTTCGAAAGTTTGCCTATTTTGCCTTTTGTAGCTTAAGTGGATATTAAATTTACGAAACATAGCTTCAATTATATTACAAAATAGCAGAGCACTATCTTTAAATTTTACAAATTCTTTTTCTGCGCGATCAAGCTCAATTTGCGCATTTAATTCTCTCTTATCCATGTTTAAACTCCTTGTGAAATATCATAAATTCTTTTCTAACATTATCTATATTAATACTCTTATGTAATAAAAAGTATCTCTTTAATTCCGAATAATCTTTATTAGAATTTATAAAAATATTTATTATGATGCCATCTTTAGAATATATTGCCAAACGATCATATATTTTGTTTGCTTCTAAGCCGCCAATTGTAGTACAAATTAAATTCTTTGGAAGAATGAATATTGTAGCCAACAATATAAATACAACTATAAAGTCTTTAAAAACAAATAAGATCATTGTTATTATGGTAGCAAATATACAGAAATAGAAGAGTTCTTTTGAAATTGGAAAATATTCTGGTGTAGAAGTCCTAGTATCCATATTTTTAGATATCTTAATAATTTCATCTAGATTTATTCGGAAGATTTTTATTCCTTCGGCTTCTACCGAAATAAATTTTTCGTTAAGAATTATAAAGCGCCTATTAAATGGTTTATCGCGCTCAATAATTCTAATAAATGGAATAATAGTGCAAAAAATAATGAAAAAATAAGAATCTTCTGATTCGGAAAATTTTTCAATACCAAAATTAGACAATATTCCTGTTTGAGAAAGTATTATGATCAATATTAATATACAAAATTTGAAAAAACCTATTAAGGCACTAAAATCCTTTATTATCAACTCTTTTTTACAATGGGTATTCATATTTATATTGGAATTTCTATCATTAAAATTTCTAGACAATTTTTTAGTTCCAGATTCCGTTTATTTGAATTGGGTATTTTAAGCTTTCAAGATTAAAACTATTCCCAGAGCTCTGCTCCACATTTTGACGCCGTTCATTTAGAATTTTCTTTAACTCTTTGGGCTTTGCTTCGTTCATCCTTATCCCTCGCTAGCGATCTTAAGCGATTTCGTATTTTACTTCTTTATCGCTTGGGATAGTATTAAATTTAAAGCTACTTCGCTTGTCTGACTCAAGCATTTTGGAATTCGTCTATCGAGGTAAAATTTATAAAATTGGAAGATAAATTTAAGCGGGAAGGTCCCGCTTAAATTTTATTTACCGCAGCCGCATTTGCCCTGAGTGGCAAGCTTGCGGCGAACATATGCGATTTTGCTTTGAAGCGGAAGGTGCTTAGGGCAGTTGTCCTCGCAGCCTAGCAGCGTCATACAGCCGAATACTCCGTCATCATCGCCGATTAGCTCGTAAAAATCCTCGTCGCTGCGTTTATCCAGCGCATCGATCTGAAAGCGCGCTATACGGTTGATACCAACGGCGCCGATGAAATCCTTTCGCATTATCGCGGTGCCGCAGCTCGCCACGCAGATGCCACACTCGATGCAGCGATCCAGCTCGAAAACCTCCTGCGCAACCTCCGGTTCAACCTTCTCCTCAAGCTTTGAGATGTCGGTTTCGTGATCGGTGTGGATCCAGCTCTCTACGCGTTTGCTCATCGCGTTCATCCAGTTGCCCGTATCGACGCTGAGGTCTTTTAGCAGCTTAAAAACCGGAAGCGGCATAAGCTCGATCACGCCGTCCGGATAATCCTTAGTAAGCGTGCGGCACGCAAGCTGCGGCTTGCCGTTTACGAGCATACCGCAGCTACCGCAGATACCCGCGCGGCAAACGAAGTCGAAACTTAGCTCGGGATCAAATTTTTCCCTAATCACGTTAAGCGCGATAAACAGCGTCATTCCGTCGGTCTCTTCGAGCTCGTAAGTAGCGAAGTGCGGCTTTGAAATTTTGCTTAGCGGATTATACTTAAATGCCTTTATTGTTATTTTTCTACTCATATCCTATACCTGCTCTTTCGTTAGGTGCTTTGTATTTTGGCTGTAATTCATAATGCATCAATGCCTCTTGAATTTCATATCTGCCCTTGCCCTCGGCTTGCATTTTCTCGCGAATTTCATCGACCTCTTTTTGGCGCACGGCGCTGTCTGGATGCTCGATGATATTGCCTTTGGCGCCGTATCCGCGGAATGCAGGCGGCATCTCCATCTTCATAATATCAAGCGGCTCGTAGCTTAGAGTAGGCATAGTATCGCCCTCTTTCCAGTTTGCAAGCGTTCGTTTTAGCCAATTTAGATCGTCGCGTTTCGGATAGTCCTCGCGAAAGTGTGCGCCGCGGCTTTCGGTGCGATCAAGCGCACCCTTGGCGATACAAAGCGCAAGCTTTAGCATCTTTGGTACGCGATAAGCCTCCTCAAGCTCCGGATTTCCGAAAAGCTCTTTATTGCTTACTTTGACATCTAAGGACTGCTTGTAAAGCTCCTCGAGCTCTTTTACGGCTTTGGCTAATCCCTCGCCGGTACGGAAGATCGCGCAGTGATCCCACATAACGTCTTTCATCTTGTTTTTGATCTCGAATACGTTAAATTTGCCCTCTTTTTCAAGCAGGCTCTTAATATAATTTTTCTCTTTATCTACGAATTTTTCGATATCGTGCGTATTGATATCGACATCGTGTCCTTGGCAATACTCCGCAAAATACTCGCCCACGATCATGCCCGCGACGACGGTTTCGGCGACGGAATTTCCGCCCAAGCGGTTAAAGCCGTGCATATCCCAGCACGCAGCCTCGCCGGCGCTGAATAGTCCCGCCAAAGTCGGACTCTCGCCCGTAGCTTTTGTTTTGATGCCGCCCATCGAGTAGTGCTGCATAGGAAGGATCGGAGCCCAGCCCTTGCCGCGCTTCCTGCCCTGCTCGTCGGTTATTACCTCGGTGTCGGCAGGATCAATGCCGTTGAAAATTTCGCAAATTTCTTGTACGTCGCGTAAATTTTTCTCGATATGCTCGCGTCCGAGAATCGATATGTCAAGCCAAACGTGCTCGCCGTAAGGGCTCTTTACCCCCTTGCCTGCGCGGATATGCTCCATTATGCGGCGGCTTACGACGTCGCGGCTAGCAAGCTCCTTTTTCTCCGGCTCATAATCCGGCATAAAGCGGTAGCCGTCCACGTCGCGTAAAATTCCGCCGTCGCCGCGGCAACCCTCGGTAAGCAAAATTCCGCTCGGAACGATAGGGGTCGGGTGAAACTGCACCGCTTCCATATTTCCAAGCTGCGCGACGCCCGTCTCAAGCGCGATAGCTGCGCCGATGCCCTCGCACACTACGGCATTCGTGGTGTGTTTATACACTCTGCCGTAGCCGCCGGTAGCGATTAGCGTGCCCTTTGAGACGTATGCAATCAGCTCGCCGGTAACCAAATCGCGCACGATTGCGCCGTAGCAGCGGTTATTTGCGTGAATTAGCGCGATCGCCTCTTTGCGGTCGTGAATATCGACGTTATGCTTTAGCGCTTCGTTTGCAACGGCAAAAAGCATAGTATGTCCCGTAGCGTCGGCGGTATAGCAGGTTCGCCATTTTTTCGTACCGCCGAAGTCGCGGCTGTGGATAAGCCCGTGAACCTCATCTTTTTCGGTGATTGTGGTTTTTTGAGCATTGATAATAGCGCTTCGCTCGCCTCTAGTAATCCTAGTCCAAGGAACGCCCCAGCCCGCAAGCTCGCGGATCGCCTTAGGTGCCGTTTGCGCAAACATCCTAGCGACATCCTGATCACAGCCCCAGTCGCTTCCTTTTACGGTGTCGGCAAAGTGCACGTCCTCATTGTCACCCTCGCTCATCTTGGAATTTCCCAGTGACGCCTGCATGCCGCCTTGAGCCGCCGCAGAGTGCGAGCGTTTAACGGGGATTAGACTCAAAACGATGGTGCTAAGCCCCTTCTCGCCGGTAGCGATCGCAGCTCTTAAGCCCGCCAAACCGCCGCCAATAACTAAAGAATCGCAATATATTACATTCATCCCAAGCTCCCTATTCTAAACTTAACCATTTGAAATCGGCGATTATCGAAAGCAAGAAAAATGCACCCCAAACGATGAAAACCGCCTTTTTAATGAAGGCTCTTTTCCTTTGAATTTCCGCCTTCGTGCCGTCTATGCTGATCCATTTCATATAAAGCCTATAAATTCCAATACTAGCGTGAGTTACTACGAAAATCAATAAAACAAAATAAAATAGATGAAGCTGTCCGAATCTCGCGATAGCAAGATCTGCAGTAATTTTCGGACCGAATACGATCATTAAAATATGAGCCGCCGCAAAGAAAAATAGTAAAAATCCCGTCCAAAACTGAAACCACCAAAGCGTTGTATCGCAATGCTTCATTCGCATTTTGTGCGCTTTAAACGCCCTATAAGCGGCGTAATTAGCTGGAAATTTTCTCATCGCCAAAAACGCGTGAACTACGAAAATCACAAAAATTACAAAAGCGACGATGTTTGTAACGAAATAAATTCCGCCCGGTTCGGCGAAATGTACGACGCCCTCAAACGCGCCCTTACCGATCAAAATCGTGCCGGTAAATATCATATGACACAGCATAAAACAGGCCAAAATCAGCCCGCTGATGCTTTGCGCCACATCTTGCAAAGCCATAATGCGGCTTTTTTTGCCGTCTATGGATCTGCCCGTAAAGCCTTCAATGCGACCTAGCATAGGTTCTCCTTAAAAAAGATGATTATAAATCCCCGCTAAACGAAAATTTACATTTTTGTAAAGAAATTATATTACTTTTTAACTTTAGATTAATTTAATTTCTGCAAATTAGTTTTTTCTTCAAAGACTGCTTTAAGAAAACTGCTATCAAAAACATCACTAAAGATAAAATTTGCCCCATTGATAAATTTAAAAATATAAAACCGAGCCCATCATCCGGCTGCCTAAAAAATTCTACGAAAAATCTAAACGCCGTATATAGCATCGCATACAGACATATCAGCTCGCCGTTAAATTTCTTAAATTTACGGTAGAAAAATAAAATCACGAAAATTACCAGTCCTTCCAAAACTGCTTCGTAAAGCTGGCTTGGATGACGCAATGTACCGCCCACCAAAATCCCCCACGGCTCGGTCGTTTCGCGCCCGAAAAGCTCCTGATTTAAAAAATTCCCCACGCGCCCGAAAAAATATCCAAGCGGCACGCTAAGTGCCACGAGATCGAGCAGCGCCCACATATCGGTTTTAAATTTTTTGCAAAACCAAACCGTTGCGATCACGAATCCGACGACCGCGCCGTGATAGCTCATACCGCGAATGCCCACGAACTCGCCGTTATGAAAGGGGTTAAAAATTTGCCACGGATGGCTGAAATACCACGCCGCCTCGCCCGAATAGATCGCGATGTATCCAAGCCGCGCGCCCAAAATGACGCCCACTTCGACCCAGATAAAGTAGCGATCGAGCATCTTATCGCTGAAGTCAAGGTCGTCTTTTTTTACAAAATACTTTGCCATAAATAGCGCCGTAAGTAGCGCCAAAACATACATAATGCCGTACCAGTGCACATTTATGCCAAACGCGCTGAACGCCACGGGATCGAAGTGAGCGTAAATTTCGTTCCAGTAATTCAAATTTTTCCTTTAAAATTTCATCTCAAATTTCGCAGACTACGAAATTTTAAAATTTTGTAAAATTCCATGTCGCTAGAATTCCGCGCAGGCAAAATTCTAAAATTCCATAGAATGCTGCGCCGCCAAAATCGTTTAGAATTTTAAAATTTCGCACCGCAAAGCTTCAAAATTCCACTTCTTTAAACCCTGAGCCCCAGCGTCTCTTTTACCACGCGGCAAAAATCCGCCAAAAACCACCCGAGCGCCTTGTAATAGCTGCTTTTGGCGTTTATCTGCAAGTGCGTAGCAAGCGCGGAAAAGCTAGGAATGATAAATTGCACCAGATAAAGCGTCAAAATTTTATGCGATTTCGCGTCCGTGTTTTGCTTAAAAATCATGGCAAGCAGCGCTAGCATATTGGCTGCATGAGCGCTTTTAAGCTCCGCAAAAGGCTTTTTGAAGCGGCATTTTTCATAAAACAGCTCCACTTCGCTTTCGCTTATGAGCTTGAAAAAATCCATCTCAAACGCCCCTTTTAGCGCCTCAAAATCGCGCTCTAGCGCCGCATAGTCCTCGCCCTGCACCCTCTGCCAAAGCTCATGGCCGTTTTTGTTCTCGATATTTTTATTTACGATGATCCAGTTTTTGCCCAAGCTGCGCAACTTCTGCTCATCTATCACGCCTTTAAAATTCGTCGCAAAGATTATGCAGATCACCGAGTATAGCTCGCCTAGTTTCATCTTTTTCCTTTAAATTTAATCAAATTTCGCTCGCTTTTTTCAGCTTTTCGATGCCGAATTTTTCCCAAATCCTGCTTAAAGATCGATCTAAGCTCTGCTGCTTTTTATCGATTTCGCCAAAGAGCAGCGAGCTGCCCGATTTGCTGCTAAAATTTGAAAGATTTAGCGCCAGATGGATTATCTGCGCGCCTTTTTTTACGTCACAGAGCCTAAACAGCTCAAGCGCAGTCTCGCTCAGTAAATTTAAACTAAACGCCCTATCCTGGCTGATCTGGTGTGAAAACTCTTCGCGCGATTTGTAGCGGATCTTTAGATCATACGTCGTGGGCTTTAGGCCTCTGGCGAGCACTTCGCCTGCCAAATGGCGCGCCAAAATTAAAATTTTACGCCGCAGCTCGTCCCGATCGGCGCACGGCGCGAAGCTGCGCCCAAAGCCGATGCTCTTGCGCTCGCGCTTTGAGACGACTTCGCCCTCATCCTCGCCGCTAAGGGCTGCGAAAATTTTCCTGCCATTTGCGCCCATTTTTTCAAAAATTTCTCTGTGCGCTAGCGCGTCGCCAAAGCTTACGATGCCGTATTTACCGAGCGTTTTTTGCGCCGCTTTGCCGATGCCGAAAAATTTCGCTACCGGCACGACGGATAGCTCGCGTGCGATTTGCGATTTTAAAATTTGCCGCACGCCGAAGGGCTTAGCAAGGCCCGTAGCGAGTTTTGCGATCAGTTTTGCTTCGCTAAGACCGACGCTGCACGGAAGGCTAAAGCGGCGCATAATCTCGCTTTGCAAAAACGCAGCAAAGCCCAGCGCGTCTGCGTCGTATGCCGTGCCGCGTAAATTTAGAAAAAACTCGTCGATGCTAAATTTTTCGATCTCGGGCGTAAAGTTTAGTAAAAACTCATAAATTTCGCGTGAAATTTTGCGGTATTCGCCGTGCTGTGCGCGCACCAAAATGAGCTGCGGACAGAGTCCGAGCGCGATTTTAACGGGCTGAGCCGAGTGCACGCCGTCCGCTCTGGCCTCGTAGCTCGCGCTTAAAATCACGCTTCCAAGCTCGCTCTTGCCGCCGAAAATCTCCTCGTCGCCGCCTCCGACGACTGCGATCTTTTTGCCCGCAAGCATGGGATCGGCAAGCCTCGCTACAGAGACGAAGAAGCTGTCCAAATCGATGTGAGCTATCAAACTATGTCGATCCCAAAACCGCTAAGCCCCGCGTAGTCTTTCGGCTCGCTCTTGCTTAAAATTTTAATTTTCCTTACGCCCAGATGCGCTAAAATTTGCGCTCCGATGCCAAAGCTCTTAAAATCGGCGCGATTTTGCGCGGATTTTAGCATCAAAAGCACGCCGCCTTCATTGCGCAAAATGTCCAGATCGCGCATGAAATCGTTAAATTTCGCATCGCTTAAAAATTCCAGATCGCTTGAAATTTTATGAAATTTCACGTTCGTCTGCGCGCTCTTTTCGGGCTCGCCGAAAATATAGGCGCGGTGCTCGTTGCCCTCGTGATCGCTCACGTCGTAAAATTTCGCCGCTTCGCCGCACAACATAGCGCTTTTTGGCTCGCTAAATTTAACGAGAGTTTCGTGCTTTAGGCGGTACTGCACGATCTGCGCGACCGAGATCATATTGATGCCGTGCTGCGCGCAGAATTTTTCCAGATCGTCCCTGCGCGCCATATCGCCGTCGTCTTTGACGATCTCGCAGATCACTGCGCTTTGCGAAAGCCCCGCCAAGCGACACAGATCCGTTGAACCCTCAGTGTGTCCCGTGCGAGCGAGCACGCCGCCGCTTTTAGCAATGAGCGGGAAGATATGCCCGGGGCGGACGAAATCATCCGCGCGAGCGCCCACGCGCGACATCAGCTCGATCGTCATATTGCGCTCATACGCGCTTACGCCCGTCTTGGCATCCTTTGCGTCGATCGTGACGGTGAAAGCAGTCTCGTGACTCGAGGTGTTTTTATCGACCATCAAATTTAGATCTAGCTGCTGCGCAATCTGCGGGCTAAGCGCCACGCACAGCACTCCGCGAGCATGCGTGATAGCAAAATTTACCTTTTCCGCGCTGCTAAATGTGCTCGCAAACACTAAATCGCCCTCGTTCTCGCGATCGACGTCATCGACCATAACGAGCATTTTGCCGTTTTTCAGATCCTCGATCGCCTGCTCTACGCTGATCATTATCTCTCCTTTAAATTTAATTCTACAAATGCCGCTTTTAGCTTCTCAAAAAGCGGGGCGAACGAAACGCCGTTTACGCGGACGTTTGCGATCGTCGTGATGAAATTCGTATCGCGCTGCCACCGCGGCACGAGATGATAGTGCACATGCTCGGCGATACCCGCACCCGCAGCGGCGCCGAGGTTCATGCCGATATTCACGCCGTTTGCGCCCAGAGTGCGCTTTAAAATCCCCACTCCGGCGCGCACGTAGCGGCTCATCTCTGCCCACGCATCGTCGCTAAGGCACTCGATATTATCGACGTGCTCGTAAGGTATGACCATAAACGCTCCCGGGCTGTAGGGGTAGAGGTTCATCACCCCAAAGCAGTGCCGCGCGCGAAAAAGCACGCCGTTGCGATCATCAAACGCCGCATCCGCCGCCGCGTCGCAGAAGGGACAGCCGCTTCTTTTTTCGGTAAAATATTCGCTTCGCCAAGGGGCGCAAAGATAATCCATCTCTTTTCCTTTCCGAAATTCCAAAATTCTATGAAATTTTAAAATTTGCGTTTAGCAAAATTCTATGAAATTTGGAATTTAAAACTTCTAAATTTCATAGAATTTTAAATTTACGCGACCCGCACTGCTCACACGATGCGGAGCTATGCACGTGGCAGGCGCGACATGCTTTGCAATCACGGGGCGCTTCGACGCAATACGCACTCTGCGGATCGAAGCCCGCGGCGGGCATTGGTGCGCATTTGACGGACACTCATCGCGCGGCAAACATAGCGTCTAAGTCCGCACCGTAGCCGTTCGCACAGCGTGCGATAACAAGCTCGCGATGCCAAAGCGTAGCACGTACGCCTACGCGGCATACAATATCTAATCTACGCAGTCGTTTGCACGGCGCATTATAACAAAACTTTGACGCACTCACAGGCACGGTACGCGATGCCAACCTGCGCCGCAATCACCATCGCGACACGCGGTAAAATTTAACGCGGCGCGGTCACGGCGCAGCTGTATTGCAGCTGCGGCTTAATCGCGTCGTATTGCAGGGTATCACAGCCCTACTAAGCCCCTACACCGTCCGCTTTTACGATAGCTCGCTTTGCTAGACCGCGGTGCGTTGTAGCCTCCAAGCAGCCTAGGTCGCGAGCTGCGATTAAATTTAGGCGCCTTTAATCGCCGATACCGAAGCGCTAGGAATACAAGACACTACGGCAGACGCGCAATTCTCGGCGCTTAATGTTACAAGCGCAACCCCGCCCGCGCGAAGCTTCGCAAACGCAAAGCTAAATTTAAACCCACGCTTTTTGCACCAGCTCGTGATGCGACGGAAAGCTATACAAACGAAAGGCGTAAATTTAAACCTCGCTCCGCAGCCGCTCGCGCAGCGCGTGATAATAAACTCACGACACCAAAGCGTAGCGCGGATGCTTACGCAGCGTGCGATATTTGATCGCGTCGCAACCGCTAAATTTAAAGAACTGCTAAATTTTAAAGTCAGCCGAATTCTACGAATTTTAAAATTTACCGCCTTAAAATTTCGCTCTCTTCGC
This sequence comes from uncultured Campylobacter sp., assembly GCF_938030145.1. Taxonomy (GTDB): domain Bacteria; phylum Campylobacterota; class Campylobacteria; order Campylobacterales; family Campylobacteraceae; genus Campylobacter_B. The sequence continues at coordinate 23,045 of NZ_CALHGM010000001.1, forward strand.
CAAATTTAACTTCTCGTTCCGATCTGATCTTGCGCGATCAAACAAGCGGGTTTAAATTTCGCCGCCCGCGCCTAGCTTTATCTCACGCAGTGCCGCGCCGACGTCATTTTGGCGCATAAAATGCTCGCCGATCAAAAACGCATCGACGCCCGCCTCGTGCAAACTTAAAAGCTGCTTGTGCGAGTGCAGACCGCTTTCTGCGACGATGATCTTGCCGTTTGGAATTAGCGGGATTAGTCGCTCACTCAAGCTCGTATCGACCTCGAAAGTCTCTAAATTTCGATGGTTGATGCCGATAATATCAGCCCCTGCAAAGACCGCTTTTTTCAGATCGTCCTTATCGTGGATCTCGCACAGCGCCTCAAGCCCCAGCCTGCAGGCAAACTCAAGTAGCTCTCTTAGCTCCTTGCGCTCAAGCGCTTTGGCGATCAGCAGGATAAAATCTGCGCCATAAACCAGCGCTTCGAGGATCTGATAACGATCGACGATGAAATCCTTGCGCAAAATGGGCGTATGCGTGTAACGGCGGATCTGCGGGATAAACTCCAAATCGCCTCTGAAATAATGCGGCTCGGTTAGCACCGAAAAGGCGCTCGCACCTGCATTTTCATACTCCACGGCAAGGCTTAGCGGCTCAAAATCCTCGCGGATGATCCCCTTGCTTGGGCTTGCCTTTTTAATCTCGGCGATGATGCGCAGCGGATCCTTCTCATCGCTTTTAAGCGCGCTTATGACGTCACGCGGCTCATAGGGATTGGCGCTTAGCGAGCGGCCGAGCAAATCCTCGGGCAGCTTTTCTTTGCGAAGCGCGAGATCCTCGCGAGTGCGTTTTAAAATTTCGTCTAAAATCATCGCTACTGCTTTGGTGTCTGGATTTTAGAGCCGGCAGGCTCTTTCGACGTAGAATTCTGCTCTGGCATAAAATCCTGCCTCGATACGGAATTTTGTCTTGACGAGGCAGAATTCTGCGCGGCGGAATTTATAGGCGTCGCAAAATTTTCAGAAGCCGCGGAATTTGGTGTCTGGTTTTGAACCATGGAATTTGCAGACCCAGCAGAATTTTGCGAAGCGGAGTCTTTTGGCGCCAAATTCTGCGTTGTGGTGGGACTTGGACGCGCGGAATCTAACGCAGAGCTTTCGGGCGCCGTAGATTTTATGGAATTAGGCGAAGGGATTTTTATTGCCGGGCTTTGCGGCGCCTGATCTTTCGGCGCGGAGCCTTTTATCGTAGCGGGATTTTGCGATATAGAATTCTGAGGCGCTACGCCTGCGCCTGCGGCGCACGCATCGATCGCCTCCAAATGCTCCTTGCCTTCAGGGGAATTAAAAAATTCTGCGTCTTTGATCTTAGCCATTTCATTTTTAGCCTTGTCGCACTCGCCAAGCTTGTAGTATCCCCAAGCAAGCGAGTCTAGATAATACGGCGAGTCGGGGTCTTTTTGCAGAGCGCGGCGGACGAGCTCGATGCCCTTACGAACGTCTAAATCGTGATCTATTAGGATGTATCCGTAGTAGTTTAGGTGCACGGGGTCTTTAAGCTGCGGCGCGATATTTTCAAATTTCGCCACTACGCTAGATAGGGTTTTGGCATCCACGTTTTTGCCCGCACTTTCATATTCGTAGATCGCCTCGATCGCCAAAAAGTCATAATTTTTGGTCTTCATAAACTCATCGCGTGCCATTTTAATCGCGGTTTTATAGTCTTTTTTATGCGCGTAGGCATCGATTAGAAGCTCGCGCTTGTAGTCGTATTTCTTCAAAAGCTCGATTATTTTATCAAAGTCGTTTGAGTAGTAATAAATCGCTATCATATCGTCCAAGAATTTATTATCCCCCTTGGCTTCATACAGCGCTTCATCGATCTTAGCGACATCCAAATAGCGTTTATTCGCGCGATACACATCAGCTAGCAGCTCGCACGCCATACCCTGGGCGCAGCCGTAGATGCGCCTGTGCGTCTCGATGATGCGGATCGCTCCGTCCGAATCATCGAGTTTATTTAGCAACACGTCGCATAATCTGATGAGATTTTCGTCGGTTTTGTCTAGCTCATAGGCTTTTTCGAAATAGGTTTTGGCTAAAGTAAAATTCTCCATCGCATAATATGTCGCCGCTAAGATCGCATAACTACGCGAAACCGGATCTACGGTGACTAGCTTAAGAGCAGCGGTATTGGCATTTAGATTATCTTTAATGCCTAAGTAGTAGCCGATTTTTACTCGCAGATACTCAGAGTCTGAGCTTAGGCTCTTTTCGCCGAGCTTTAAATAGCGCGCCGTATTTTTACGATCTTTGATCGCAAAAGCAGTCTTTAGCGCTTCTAGCAGATAAACGGACGAGCCTGTTTTATTGTATGCCTTTTCGTATAAAAACATCGATGCGACGGGATCTTTATGCAGTAACTCCAAAGCTGTAAGCAAATCGAAATTTAACTCGGCATCCTCTTGCGCTCGCATCGCGTGGTTTAGCTTTTCTTTGGTTATGCTTTTAGCGCTTACGCCGCGATTTATCAAGCTCTTTTTAATTGCATCTTTTGCACCGTTTTTTGTGCCAATGCTGGAATTCTTATCAGACACCTTTTTATCCGTAACGGACTGCTTCGCTGCTGCAGCATTCGTCCCACTCTCCGCACTTAGATACTGTGGCGCTAAAATCATCGCCGCGATTAAAATTCCGCTTAAAACCTTACCCCGATACATTCTTCCTCCAATTCTTTAGTATGCGTTTTAAAATATTCCCAAAACGGAAAGCTACGGCACTGCTTCGGGCGCAGCTCGTAAATCCCGCAGTTGCGCTGCGCTTCGTCAAAAAACACGCACGCTAAGCCGCCTTCAAAGGGCTTTTCTTTTACGCTAAATTTAGCGCCTATCTTGTCCAAATACGTCCTTTTAAGCTCCGCGGGCGAAATTTCAAATTTTACCGCAAGTGCCGCGATCTCACTCTCATCTATCCAGATGTAGCCGCTCTCTCCCGTGCAGCACTTGCCGCCGCAGTGCTCGCACGCGCTTGCATCGAAGCTGAAGCTGAACTCACTCATAATCCACGCTCGTTAAATACGCGCTTTTGTAGATCGCTTGGGCTTGTGCGGTGCGCCTTCCGTGCGCACTAGCATAGATCGGAATGGTGATCTCACAGGGCGAGCGCGAGTTCTTATGAGCCTGCAAAAGCGCGAGCTTAGCGGGCCTTGAAATGTCAGGATAGACAAAACCAAGCCTCGTCAAATTTAGCCTAAACTCGCCTAAAAGCTCGCAAATTTTAGCTAGCTTGCCCGCCTCGTAGCAAAAAATAAGCGTACCGCCAGGCTTGAGATGAGCATTCGCAGATCGCACGAAATCCCGTAGGCTAAGGCTTGCTGCGCTCTTACTAAGCGCCATGTGAGGCTCTTTGCTAAGCGAAATGCGCTCGCGATAAAATGGCGGATTTGAAACGATAAAGTCAAAACGCTTCTCGCTTTTAAACTCCGCAAAATCCGCGTGCAAAATCTCGGCAGGCAGATCGTTTTGCAAAGAATTTAGCCTTAAGATTTCTAAATTTCGCTCTTGAATTTCTAGCAAGCTTAGATTGATGCTTTTAAAATCGCGTTTTAGCAAAAATCCCAAAATTCCACATCCTGCGCCCACATCCAGCACGTCGCCGTATATCGCTCGCGGATTTAGAGCGCTTTTTAAACTACGCTCATCGCAAACTGCAAAGCCGCCGTCACGCAAGCACTCCGCAGTAAAATCCGCGCGCACCTTGGCGTCTTTAAATTTGCTCGCGAAATCTTTATCGTGCGTCTTTTTAGATTCTAAAGGCTGCGCGATTTGCTCGTCACAAAATTTAAAATTTTCACCGCTTGCGATATCAGGCTTTAAAGCATGATGGGCTTCGTAGCTTTGAAAATAGGAATTTTTATAGCGCTCGCTTTGAAATTTCTCCTGAAATTCCGCTTGAAATTCCTTTTTAAATTCCGCCTTAAGTTCAGCGCAGCCCTTACTTCCAAAATCGCGATCATTCCCCACGTTATGGTTAGCGGCATACGACTCTTCTTTGCTAAAAGCGCAATCCTCGGCACAAAATTCCGCTTCGCCGCCTGCGAAATCCGAAGCGCAAAACTGCGCATTAAAACCTCCATCTGTCGCGTCTTTAAATTCAGCACCACAGCCCAGCGCCCAAGAGCCATTTTGCGATGCTGCGTCAGCTTTACGCACGCCTGAGCTTCTTATAAAATTCCACAAAAAAATCGTATCGCTTGTGTAACGATAGCCCTTTTTCGGCTGATAAAGCCTCATCTGCGGATATTTTTGATGATGGTATGAGCGTGATTTATCGCCACCACGATCGATCCGCCGCTTCTGCTGATGAGATCTCCGCCCACGTAAAGCCCACTAGTGGCGGTTTGAAGATTTTCATCCACGATCGGCACGCCGTTTTCATCGTAAGCGATGCCGCATTTTTTAAGAAAATCGATCGGGCTCGTGCCGCCAATCGCGTAGATCACTCGGTCAAATACGAGCTCGGTGCCATTATCAAATTTTACCAGCACCTTGCCGTTTTCATTCTCAAGAGCCTCTATATCGATGCCTAAACGCAAGATGATGTTGCCGTATTTGGTCTCGTGCATTACGTCGCTTTCGTTCGTCTCGTTTAGGCGGGTAAATTTAGCCTTGCGATAGCAAAGCGTCACGACATTGGTCTTGCATAGCGCTATAGCGTATTCCGCGGCTGAGTTACCGCCTCCGACAACTAGAATTTTTTCATTAATCGTGCATTTATCAAGATTGAAATTTACGCGTTGCGTGATCGAAGGCGGAATTTTATAAGCGGGCTTATTAGGCTTGCCCATCCTACCAATTGCGACGATGACGTTGCGCGCGCGGTATCCAGCCGAGCTAGTCGTGATATAAAACTCATCTGCGTGCTTTTCGATCTTTTCGACCTCACTTTTGAAATTCGTATCGATTTCGTCGCTATCTAAGAGCTCGTCAAAATAATTTAGCACGCTCTCTTTCGTGCCGGTTTCAAACGAAATAGAGCCGCGCGTCTCGCTGTCAAAGCCCTTATATTCTTTATCGACGCGTTTTTTATCTTTGTAAAACTGCCTAATTGTTTGAGAGTGGTTGTCGCCTTTTTCAAGCAGAAGTACGTGCGCAAGCCCGTTTCTTTTGGCTTCTACTACGGAAGCAATGCCGCAAGGACCGCCGCCGATCACCGCCAAGTCGTAAACGTCTATCATAAATTTCCTTTAATCTTTTAAATTTCATACAAAATTATAGTAAAAATTCCATTAAAATCAGTGGAATTTCCTAGCAATTTCGCAGCTTAAATTTAAAATTTTAACGCTTTAAGATGCTTGCTTGGCTAAATTTGAAAAGACATAATTTTCTCCGTTTAAATTTTAAATTCCAAGACGCCAATCCGTTTATAAAAGTTCATGCGGCGAAAGTGGCGAATTTAAAATTTTACTTCGCCAAGATGGAATTTTGCGAGCTAAGATAAAGCGGTAAGGGCGGCAAATTTTAAAATTTCACCGCCCAGGCAGGGGTTTTTAGTAGAAACTTTAAGGCTAGTTAAAATTTAGCGTATATTTTATGCTAAAGTTAAATTCCATATCTTTCTCGACCTTTGGAAAGCTACCTTTTGTGCGCTCGACCGCGCTTAACGCGCCCTCATCAAGCGAATCGACATTCGAGGAGGACGTAACGCGAAGACCCTTAACATCGCCGCTTGTCGTATAGGTAAAGTGCACGCCTACGACGCCAATTTTACGCATACGTTGGGCATTTTTAGGATAATGCGACTGCGCGTAGCGCGAAATAATGGCAAAAATTTTCTTGCCGACATCGCTATTGCTAGGATCGCCGCGGCTTGTTATAGCGTCGCTACCGCCGCCTGCGCTACTGGAGCCGCCGCCCCCGCCGCTACCCAGCGAAATAGGCTTTGTCGGGTCAAATTTTGCCGTTAAATTCCTATCGCTGCTTTGAACTTTATGCTCTTTTTTCGGCTTAGGTTTTTCGATCGGTTTTGGTTTTTCTACCGGCTTTGGCTTGGGCTTTTCGACCGGTTTTGGTTTTTCGACTACAGGCTCTGGTATAGGCTCCGATTCAGGAATCGGCTCTGGCTCCGGTATTGGCTCCGGCTCAGGCGGAGTTGGTTCCGGTTCGGGCTCGGGCTCCGGCGGAGTGGGCTCTGGCTCAGGATCCGGTTCGGACTGATCGGAAGGAGGCGGGATATTGGGTTCATCGGAGATATCGCCCTGCTTGGCCTCATCCATTATGCTATCGATGGAAAAGGCTATCATATCGGGCATGCTAGGCGGCTTCGGTGCCGACGATAAAAGAGCAAAAACACCCACAGCGATGATGCAATGCAGCACCAAAGATATGATGAAGCCTATTGCGCTATCTTTATTCATTGCTCTTTTTCGGTCACGATCGCAAATTTTTCATGGCCCGCCTTTTTTAGGACATCCATGATAGAAATGAAAGAGGAAAATTTCGAGTCTTTATCGTTTTTTAGCACGACAAGATCGTTTTTATCGAGTGCGGCAATTTTTTTCTCAAGCTCATCCTCGCTTATTGCAATATCGTCTAGGTAAATTTTAGATTCGCTATCCACTTTAATGGTAACTTTTTTATCCTCTTGCGGGTTTTGCGAGCTTGAAGAAGATGGAAGATTTACCTTAATATGCCCCTGCGCAATGAAAGTCGAGACACTAAGCACGATCGCTAACAGCACCAGCATAATGTCAATGAACGGGACGATATTTAGCCCGTCTCGTCTAGGAATGCTCATTTATTTAACCTCATCGTAGCGATTTAGAAGCACATCAACTTTACGGACGAAACCGTTGTAGATGATAAGCGTAGGCACGGCGACTACTAGACCCGTAGCCGTAGCTTTAAGGGCAAGCGAGAGACCTTGCATGATAGCCTTGGTATCGATACCGCTTGCAGTACTCATATCAAAAAATGTGATCATAATGCCAATAACTGTGCCTAAAAGACCGATGTACGGAGCATTTGAATAAACAATATAAAGTGTCGTTAAATTTTTTGTCAGAGCCTCTTCATATAGCGCCTTGCTTTTGTAATCGCTCGCCTTAACCTTCGAATAAAAAAGCAGCCTTTCGATACTGAACCACACGACTAAAAAGCTCATAAATCCGAGGATCGCAAAGATAATGTAATCCACGTAATGCGCCAAAAATTCCATAATGCCCATAAGCTCTCCTTAAAAATTTTAAAAATTTTTATAAATTCAGCAAAGTGCCTTGCCAAAAAATGAGCGATTTTATCAAAAGTAGATTTAATTTTTACTAAAATTTTGATGATCGATATTTAAATTATATTTTATCATTTAGCTTTATTTAATGATAATAAAGCATTCGGAGATAAAATTGTAATGATTTTAAAATGTCTTGATAATTAATATAAAATAAAGGATTAATTTTATATTATTCGCCGTTTTTTAATTTTATTATCATTTAGGAATTTCGTATGAAAAAATTTCATCTGGCTTTGTCTTTGTGCGCGGTTCTTTGCTTAAGCGTACAAGCAGACGAGAAATCAAGCGCTACGGACGCATCCAAAAGCAAGGATTCAAATACGCAAAGCCTAGGCGTAATCGAAGTTACTAGCGATTCTAGCACGCCTAGCACCGTGGATGATGTCAAAATCAATACCCGCAACGCCACGCTCGTAAAAGACGTATTTCGCGACATCCCAGGCGTTTATGTGGGCGGCACCAACGGCATGAATCAAAAAATTTATATGCGCGGTGTGAGCGATCGCGGTCTAAATATCACGATTGACGGCGCGAAGCAAAACGGCAATACCTTTCATCACAACGCCGATTTACTAATCGATCCTGATCTTATCAAAGCCGTAGAGGTCGATGTAGGCGCGCGCTCGGTCGTGAACGGCTCGGGCGCTTTGGGCGGCTCAGTTGCCTTCAGGACGGTAGACGCTTCTGACATGCTTGAGGACGGTCAGGATATCGGCGCCAAGCTCAAAGTGGGCTATACGAGCAATAACGAAGGCTATTCGCAAAGTGCGATGCTCTACGGCAGAGCGTTTGATAGCCTAGATATGCTTGCTGCGTTTAAGCACTACGGATACGGCTTCGGCGAATCGGGCAACGGCAAGCCTACGGGCGGCGACGGCAACGATATAAATTATTTATTAAAAGCGGGCTATAGCTTTTTGGATTTTCATAAAATTTCGCTCTCTACCGAGCATATGCAGTATAAAGGTCTCTATCCGCTGCGACCGGAATTCGGCTCATGGCTAAACGGGCAGCTGGATAACCGCAAATACGAGCGCGATACGCACACGATCAAATACACATATAATCCAAGCGACTTGCTAGAGCTCGACATCACGGGATATTACACCAAGCATCAACGCATCGGCTCTACTTCGTCAGGCTCAAAATGGGGCGTCGAGACCAAAGGCGGCAAAATCGGCGCTAAAAGTAAATTTGAAACGGGCGATCTGGCTCATACGCTGCGCTACGGCTTTGATTACTACCGCTCCGAAAACTACGTCAAGCCCGGCAATCTACGCCCCGAAAAGGTCGATAATTATAGCTTTTATATCGAGGATGCTATGCGCTACGGTGGGCTTACGGTAACTCCTGGCGTGCGCTACGAAAGGCACGAGCTAAAGACTTACAACGGTAGAGGCGCTAATATCTCTAGCTACAAATATAAATTCAACGAAGTAAGCCCCGCCTTGGCGCTTGATTACGAGATCGGCGCAGGATTTGGGGCATTTGCGAGCTATGCGCGAGTATTTAGAGGGCCTGACGTAATGGAGAGCATGATGGCTGCGGGTACTAGCCGCGGCAGACCACTAAGCTGGATGGCCAATGAAAATTTAAAGGCCACTACGGGTAACGCCTACGAAATAGGCGGTCGCTACAAAAGCGAGCTAGGAGAGAACTCCTCGGTAAGCCTAACTGCGAAGTATTTCAGAACGGAATATAAAAATCTCATCGTAGATAACAATGCTCGCGGCGGCGTTATCGGCTGCCCTGGAGGCGCGCAGGGCACCTTATGCAGGGCTAATGCAGGCGGCGCGGATATTGACGGCGTCGAGCTTTACGCAAGATTGATATTAGATGATTTGAGCCTTGCTGCGGGCTATACTCACCAGCACGTAGAATATAAAGACCGCGTGCGCAGCGGCTCGGGCTATCTAAGCTCAAACATTATCGGCTACCGCGACTATGGCGATAAATACACCTTCAATGCCGAGTACGCAATCTCTGCGGCGGATCTACTGCTGGGCTATAACTTGCTCTTTTTCGACTCCAAAAACGTAGTCTCTGCAGCTAGCGACGAAAAAACCAAGGTGCCTAGCTATGCAGTTCACGATCTATACGTCACCTACGCTCCGGATAGCGGACGATTTAAAGGGCTTGAAATCAACGCAGGCGTTTACAATCTCTTTGATAAAGCCTACGCGTCGCACTCACAGCGCAGCGCCGATTTCACCGGTAATTCAAACGCTATCGACTGGGAGCCGGGACGAAATTTCAAGCTAAGCGTGGCGTATAAATTTTAAAGCTTACGCGAGATGACGGTACGAAATTTTGCACGCTAAAGCGGCGAAATTTTAAAAATTCAAAGCCTTTGGAATTTCAAAATTCCTAGGGCTTTGGAAATTTGAAATTTTTGGACTTAGAATTTCAAGCTTTTAAATTCTATTAACATAAATTTTCTCGTAAAATTCTTGCGAATAGCAAAATTCTCATTCGCAATGAAATTCTAGCTTGCAGCGAAATCCCCAAAATTCAAAGCGATATCCGCAGCGCTTCACATCCAAAGTTCCTTTAGAATTTATAAGATTCCTCCCGCTTCAAGCGCCGTCCGTTTACTATTCATCGTTAAAATTCTGTTTTAAATTCTACCTAAAAGGAGAGCCTTTGTTAAATTCTACTAAAAACGCCATTCGTGGCGCGTTTTGGACGAAACCGTTCATAGTTTTAGTGCTGCTTTTGCTGCTGTTAATTCCGCTAAGCTTTATCGATAATCTTACCTACTCGCGCTCCGAAACCAAGCAGCTCGCGCAGGATTCGATCCTCACGCCGGTGGGCGGCGAGCTGCAAATCCAGGGCCTTGCGATCGTAGTACCCTACGCAGAGATAATCGAAGCGATAGACAAAAGCAACAACGAGCTCGTAAAAAGGCGCGTAGAGAAAAATTTCATCATCGTGCCTAAAAACTACTCCCTCGCGGCAGAGATCGACCCCACCTATCTAAAGCGCGGAATTTTTCGCGTCCCGATATATAACGGCGACTTCGCGCTAAAAGCGGACTTTGAAGCGATAAATTACGCCGAGCTAGGTATCGATCCTACGCGACTAAATTTCGACGAAGCCGTGCTAGTGCTCGGCGTAGGCAATCAAAAATCCTTCACCGCATCCCCCGCTTTAAGCTTAAACGGCAAGGAGCTTAAGCAATATCACGGCAACACCGAGGCTAAAATTTTCGATCGTAGTTTAATCTACAAGCTCCCCACTTCAGCGCTTTCGTCTGATTTCAGCATCAGCGGCACGCTTAAAATCCAAGGCGGCGAGGCACTTCATCTAGCTCCGATCGCGCAAAATAGCCGTTTTGAAATTAGCTCTACTTGGGCATCGCCTAGCTTTGGCGGCGGCTTTATCGCCAAATCGCGCGAGGTAAGCGCTAGCGGTTTTAAAGCTTCGTGGGAAGTTACAGGCTTAGCCGCAGGCATTGCTCCTGCGTGGCTTGCAGATCAAGATGACCGCGTCGCTATGACGAACTGGCGCAGCAACGACGATAGAAATGACGCCGTAAGCATCGGCTTCATCGAGCCTGTGAATAGCTACTCGCTGATTAAGCGCTGCACGGATTACGCTCTGTTATTTTTAGCGGTGCCGTTTTTAGCGATCTTTTTGTGCGAGGTTTACACTCACGAGCGCATCCACCCGATCCAGTATCTACTCATCGGGCTTGAGGACGTCGTTTTTTACCTGCTGGTGCTTTCGCTCTCCGAACACATCGGCTTTGCGATCAGCTACGCTATCTCGGCGATCGCGGTCAGCGCGATAGTATTTTTCTACGCGAGCGCGATTTTCAAAGGCGCGCGTTGGGGCATTTTCATCACCTGCGTTCAGCTCGTTTCATACGCGATCCTCTATGTCATCTTAAATTCCGAAGACTACGCCCTATTGATGGGAAGTCTGATGATCTTCGCGGTGATTTCGCTCGTTATGTATTTTACGCGCAAGCTTGATTGGTACGATACGGCGATCCCAAGCGGCGAGAAAAAACAAGAGTCCGAAATTTAGCCTTTAAATTTAGCGCTAAATTTAATCGCGACGGCCTTTGGAGTTTTAAAATCCAAAGGCCATTTTAAATTTGCTCGCTAAATTTCAACTGCCAAAATTTCATCTATTTAAAATTTATCCGCCGCGGCAGGCAAACTGCGACACGGAAGCAAGGATGCGCAGTGCACGACACGGCAACAGGTGCTGCGCGCCGCGTATCGACGATATGCCGCGACGGCATGCCGATGCGGAGTTAAATTTTACGAGCGCGGCAAGAGCCCTTTAAAATTTTTCGTTTCGCAAATTATCTCGTAACCAAAAGGGCGGCGCTTTAAATTTAACGCTTCAGTCGCACTCGTCCGTTGCGCGATATGTTTTGATAGGGCAGTCACGCCAAGTTCGTACCGCAAAGAAGCGGCATACCGCGGCTGGGCTCGGCGATACAATGCGGCTCGGCAAACCGCGGTGTGGGAGCAAGATGCGCGGCAACGCGTTTTAAATTTAATTCCGTTAGCGCACTGAGCCGAACGGCGCATTTTAAAATTTTCCCCGCGAGCGCGAACATGCCGCGACAAAGACAAAAATTTAGGGCGCGCCGCTTTAAATTTTAAAATTTCATCTGCACCGCAGAGCCGATTTTTGAGTATAATGAGCGAAAAAATTTTAAGGATTTTGTGTGATACTTGCTATTGAAAGCAGCTGCGACGACAGCTCGATCGCGGTGATGGACGAGCGTAGTTTCGAGCTGAAATTTTACGAAAAAATAAGCCAGGAGGCCGATCACGCCAGATACGGCGGCGTCGTGCCCGAGCTTGCCGCGAGACTGCATACTGAGGCGCTGCCGCGGATTTTGCAGCGCGCAAAGCCCTATTTTGGCGAGCTTAGCGCCGTCGCAGCGACCAATACCCCGGGGCTTAGCGTGAGCCTGATCGGCGGCGTAAATATGGCAAAAGCGCTCGCGCTCGCGCTAAATTTGCCGCTCATCGGCGTAAATCATCTCATAGGCCACGTCTACTCGCTGTTTTTAGGCCGCGAGGCGCGATTTCCGATGGGCGTTTTGCTCGTTAGCGGCGGGCATACGATGGTTTTGGATATCGACGCGGCGGGGGGTATCGAAATTTTAGCGACCACCGGCGACGACAGCTTCGGCGAGAGCTTCGATAAGGTCGCAAAGATGCTGGGGCTCGGCTATCCGGGCGGCGCACTCATCGAGGAGCTCGCAAAAGGCGGCGAGCCGCGGTTTGAGCTGCCCGTGCCGCTAAAAGGCGACAGGCGGCTGGAGTATAGCTTTTCGGGGCTTAAAAACGCCGTGCGTGTGCAGATAGAGAAGCTAAAAGAGGCGGGCGAGCTGGATGAGCAGGCGATGCGCGATCTGGCGCGCTGCTTTGAGGATGCGGCGTGCGCGCACATACTGGATAAATTGCAGCGGATCTTTGAGCTGCGCCGCTTTGTGCGCTTCGGCGTCGTGGGCGGAGCGAGCGCGAACCTGCATCTGCGCGAGCTTTTGACGGATCTGTGCGAGCGGGCTGGCTGCGAGATACTTTTCGCGCCGATGAAATTTTGCTCCGATAACGCCGCTATGATCGCGCGCGCGGCGATAGAAAAGCTGCGTAAAAAGGAGTTCACGGCACCCGCAGAACTGCAAATCGTTCCACATCTAAATCTGCGCTCGGCGTTTGAGTGAAATTTTCAAATTTACAAATAGTCTGCGCCCGCTAGCGAATTCTCGCGCATTGAGCGTTTGAGTAAAATTTTATCTCGCGCTCGCTCACGGTTGGGTTTCGGATAAATTTCGCTTTGAATTTACGCATCGCGTTTCGGGCTCGCGCCACGTTTTGTTAAATTTCTCTTGTGTTCGCACCGCCATCGGTGCCGCTGCGCACCTCCTCACCGCTTGCAATATCTGCTAAAATTTGATCGGCTTGTTTACTCGTCATTTTTTATCCTTTATATTTAATCGTGCAGAAAAGTTACGACTTCATGCTCTTTTGGTAAATTTTCTCTACCGTCAATACCGCGATTGCCATATTTTTTTAAAG
>NZ_CALHGM010000002.1 GCF_938030145.1 uncultured Campylobacter sp.
ATGAAAAGTCGCTGCGCGGGAGCTTTGCGGCTATATAAATTAACGGCCGCGCTTACTTTTATCGTCGCCGTTGTGGCTTTTGCGTGTTACTTCTGAGCTAAATTTGTTTGCCCGCTTAGACGGTTACGGAATACCGATTTAGACGGCCTCGGTTTGGTGCGCAAAATTCAACAACTGTTTTTCATGGCGAGATAAACGGGATAAAATTGATTGCTTTTGCGGGCCATTTTTGTAGCGACTATTTTAAGCGATGAAACAGCGGTTAGTATCGCCGGCGCACCGTATCGAGCGCTTTTAAATTTGACGATTTCGTCGGTATTTTAAAATTTCAAAGCATAAAAAATCCAGTGCAAAAAGACGGAATGGACAACCGAGTAAGTTTAGTCGGGGCAAAATATACGAATTTCCTTTTATAGCACCACGACCTCGGTTTCCAGTTCGATACCGAATTCCTCAAAAACGCGGCTTTGCGCTAAATTTATGAGCGCAATCACATCCTCAAAGCTCGCGCCGCCAAAATTTATGATGAAATTGGCGTGCTGCTCGCTAAATTTCGCGCCGCCGATCGCGTGGCCTTTAAGCCCTACTGCTTCAATCAGCCTGCCCGCGGCGTCATTCGGCGGGTTTTTAAAGCAGCTTCCAAAGCTAGCCCCCTTTGGCTGGTTGGCGCGTTTGGCGGCGAAATCCGCGGCGAGCTCAGCATCAAAGTCGCGCGAAATTTTAAACTCGGCGCCCAAAATCGGCTCCTCGATCCCGCTTCTTCGGTAGCCGAAGCTTATCCGCTCGCGCTCCACCCAACCGCGCGTTAAACGCACGGCAAGCAGGCTATCGCTGATGCTAGCGCCGGCGAGCCCCGCATTCATTTTGATTAGCCCGCCGAGCTGGCCTGGAATGTTGCGCAAAAACTCAAAGCCGCCGAGGCCTTGCTTTTTGGCGAAGTTGTAAATTTTGCCCGACTTTGTCGTAGCCCCGATGCTAAGGACATCTCCGCTTAGGCTTATGCGGTCGAACTCCTCGCTTAGCATCGCAAGGTGCGGCGGCGCAGGCGAGATGAGCAAATTATTGCCGCCGCCGATGATCGCGCCCCCCGCTATGCTCTCAAACTCTGCAAAATCGGCATCGTCTTTTAAAATTTGCACCGCAAAGCTCCCGCCGATGCGCACGGAGGTGTATTTGCTAAAATCTATCTGCTTTGTTTTCAAAATTTTGCCTTTTAAATTTCATTTTTTGGTTTCGTCAATTTAAAATTTCATGCTCGCCGCGCATCGTTTTAAAATTTAGCGATACCGCCGCGAGGTGCGGTGCGAGACGCAAACGCTATTTCAAAATTTAGCGCCGCCAGCGCGATTGAATTTATCTCGCTTTCGATACGTTTTCAGCAGCGCGCTACATCGCACCGCACCTCGCACCCTGCGGCACAAAATACAGCCGCGCAATGTAGCGCCGCGCCGTGAAATTTCATCGCTGCGTAGCCGTAAATTTAAAGCGTGCAGATTGCACGGCGACAAATAGCACTACAGCGCGGTCGATTAACGAACTTGGCGGCAAAATCACGGCAAGCTTGACGTTAAATTTGCGCGCAAATTTTAAATCTACATTGCACTCCGCGGCTAAATCCAAAAGCGGCGATACATTACCGCTACGGCAAAAGCGATATAAAATTCTACCTCGCGTCTGCCCTTACGCCGAAGTAAAATTTTCGCCGAGGCACAAACCCCTTAACGCCGAGAAATTTAGCCAAAACGCGATTTCATTCCGAGCAAAATTCACCCGAAACAAGAGCCAAAAATTTAATCTAAAATTTTAATCTCGCTCGGCCCTACATCGGGTTTTGCCCGCCGCAGTCCGCAAAGCGAATCTCGTTATATTCGCGCGGGATAAAATTCTCCTGCGCGCTAAGCGGCGCAGGGTAAAATCTGCGCTCGTAACCAAGCTCAAATAGCCTATCTATCGCCCTTATCTGCACTCCCGAAAGCTCGATCGAGGCCTCGTTGGCATAAAGGCTCAGATATTTTTCGAGCTTTGCGTCGTCCACGCGGATGAGATTTCGCTCGAGAAGCATGCGCGATAAAAGCGGCTTATGTGCGGTGGCGATACGTACGCCCTCCGTTAGCACGCGCTCGCACTCGATGGCGTCCGTTATCGGCAGGCTGCGGCGAACCGCCATGCCTCCTAGTGGCAGCGGCAGATTTTCGCCAGCTAGTTCGCTCCAGATGTCCCAGATCTCGCGCTCCACGCAAAGCTCGTCCGAAAAGTCCAAAATACTCTCGTGTATCAGCACGCCCGCGTCTACTTCGCCGCTTAAAACCGCGCCTTCGATCTGCAGGAAGTTTTTATAAATCACGCGCGCCTGCGGGTATGCCATGCGAAAAAGTAGGGCATTTGTCGTGTGTTTGCCGCTGAGCGCGACCTTGAAATTTCGCTTTAAAATCGCGCCCTTTTTCTTAACGAGCTTTGGGCCGTAGCCCTCGCCGAAGCTCACCGCCGTGCGCAAAAGCGCGTATTCGTCGCAGATAAGCGGATATAACGCGAAGCTAATCGCCGTGGCCTCATAGGTGCCCTTTAGCGCCTCGTCGTTTAGGCTCTGGATATCAAGCGCCGTGGCGCTAAGCTTTAGATTTTTTGAACTCACCCAGCCGAAATCAATAGCCTTATACATAAAAATATCGTCTGCGTCGGGCGAGTGAGCAACGTTTATATGCTTAAAAATCTTCAAATTTTATCCTTTTTGCTCCGCTTTAAATTTTGCGCGCGGCCTGATTTTGAAATGTTGCGAAATTATAGTGAAATTTTGCTACAGCCCTCATAAAAATAAGGAATTTCTAAAGAAAAACGTGAAAAATTAGGCCCGTTTAAAAGGCTAAATTTAATGCTCTCCGCTCGCCCTGCAGAGCTTTTGCGCTCCTTAAAAATTTCAAATTCCGATGCCGCGCCGAATTTGCGCGAATAATCAAAAATTCATTTCAAATTTGGTAAAATCAGGTGAATTTATTTTTAAGGAAAAACATGGACGAGGGAAAGAAAAAGACGCTGGATGCGGCGCTAAAATCGATCGACAAAGCTTTCGGTAAGGGCACGCTCGTGCGGCTGGGCGATAAGCAGGTCGAGCCGATAGACGCCATCTCTACGGGCTCTGTGGGGCTTGACATCGCGCTTGGCATCGGCGGCGTGCCGAAGGGGCGTATCATCGAGGTTTACGGGCCTGAGAGCTCGGGCAAGACGACGCTTACGCTTCACATCATCGCCGAGTGCCAAAAGGCGGGCGGAATTTGCGCATTTGTGGACGCCGAGCACGCGCTAGACGTCAAATACGCTTCAAATTTAGGCGTCGATACCGACAATCTCTACGTCAGCCAGCCCGACTTCGGCGAGCAGGCGCTTGACATCGTAGAGACCCTAGCAAAAAGCGGCGCGATCGATCTTATCGTCGTAGATAGCGTCGCCGCGCTCACGCCGAAAAACGAGATCGAGGGCGATATGGGTGATCAGCACGTAGGGCTTCAGGCGCGACTTATGAGCCAAGCGCTACGCAAACTCGCCGGCGTCGTGCATAAGATGAACACAACGGTGATCTTTATCAACCAAATCCGTATGAAGATTGGCGCGATGGGTTACGGCACGCCCGAGACGACGACCGGCGGCAATGCGCTTAAATTTTACGCTTCGGTGCGCATCGACATACGCAAGATCGCTACTTTGAAACAAAACGAAGAGAGCATCGGCAACCGCGCCAAGGTCAAGGTCGTAAAAAACAAGGTGGCGCCGCCGTTTAAGATCGCGGAATTTGACATAATGTTCGGCAAGGGTATCAGCAAGGTGGGCGAGTTGATCGATTACGGCGTCAAGCTCGACATCGTCGATAAAAGCGGCGCATGGTTCAGCTACGGCGACACTAAGCTGGGTCAAGGACGCGAAAATGCTAAAATTTATCTAGAGAATAACCCTGCTGTCGCCGAAGAGATCACTGCAAAGATCCGCGAGCAAATGGGTAGCGTAAATTTCAGCACAGACGCGGACGATGAAGAAAATTTACAAAGTGGAGATGAATGATGATTTATATCGAAGATGTTTATGCGATAGAGGTGTTAGATAGTCGCGGCAACCCGACCGTGAAGGCGACCGTGGCTCTAAGCGACGGCACCGTAGCAAGCGCGATAGTCCCAAGCGGCGCAAGTACGGGCAAACGCGAGGCGCTGGAGCTTCGCGATGGGGGCGATAGATACTGCGGCAAGGGCGTGCTAAGGGCTGTTGAAAACGTAAATTCGCAGATCGCGGAGACCGTGATCGGGCTGGATGCCTTCGATCAAAAGGCGCTTGATGATGAGATGAGAGAGCTTGACGGCACCGATAACTACTCAAGCTTAGGCGCAAACGCCGTGCTTGGCGTATCTATGGCGGTAGCGCGCGCGGCGGCAAAGAGCCTTGACGTGCCTTTGTACCGCTACCTGGGCGGCGCGAACGCTAGCGTACTGCCGGTGCCGATGTTTAATATAATTAACGGCGGCGCGCACGCAAACAACAGCGTGGATTTTCAAGAATTTATGATTATGCCGTTTGGATTTGATAAATTTAGCGACGCGCTGCGAGCGGCGAGCGAAATTTACTACACGCTAAAAGGCCTACTAAATGCGGCCGGCCACAGCACGGCAGTGGGCGATGAGGGCGGTTTTGCGCCAAATTTAAACGATAACGAAGAGCCGATCAAACTAATCATGCAGGCTATCGAAAAAGCTGGCTACAAAGCGGGCGAGCAGATCAAACTGGCCCTGGATGTGGCTGCTAGCGAGCTGTACGAAAACGGCAAATATAAGCTAGAGGGCAAGGAATTTTCAAGCGAAGAGCTGATAGAGCGATACGCACAGCTTTGCGAGAAGTACCCGATATTTTCGATCGAAGACGGCCTAAGCGAGGACGACTGGGCGGGCTGGGCAAAGCTAACGAGCAAGCTTGGCTCCAAAGTGCAGCTCGTGGGCGACGATCTTTTTGTAACGAATGAGAAAATTTTGCGCGAAGGTATCGCCAAAGGCGTAGCTAACGCGATTTTGATCAAACCAAATCAAATCGGCACGGTTAGCCAAACTATGCAGACGATCCGCCTAGCACAGCGCAAAGGCTACCGCTGCGTGATGAGCCACAGAAGCGGCGAGAGCGAGGATAGCTTTATTGCAGACTTCGCCGTCGCGATGAATACGGGCCAAATCAAAACGGGCGCGACCTCAAGAAGCGAACGCAACGCCAAATACAACCGCCTGCTTGAGATCGAGCGCGAGACGGACGAGTTTTTAGGAAGCCAAATTTAAAATGTTTTTTAAAAAAAAGTCCAAGCGGAGCTTAAAAGGCGCGCAGCGCTCCTATACGGACGGAGTGGATTACGCGGATACGCAAGGCAGATATTCAGACGCAGACTTTGACGAGGACGATTTTTTTGACGATGATGAATTTTATAGCGATGAAAATTTTGGCGGAGGCTTTAGCGAGGTAGGGGCTGGCTTCCGCCAAAATCGTAGCGGTGCTTCGCGTGGTATAGATGAAGCAGGCTCTACCTCTGAAGCCACAAGCAGCAGCTCTAATTTAAGCGGTAAAAGCTCTACTACAAGCGGAAACTACGAAGGTAGCTCGCAAGCAGACGCGAGCTTTTACGGCGCAGAATTTATTGGGAGCAGCGATTTAAAGAATGCAGAGTTATACGCTAAAGAAAACTGCTTTCCAAACGACGCGGGTTTTGCGGCTCAGAGCGTAGACTACAGCTCTCAAGGCATGGGCTTTGCGGCGCAAGACGTAAATCCTGCCGCGCAAGGATTTTCTTTTATGCCGCAGAACGCAGATCCTGCCGCTAAAAAAACTTCAAAGAAGCGTAAAAATTTAAAAGAACGGCTGAATTTTATCAATCCGTTTTCACCGCTTAAGCAGATTTTTGCAGCTCTTGCGCTGATCGTCTGCGTCGTTTTTGCGGGTATCTTTGTGGGTGATGTGCTATTTGGCAAGCGATCGTTTGAAGTGCTGCGCCAGCTGCAAAAAGAAAAGGCGTTTTTATTCACCGACGTCGAGCGGCTAAAAGAGGAAAACGCCGAACTGCAAAAGCTTTATTTAGAGCGTCGCTCGCTCGATCCGGACCTTAAAAAATGAAAAAAATTTTTTTGCTAATTTTAGGTCTTTGCGCTTTTTTAAACGCAGAGAATTTAAATAGCGCAAATTCAAACGCTACGAAACCTAGCATCGTCGCGGTAAAAGAGCAAAATTCTACCGATTTGGCGATTAAAGAGCCAAAGACAGGTGCACAAAGCCCAAGCGCTAAAAAGCAAGCTGTAATGAAACCTGAAACATCTAAAAGCCCTACCGCAGCAATGCAAAAAAGCGCCGCAGAAGCAAATTCTAGCGTCAAAGTAAGCGTCGCCAAAAAATCCGTGAGCGCACAGCTCTCGCAGACCGAAAAAAAAGCTCCTGGCCCCAAAGCGGGCATCGGCGCTCCTTTGCAGGTCATTAAAACGGAGCTGAACTCTTCTGCGCAGCCTTCAGTTGCGATGCTTCCGCCTCCTGATGAGTTACCGATTGCGCCGGAAGTAAGCGAGTCAAATTCTACGATAGCGCAAAATTTTAGGGCGGCACAGAATTCTATAGCGCAAAATTCTACGGTGCAAAACTCCACTATGCAACAAAACGCGCAATCTGCTCCGCAAAATTCCAATCCGGTGCAAAGCTCCGCCGCCACGTCGCAAAATACTCCCGCGCCTAAAAATTTTACGCAGCAAACCTTTGCGCTTCCCTCCGACGCCCTTACGATCGAAAGCTTAATTGTGCGATATAGGGACGACGACGGGGCTCTGCACGAAAAGATCATTGATATCAATCGCTCAATTGATTGGCACGATGATTTCGTGCTAAGCGCTAGCGCCAAACCCGCGCTACATAGGGCACTGGACGTCTCGGTTACTTCGACTGATCCAAATTTACAAAAGCAGGTCTCGCAAAGTGGCATCACGCCTAGCTTCGCGCCGCGCCTGGAGCTACCGCTAGAGACGCTTAAATTTGACGACGGATTAAAATTTGTCATCCGCAAAGACAGCGTGCAGCTCATCACCGCAGACGATTTCAAAAGCTTCGACGCAAATGCTTCGGGCACGCTTGAAGCGGAGTTTTGGCGCCAAGAGATCCCGCTTAGCGGCGCGAGCTTCGCTGTAAATATCGGTGGCTTTAGCGATATTAATGTCACTAAAGAGGACGGCTACTACCGCATCGGCGTACGCTCGCGCGAGGGTAACCTCAGCATCAGACGCAAAGATGGCGGGTATTTGATCTACAAAAATTCTAATTAAGGAGAGACTATGACACATTTAGAGATTATGAAATTTCGCCACGCGTGCAAAATTTTTGACGAGAATAAAAAGATCGGCAAAGCCGATTTCGACGCTATTTTGCAGGCGGGCATCTTAGCACCTAGTTCTACGGGGCTAGAGCAATGGGACTTTTTGGTTGTGCAAAACAAGGCGCTGCGCGAGCAGATACGCGAAAAATCATGGAATCAGCCGCAGATCACCTCTTGCTCACATCTGGTCGTGATTTTAGCAAAGATCAAGGACGAAGTGATTATATCGAGCGAATGATTACGCGTAAAAAAGATGAAGCGCCCAAATATATCGGCGACAGGCATAAATTTTATCAAGATTTTTTAAGCGGTTATTTTCACAACGATGATGAGGAGCTATTTAATTGGTCGCACGCGCAGTGCATGTTCGCAGCACTTGCGATGATGAACGAGGCCGCAAGCCGCGGCATCGACAGCTGCCCGATGGAGGGCTTTGATCGCGCAGCGCTCGGAGAGATTTTGAATCTAAAATGGAATGATCGCCGCGTGGCGCTACTCGTGCCTTTCGGCTACCGCGTAAATCCGCAGCCTAAAAAGATCCGCCGCAGCATGGATGACGTAGTAAAGTGGATTGAATAAGCTAGCAAGCGCTTTTGAACCGCTAAGTTTGAGGCACAGTAAATTCCAAAGTCTAGTGCGCGAAGCGGTACGCGCATTTTTTAGAAATTTACCGCGCTTTAGCCTTTTTTCTCGCCCGCAAATCTTGTGCGGCGAGATTTAAAATTTTATAAAATCACCGAAAATTTAAACGAAGGAGCGAGCGTGAAAAAAATGTGGGAGGGGCGCTTTAGCGAGGCGAGTTCGGCGCTTTTGGAGGAGTTTAACGCCTCGATTGGCTTTGATAGGGCGCTTTGGCAGGAGGATATCGCGGGCAGCAAGGCACACGCTCGGATGCTCGGCGCTTGCGGGATTTTAAAGGCTGAGGAGAGCGAAAAGATCGTCGCGGGGCTTGACGCCGTGTTTGAAGAGATAAAAAGCGGTAAATTTGAGTTTAAAACCGCCGACGAGGACATCCACATGGCGGTCGAAAAGCGCCTGAGCGAGCTCATCGGAAGCGATCTTGGCGGTAGGCTGCACACCGCGCGCAGCAGAAACGATCAGGTCGCGCTTGATTTTCGCCTCTACGTGCTTAAAAGTGGCGCTCAGGTTGCCGAAAAAATCCGCGAGCTAGTCGCGGCTCTGCGAGATATAGCTAGCGAGCACGCAGACACGCTGATGCCCGGCTACACGCACCTTCAGCACGCCCAGCCCGTGAGCCTTGCCTATCATTTGCTAGCTTACGCGTTTATGTTTCGCCGCGACTACGAGCGCTTTGCCAGCTCGCGCGAGCGAAACAATCTCTGCCCGCTAGGCTCCGCCGCGCTTGCGGGCACGCCGCACCCGATAAATCGCGAGCTGGTCGCGCAGCAGCTGGGGTTTGCGGGAGTGACGCCAAACGCGATGGATAGCGTCAGCGACCGCGATTTTGCGCTGGAGATTTTATTTAACGTAAGCGTGCTGATGATGCATGCGTCGCGCCTATGTGAGGAACTCATCTTGTGGAGCTCGCAGGAGTTCGGCTTTGTGGCAATCAGCGACGCGTACAGCACGGGCAGCTCGATCATGCCGCAGAAGAAAAATCCCGACGTCGCCGAACTCATCCGCGGCAAAACGGGGCGCGTAAACGGCAATCTCGTCGCGCTGCTAACGGTGATGAAAGGCTTGCCGCTAGCATACAACAAGGACATGCAGGAGGACAAGGAGGGCGTTTTTGATAGCGTCGTCACCGCGCTTGCGAGCCTTGAAATTTTAAAACAGATGCTAAAAACGGCTAAATTTAACAAGCAAAATATGCTAGCAATGACGCGCCGCGGGCACCTCACGGCGACCGATCTGGCGGATTATCTCGTGCGGGAGAAAAACGTGCCCTTTCGCCGGGCGCACTTCATCACTGGCAAGGCCGTGGCGTATGCGGAAAATTTGGGCCTAGATTTGAGCGAGCTAAATGCGCAGCAGCTTGCAAGTATGGATGAAAGCCTGGGTGGCGATGCGGTTAAATTTCTTGATCTAAACGCTTCCAAAGAGGCGCGCAAGTCGCAAGGAGGCACGGCAAATGAGAGAGTGGCGGCGCAGATTGAAATTTTAAACGGGTGGCTGAAAGGCTAAATTTAAGGAGCTAAGTACCGCACGGATGCTTGGGCGAAATTTGGTGCTAAGTTTGGGCGAGGCGGTATCGCTTGCGACCTGCGAAATAGACGGATAGGGCCCGATATTGAAATTTGAGGGCTAAAGCGGCGAAATTTTAGAATTTCGCAGTCGTGTCTTTAAATTTGAAACTTCGGCGGTCTGTGTGGAGCGGGCTAGGCGGTAGTGTTTTAAGCACTCGCCGCGGGTAATTGCTGCGTAAATTTAAAATGACAGCGCGCCCTAAACTGGCTTTAGAGCAGGCGCTTGAGGTTATAAAGTTAAATTTAAAAGACCGAGTCGGCGCAAAGTGGAGTGCTTGGTTACAAATTTAGGCATGAGATAAAATTTTAAAAAAGCGTGCCGCCGCTAGGTTGTTTAAGTGCGACTGAAAAACGCGCGTGGGTCTCGCGGCAGGTTTTTATCGGCGCCGAAGGCGGCGCGGAGTAGAATTGAATTTGAGCTCAAAGATTAATGACGGCGGATCGGATTTTTCGAGAGTGGAATTTAATCGAAGCAAATTTAAACATGGAGGGCGTTTTGATATATCTGGTGTCTAATACGAGATTTGAGCATCCACAGGTGAGGCAGCTTGCGGTTTGCGAGATAAAATTTCTCAAATTTAGCCTGCCTGCGCAGATCGGCGCGCTAATTTTTACCTCCAAAAATGCGGTAGCGGCGATAAAATTTAATGAAATTTCGCCTGATTTAGATACTCCCGTTTACGCTATCGGCGAGCCGTGCGCTGCGGCTGCGCGCGAGTTTGGATTTCGCGATATTTTTGTAGCGCGGCACGGGCACGGAAACGAGTTTGCCGCGGAGATCGCGCCGCTTCTAAGGGGCAGAGACGCACTGTATCTGCGCGCGAGGCAGACGGTATCAAAGCTGGAGCAAATTCTATCTAGCGCCGGCGTGCGGCTGCAAAGCGTGATCGCCTATGAAAATTGCGTCCTTAGTCTGCCCGCCGCCGCAAAGCCGCCGCAAGGCAGCACGCTGATTTTTACCTCGCCTAAAAACGTGCGCGGCTTTACCGCAAATTTCGGCTGGGACGAGGGCTACAAGGTGATCTGTATCGGTAGGACGACGGCGAGCGTTTTGAGCGAGTTTTGCGAGCCGATAATCTGCGAAAGAATGTCGATAAAATCCTGCGTCGATCTGGCGCTTTTGCCATAGTTTAAGCAAATTTAGACTATAATTTTGCCCAAGCCTGGGTGAAGCGAGAGCGTTTTATATGAGGGTTCAACATATTTGTATAAGCGACGACGTGAGAGGTCCGTGTGACGCGGCTCGGCTCGAGCTTTTTTAAAGTTACGGGTTGCGACCTAGAGATTTTTCCTAGTTGCAAGATTGGCTTTGTTTGAGCCGATTCTTTTTACGCAACGCTCACTTGGGTTTTTTACGCTACGGAGGCTTCATTGAATATCCTAATAATCGGCGGCGGCGGTAGAGAATACGCGATCGGGCTAAGACTTCGCGAGGATAAAAACGTTTTAAATCTGTATTTTGCTCCGGGAAACGGCGCTACGAAGGCGCTCGGTAAAAATTTAGATTTAAAAGATTTTGATGAGCTCGCGCTCTTTGCGAAAAACAACGACGTAGCTCTTACCATCGTGGGCGCCGAAGAGCCGCTTACAAAAGGGATCGTGGATATTTTCAAAGCGCAAGGCCTCGCGATATTCGGTCCTAGTGCTGCCGCAGCGAAGCTTGAGGGCTCTAAGGCCTATATGAAGGACTTTCTGGCGCGAAATCATATCAAAACCGCAAAATTCCTAAGCAGCGACGATCTATCCGAAATTTCAAAATTTATCGATACCCTAGACGGTCGCGTCGTGGTCAAAGCGGACGGCCTGTGCGCGGGCAAAGGTGTCATCATCGCAAATTCCAAAGATGCAGCTAAAAAAGCCGCCGCGGATATGCTAAGCGGCGAAAGCTTCGGCGAAGCGGGCAAGCGCGTCGTCGTGGAGGAGTTTTTAGAGGGCTTCGAGCTGAGCTTTTTTGCGATCTGCGACGGGGAAAATTTCGTAAGCTTGCCCGTAGCGCAGGATCACAAAAAGCTGCTTGACGGCGATCTGGGTCCGAACACCGGCGGCATGGGAGCTTATGCGCCAAGCCCGCTAGCGGATGCCGCGCTGATAAAAAGAGTACAGAGCGAGATCGTCGCACCCACGCTAAAAGGGATGCAGCAGCAGGGCGCGCCCTTTTGCGGCGTGCTATTCGTGGGGCTTATGATCGTGAGCGGCGAGCCTTACGTGCTGGAGTACAACGTCCGCTTCGGCGATCCGGAGTGCGAGGTTTTGATGCCGCTAATTGACGGAAATTTGAGCGAAATTTTATACAACGCCGCCGTAGGCAAGCTAAGTAGCATAAGTTTGAAAGAGCGATTCGCAGTGGGCGTCGTGATGGCTAGCGAGCGCTACCCTTACGGCTCTTCGCAGCCTGCTTTGATCGAGGTTGGCGAAATTCCTGCGGACGCGCATATCTGCTATGCAGGCGTGAGCGAGCGGGAGGGGCAGATTTACGCTAGCGGCGGGCGCGTTTTGGTAAGCGTGGGCGTCGCGCAGAGCCTAAAACAGGCGCGCGATGCGGCTTACGCGCTGTGCGAAAATATAAAATTTAGCGGCGCGCAGTATAGGCGCGATATCGCGCACCAAGCCTTAAGAGATAAAATTTGATCGTCGCTCCGCTTAGCAAGCGCGTAATCGCGTTTAGTATCGACGAAGCTGTGAGCGTAACGCTTTTTGTGGTCGTGCTATTTGCTATCGACGAGCCAGAGCTTGTCGCAGCGGCGCAGAGCGGAAGCAATCTTGAGGTACAAAAGATCGCGTCAAAATTCATTTTGCATTACGCGATAATAAAATTTTTATATCAGGCGATTTTTGTCTATCTATACGGCGCGACGCTAGGCAAGCTTGCGGTTAAAATTTACTGCGTCCGCGCTGACGGCAGCTCTATGGATATCGCTACTGCAGCGATCCGCGCGGCGGTTAGGTTGATAAGCGAGATGATCTTTTATATGGGATTTTTGGTGGCGCTTTTTACGAACTCGCGTCAGAGCCTGCATGATATGGCGGCGAAAACATTGGTGGTAGAGATTGAAAAAGAGTAAAAAATTTAAAATTCTAGCGCTTAGTTTTAGCGCTCTTTTAGCAAGTAGTGCGAGTGCAAAGGTCCAAGACGTCGAGCTTATAGCAGATAATGTCGAGAAAAACGGCTTTTTGACGGAGGCAAGCGGCAACGTAACGGTGTATTCGCAGGACTACTTTATCACCGCCGATCGCGCTACATACGACGAGCAAAACGGCATCATCGAGCTTTTTGGTAACGTCAATGCGATGCGCGGTAGCAGCGAAACTACGCGTGCACAGCATGTCAAAATCGATCTGAAAAACGACAAGCAGCAAGCCGACGTAAATTTTATGATGGACAAGGACTCCGAGCTTTGGATGCAAAACGACGCCAGCTGCAGCGATAGCGAGTATTACCGCGTGGAGGGCTCTAGCGTATCTAGCTGCAACGTTACCGATCCTGATTGGCGCATCAAATTTAGTAGCGGCATGCTAAATAAAGAGAGCAAATTCCTCCATCTTTTTAATCCAAGATTTTACGTAGGTGATGTGCCGGTGCTCTATCTGCCGTATTTCGGCTTCCCGACCGACCGTACGCGTCGCACGGGCTTGCTGCCTCCCGAGGCCGGCTACATCAGCAAGGAAGGGATTTACTACAAGCAACCGATCTATTTTGCGCCTTACGATAGCTGGGATTTTCAGCTCGATCCGCAGGTGCGCAGCAGAAGGGGCTTTGGCGTATACGGGACATTTCGATTTACGGAGTCGCCGTATTCTTACGGCGAGATTAGAGGCGGAGTTTTCGATAACTTCTCGCGGGCGCAAAAACGCCTTGAATACAAAAACGAGCGCCATCACGGCTTTGAAGTTCAATACGATCGCAGCAAGCTTGCAACCTATCTGCTAGATGGCGATCTGCGCGAAAATTTATGGATCGATTTTACCCAGCTAAACGATCTGGAATATTACGATCTGAAGGAAAAGGGAGGTCTTGGCAACGATGCGGATAATTCGCTCGTAACTTCACGGCTGAATTATTATTTGACCTCAGACGAGCACTATTTTGGCGCTTACGGACGCTACTACATCGATACGAGTAAGCTAAACGCCGATAATACCTTCCGCAACGAAGATACCGTCCAAGAGCTTCCGACGCTGCAATATCATAAATTTAGCAATGATTTGGGACTACCAAATTTGATCTATTCGCTTGATGCGAAGGCGCGTAATTATACCAGATGGGAGGGCGCGACTGCTCGCCAATACGAGTTTGACGTGCCGATTAGTATAAGCACGCCACTACTGGCGGATTATTTAAATTTCGCCTTTACCGAGCGAGTGTATATGACTAATATCGATTGGCACGATAAATTCTACTACGCAAACGGCGATCTTGGCGAGGATAAAAGTACTTTCTACGCTAATCAATACACCGAGCTTTCACTCTACACCGACGTAGCCAGGGCTTACGATAGCTTGTATCACACTATGAGCTGGAGAGCGGATTTTAGAATTCCCGGATGGCAGCAAGGCGACATCGAGGATAGAATTTTAAAGTATCATCAGTATAAATACGACCTTGCTCGCGGCGCAGTAGATCGCTCGCGGCTGGGTAACTTGCAAGACTCACTTTATTGGGAGGATAACTTCTTGAGCGAGCTTAGTGACGAGTACACTCACGAAAATGCAGCTTTAAGTATGACGCAGTTTTTTTATAATGAAGACGGACGTAAATTCTTACGCCATAGCGTCAAGCAGCGATATGACTTCGACGATCACGAGTTCGACGATTTAGAACACCGCATCGATGCATATTTTGCAAATGGGTTAAATATCGGGAACCGCTTTACCTACTCACATAAATATAAAAGCTTCGATAAGGTCTATACCTACGCCAACTACTCCAACGACGACTTTAGCTTTGGACTTAGTCACGCTTACGAATATGAAAAGCTAAGCATGGAGCCTAAACGCTATACGAAAGATAACTACGGCATCGTAAACGCTTCGGTAAATTTGCCTAGGAATAATAAAATTTTTGGGCGTTGGGATTACGACTTGGAGCGATCTTATTCTAAAATGTGGCGTGTGGGGCTTTCTCATACGCGCAAGTGTTGGAATTACTCTTTTGTGTATCAAGAGGATATTGAGCCTAAAAATACCAGTACGACGGGCTACAGCAAAGCAAGCAAGGAGCGCGGAATTTACTTTCTCGTAAATTTCTATCCGTTCGGCGGAGTGGGGTATGATTTTTCAGTAGATAGTGAATATGGAAGCGAAAAATAATGACGCCTAGAGCTGAGCTGATGTTTGAAAACCAAATCGACGCCGCGATGAAACTTGCAGAAATTTTACCCGCTACCGTGATCAAAAACGAAAATTTTCTGATAATCGCTCAATCCCTGGAGTCGCTTCCTATCGCAAACCATCTTGCTCTAAAGCTGGGGCTTGCTTATGAGTTTTTATTCACAGAGCCCGTTTTGGCGCCCAATAATCCGGAATGCGCGATTGCGTGCGTAAGCGAGACCCAAGAGATCGTGATGGTAGATGAGCTCGTGCGAAGCTTCGGCATCAGCCTGGATTACGTTTACGGGCAGGCGAATAGACTTTATGAGGAGAAAATTTTAAAAAATATGTATAAATTTCGCAAGGGCGAGCTTTTGGGAAATTTGGAGAAAAAAAACGTCATCTTGGTAGATGAGGGGTGTGAGAGCGGGCTGACCGCGCTTACGTGCATAAAGACGCTCGTAAGCTTAAACGCCAAAGCGATCTTTTATGCCACGCCCGTTATCGGCAGCGATAATGCAGACGAGATCGCCATGCTAGTAGATGGAATTTATGCCGTTCACAAGATCAGAGACTTTGTGAACGTGGATTTTTATTACAAAGAAAAAACGCTCTCAAGCGCGGAGGAGATAATGCAAATTTTAAACAAATGCCCGCTTTATCTGCCGTTTCACGAAACCAACAAAAATAAGGAGAAAATTAATGCAGTGCAAAATTGAAGTAAATGGCAATACCGAAATTTTCGATATCAATAAGGTCGCAAAGCAAGCCGCGGGTGCGGCGCTTTTGCGTGTGAAAAATACCGTCGTGCTAGCTACCGTAGCGCGCGAAGAGACGCAGGTGCAGGAGGACTTTTTGCCTCTTACCGTGCAATATATCGAAAAGATGTACGCAGCAGGTAGAATCCCCGGAGGCTACATCAAGCGCGAGACCAAGCCGGGCGATTTTGAGACGCTAACGAGCCGCATCATAGACCGCTCGCTGCGCCCGCTCTTTCCAAAGGGATACGCATATCCGACGCAGATCGTAGTTTACGTGCTATCGGCAGATCCCGAAGTCGATCTGCAAGTCGTTGCTCTTAATGCGGCGTCTGCGGCGCTGTATCTTAGCGATATCCCGATTAAAGCGCCCGTTTGCGGCGTGCGCATAGGCTATCAAAATGGAAATTTCATCCTAAATCCGAGCAACTCCGCGCTTAAAAATAGCGCACTTGATCTTTACGTAGCCGGCGTCGGCGATGAGCTTTTGATGATCGAGATGCGCTCCCTGCCGCAGATTAACGGCGGCGCGCAGCAGATGAATGAATTTGGCGAAGATCTGATGGTAGATGCGATTGATTTTGCCACAAAGGCGATAAGTGCTGGCTCAAACGCTTACGAAGAGGCTTTTCTGCCGCTTAAAAAGCCGGATGCGAGCTTGGAGTACAAGCCCGAGATCGAGGATGAGGATATCGCGGATTTTATCGACGCGAACTACAAAGACGCCGTCAAAGCTGCAATCAATCAGATGGCAAAGAGCGAACGCGCTACCGAACTAAACAAAATCGTGGATCAAATTTTAACCACCGAGGCTGCGGCGCAAAACGAGTGGAGCAAAGAGGTGATCTCCAGCGTCATCGGCAAGTATAAGCGCGGCATCATCCGTACGCAGATCATCGAAGATCGCCGCAGAGCCGACGGACGCGCGCTTGATGAGGTGCGCCCGATCAGTATCGAGACCAATATCCTGCCGTGCGCGCACGGAAGCTGCCTATTTACGCGCGGACAGACGCAGGCTTTGGTCGTCACTACGCTGGGTGGCGATAGCGATGCGCAGCTAAGCGACAGCCTAACGCAGCTCGAGCCGATCAGCGATAGATTTATGTTTAACTACAACTTCCCGGGCTTTTGCGTAGGCGAAGCAAGCCCGCTCAAAAGCCCGGGTAGACGCGAGCTGGGACATGGAAATTTAGCCAAAAAAGCGCTATATCCGAGCATCGATCTAAACTCGCCGCAGTCTATCCGCGTGGTGAGTGAAATTTTAGAGAGCAACGGCTCAAGCTCGATGGCTTCGGTCTGCGGCGGCGCGCTATCGCTTCGGGCGGCGGGCGTACCTACGCTAAAGCTCGTTGCGGGCGTCGCGATGGGTTTGATTTTTGAGGGCGACAAGCATGCCGTGCTAACCGACATAATGGGGCTTGAGGATCACGACGGAGATATGGATTTTAAGGTCGCGGGCACCTATGATGGCATCACCGCGCTTCAGATGGATATCAAGCTCGGCGGCATCAGCCTGGAGGTTTTAAAAGAGGCTCTAGCGCAGGCAAAGCAGGCTCGCGCGCATATTTTGGGCCTTATGGAGCAGGCGGATGCGGCGATCGTTATAAACGAGGACGTGCTTCCGAAGCTTGAAATTTTTAGCGTCGAGGCAAGCAAAATCCCCGACATCATCGGCCAGGGCGGCAAGGTCATCAAAGAGATCACCGAAAGTTTCGGCGTAAATATCGATCTGGATCGCGAAAAGGGCGAGGTCAAGATTCAAGGCGCCAAAGCTAGCGCCGTATCGGGCGCGAAAGAGAAAATTTTATCGATAGTTTCAAATTCTCGCGATTTTCGCAAGCCGCGCGGTGAACGCAAAGAGATAAAATTTCAGATCGGCGAGGAGTTTGACGGCGTGGTGCAAAGCGTGCTGGATTTCGGCACCTTTATCTCGCTGCGAGACGGCGTGGACGGGCTACTGCGCGCTAAATTTATCACGACGCCTTACAAGGCGGGCGACGTGGTGCGAGTGCGCGTGACCGATCAGAAAGGCACTAAAATTTCACTGGAATTAGCTTAAAATTTTAATAGGAGCGTAAAGATGCAGCTTAAAAAGATATTTTTCCCTATCGGCGGCGGCGAGGAGCTGGCAGAGCGCATACACGGAGCCCTGCTCGTAAATAAATTTTTCGGTACGCACATCAACATAATGGCGTGCCAGCTCGATCCTAAGATGATCTATAACGTCCGCATGACGCTAAAAGGCGGCGTGCTGATGGAGGAATTTTTAAAATCTGCAGGAGATGAGATGCAGGCCGAGCGCGAGGAGATCAGAGCGATCTTCGACACTGAATGCGCCAAGCTGGGCCTAGATCAAAACGACGACGATCACGTCCCAAATAGCGCCGCTTTGAGGCATATGGTAGGCATCCGTTCCGAGCTGGTCGAGAAATACTCCAAATATTGCGATTTGGTGCTGGTCTCCGTGCCGCCTACGGGCTCTATCACGGGTACGTTTGAGGCTGCGGTTACCAAAAGTGGCAAGCCTTGCATCGTCATACCGCGCAAGCTGCAGGAGTTTAGGGCGGATAAAATTTTAGTCTCGCTTACCGGTACTGCGGCGTCTGCGCGAGCGCTCGATAATTGGCTAGGGCTTTTACAGCGCGCCAAATCCGTCACCGTCATCACCGCAAACCACTACCTTCAAGATGATCTTGCCGAAACGAAGCGCCGCATAAGCGACTATCTAGCCTTGCATGACGTTAAAATCGATGTTTTTGAGGCGTTAAACGCCGAGGGCAAGATCCCGGGACAGGTGCTACTAGAGTATGCAGACGCGGGCGATTTCGACCTCATAGTCGCGGGCTTGCACTCGGACAGCGGCATAAAGGAGATATTCCTAGGCGGCGCGTCGAAATACTTCCTACAAAAGACGAAAATTCCAGTCTTAATGTAGCTTGAAGCCTAGACACCGTGTCGCGGCACACCGCCCGCACCGCGTCTAGGCTTAAGTCGGCTTTTAAGTGCCGCAAGCTAAAGCTTAAATTTTAATCGGCTCGCCGCCATGACTTTGTTAGCCCGCCCGTAAATAGTGCAGTTATGCTTCTTACGGAGGGGTTACGATTAATTTTTGCCGCTAGCTTTGCTAACGAGCCGCATTTGCTTTGCCGCGGCTAGAGAGCAAATATGTCCGCGGCGAGCAGAGTTAGCGGTCGCGGCAAGCTCGTCGGTCTATCTTTAAGCGCGGCGAGTTTGAAATTTCTATGCTTGCCGTTTTCGGCTGCGTAGCGAAGTTTTGCATAAAATTTGCGCTTGAAATTTCTGTTTGCACGCTAAATTTTAAATTCCAAGGAGCGTAGATGGCTTTTGAAAACGCAATCATCACCAAAGAGGATGATGAGAAGTATGGATTGAGCGAAATTTACTACAAATATAATCCATACTATGAGACTTTTATTAACGAGCTTGGTTGGACTATTGATCGAGATACAGATTGCTGGCTATGGAAAATTTATAGTTTTCCTGATCCAGATTATGACCATGGCACTGATTCTAAAGGAATTTGGATTTTATATTATAATGGTGAAGTTATTGAAGTCACCCTTGATTATGATATCGACGAAGCATTGAGACCCGAAGAATTCCATAGAATTTGGAAACTGCTTAATCTAAATCCAAAGCAAACACCTCTTTTGTCGGCAAGCGATATAATGAAGCTGTTGAATGTAATATTAAAAGCGTATGGTTATTCTACTCGGGAACAAATCCCAAACTACACTATGGAGCTACAAGACCTAACCAATCGCGCCGCAAAATAGAGCTTTAAATTTAACCTCATTTTAGTCCCGCATAAAATCAAATTTCATAGAATTCTAGAATTTCACGGAATTTTGAAATTCTAAAATTCCAAAATCCTATAATCTCAAAATTTTAAATTCCCGCCCTAAAATTTCTTGTAAATAAAATTTATCAAAATCATCGACGCGAGCGCCTCTATGAGCGAGGCGATGATCATCGCGAAGTATATCTCTTGCGAGATCGCGGCGGTGGAGTAAAAAAGCGTCGCCGTGGCGATGACGAGGGTTAACGGCATGCATAGCGATAGCGCGAAAAGCACCGCGCCTTTGCGCCCCAAGGTGCTTAAAAACGTAGCGCTCGCAAGCAGCCTGATGCCAAACATCAGCGCCGCTAGGCTTGCGGCAAAGCTCATCACTCCGGGCATAAGAAGCGCCTCGAGCTTGATCACCGCTCCGGTGTGTATGAAAAATATCGGCACCAAAAAGCCGAAGCCGAACGACGATAGCTTTTCGATGAGGTCGTCCTTGTGCGAGAAAAAGGTCGGCAGAAAGGTGCCTGCGATGAAGGCGCCGATTACGACCTCAAGCCCCAAAAGCATTACTCCTGCGCAGATGAGGCAAAATAGCGCCATCGCAAATCGCACGTCCTTTTCGTTTTTGTCGTACTTGGGCATGATGACCGTTTTTAGCGCGGGGAACCACCAAAATAAAATTTCAAGTCCTTTAAAAACAGCTAGCGCGGCGACCGAAAAGCCCAAAAGCGCGCCGATGTGAAGCGCCATCTCCACGCCGAAGCCGTTTTTAAGGTAGATGCCGCCCACTGTGAGGACGGCGATGCTGATGAGTTCACCGATCACGCCCGCGGGCATCGCGAGATTGAGCCACGCTTGATCCTTGCCGTATTCTTTATACAGCGCCGAAAGCAGCCCGACGCTCATCAGAGGCGCGGCGATGATAAGCATCTGCGGCAGTTCAAACACCCAAACCGCAAGCGCGCTTAGGATATAAAGCAGCGCCAAAAAGATTAGGATTAGCCGCAAAATTTTGCGCGGCATCGCAAGCAGCGCGCGGAAATCCACCTCGCAGCCCGCCAAAAACATAAGGTAGCAAAAGCCGATCTGCGCGGCTAGATCGAAGGTCGCGCTTGGCGGCAAAAGCCCTAAATTTGCGGCTATTATGCCAAGCATGATCTCCATAGGCGAGAGCGGAATTCGTGCAAGGCTAGCCAAAAAGGGCGAAGCAAAGATCAAAAACGATAGCGCGATTAGGACGTAAATTTCATTCATACGCTTTGACCTCGCATCCTTTTAGATTTTCTCCGCACTGCTTTAGAATTTTTTCGCATCTTTCTAGCATTTTCTCTGGCTGCCCAGGGGCTTTTCGTATCATTTTAAGACTTCCTTTCGGTCGCTTTATAGTTCTTTGCGCTGCGAGCGGAGACGAAATATGCGCAATTTTCGCTCTTCGCCACAACGCAGGCAAACCGGAAAGTCGCTTTTTGTGCCCGTAAATCTCGCCCGGATTTAGCACGAGCGCGCCGTTTTTATCTATCGCCGCGGCGAAAAAGTGAGTGTGGCCGTAAATTTTGATAGTTGAAATTTTATCCGCGCCGCGCTCGCACGGACCCCGATTTTTACTTTCGCCGCTTGTATTAGGGTCAGAATTCGCGGTCAAATTTGAGCCCAAGTTCCGTGCGGCTAAATTTACGCATGAGTTTGGTGCGGATAAATTTGCGCTTAAGCTCGGCGGCGTTAAATTTGCTGTGCGATCCGCACTCGAGCTTGCTTTAGAGTGCATATCTGGGCTCGTATTAGTGGCTAAATTTGCGCTTGCATTTGAGTTTAAATTTGCGTTCGGGCTTGAAGCGAGGTCTGCGCCTAAGTCTAAATTTACGTTTGAGTTCGCGCCTGCATTCAAGCTCAAGCTCGCATTTAAACCCGCGGATTGCCCACTTTTTAAATTTACGCTCGCTTTATGCGCGTTTTTGAAATTTTCGTCTGCGCGGAGCGCACTATCTAAAATTTTATCAACGTCCGCGCCATTAGAATTTGCGTCTAAATTTGCCGAGCGATCCGCCGCTTTAGAATTTGCGATTAAAATTTCCCCGCGATCCGCGCTGCGGTTTGAGCCTAAATTCAGGTCGCTGTTTGCTTCGTCGCTAAAGCTAGAATTTTTGACTAGGCCCGCGCCGCAATCCCTGCGAAAATTTACCGCGCGATCTGCGCCCGTACCCACACCCAAATCCGCGCCTAAATTTAGCCCGTCTGCTTCATTTTGCGCCGCGGGTTCTTCGTCAAAGAGATAAAACGGATGGTGCATAATTTTTAGTCGCAGCCCCGCAAACTCCGTGCAAAAGGGCTCATCGTACAGGTTGAAGTCGTTTTTTAGCTCCGCAAGCGCTTCGTCGTTGTGCCCTAAAACCGCGAAGTAGGGCTTGCCGCTTTGTCGCAAAAGCCGCAGCGTCTCGCTCTCGACGATGCCCTCTGCGTGCACGAGCAGATCCGCTCCGCGCGCGATCAGCCACTCTATGGCGCTGGCAGCGACTTTTGTTTCGCGATGAGAGTCCGAGATGACGCCTATTATCAATCGATCTCTTCTTTAAGCTTGCACTGCGGGCACTCAGCGAAATTGCCTTTTTTCAGCTCTTTGCGGAGCATGTATGAGTTGCCGCATTGCGGGCATGTGCGCGCAATCGGCGCATAGTTACTCACAAAGCCGCATTTAGGGTAGTTCGTGCAGCCGTAGAATTTGCCGCGTCTGGAGAAGCGCTCGACGATCTCGCCGGTGCCGCAGCTCGGGCACTTTACGCCCGTGGAGAGCAGCGGTTTTTTCTCCTTTGCCGCGCCTTCGATTTTGCGCGAGTATTTGCACTTCGGATAGCCCTCGCAAGCGATAAACTCGCCGTATCTGCCTTTGCGTTTGATCAAATTTTTACCGCACTGCGGGCATTTTTCATCTAGCACTTCGGGCGCCGCCTTCTCCTCGCTCGCCTCCTCGGCGCTGGCGTCCGCGTTGCGCGAGTATTTGCACTTCGGATAGTTCGAGCAAGCGATAAACTCGCCGAATCTGCCCTGGCGCTTAAGTAGCTCGCCACCGCAGTTCGGGCATGCTTCGCCGATCTTTTCGGCTAGCTTTTGGCTTGCGATCGACGTTTTCCCTTTGGTGATCTCGTCCATAAAAGGGTAGTAAAAATCCGCTAAAATTTGCTGCCAGTCCGCTTTGTTTTCGGCGATGTCGTCGAGCTTTTCTTCCATTTTGGAGGTAAACTCGCTATCGACGATATTTTTAAAATTTTGCTCCAGCATCTCGGTGATCTTAAAGGCGATCTCGCTCGGCACCAGGTGCTTTTGCTCGATATTTACGTAGTTGCGCGCAGTAAGCAGCGAGATGGTAGGTGCATAGGTCGAGGGCCTGCCGATGCCGAGGCTTTCGAGCTTTTTGATGAGGCTTGCTTCCGAATAGCGCGCCGGCGGCTCGGTGAAGTGCTGCTGCGAGCTTAGGCTTTGCAGGCTCATCGCGTCGCCCGCGCTAAGGCTCGGTAAAATTTTATCCTTATCCAGATCGCCGTAAGCCTTGTAAAATCCGTCAAATTCCACCTTGCGCCCGCTGATCTTAAATGCGCCCGCTTCGCCGCGTACGATGATCGTTTGGATCTGCGAGACGCTGGGGCTCATCTGCGAGGCTACGAAGCGGTTATAGATAAGCGCGTAAAGGCGGTATTCGTCGTGAGACAGGATCTTTTGCGCGAGCTCGGGAGTAAGCTTCAGATCGGTAGGCCTTATCGCTTCGTGCGCTTCCTGCGCGCCTTTGCTTTTGGTGGCGTATAAATTCGCGCTTTTCGGTAGATACTTTTCGCCGAAGCGCTGTTCGATCAACTCGCGAGCCGCCGCGATCGCTTCTTTGGCGATATTTAGCGAGTCGGTTCGCATGTAGGTGATCGCGCCACCGTTTTTGGTATTAACCCCCTCATAAAGGCTCTGCGCGAGGCTCATCGTCTTTCGCGGATTAAAGCCCAGAGCCGTGCTCGCCGCCTGCTGTAGCGTCGAGGTCATAAACGGCGGATAGGGGTTCGTTTTGCGCGATTTGCTCTCGATACTCTCTACGCTAAATTTGTCTTTTTGCAGCTCAGAGACGATCTCGCTAGCTTGCGCGGCGTTTTTGATCGAGAGCTTTTCCATCTTTTTGCCGCGAAATTCGACGAGCTCGGCCTCCAAGTCCTTCTTAAAAACCGTGTCGATGCTGTGGAATTCTACCGGCTTGAAATTTAAAATTTCGCGCTCGCGATCGACGACGATCTTAAGCGCGGCGCTTTGGACACGACCCGCGCTTAAGCCGCGCTGGATCTTTAAATTTAAAAGCGGACTTAGCTTGTAGCCCACGATGCGATCGAGCAGGCGGCGCGCTTGTTGGGCGTTTACGCTTGCGATATTGAGCTTGCGCGGCGAGCTTAGCGCGTTTGAGATCGCGCTTTTGGTGATCTCGTGAAATACGATGCGCGGCAGCTCCTCTGCCTGCTTGCCGATCGAAGCGGCGATATGATAGGCGATCGCCTCGCCCTCGCGGTCCTCGTCCGTTGCGAGATAAATTTGATCCGCCTTTTTGGCGAGCGTCTTTATCTGCTTTACGATCTGATCGTGATCGGCGCTGATTTCGTATTCGGGCTCGAAGCTTTTATCTTTGATTTTGATGCCGAAGCGTTTTTTAGGAAGGTCGCGGATATGGCCTTTAGACGCGATTACGTCGTAATCGGCGCCTAAGAAATTTTTGATCGTTTTGGCTTTTGCGGGGGATTCTACGATGATTAAATTTTTCATTGCTTAATCCTTTAGAATTCTAGGCAGCGTGATGCCCTTTTGGCTTTGGTATTTGCCCTTTTTATCGCAGTAGCTTACCTCGCACGGCTCGTCTCCTTGCAGAAACAAAACCTGCGCGATCCCTTCGTTCGCGTAAATTTTTGCAGGCAGCGGCGTGGTGTTGGAAATTTCAATCGTGATGTGTCCCTCAAAACCGGGCTCAAAGGGCGTTACGTTTACGATGATGCCGCAGCGCGCGTAGGTGCTTTTACCGAGGCAGATCGCAAGCACGTCGCGAGGCATTTTGAAGTATTCGATGGTGCGCGCTAGCGCGAAGGAATTTGGCGGCACGATGCAGACGTCGCCCTCAAAATCCACGACGTTTTTTGCGTCGAAATTTTTAGGATCGACGACCGTTCCGCCGACGTTTGTAAAAATTTTAAACTCTCTTGCGACCCTTATGTCGTATCCGTAGCTCGAAAGTCCGTAGCTAACGACGCCGCGGCCGATATTTTCCTCGCAAAAGGGCGCTATCATATCGTGCTGCTGCGACATCTGTCTGATCCATTTATCGCTTTTCAGTCCCATAAAATTTCCTTAAAATAATCAAAATTTTTCGCGCATTATAGCAGCAAAATAAAATATAATAAAAATTTTATGCTAGAATTTTGCTTAAATTATAAAAATTTTATCACTTTTTAAGGAGCAACTATGGGACTACTCAAGAAATTTGCGTTTATTACGTTTTTTATCGCGTCATCTTTGACTGCTGCGAAGCCAAATATTTATATTTTAGCTACCGGAGGTACGATCGCGGGAAGCAGCGCAAGTGCCACTGAGGGCAACTATACCGCAGGCTCTAAGGGTGTAGAAGATATCTTATCGGCAGTGCCGCAACTGGGGGATTTAGCTACGATTAAAAGCGAGCAAATTTCAAATATCGGCTCGCAGGAGATGAACGATGAAATTTGGCTCAAGCTTGCAAACCGCGTAAGCGAACTGCTTACTAAAAACGATGTCGACGGCGTCGTCATCGTGCATGGAACCGATACGATGGAGGAGACGGCGTATTTTTTAAGCCTGGTAGTAAAATCCAAAAAACCGATCGTGTTGGTGGGCGCGATGCGAAACGCAGACTCGATGAGTGCTGATGGACCGCTTAATCTATACAACGCCGTTGCCGTTGCGGCAGATAAAAACGCTCGCGAAAAGGGCGCTCTTGTAGTGATGAACGACGAGATTCATGCTGCGCGCGAGGTTACGAAAACAAATACTACTAACGTTGCGGCTTTTGCCTCGCCGAATTCCGGCAAAATCGGCACCGTGAATTACGGAGTCGTAAATTTCTATATGGCACCGCTTCGCAAACACACCGTCGCAAGCGAGTTTAATATCAAGGATTTCAAATCCTTGCCGCGCGTCGATATTATTTACGCGCATCCGCAAGACGTGAGCGATTTCGTAGAGACTGCCGTACAAAAGGGCGCTAAGGGCATTATCGTAGCGGGCGTAGGCAATGGAAATTTATATCCGGATCTGCAGGCTGCGCTCGCAAAGGCTAGCGAAGCGGGCGTGATCGTCGTGCGCTCAAGCCGTACAGGCAGCGGCTCAACTAGCGTTAGCTCGGAGGTGGACGACGCAAAGCTAGGCTTTCTAACCGCAGATAATCTAAATCCGCAAAAGGCGCGCGTGCTGCTGATGCTGGCTCTTAGCAAAACGAGCGATAAAGCGAAAATTCAGAGCCTTTTTGCGACACATTAACACATAGGGCTTCGCGTGGATAGAATTTCGGCGCGAGGCTTTAAAATAATATTTCGGCATAAAATTTTAAAGAAAAGCAAGGCACGGAATTTTCGCGCTCGGGGCTTGGGCGTAGAATTTCGGTCGTAAAATTAAGTGCTAAATTTAAAGGATTTAAAATCATCCTGCGCTCTTACGGCAAAATTTCGTGTTTCGCTTGCGAAGTTCGAGCTTAAAATGGGCGAGGCAAATCTCGCTCCGTAAATCCTTAAAATCAGTCCGCAAATTCTGTCGTAAATTTCGCTTTGCACTTCTTAAAAGTCCCGCAAAAATCCATTTAAAGAAACAATTATAAAAATTTAGCTAAAATTTCGCAAATTTTTTCAGGAGAAATTTATGACAAAAGCAGAAATCAAAGAGTTAATGGATTTTTTCGGCGAAAAGCAGGGCATTAACGAGCTAAAAATTAAAGATAAAGATTTTGAGATCGAGATAAAAAAATATAGCCCATGCGGTGGGAGCACGTCTCAGCTTACCGCACCGGCACCTGCCCCGCAACTTGCTGCGCCTGCGGTAAACGTGCTCGTGGGCGACAAACCCGCCTCAAAAGGCGCGATGGATACGATTGATAGCCCGATGGTAGGTACTTTTTATAAAGCGCCAAGTCCCGGTGCGGCAGAGTTCGTGAGCGTAGGTCAGGTCGTGCATAAGGGCGATACGATCGGTATAATCGAAGCGATGAAGATTATGAACGAGATCGAAGCGGAATTCGACTGCCGCATCAAAAAAGCTCTCGTCGAGGACGGACAGCCCGTCGAATACGCTATGGCGCTGTTTGAGGTCGAGAAGCTATGAGGGAGCTTAAAAAAATTCTAATCGCAAATCGTGGCGAGATAGCGCTTAGAGCGCTTCGCACGATCCAAGAGATGGGCAAGCAAGCCATCGTCGTGCACTCCACCGCCGATCAGGACGCGCTTTACGTGAAATACGCCGACGCGTCGGTCTGTATAGGCGGACCGCGCAGTAGCGATAGTTACCTAAATATCCCCGCGATCATCACGGCCTGCGAGCTAACCGAAGCTGACGCGATATTTCCGGGATACGGCTTTTTGAGCGAAAGTCAAAATTTCGTAGAAATTTGCGCTAAGCACGGCATTAAATTTATCGGTCCAAGCGTCGAGGCAATGACTTTAATGAGCGATAAGAGCAAGGCTAAGCAAGTGATGATGCGCGCGGGCATTCCTGTAGTGCCTGGCAGCGACGGCGCGATCGCAAGCGTCGAAGAAGCACGCAAGCTAGCCGCTGAAATCGGCTATCCGGTCATCATCAAAGCCGCAGCCGGCGGCGGCGGGCGCGGAATGCGCGTGGTCGAGCGCGAAGAGGATATTGAAAAGCTCTTTTGGTCGGCAGAAAGCGAAGCGATGAGTGCATTCGGCGACGGCACGATGTATATGGAAAAATATATCACAAATCCGCGCCACATAGAGGTTCAGGTCTTGGGCGACGAGCACGGACACGTCGTGCATATCGGCGAGCGCGACTGCTCGATGCAGCGCCGCCATCAAAAGCTGATCGAAGAAAGCCCAGCCGTGATCTTGGACGAGCCGACGCGAAAGAGCCTGCACGAAACGGCGGTTCGCGCCGCTAAGGCGATCGGATATGCAAGTGCTGGAACGTTTGAGTTTTTATACGACGGTAAGGATAAGAAATTCTACTTCATCGAGATGAATACCCGTCTGCAGGTCGAACACACCGTAAGCGAAATGCGAAGCGGGCTCGATCTGATCGAGTGGATGATCCGTATCGCGCAGGGCGAGAAGCTGCTGCCTCAAAGCGAGATAAAATTTAGCGGGCATGCGCTTGAGTGTCGCATCACCGCCGAGGACTCCAAAAGCTTTATGCCAAACCCGGGCAAAATCACAAAATACGTCGCTCCGGGCGGCAGAAATGTGCGAATGGATAGCCACGTTTATGAGGGCTACTCGGTGCCGCCTTACTACGACAGCATGATCGGCAAGCTCATCGTTTACGACAAGGACCGCGCGCGCGCGATCGCGAAGATGAAGGTCGCGCTAGATGAGCTCATCATCGGCGGCATAAAATCGACGCGCGATTTTCATCTTAGGATGATGAATAACCCCGATTTCGTGGATAATAATTACGACACAAATTACCTAGCCAAGCATTAAATTTAAAATTCCAAGGAATGATACTCTTGGAATTTTAAAATTTATTTGAAATTCTAAATTTAAGAGCCCGCTTGAAATTTTACATTTAAAGATCTACTTGAAATTTTGCTTTAAGGCTCCGTCGCGCCACGCTTTAAATTTTGCTATTCAATTTGCCGCTAAATCTAGGTGGCGACGTGCTAGATACGCCATTGTTGCCGCTTATATGTTTTACAGCGAGATTGACGATGGGCTCGGTTAAATTTTACGTTCTGCGGCGGTTGAAATTTAGACATATGTTTTGTGTCGCCGCAGATATTTGCTTGCGTCTGCGCAATTTAGCGTTGATTGCGCCGCTATAGTATTTTTGCTTTCATCCCCACCGACCGAGTAAAATTTAATGCCACGCGCACTCTATCATCTATTTCGGCGACAGGCCACCGCCGCCTGCGAGTAAGCGGTATAAAATTTACCGCACGAGCCGCTGCACCCGTTCGGTGCAAACTTGACCGCGCTTGCCGTTGCGAGCGCGAAGTAGTATCGAGCTGCAAATTTTAAACTATCTCGTCGCACGCGCTTAAGAAATGGTGTTCTGCTTTACGAACAGAACATTTTAGATTCTCAAATCGTCAAAATTTCAAACTCCAAATTCCTCGTAAAATTTATTTAGATAATCGGCGTAGTAAAAGTTTTGATTTCTAGCGTCAAATTTGCCCGCCAGCTCCAAAGCCGTCTTGTAGTCGCTCTCATCGTCAAATGCACTAACGGCGATGAAAAATCGTAGGTCGTTTAGATCGTCGTTGCCATCAAGGATCGCCGCGGAGTGCTTGCGGGCTAAGCTTAACGCCGTCTCGCGCTCATCCAGTCTAATAGCGATCTCGATTAGCGGCGCGATCTGATTTATAACTCTGGGATTTGACTCGATCGTCGCCGTGGCCTTTGGCAGCAGGGTTTTTGCCTCCTCTATCTTGCCCGTCTTTATCATGCTAAAAAGTATCGGCGCGTAGGTTATGTGCGGCACCTCGGAGCAAGTTAGCTCGCCCGAGAGTATCGGCTCGGCAAGACCCAGCGCCGCTGCGTGCTCGCCTGCAAAATTTAAATACGCGATCTCACCCGATGCCTCGCACGCCTCGCAATCGCCCATGTCGTCTTTGGTGAGCTTTTTCCACAGCTCATAGTTTGCCTTCGCCTCCCTAGCGTCGCCCA
Source organism: uncultured Campylobacter sp. (assembly GCF_938030145.1). Taxonomy (GTDB): domain Bacteria; phylum Campylobacterota; class Campylobacteria; order Campylobacterales; family Campylobacteraceae; genus Campylobacter_B. The sequence continues at coordinate 29,319 of NZ_CALHGM010000002.1, forward strand.
TATCGATGTTTTGATTCATCAAAGCCTTGTAGTAGGCCGCCAGCGAGAGCTCCAAACGCTCGTAGTAAAACAGCATCACCTCGTTCGTCTCGTCTATGAGCTCTTTTTCGATCACGGAGCTTTTGGCGACGCCCGAGACGATCCATTTAAATTTCCATAGGCAGTCCGTAAAGTCGTCGAAATTCGGGTATTCGCTATCTTTTAAATTTTGCGCGATATAGTCCGTGAGCCACATTAGCGCTCTGGTTCTTAAAAACGCGCCGAATTTTTCAAAATCGTCGTTTAAAACAAAGTCGCAAATTTGCGCGGCAAACGCCAAATCCTGCGCCTCGATGGCGTCTTTTATCGCATCAAACAGATACTCCTCTTTATCTGCCATACTTTTAATCCCATTTAGCTTTTCATAAAGCCCCTCTAGCGAGCTCTGCTTCATCTGCGCTCCTCGTTAAATTTTGCGATAATTATATCCGTTTAATCTGAAGCTAAGCAGCTCATCGCGATTTTAAAACCCAAAAGGCAAAATTTATAGCGTTTATTTAAAAGCAGCTCTGCTCGCGCCGTTTTAGCGCCCTATTTGCCGCCGCGATAGGCAAATTTCAGCTTTGTTATATAAATTTAATATTAAAATGCCGTATTCATAAATTTTTTAAAAAAGGGGATTTATGGACATAAACATGCAGCGCTTTAAAAGCGAGTTCGAGCAGATAAGCCGCTTTGGGGCTTTGGCGGGCGGCGGGCTTACGCGGCTTGCGTTTTCGCGCGAAGATAAAGAGGCGCGCGACTTCCTCATATCGCTACTTCAAAAAGAAAATTTCAAGATCAGAATCGACGATGCGGGCAATATTTTCGCTAAATTTATGGACGTTAAAAATCCCGATCTACCGTCCGTAAGTGCTGGCTCGCATATCGATAGCGTGCCGCAGGGCGGCTTTTACGACGGCACGCTAGGCGTCATGGCTGCTTTGGAGGCGATCCGCGCGGTGCGAGATAGTGGCGAGGAGCTTGCGCGCCCGCTGGAGCTCATCGTCTTTGTTTGCGAGGAGTCGAGCCGCTTTAAAATGGCGACCATAGGCAGCAAGATAATTAGCGGCAAGCTCTCGCGGCAGCGGCTAGGCGAGCTGAAGGATGGGGACGGAATTTCGCTATTTGACGCCATGCAAGATTTCGGGCTAAATCCCGCAAATTTAAAAAACTGCGTCCTGTCCAAATCCAGCTTTCATAGTTATATCGAGCTTCATATTGAGCAGGGACCGGTATTGCAGCGACGCGGCATCCCCGTAGGCATCGTCACGGGTATCGCCGCGCCCGTGCGATACGAGCTACGGATAGAGGGCAGAGCCGATCACAGCGGCGCTACGCCGATGGATATGCGCTGCGATGCCTTGGCCTGCGCTAGCGAGATCATTTTAAGCGTGGAGAGGATCGCAAAGACGGGCAAAACCACGGTCGCGACGGCGGGCTATGCAAACGCGCTACCCGGCGTGCTAAACGTGATCCCGGGCTCCTGCACGCTAGGTCTTGATATACGCGATATAGACGAGGATGCGCTCAGGGCGGCGGACGATCAAATTTGCGCCGCGATAGATGAAATTTGCGCTCGCAGAGGGTGCAGATTTGAACTAAAAAATCTCATCAAAGATCGCCCCGTAAAGCTAAGCGAGGAGATGATAGATCTGCTTGAGGGCTGTGCCAGCGAGCTTAAAATTCCAAGCCTGAGGCTTCCTAGCGGCGCGGGACACGACGCGATGAATATGACGGAGCTCGCAGGTCGCGTGGGGATGCTTTTCGTGCCGTGCAAGGACGGCATCAGCCACAACGTAAATGAAAGCATAAACTGGCACGACGCGTTTGCCGCTACGAAGGTTTTAGCCGCGGCGATGTTAAGCTTAGCCAAAAAATAAAGGAGAGAAGATGGATGCTATCGCACAAAAAGTAGAGGCGCTCAAAGGCGAGATGATCGGGGATCGTAGGTTTTTTCACTCGCATCCCGAGACGGGCTGGTTTACCTTTTTTACGACCGCGGTTATCGCAGATCGAATGCAGCGCCTGGGCTATGAGATAAAGCTCGGTCGCGAGGTAGTAAAGGCCGAAGCCAGGCAGGGCATAGGTAGCAAGGATGCCTGCGAGAGGGCGAAGCAGCGCGCCAAAGAGCTGCTAAACGCAGATCAGATAAAATTTCTTGACGCGATGGAGGACGGGCTAACGGGTCTCGTGGCCGAAATAGACACGGGACGCGCGGGCAAGACTGTCGCTTTTAGATTTGACATAGACGGCGTGGACGTGACCGAGAGCATGGATGCGGATCACCGTCCTTTTAAGGAGGGCTTTCGCTCCGATATTAACGGCATCACGCACGCGTGCGGTCACGACGGGCATATCACGATGGGGCTTGCTCTAGCAAAGCTGATCGCGCAAAACTTAGACGATTTTAGCGGTAAATTTAGATTTATCTTCCAAACCGCCGAGGAGGGTACCAGAGGCGCCGTGGGTATGGAAGCTGCGGGCGTTACTAAGGGCGTGGATTATCTGCTGGGCGGTCATATCGGCTTTCAGGCGACCACTATGAGAGGCATCATCTGCGGTACCAAAAAACTGCTTGCGACTACTAAATTTGACGTAAATTTGCAAGGCAAGTCCGCTCACGCCGCGGGCGCGCCGCAAAACGGAGCCAATGCCCTGCTCGCCGCAGCCGAGATGGCGCTTGATATGCACGGCATCACTAGGCACGCAGACGGCGTCACGCGTATCAACGTCGGCGTGCTGCGCGCGGGCGAAGGACGCAACGTCATCGCGCCCAACGGTTATCTCGCGTGCGAGACGCGCGGCGAGAGCACGGAGCTGAATGAGTTTATGAAGGCCAAATGCATGGACATAGTGGAGGGCGTTTCTAAAATTTATGGCGTCAGCTACGACGTGCAGGTTACGGGCGGTACTGCGGGCGGCGATAGCGACGAGGATAGCACGCAGCTTTACGAGGATGCGGCGAAGGCATCGCCGTTTATCGACGATGATAAAATCGTAAGGGAGCTAAGCTTCGGCGCATGCGAGGACTTCGCGCATTTTATGCGCTCGGTGCAAGATGCGGGCGGCAAAAGCGGATATCTGATGATCGGCACGACGCTTGCAGCGGGGCATCACAACGCCAAATTCGACTTCGACGAGGACTCGCTGCTTGTGGGAGTGGACGTGTATCTGCGCTGCGCGTATAAGCTAAATGGTAAAATTTAAGGAGAGCGACATGAAAAGAGCACTACTTCTAAGCGCTTCCAGTTACAAAGACAGCGGCTATCTGAACCACTGCAAGGGGTGGATCAAGGAATTTTTAGGAGGTCTTTGGGAGGATGAAATTTTATTCATTCCGTTTGCGGGCGTTAGGCGCACGAACGAGCAATACGAGCAGAAGGTCGCAGACTGCCTGGAGAGCAACAATATCAGATCGATCCATCGATTTGCTGATATGAAAGCCGCCGTTAAAAATGCCAAATCGATCTGCATCGGCGGCGGTAATACCTTCGTGCTGCTAAATGAGCTTTATAAATTTGATCTCTTAGGCGCGATCAAAGACGCCGTAGATAGCGGTACGCCGTATTTCGGCTGGTCTGCGGGCGCAAACGTCGCGGGCAAGACGATGATGACTACCAACGACATGCCGATCGTCTTCCCGCCCTCGCCGGTAGCCCTGGGGATCTTTCCGTATCAGATCAATCCGCACTTCATAAGCGGTAAAATTTCAAACCACAACGGCGAGAGTAGGGAGGAGCGGCTGGAGGAGTTTTTGATCGTCAATCAAAACGACAGCGTCTATGCTATGCCCGAGGGCAGCGCGTTTTTGATAAACGGAAACGAGTGCGAAGTGATGGGGCATGCGGACGTGCTGAAATTCGAGTATAAAAAAGAGATCTCGCGCATCGCCGTGGGAAGTAAATTCAAAATTTAAAAGGAGTTATCGTGCAGACGTTTAGGCTATTTTTGGCGCTTGCGGGTATCGTTGCAGTCGTCGCTTTGCTAATCATGAAAAAGGATACTAAAACCGTGCTTATCGGCGTGGGTTTGGTGCTGTGCGTACTTTGTCTAAAGCCGCTAGACGGGCTGGGCGCCTTTACCTCGTATATGACTAAGGCGGGGCTCATTAAGGCGATATGCGCCAGCATGGGTTTTGCCTTCGTGATGAAATTTACCGGCTGCGACCGCGCGCTCGTAAATTTACTCACTAGACCCCTCGGCAATATCGGATTTTTATTGATCCCTATCGTCGTGGCGCTTACATATTTTATCAATATCGCTATCCCCTCCGCTGCGGGCTGCTCGGCTGCGGTCGGCGCTACGCTGATCCCCGTGATGATGGCTGCAGGCGTTAAGCCTGAGATGGCGGGAGCTGCAGTATTTGCGGGCACTTTCGGCGGCGTTTTAAGCCCGGGCTCGGCGCACAACGTATTCGTAGCCGATATGGTAAAGGCGCACAACCCCTCCTATACGGTTCAAGACGTCATCGGGGTGCAGTTTTCCAGCGCGATTACCGCCTTGATCGTAGTTTTGATCGTAATTAGCATAACGGCGATAGTTTGCAAAGACTACACCAAGGGGGTTAATTATCTCGCACAAAAAGAGGGCGGCGTAAATTCCGTTGCGTCAAATTCCGCCGACGGTTCAAATTTAGACTCGCAGCCTCAAAAAATAAACGTCTTATACGCACTTATGCCGCTAGTACCTTTGGTGATTTTAATCATCGGTGGTACGTCCAAGCTCAACACGATCTCCTTTCTTAAATGGACCAAGATGGGCGTTGCCGAGGCGATGCTACTGGGCGCTATCCTCACCATCGTTATTACTCTGAGCAACCCTCAAAAGATCACGAAAGAATTTTTCAAGGGCATGGGTAGCGCGTATGCCGATATCATGGGTATCATCATCGCAGCGGGCGTCTTCGTCGCGGGTCTTAGCGCGTGCGGGGCGATCGATTTCGTAATCGAGTGGCTAAAGGGCGAGCAGGGCTACGTAAAATTCGGCGGCACCTTCGTTCCGTTTTTTATGGGCGTCGTAACAGGCTCGGGAGATGCGGCGGCGATGGCGTTTAACACCGCCGTGACCGTGCATGCGGACCAGCTAGGGTTTGCGCAAGATAAGCTCGGTATGGCGGTTGCGATAAGCGGCGCGCTAGGCAGGAGCGCATCGCCGATTGCAGGCGCTTGCATCGTTTGCGCGGGACTTGCGATGGTAAGCCCTATTCAGATCGCTAAAAGAACGGCTCTAGGTATGTTTCTATCCGTCTGCATCATCGCATTTTTCATTTTGTAAAGGACTTAATATGGATATCGTGCAGAGGTTTTTAAACTACACCAAGATCAACACCACCACAAATAGAGCCGCGGGCGCTGCGGGCATAATGCCCTCAAACCCCAAGGAGCTCGAGCTCGCAGGCCTCATAAAAGGCGAGCTAGAAGCCTTGGGCATAAAAAATATCAGCCTTAGCGAGAAGTCGATTTTAATCGCTAAAATTCCCTCAAATTTAGACGCGCCCGCTGCGAAAGTAGCGTTTTTTGCCCATCTTGATACCAGCGCCGAGCAGACGAATGATACCAAAGCTCAGATCGTAAGATACGAAGGCGGCGATATCTGCCTAAATAAAGAGCTAGAGATCTATCTTAAAGAGAGCGAAAATGAGGAGCTGCAGGATTACAAAGCAGACGAGATCATCGTAACGGACGGCACTAGCTTGTTAGGCGCCGACGATAAAGCGGCGATCGCCGCAATCGTAAATGCGCTGGAATTTTTCGTCCAAAATCCGCAGATAAAGCACGGCGAGATAATCGCTTGCTTCGTGCCGGACGAGGAGCAGGGCTTGCTAGGGGCAAAGGCGCTGGACGTAAGCGAGGTAGGCGCGGATTTTGGCTACTGCCTTGATTGCTGCGGCATCGGCGAGTTTATCTACGAGAATTGGAATGCAGGCGATTGCGTCGTTACCTTTAAAGGCCAGTCCGCTCATCCGATGAACGCCAAAGGCAAGCTCGTAAATTCCTTACTTTTGGCACATAAGTTTATCTCGCTGCTGCCCGCGGGCGAGGCGCCCGAATACACCGAGGGCAAGGAGGGCTATTTTTGGGTTAAGGAGCTTAGCGGCAACAGCGCAAAGACCGTCCTAAAGATCGACGTGAGGGAATTTGACGAGAAAAGATACGAGCAACGTATGGAATTTTTGCAAAAGACGGCGGACGGGCTTCGCGAGATCTGGGGCGATCGGATCGAAATTTCGCTAAACGACCGCTATAAAAACGTCTATAACTTTTTGAAAAACGACGACGCGCCAGCAATTCGCTTTGCGAAGCAGGCCTTTAAAAGCCTAAACATCGAGCCCAAGATCAAGCCTATGCGAGGCGGCTACGACGGCGCCGTCATCTCCGCAAAGGGGCTGCCGTGCCCGAACCTCTTCACCGGCGGGTACAATTTCCACTCGATCTACGAGTATCTGCCCGTAGGCTCTTTAAAAGCGGCGAGCGAAGTGGTTAAACAGATCATAACGCTAGCGGCGGCGCGAGCCTAGTTAGGGCGCTTTCTACTCCGCGCACAGATTTGATTTTAAATTTAACTCGTTCATTCCGCCACGAAATTTTACCCTGCATAGCGTAATTTTTGGCTCCGTGGCGACGGACGACACGGGCTACGACTACGACGCGGCTTTTAAGCGCTATCACTCGAGCGAGGAGATGGCGGAATTCCTGCTCGCGCTTTACGATAGCGACGCGTGCGTAGGCGCGGTGGATCGAGGTAGTTTCGAGTTTAGCTTGGGAACCCCGCGATTTGACTACGCGGGAGAACGCTAATTTTTACGCTTTTAGCGCGTTGCGACTAAACGGTGGCTTCTAGACTGCGTATAGTCTTATAAAATTTAAGCTGATTTGATGTACATTTCGCGCCGAACGTGGCTTTGAAATTTAACGCGTGAGCTATGGATTTGACTTGCGATGCGAGCTCAAGCACGCAATTTTCGGGCCCTATTTGCAAACTAGACGAAATTTTTGGCACGGTAAAAGTAAAATTTAGCCACACAACGCGGTAAAATTTAAAGAAATTTAAGGAGTGAAAATGGGTAAATCCGCTCTTGTACTAGGCGCTACGGGCGTCGTAGGCAGGGAGCTGGTGCGCGAGCTTTGCGAGAGCCCGGGTTACGATGAGGTAGAGGTATGGACGCGCCGCGAGATAGGCTTTTGCCACTCTAAGCTTCGCGCGCGGATCATTGATTTTGAGGGTATCTCGGATATCGTGCCGCA
>NZ_CALHGM010000003.1 GCF_938030145.1 uncultured Campylobacter sp.
AAAAATTCCAAAAATTCCAAAAATTCCAAAAATTCCAAAAATTCCAAAAATTCCATTCCTCTCAATTCTGCAAGTAAAATTTCAAAACCGCAAGTAAAATCCCAAATCTTTGGCAAAATTTCACCCATAGCAAAGCTAGCAAAATCATACTTTAAACTAGCTTTTGTTACAATCGCAAGTTTTTAAATCCAAGGACAATTATGAAAAAGTTTATATTTTTTATCGCCACCCTGCTTTGCTCTTTGAGCCTTTACTCCGCAGATATCAACCCGGACGCGCCACTTAAGCTCGATCCTAGCGTAGTGCACGGCGAGCTGGCAAACGGCGTGAAATTTTATATCCTCAAAAATGATGTGCCAAAAAATAGCGCGCTTTTTTACCTCAACGTAGCCGCGGGTAGTGTCGATGAAAATGACGACGAGCAGGGCTTAGCGCACTTCGTCGAGCATATGGCATTTAACGGCAGCGAGCACTTCGATAAAAACGAGCTAGTTCATACCTTGCAGCGCTTGGGAGTAAAATTCGGCGCCGATCTCAATGCGCAAACAGGCTTTGAAAACACCACATACAACATCCAGGCTCAAGTGAGCGACGAGACACTAAAGGACATATTTTTGGTACTGCGCGATTATTCAGGCGGCGTAAAATTTGACGAGAACGAAACGCAAAAGGAAAAAGGTGTAATCTTAGAGGAAGCAAAAAAAGGCTTTGAGAGGCGCTTTTACGAAAAGCGCGCCACATATTTATACCCTAATTCCATATTTTCCAGACGCTTTCCGATCGGACAAAATGAAATCATCAAAGGCGCCACCGGCGAGCAACTAAAAAAATTCTACGCGCGTAACTACCTTCCTAGCGCCATTAGCATCATAGTCGTGGGCGACGTAAATGTTGAGCAAATTAAAAACCTAATCAAGCAAAATTTTAGCTCTCTTTCTGCGCACGGCGAAAAAATCCCGCGCGATCTTGGTCTACGGCCATTTGAAGGCGGGCTTGCAAGCACCGTAGAGCCCGAGCTCGGCGCTAATGTCGCTAGCGTGCTTTACGCAGGCAAATATGAGCCGCTAAGAAGCTACGGTGCGCTTAAAAATGAGTGGCTGCAAGCCTACGTATCGAGGCTGATGGAGCTTGGATACGACGCGATGAATGTAAATGCCAAAATTCCGCTTAAAGCCTATTTCGGCTCGGACGATCTGTTTAAAAACCGCAGACTATACAGCATAAGCGCGAATATTTTTAATTTCGACGCCAACGCCACGCTAAGGAGTCTTTTTAGCGCGATCAAAGGGGTGCGCGAACATGGATTTAACAATGACGATTTTGATAGCGTTAAGGCAGAATTTAAACATCAAGTGCAAGCCGATCTGCTTAAAAACGATACGCAAAGTGCGCAAATAGAGGCATTACTTGATTTCGTACAAAACGGCAATGTAAAGCTTAGTAAGCAAGACGAGCACGATCTAAGCCTCAAGGCGTTAGAAGAAATAACGCTAGCAGATGTTAATAAATTTTTCTCAAAGATAACAGATGGAGCGAGATTTACGGAGATTATATCGGCAAAGGATTTGGGCATTAGCCAAAAAGACGCGGAGCTGCTCTACGAAAAAGCGGTGCCGTTTAATTTCGCTGCTTCGAAGCTTGCTTCCAAGCAGCTTGCGGGAGCAGATTTAAAAGAGGCGGAATTTAAAGCACAAAAAGGCGCTAGCGGCACTGAAATTTTGGAGTTTAAAAACGGCGCGAAGGTAATTTTAAAGCCTCTTAAAAGCGAGAAAAATAAAATTGCCCTCGCAGCCGTTAAAAAAGGTGGCTACGCGCATTTCGGCAAAGCTCGTGGCGAAATTCTAACCGCGCTGCTAAACTCAGGCACCATAGGCGAGCTAAACGAATACGAGGCGGGACGTTTGACTTCAAAATTTGATTATAAGCTAAGATTTAGGATGGATGACGCGGACTGCGGTTTTAGAGGCGCAGGGGCGGATCTGGAGGCGATGGCACACGAGCTTTACGCAAGATTTAGCGAGCCGTTAATTCATGCAAGCTCACTTACAAAATACAAAACCGACGCGCTTTCGGCGATTGCGCTACGAGACGAGACGGCGGAATTTAAATTCGGCGAGCAAATTTTAAAATCGCTATATTCAGGAGATACGACTCGCAAGCAGCCGCTTAGCGCAGATGACGTAAAGAGCGCAAATCTTGCCGATTTACAGCGCGATGCGGATGAAATTTTTTCAGGTGCTGGAAATTTTATCTTTGTGCTTAGTGGCGATTTTGAGCCTGCGCGCGCAAAACAAATTCTAGCCAAATATATCGGCAATCTAAAGTCCGGCACAAGCAGCGCTACACCTAAAACTCTGATGTTAAATACTTCTAGCGGAGAGATTGTGCAAGACTACGGCGATAGTGATAAAAGCGAAGTTCGGATGATTTTTTCAAACTATGAGCTGCAAAATTTCGACTTTGCAGACACTTATAAATTTCAAGCGTTAAAAAGCGTGCTAGGCAATCGTATCGTCGAGCAGATCCGCGAGGCACGCGGACAAATTTACTCGGCGATGGTGCATAGCGCCTATGTGCGCGAGCCACAAATCGCAGCGAGCTTGAACGTATCGTTTTCTACCGAGCCGAAAGACGCCCGTGCCGTTGCAGCAAGCGTGAGTGAAATTTTAAAGCAGATCGAAAGCTCGGGCGCAAAAGATAGCGAGCTGGCAAATTTTAAAAAAGCTCAAATTCTATCGACCAAAAGGGCTGCTCAGACGAATGATTTTTGGCTTGCTAATATCACTGCGCACGAGCTTTACGGCTATCCGCTCTATGACGAAAAAAGCTACGCAGCAAGCATAAACGCAGTAAAAAGCGCGGACGTGCAAAAAGCGGCGCGGGTGCTTCGCGAGCATCTATTTACGGCAATCTTAAATCCAAAACCAAGCAGCGATGCAAAGCCGTAAGAGGCGCAACCGAAAGAATAAAGGAGTTTAATTGTTTTCATCGTTTTTCAAGAGTAAAAAATACGCATTCTTTGCTTATTCAGGTCTAATTTTTATTATTTTGGTGCAAATTTTTGAAGTGGATCTTATGGTGCAATACAATAAATGGAACCGCTCCTTTTACGATCTGGCTCAAGACGCTAAAAACCACACCATAGACGATTTTTGGAACCAGATGTTTATATTTTTGTGGATCGCCATCCCTTTAGTTTTAGTGGGCGTTCTTGAGAGGTACGTCGTTAGACTCTGGGTGTTTCAATGGCGCGAGGCGATTACGTTTTCATATTTTAAATATTGGAAAAATGTCGAACACGACGTAGAGGGAAGCTCGCAGCGTATCCAAGAAGACGCTCTTCGCTTTGCGCGCATCTTAGAAGATATCGGTTCGCGAGTGCTATCTGCGATTTTAACGCTAATCGCGTTCATCCCCGTGCTTTGGGAGCTTAGCGCAAAGGTCAAGATACCTTTTTTAAACGAAACACCGGGCTCTCTCGTATGGATCGCACTGGGAGTCAGCATCGGCGGACTTATCATTTCGTGGTTAGTGGGCTGGTACCTGCCGCGCCTGGAATACGATAACCAAAAGGTAGAAGCGGCGTTTAGAAAAGAGTTAGTTTTAGCCGAGGACGACAAGATCAACTATGGAGGGCAGGAGCAAGTTGGGGGGCTGTTTGCTAAGCTGAAGCATAACTATTACAAGTTATATTTGCATCTTTGTTATTTCGATCTATGGCTTCGCTCTTTTTCTCAAATTTTAATTTTAGTGCCTTACTTTTTGGTCGGTCCTGGTATTTTTACTCAGGCGATCACTTTGGGTGTGTTGGTGCAGGTAAGCAACGCCTTTAATCAAGTGCGCGGAAGTTTTAGTATTTTTATGAATAACTGGACGACGATCACGGAGCTTCGCTCAATCCATATGCGACTTAAAGAATTCGAAAAAAATATTGACTACAAGGGCTAGATAAAATTTCGCCCGCATCTTGCGGCTCTAGATTTCGCTTTCTAAATTTAAAGCGAAATCCCGGACCGCAAGCTTTTAAAATTTCTACGCTTTTACTGCTCTCTTTTTTCGTGATGAGTAATGTTTAGCTTTATAAATTTATAACTTCCTACGAGCAAGATCATCCAAATCGCGATGAAAACTAAAGATTTGATCATTTTTAATCCTTAAAATTTTTATAGATGCGGCGCATAAAAAACGCCACCGATATGAAATTTAACTAAGCGCAAGAGCACGCAGTTGCCGTGCACAAAAGCACAGCCTCGCCGCCACACGGCGCGCGGAAGCCGTGCTAGAGCTGGCGTGCTTAATAATGCTCGTTTGCAAGCTCCTCTTTATCAAGCTTTTTCGCATCCATCGCGCGCCAAACATAGCTGATATAACCCAGCACAAAAGGAACTAGAAACGACACGTAAAACATCGTCTTAAGCGTATAGAGGCTCGAGCTTGCATTGCTTATCGAAAGCGAGCTTTGCAGGTCGAAATTTGACGGATAAAACGCCGTGTGATTTAGACCCAGGATCAAAAATACGCTCGTTACCGCGCATACGACGCCCATGCCGTAGAAAAATACTCCGCGCACGCTGCTTGTAAATGCGCCTTTGACGATACCCACCAGCACCAGCACTACGCCCAGCAGCAGCAAGATTAGCGCCGCAGGCAGGCTTAAGTAGTTATGTAGATACTTAAAGCTCTCAAGGCTTACTACGCCGCCGGCGCCGATCGCGTAGCCCTGCTTTAGCAAGACCCACGCCAAAAACGCGATGAAAAAAACCAAAAACGCGCTAGCGTTAAATTTAAGCGAGGCTTTGAGTTTGGCGATCATTTCGAGCTCGGCTATATTATTCATCAAATATAAGCTCGCTCCCGTCCTAGCGCAGAAAAATAGCGCAACTCCCAAGATGTAATTAAACGGATTTGCTAGCGCCTCAAGTCCGCGAGCGGGATTTTTCCACTGCACGAAATTATTATCGCCCAGCGCAAATTCGCTGCCGCTAAAAAGCGTCGAGACGATGATGCCAAGCAGGATCGTGCCCAGCGAGCCGTTTATGAAAAGAAAGGCTTCATAAGTTTTAGCGCCCAAGAAATTATCGGGCTTTTTTCTGTATTCGTAAGCGACGGCTTGGATTATGAAGCAAAAAAGCAGAGCCATCCACGCCCAATACGCCCCGCCGAAGCTGGTCGCATAAAATAGCGGAAACGCCGCAAAGCACGCTCCGCCGAACATAACGAGCGTAGTAAACGTAAGCTCCCATTTCTTGCCGATGGAATTTATTATAAAATCCTTCTCGGTTTCATTTTTCGCCAGCGTAAAAAGCAGCGTCTGACCGCCCTGCACGAAGAGCATAAAAACCAAAATTCCGCCCAGAAGCGAAACCACGCACCACCAATAAATTTGAAAAATTTCGTGCATCTTAAAATCCTATCTTTATCTGTTTTAGCATGATCTTTATCTCGGCTATGAATAAAACCGTAAATAAAACCGCAAAGAGCGCAAACGAGATCATTATGTTCGTCCCCGCCAGGCTCGTAGCCGCGACGCCCACCGGCATGAGATCTTGTATCGCCCACGGCTGGCGCCCTACTTCGGCCACGATCCAGCCCGCCTCGCACGCGACGTATCCCAGAGGGATGCTAAAAACGCAAAGCCATAAAATTTTCTTGTATTCGGCGAGATTCTTTCGCATCGCCAAAAATAGCGTAACGAAAAATAGCAAGATAAAATAGCTTCCCAGAGCCACCATCACGTGGAAGCTATAAAAGGTAAGCGCCACGGGAGGGACGATCTGCTTCGCGTCGTCAAAGTAGCCGTAGCCTAAATTTTGCATATTTTGGTTGCCGAATAAAATTTCGCGCGCTTGCTGCATCGCCGCAGTATCATTGGCGTCTTTGGCGGCCTTGTAATCCTTTAGCGCTTGCAGGGCGATTTTGCCTTTTTCGATCTTTTTATCCGCGCCTTCGATGCCGAATTTTTCGTTTCCAAATACCAAATCATCGATGCCCGGAGTGAAATTATCAAGCCCTCTCGTAGCCATCAGCCCCAGCGCGTAAGGCGCCTTGATCTCAAATAAAAACGGCTCCTTATCGTCTCCCGCGGTTTTGCTCGGATTTAAAACTCCCGCCGCGACGATGCCTGCATTTACTTCGCCCTTATACAGACCCTCCATCGTCGCAAGCTTCATCGGCTGCTTTTGCGCGACCTGATAGGCGCTCTCGTCGCCGCTAAATAGCACGAAAAGCGAGCTTAGCATACCGAAGCTTGCCGCTACGATGAAGCTTTTTTTAGCAAGTGCGAAGTCTTTGTTTTTTAGCATATAAAACGCCGAAATTCCAAGCACGAAAAGCGCCGCGGTAATGTAGCCGCCGCCGACGGTATGTAAAAATTTAGCCACTCCGAAGTGAGATAGCGCGATATCTAAAAAATTGCTCATCTCGTTACGCATCGTATCGGGATTAAAGCTCGTGCCTGCCGGGTTTTGCATCCAGGCGTTCGCGATTAGGATCCAATATGCGCTTAAATTTGATCCGATCGCCACAAGCCAGGTCGAGATAAGGTGAAATTTCTTGCTTACGCGATCCCAGCCGAAGAACATTACCGCAAAAAAGGTAGCCTCCAAGAAAAACGCCAGCAAGCCCTCGATCGCAAGCGGCGCGCCGAAGATGTCGCCCACGAACCAGCTATAATTCGCCCAGTTGGTGCCGAACTCAAACTCCATTATGATACCGGTCGCGACGCCGATGGCGAAATTTATACCGAAAAGGCGCAGCCAAAATTTAGTGATCTTGAGCCACTCCTGTTTGCCTGTCGCGACATACAGGCTCTCCATAAACGCCACGATAAAGCTAAGCCCCAGCGTTAGGGGCACGAAAAGAAAGTGATAAAGTGCCGTGAGCGCAAACTGCACCCTCGACCAATCCACGCTAGCAAGCTCTTGCATTCCTACTCCTTAGTCAAATTTTTATAAATGAAATCGATTTTTTCTTGATCGGTTTTAAATTTAGAGTCCAAGTTTTCGTCGAAAATGAAAAATTTAAGTAGCACAAAAATTATAAACAGCTTGATCAAAATCACCGCCCATAGCGTTTTGCCAAGCTTCATCGAAGCAAATCCGTGCGCGTAAAATTTTAAAATTTTGCCGAAAAACATCGAATTTTAACCTTTAGCAATTATTAGTTTATATTTTTTATTGTATAACAATTAATTAAAATTTAGCTTTAAATTTTGAAATTTTGGTAGCAATTTTATCTTTTTAATAAACGCCTCGGTCTTGCGTCATCTCGCTCAAGTAAAGTTTTATTGTATAATTCACAAACAATCACATTTTACTTAAACTGCACAAAATTTTAGTTTAGATTCGTCGTAAAATTTTAGAATAGAACATCCAAGAAACGAGCAGAAAAATGCGCGAGACTTTACCAAGCATCTTTATGCCTAATTCGTAGCGATTTTAAATAGAATTTTTTGTAGGCAAATTAACGCGCTCAGCTGAAAGCAGACGTAAGAATTTTAAAATCAAACGCCCAAAGCTACACGATACGAAATTTAAGAACGGATAACTAACTCCATGCAAAATTTAAAGCATTTCATTAGACTGGACGTATAATTGAGAAGCCTAAGAGTCGATTTAGCGCAAATTCGCAGCACGGCTCATCAGCGATACAATCTCTGCTAGGTCGAATTTGCCGCCGAAAAAGAGATTGAAAGCAAGCACGCCCTGATTTATAAGCATCTCTTTGCCATCTTTTACGGGCAGATTTTTTGCGCGCGCGGCTTGTAAAAATGGAGTCTGTTTGCCGTAGATAACATCAAAAGCAAATTTTGCGCGGGATAAAATTTCATCTATTACCCCCTCGGGCGCAGGCAGCGCGTCATCTTTGAGCCCCGCACCGGTGGCATTGACGATCAGATCGTAGTCTTTGGATCTAAAATTTTCATAAGTAAAAAATTCCTCGCAGCCGAAGTCAAAATCTTTTGCGCTGCGATTTAGAATGTCGAATTTCACGCCGTTTTTGCCTAGCGCGTAGCCGATCGCTCGCGTCGTGCCGCCCGCGCCTAAAATAAGCGCGTTGCGAATCTCGCCAAAGCCCAAAATCGCGCAGAAAAAGCCTTGCGCGTCGGTGTTAAAGCCTTGCAGCGCGCCGCCTTTTAGCACCAGCGTGTTTACCGAGCCGATCTTCTGCGCCGCCTCGCTTAGGACGTCGCATGCTTTAAATGCGTCGAGCTTAAAAGGCACGGTTACGTTCGCGCCCGCAAGCCTTAAAGTTTCAAATTTAGCGCGCAGCTCCTCGCCGCGTTGCAGCAAAACTCGCCCGTAGTAGGCGTCCAGCTCCAAAAATTTTATCGCGTAATTATGAAGTAGCGGCGAGAGAGAGTGGGCGATCGGGTTGCCGAAAACCGCAAATCTGTCCACTATTTCACTCGGTAGATATACGCTCCGCTATTGATGCTGCGCATATCGCTAAGTGCCTTTTGTAGCGCCTCGCCCTCAAAAGGTCCAACTAAAATTTTAGTTACGCTCTTGCTGCCGACGTGAGTTTGCAGAGCGATCGGATTATAGCCTTTTTTAGTGATTTTTTTAGTGTCAGACCCGTTTGGATCGTAGGCATTTGATGCGAAAACCTGCACATAACTGCCGTTTGCCACGCTGGTGCTGGTGCTCTTTGCTGCAACGCCAGCTTTTACGCTCTCGCTTTTAGACTCCGGCTTGCTAGCTTCTTTTTTAGGCTCGGACTTAGCAGGCTCTTTCTTGGTCTCAGCTTTAGCATGTTCCTTTTTAGCTTCCGTTTTTGAAGGCTCTTTTTTAACTTCTGTTTTTGCTTGTTTTTCAGGTTCTTTTTTAGGCTCTACTTTCTGCTCGACTTTTCTAATTTCGGTTTTAGAAGGTTCTTTTTTGATCTCGTCTTTTGCAGACTCTTTTTTAGGCTCGGACTTTTTTACATCCGTTTTTTCAGGTTTTTTAGCTTCGTCTTTAGGCTCAATCTTTTTACTTTCTATTTTAACTTCGGATTTTTTTGGCTCTTCTTTGATTTCGGGCTTTTGGATTTCTACTTTCTGTGCTTCAGGCTGAGCGCTTGCGACGACCTTGCTTTCGGAATTAGGCTCTTGGGTTTTTATCTCTACTTTGGTTGGAGCTGCAGATGCTGTATTGGGTTCTGATTTCACTTCTACAGGCTCAGGCTGCGAAGGCTCAGGCTTTTGAACTTGCACGGCAGGCTTTTGCTCCGCTTTGGCAAGCTCTTCTTCACTAGGCATAGTAAGACCTGCGTTAGTATCAATATCGTCTTTATTAATAGCCTTCATTATGATTAAAATGATTAAGAATAAAACTACGACGCCGGCTGCAGCGGTAAGACCTTTTTTTAAATTCGCGTTCTTATCGACATTACCGCTATTGATCACTATGTCGTCTATGCTGCTCATATCGAAATTTTTGTCGTTCATACTCTCTCCTAAGATTATTATTTACTTTGTAAATTCTACCACGCAAAATTTACGAAATAAATAATTCGGGTAAGCTTACCCGAATTTATTAAATTTAATACATCGCGCGGTCGTAGATGATAAAGCGGTGCGCCAAATCCCGCACTTCCTCTTTAACTCGCGCCTGAAGCTTGGAATTTGAGATGTCGCTTAGCACGTCGGCGATTTTATTTCCGATAAACTCAAATTCTTTCTCCTTCATGCCGCGCGCCGTAAGTGCGGGGCTTCCGACGCGGATACCGCTGGTGACGAATGGGCTGCGCGTCTCGCCCGGAACGGTGTTTTTATTCGTCGTAATGCCTGCGTTTTCAAGCGCGGCGCTAGCGTCCTTGCCGCTAAAATCTCTATTTAAAAAGCTCATTAAAATCAGATGGTTATCGGTGCCGCCGCTAACGAGATCAAAGCCGCGCTTAACCAGCGTCTCGCCCAAAACTCTAGCGTTTGCCTTGACCTGCTTGGCATAGACCTTCCACTCCGGGCTTAGGTTGTGTTTAAACCCGACCGCCTTTGCGGCGATGACGTGCATTAGCGGACCGCCCTGGATGCCCGGGAAGATCGCCGAGTTGATCTTTTTAGCAAATTCCTCGTCGTTGGTCATTATGATGCCGCCTCGCGGACCGCGAAGCGTTTTATGCGTGGTCGAGCTTACGACGTGGCAGTGCGGAAACGGATTAGTATGTTCGCCCGCGACGACGAGCCCTGCGACATGCGCTACGTCGGCGAAAAGAAACGCGCCCACGCTATCTGCGATCTGTCTAAATTTAGCAAAATCTATCTCGCGCGTATAGGCGCTCGCACCGCAAACGATCATCTTCGGCTTTACGATCTGAGCGATCTCAAGCACCTTATCGTAGTTTATGCGGCCGTCAAGCTCCACGCCGTATTCGAAGCTCTCATACATCTTTCCGCTGCTTGAAACCTTCGCGCCGTGCGTCAAATGTCCGCCGTGGCTAAGCGCCATGCCTAAAATTTTATCGCCAGGTTTCAAAAATGCGGCATAAACACCCTGGTTGGCTTGGCTGCCGCTGTTTGGCTGGACGTTTGCAAACTCACAGCCGAAGAGCTTTTTGCAGCGATCGATCGCGATCTGCTCGATCTCGTCCACGAACTCGCAGCCGCCGTAGTAGCGCTTGCCGGGATAGCCCTCGGCGTATTTGTTCGTTAGCACCGAGCCCATCGCCTCCATTACCTCGGGATAGGTGAAATTTTCGCTCGCGATCATCTCTAAATAATCGCACTGGCGAGCAAGCTCTTTGTTGGTTAAACTAAAAATTTCATTATCGAATTTTTCTAAATTTGACACGTTCACTCCTTCTCTAAATTTAGTGGCCTCATCGCAGGGAACAAAATCACGTCGCGGATCGATTTTTTATTCAGCAAAATCATCGCCAAGCGATCGATACCGAGCCCCCAGCCGGTAGTCGGCGGCATCGCGTAGCTAAGCGCGCGGACGTAATCCTCGTCCATCTCGTGAGCTTCGTCATCGCCTGCGTTTTTAGCGTCGATTTGAGCCTTAAATCTGGCGTATTGATCGAGCGGATCGTTCAGCTCGTTAAAGGCGTTGGCTAGCTCTTTACCCGCGATGTAAAGCTCAAATCTCTCGGCTATTTGCGGATTTTCGTCGCTTCTGCGCGAAAGTGGGCTGATCGAGATCGGAAAATCCACGATGAAGGTCGGATTTATGAGCTTAGCTTCTACGTAATTATCAAAAAGTTCGCTCTGTAGGTGGCCTAGATCGAGCTTTTCATTGACTTCAAATTTATCCTCTTTGAGTTTAGCGATGATCTTTTCGCGATCATTTATGATCTGCGGCTCGATGCCGCCTATCTGCGTAAGTGCATCGAGATACTTTATGCGCGCAAAAGGTTTTGAAAAATCGATCTCGCGCTCATCGTAGGTTAAAATTTCGCCCAGCCCGAGCCTCTTAAACAGCGCTTTAAATAGCTCTTCGGTTAGGTTCATCGCGTCGTTATAATCATGCCACGCCCAGTAGAATTCTATGCTGGTAAATTCCGGATTGTGCGTCAGATCCATACCTTCGTTGCGGAAGTTTCGGTTGATCTCAAAGACCGCCTCCATGCCGCCTACGACGAGGCGCTTTAGATAGAGCTCCGGCGCGATACGCAGGTAGCGATCGACGTCGAGGGCGTTGTGGTGAGTGATGAACGGCTTAGCGTTCGCGCCGCCTGCGATAGGGTGCATCATCGGCGTTTCGACTTCCAAAAATCCATGCTTCTCAAAAAAGCTACGGATCTCGCTAACGATGATCGAGCGCTTGATAAAATCCTCGCGGATCTCTGGGTTCATTATCATATCGAGGTATCTTTGGCGGTAGCGCATCTCGATGTCGGTTAGGCCGTGAAATTTCTCCGGAAGCGGGCAGATCGCTTTGGACGCGAGCGTTATTTTGCTGGCATGGATCGAAAACTCGCCCGTTTGGGTGACGAAGGCGTATCCGCGTACCAAAATTATATCGCCCACTTCAAGATTTTTCTTAAATTTAGCGTAATCCTCCTCGCCGATGCTGTCGCGCGAGTAATAAATTTGAATATTGCCGCTTTGATCTTCTATGTTTGCAAAGGTGGATTTGCCCGCGACGCGCTTTAGCTTTAGCCGCCCGGCGAGGCTTACCTCCTCGCTCTCGCTCGCTTTTTTATCCTCGGTATCTTTTATGTAGCCGAATTTCTCTTTAAACTCGGCTATACTAATATCTTTTTTTAGAAAGTGCGGATAGGGATTAGCCCCTAAATTCCGAAGTTCCGACGCCTTATCTATCCTTTGGATTTCTAACTGGCTATCAAACAATCTACTTCCTTTTTGCCGCGCATTCAGGGCAAATTCCATACAGCTGCATCATATGTCCCGTAAGCGTAAATCCGTGCTCTTTGGCGACGGCAAGCTGCTTGCGTTCGATAGTAGCATCTTGAAATTCTATGATCTTATTGCAGCTTTTGCAGATTAAGTGGTCGTGGTGAGGCTTATTGGCAAGCTCAAATTTCTTACCCTGTGCGCCGAATGAGATCGACGTAGCCATACCTGAATCCTCAAGCAAATTTAAGGTGCGATACACCGTCGCTATGCCTACGTTTAGCTCCGGAAATTTCGCTTTGATCTCATTATGAAGCGCTTCGGGCGTGAAGTGTTTGTTATTGTTATAAAGCGTACGAAGCAAAACCTCGCGTTGTTTTGTGTATTTTAGACCGCTAGCGGCAAGTGCCTTTTTAAACTCAACAATTAGAGCGTCAAACTCTAAATTTTCGATTTTTGCATTCATAATTTTGTCCTTTCTGTAGAATTTACTTCTGAACTGGCGTTAAAATCGCTAGGTTCAGTGCTTTGATTTTGATCCGAGTTCATACGGGCGGTAGAATTCTGATCTTTTAAGAGCTTATCATCCATCTTAGAACCGATAGAATCCAAGCTTTGTTTGATCTTCGGATCGTCTTTGAGATTTAAAATCCAATTTCCGATTTTTAAGAAAATCGGCGCAGTTTTGCTGCTTTCAAAATACTTTTTGGTCTGTTCATTCATCGACATAGGACCGCTTGCAAGCGTAACGATAACTGCAAAAATCAAGAAAATTTTACTTACGCTAAACACGAAACCGCCGATCTTATCGACAAATCCGAGTCCGCTCCATTTAAAGAATTTTGAAATGATTTCGCCTATAATCAGACACGAGATCCATACGCCAAAAAGCACAGCGATAAAGCCGATGAGAACCTGCGTCGTATCACCCGAAAGTACGCCGTTTGCATTCTGTAAAGCTGGAATTTTTGCTGCAATCCACTCGCCTGCCATAGTTTTATAACGCATCGCGGCAAAAAGACCGCCGATGAGACCCAAAATTCCAAAAATTTCTTTTACAATGCCGTTGGTGATACCGCGCAGTCCGAAGAGCACTACGAGTACTAAACAGCCGACGTCGAACCAATTAATACCTTCCATCAAGCACCCACCACGCCTATTAACTCTTGCAGGTTAGTCGAATACCTAAATGCCGTGTCTTTTGAAATTTGATTTGCACGGATCGCTTTAACCATCGCTTGAGTTTGAGTTATCATACCGGTAGATTGCTGATTTAGCTGCATTTGAGAGTAAATTTGATGCACCTTGTTTTCGCGGATTAGATTCGCTACGGCATTGTTATTTAGCAAAATTTCATGGATCGCGATACGTCCACCGCCAAGCTTTGGCAAAAGCGATTGCGAGATGACCGCGGTAAGTGATACGGAGAGCATATTTCGTACTTGGAGCTGCTCGCCACCATCAAAGCTATCGATAATACGGTTGATCGTTTGCATCGCGGAGTTGGTGTGTAGCGTACCAAATACCAAGTGACCGGTCTCTGCAGCGGTAATGGCGATCGAGATAGTCTCTCTATCGCGCATCTCACCAACTAGGATAATGTCCGGGTCCTCACGCAAGGCAAATTTTAACGCATTAGCGTAGGAATGGGTATCGGTGCCAATATTTCTGTGAGAGAAAAGCGCTTTTTTATTGGTATGGACGAACTCGACCGGATCTTCAACGGTAATGATGTGCTTGCGCTCTTTTTCGTTGATCTCGTTTAGCATCGCGGCAAGAGTAGTTGATTTACCGCTACCAGTAGGCCCGGTAACCAAAATCATACCTTTTTCGTGCTTGACTACCTCTTTAAAAATCGTAGGGGCTTTTAAATCGTCCAGGCTAGGAATATCGATAGGAATAATACGAAATGCGGCAGCCAAATCACCGTTCATAGTGTAGTAGTAGTTACCACGGAAGCGTCCGATATTAGGAAGCTCGATCGCAAAGTCGAGCTCTTTATTTTCCTCGAGCGCACTTTTTTGCGCATCGGTAATGAGCGCGTAGCAGATATACTCGATATCCGTGCCCTTAAGCGGATCCATGGCAAGTGGGCGCAATGTTCCGTCGATACGTATTTGAGGCGCCGAGCGCGAAACTAAGTGAAGGTCGCTCGCTTTGTTAAAAACGACGGTTTTTAGTAGGGTTTCGATATCTACTAAATTTCTTTGAACTTCTTCCATAAAATTCCTTTCAATCTATGATTTTCGGTACTACGAAGTAGCCGCCTTCGGACTGCGGAGCATGCTTTAAGACGCTTTCTGCGACGTCGCTTTTGCGTGGGATATCTTTGCGAAACGGAGTACCGCCTTTTAGCGTAGTGATAGCCACCTCGCCGCTTTGTAAATCCAGCTCATTTAGAATTTCTACAAAATCTACAATATTATTTAATTGCCCTTTAAATTCTTCTCGCTTAGCATCTGGAATTTTAAGAGCAGATAGCCTTTCTAGCTTACTTAGCAAGGCATCGTCTATTATCATAACTTTCCTTTTTCTGATAAATGCGACATTATATCATAAAAATTCTTTATCTTAGGCGGTATTTAAAATTTTTTATGCTACAATTACGCCGATTTTCTCAAATAAAGGACTAAATTTTGGCTTTAAAAGACGACATCGAAGGCGTGAAAAAAGAGATTGGCACAGAAGAGCAGTTTCTAGAAAGCGTCATAAAAAGTGAAATTTTCGTAAAAAAATACAAAAAGCCGCTGATATTTTTGGTTGCGGTTTTGATCGTAGCGTTTATCGGATATTACGCAAATGAATTTCTAAGCGATCGCCGCATAGCAAGCGCTAATGCGATCTATGACGAGCTGCTTAACAAGCGCGATGACGCTAAGCTAGCCGAGCTTAAGCAAAAAGATATCAATCTATACGCTCTTTATATTTTGCAAAACGGCTCTGCAGACGAGCGAGCGGCGCTAGAAAATACCCAAGGCATCGATGTTATGCTAAAAGAGATAATAAATCTACAAAACGGCAAACAAGGCGGAGTGCTACTCGCAGA
Organism: uncultured Campylobacter sp.; assembly: GCF_938030145.1. Lineage (GTDB taxonomy): Bacteria > Campylobacterota > Campylobacteria > Campylobacterales > Campylobacteraceae > Campylobacter_B. Next base: position 15,324 of record NZ_CALHGM010000003.1, read on the forward strand.
TTACGATTCTTTGCTCAAAGGCTACGACCTACTAAAAGAGGGCAAAATCGAGCAAGCTCACGCAGAACTAGATAAAATTCCACTCAACTCGCCAGTTCGTCAAATCGCACTTGCTTTGAAACACTATGGAGGCAATAAATAATGAAAAAAACGCTGATATTTACGCTTTTACTATCGTTTTTATTTTTAGGCTGCTCGACGAAGCGCCAGTATTTCGAACCTAGCGACGAAAACATCACAGGCGATATGAAATTTAACGGCTCGCTGCCGTCAGAAATCGTAGCGGTTAGTAAAGATGGCGCTACGCTAAAAGACGGCGAAGTCATCTCTAAAAATGGATTGGTGAAAAATTTCAAAGTCTTAAAAAGTGAGAAATTTTTAGGCGAATATGACGGAAATTTCGTCGTAACCGACATCAATGGCACGCTTAAAGTAGTTGGTAGCACAGGTGCCGTAAAATTTGAAAAAGCCCTCGGCAGACAAGCGCTCAGTGCAAATATACGCGGCGATGATTTGGCTTTAGTGATGAGTGATGATTCGATTATGCTTATCAAGCTAAGCTCGGGCGCAGTGGTACTCGATCATAAAGTAGGCGATGCATTCGCAATCGATTCGCGCGTAGCGTCACCGCTATTTATCAACCAACTTATCGCTTATCCTGCGTTAGACGGACTAGTCAGCATCGCAGAAAACGTAGGCGGGCGCTCGGCACGCGATTTTGTCGTGAGTAACCAGCCGTTTTTTAACAACATTATCGCCTTAGAAAACAAGGGCGATAACCTTTATGCTGTGACCGCCACTAGGCTAATGCTGGTAAGTCCTGCGGGCAATAAAAACCATAACGTAGACATCAAAGACGTGATTTTTAGCGGCGATAGAATTTATCTTTTCTTAAAAGACGGCAGAGTCGAGCTACTCGATCGCGGGCTAAATTTGATCAAATCGCGTAAATTTACCTTCGCGCAGTTTAGCGGCGCACTACTTAGCGGCGGCTATCTGTATATCATCGAGCGCAACGGCTACGTCATCCGTACCGACGAAAATTTAGAAGGTCAGGCGATCTACGAGCTAAATGGCGAGTTCGATGATAAGTCCTTTATCGCGGGCACGTCCTTTTACTACGACGATAAAATTTTAAATTTTGATGCTAGATAAAATTTCAAAACTCTGCGTTCGCGAAGGGCTCCTGCTTCAAAAATTTCAAACGCTAGATATCGCTAGCTTTACGCGCTCGCGCTCATATGGCGCGTATTTCGGCGTGGATCTGAAAAGCTACAACGTTCTTTTATTTATGCGCGACGCAAAATCTCGCTTTGTGATGCGCGATGCGGAATTTCTACTCTCGCTCGCAAGCGACATTAGCGCAAGCCTAGGCAAGGTCGTGAAAAAGCGCGTGCTGTTTTACAACTCGCAAATATGCTCTAAAAGCGCGAAATTTTTAAAAGAAAACGGATTTAGCCTCTATGCTTTTGTGTGACGTGGGAAATTCCAGAGTTAAATTTTATAAAGGCGGCGTAACGCAAAGCATGCCCATAGCGGAGTTTATGCGGTACGAGCCGAAAGAGCAAATTTTTTTCATTAGCGTAAACGATAGCGTGAAAAAAAAGCTGAAAAACCCTCTGTTTGTCGATCTGGCGCCGCACTTTGAGCTAAAAACAGCCTACCGCGGGCTTGGGATCGACCGCATAGCGGCGTGCTCGGCGGTGACGACGGGCGTCGTCGTCGATGCGGGCAGCGCGATCACCGTGGATTTGATGTTTAAAAGCTCACACCTAGGCGGATTCATAATGCCCGGTATCGGCACGCTTTTAAAATCTTTCGCGAGCATCGCGCCCGTGCTGGATGTTACGCTTTCAACCAATATCGATCTGGACCCGCTGCCGCAAAAGACCGTAAACGCCGTAAACTACGGGATTTTAAAGCCTATCGTGCTTACTATCGAAAACATCGCGGGCAATAATAAAATTTACTTCACGGGCGGCGACGGAGCCTATCTGATGCGGTATTTCCGCAACTCGATCTATGAAAAGGATTTGATCTTCAAATCGATGGTAAGCTTAATCGCAAAAAAGGGGCTAGCATGATAACCATAGCGCTTCCCAAAGGCCGCATAGCCGACGATACACTTAAAATTTTCAAAACCATCTTCGGGCTTGATTTTGCTTTCGAGGATCGCAAACTCATAATGCAAGAGGGCGATTTTAAATTCCTCTACGTCCGCAACCAAGATATCCCTACTTACGTTATGGGAGGCGCGGCGGATATCGGCGTAGTAGGGCTTGACGTGCTTGAGGAGCATCGCCCTGACGTGCTTACGCTGCTCGATCTTAAAATCGGAAAATGCCGCGTCTGCGTGGGCGTGCATGCGGGCACCCGGCTAAACTACGGCGCTCCGAGCCTAAAAATCGCTACGAAAATGCCTAACATCACTCGCGAATACTTCGCCTCAAAAGCGGTCGCCGTAAATATCATCAAACTCTACGGCTCGATCGAACTAGCCCCGCTCATAGGGCTTGCCGATGCTATCGTCGATGTCGTGGAGACCGGCGCTACGATGAAGCAAAACGGGCTGCAACCCGCAGAAACCATAATGCAAAGCTCGGCGCACCTCATCGCCAACAAAAACAGCTTCGTGCTAAAACGCGATGAAATTTTAAATTTAAGAGATAAACTAGCCCGCACGATCGCTTAACGCTCGCTTGCCCGCCGCACGGGTGCTTGCGGCCCGCGCGGCATATTTTGCGTGAGAATCATCGCCACTTTGGTGCGCCGTTGTTTAAAAGGCCGCTGCTGCGTATAGAATTTTACGGTGGCAACCGCACCGACTAAATTTAAACCAGCCTGCAAATTTGATCTATCAAGAAGCGGAAGCGCTGTCGAGCCACGGGGCGTAAAATTTTAAAATTTTATCGCTACAAATTTTAAAATTTAGCCTAAATTTGCAGCTCGTAGAATTCCGAAATTCTAAAACCCTGCGGCATAGAATTTCAAAATTCCAAAATCTCGCTCCACAATTTCACGCCGTAAAATTTCAATATTTTGCAAGTTCTAAATTTAGGCTCAAATTTCCGCGGCTTGGAAACGACAGAATTTCTGAATTTCAACTCGCTAAATTTCGCCGCTCAAAATCGTGCAAAATTTAATCGGCGCTACTCTTTAAGCATAGGAAGCAGCTTGCGCAAAAATTAAGATGCTAGCCGCCCACATCGCAGCTAAGTAAAGCTCCGCAAATTCTGCGCATAAGCCAATCTCTGCCATGGCGACATTTGAAAAACTGCTATAAGGCTTACAAAGCCCGCACAAGCAGCATTATCACCTATATTTTCGGGCAGGACAAACACGCTTAGCGCGATCAATATATATAGCGCGAAAAATTCCAAATATAATCGTTTAATAATTTTGATAAATTTTGGATTCAGGACGAGCTGCGAGCAGGTCTCGGGCTCAAGCCCAGTCCGCGCTAGCTTGATTTTTTCGGGTACCATTTGCTTGGGCCAGCTTTTGTTTCGGATTTTTTCTGCGCGTCTTGGGTCTGTTTTTGCGTGCTTTACTAAATTTGCTCGGCGAAATTTTACTGCGATAAAATTTTACGTAGTAAAACTATGCCTAAAATTTCAAATCCGCTAAAGTTTAAAATTTTAAAGCTGCGCGGAGATTCGCCAAAGTAAGGCTTCGCAAAAATTTATCTCGAAATTTAAAAACGCTCATGTCGTTTATCATGCCGCAGGTAGGCTAGCGCGAGAATATAATTCAACTCTGTCGAGGTATGGCGAGCTGTTATTGCGGTAACTCAAACGGCATGCTACCAAGCCTCACCGACGCAATAAAGCAGGAAGCGGTCTATGTGCCTGTAAATTTGTGGCAGATAAATTTCCGCCGCAATAAACGCAATAAATTTAGATATCGAGAGCGATCCGTGCGGTTTTGGTTTCTGCGCGTAACACAGCAAATTTTGTGCGCGGCAAGCTTTGAGCCAATATTGTCGTCTCTTATCGCAACCGCGCCAAAGTCTAGGCTCTCTGCGCGCTCAAATATCGCTTGCGTGCGGCACAACAAGCAAGAATAAATTTTAACCGACCTAGCGTGGCGATAGAGCGGCTACCCCGCCTACGCCGCGATGATTTCGCGCACCTTTTCGGTGAAATTATCGCTCACGATGTATTCGGTCGGATAAACGAGCACCTCGCTGCCGTTGCGGATCCGTAGAATCAGCCGCTTGGTGTTTTTTAGCGCCGTGTCGCAAAAGGCGAGGTGGTAAATTTTATAAATTTTCTCGCGACTAAGCTCGCCCAAGCTTAGCTCAAACTCGAAATCCTGCGCGTTTTTGCGCTGTGCCTCGCGCTCTTTGCGCGCCTTAAAGGCGGGATCCTCCGCAGTAAACCCGCCCCTTCGCTCCGCAAAATTCCCGCTGCCGTAGCCGCCGCCTCGTTCGCCACCAAAGTTTCTGCTGGAGCCAAAATTGCTGCCGCTAAAGCCCTCACGCTCCCCACTACCGAAGCCTCGCACCTTGCTAGGTGCGTAGCCGTCGATATTTTGCGCGGCATCTAGGGTTAAAATTTCATCCAAATAAATTTGAAATTTCCCGCCGTAAGGGCTCGTGTTTTTGCTAAGCCGTGCCCAAAACGCCATCGGGCGCTCCAGCTCCGCGTCCGTTAGCGCAGTGACCGCATCACAAATATCACCGAACGCGCTCATCTCGAAGCTGCCCGCAAGATCAAGCACCGTAAGATTTGCCATCTGCTTGCCCGATTTGGTCGTGCGCGAAAAGACGTTTTCGATCTTGCCGACGCATAAAATTTTAACGCCCGCGCCCCCGTCGTCCACCAGCTCGTCGAATTCGCTGGATTTGGTGTACGAAATGCCGTCAAGCTCACTAGCATAGGCTCTTAGCGGATTTTCGCCTAAAAATACCCCCGCGCGCGGACGGAAGCTCGCATCTCGAGCGTTTTGCAGGCTCATCATCGAAAGAAACGATAGCTGATACGCCGCGCCGCCGACTGCGCTTTTTGAAATTTTGATCATAAAGGCATACGGATGCTCCCGCTCCTGTGGGCTTAAGTTTTCGATCGCCTTTAGCGCGTTATCGAACACCGCGAGCTCGAAGCTGCCGTGCAAATCAAGCACGTTTAAAATCCCCATTTTTTTGCCCGTTTTCGTCATGCGCGTGGACAGATCCTCGATCCGCCCTACGCTAAGCACCTCGGCGCTATCGCCGTCGATCTCGCTAAATGCCGAGGATAGCGTATAGTCGATGCCCTCCATCTCCTCTTTGTAATCATCCAGCGGATGCCCCGAGAGATACACGCCCACGGTCTGCTGCTCAAATTTCAAAATTTCGCCCTGCGGAAATTCCTTATCGGTATCGACGAAGCTTACGCTCATGCCGCTCGTCATATCCTCATCCTCGCCAAAAAGCGAGCTTGCGGCGTCCTTTTTAATCTCGGTGATTTTTTTCATCACGTCTAGGATATTTTCCATATTTTGAATCATCGCCAGGCGGCTCTTGCCCAGACAATCCATCGCGCCTGCGTAGATCAGCGACTCGATGACCTTTTTATTGACGCGGAAATTATCCACACGCGAAGCAAAATCGTCGATACTTTGAAATTTAGCCTCGCTCTGAAGCTCTAAGATATTCTCGATCGCGGCGCCGCCTACCCCCTTGATTGCGCCTAGGCCGTAGATGATCGAGGTGCCTGATTTGGAGTTTTCGTCGTCCACGACGCTAAAGCCTCTTAAGCTTTGATTGATCGACGGCGGCAAAAGCCCGATACCTAGGCGGCTCGCCTCGTCGATATATTTTGAAATTTTATCGGTGTTGCCCTCCTCCGAAGTAAGCAGCGCCGCCATAAACTCCGCCGGATAGTAGGTCTTAAGATAGGCCGTTTGAAAGGTGATCATCGAATACGCCGCGGCGTGGGATTTGTTAAAGCCGTAGGAGGCAAATTTCATAATCAGATCAAATAGCTCATCCGCCTTAGCTACGTCAAAGCCCAGCTCTTTGGCGCCGCTTAGATACTGCTCGCGCATATGAGCGAGCTTCTTCTCATCCTTCTTGCCCATCGCGCGGCGCACTAGATCGGCATCGCCCAAGCTAAAGCCGCCCACCTTCTGCACGATCTGCATGACCTGCTCTTGATAGACGATGATTCCATATGTTGGCTCTAAAATTTCTTTTATCTCGGGGAAGATATAGCTTGCTTCTAGCTCGCCGTGTTTGATCCTGATAAAATCAGGGATTAGATCCATCGGCCCCGGGCGATAGAGCGAGATCATCGCGATGATATCCTCGAAGCGGTCGGGGCGCAGGTTCATCGCAAGATCCTGCATGCCCGCGCCCTCGATTTGGAAAATCCCCAGCGTGTTGCCGCTTTGAATCGTCTCATAGGTTTTGTGGTCGTTAAAATCGATCTCCTCCCAGACGATATCGCGGCCGTAGCGGCGCTTGACAAGCTTGGCGGCATTATCAATCACATCGAGGTTTTTTAGACCCAGGAAGTCAAATTTTATCAGATCGACGTCCTCAAGATAGTTTTTGGTGTATTGCGTGACCAGGCGCGCATCCTCGCCCTTATCCTGCTTAAATAGCGGCGCTTTGTTCCACAACGGCTCATTTGAGATCACTACTCCCGCAGCGTGCATGCCTGCGTTGCGATTGAGCCCTTCAAGGCCTAGCGCAAACTCCCAAACCTGCTGTGCGATCGGATCTGCGTCGATAAATTCCTTCAGCTTCGGCTCGGCGTCGTAAGCCTGCGTAAGCGTGATGCCTAGTTTATCGGGGATCAGCTTCGCCATCTTATCAGCTTGCGAAAGCGGCATATCGCAGACGCGAGCCACGTCGCGGATGACGCCGCGCGCGAGCAGCTTACCGAAGGTCGCAACCTGCGCGACATTGTATTTGCCATACTGATCGATGACGTAGTCGATCACCTCGCCTCTGCGCGCCTGGCAAAAATCCACGTCGATGTCGGGCATCGAGATACGCGACGGATTTAAAAATCGCTCAAAAAGTAGATTATACGGGATCGGATCGAGGTCGGTAATGCGAAGTGCATACGCGCAGATACTGCCCGCCGCAGAGCCGCGACCTGGGCCTACGGGGATATCGTGGTCCTTCGCCCAGTTGATGAAATCCTGCACGATGACCATATAGCCCGAAAAATGCATGTTTTTGATGATGGCAAGCTCCTTTTCCAGGCGCTCGCGATAAATTTCGTGCTTGGCGGGATCAATAAATTTAAGGCGCTCTTTAAGCCCCTCGCGACACAGATGATCGAATAAAAAATCATCGTTTACAAAGCTATAGCGCTCCGAGGGCTGCGGCAGCGAAAGCCCGAGCCTAGCGGCGTATTCGATCGTAAATTTAAAATTCGGCGGCGTCGGCGCGTAGTCCTTCTCGTCGAAGGCAAATTTCAAATTACACTTTTGCACGATCTCGGCGGTATTTTCGATCACTTCGGGGATGTCCGCAAAAAGCCGCCTCATCTCCTCGTCGCTTTTTACGTAAAATTCTGAAACGACGTGTTTTAGGCGGTCGCCGTCGTTGATCGTCTTGCCCATCGAGATGCACTGATAGACGTCGTGAGCCTTGGCGCGGTCCTTGCGCGCATAGTGAGCGTCGTTGGTAGCGATGATCTTGACGCCGATTTCGCGCGAGAGGCGGATGAGGTCTTTATCGACATTTAACTGCTCGCCGATGCCGTGGCGCATGATCTCGAGATAAAAATCCTCGCCGAAAATTTCCTTATACTCAAGCGCCGCTTTTTTCGCCGCTTCGTAGCCGCCCGCGCCGCGCTTTAAATTTCGCTCGCTTCTATTTAGATGAAATTCCACCTCGCCCGCCAGGCATGCCGAGGAGCAGATAAGCCCCTCGCTATGCTCTTTTAAAATTTTTTTGTTGATCCTCGGATAGTAGTAGAAGCCGTCCAAAAACGCGCGCGAGCTAAGATACATTAAATTTTTGTAGCCCGTCTCGTTTTTGGCAAGCAGTATCAAGTGGTAGCGCTGGCGGTCGCTTTTATCGCCGATATCGTCGTGGTTGTGCAGGTAGGTCTCGATGCCGATGATCGGCTTGATGCCGTGCTTTTTCATCGTCTGATAAAAGTCTATCGCGCCGAACATATTACCGTGGTCGGTGATCGCGCACGCCTTGGTGCCGCGGCTCTGCAAAAGCTCGGCGAGCTCGCTTACTTTATTCGCGCCGTCTAGCAGCGAATACTCGGTGTGAAGGTGCAGGTGGGTGTAGTCGCTCATTTTTGGTCCTTTTTTGATTTGGAGATTATATTAAATTCGGGCTTTAGAAACGGTCAAATTTAATGAAATTTTAGCTTAAATTTGGGTGCGGAATTTTACGAGCAAATTTTGTTACGGAATTTTACTTCGGAGGTTTTACATTCTGAATCTTACGGATTAAATTTTGACAAAATTTTAAGTTTAAAATGCTGTGATGAAATTCCACTATCATAAAATTTCACCTCGATGGAATTTTGAGCTAACGCAATTCCGCAAAATTCCACGACTTAAGTCATCGTAAAATTTTGCGGTTTAGAATTCCGTTTGCAAAGCCTTGCGGCTCTACGATCTTGAGAATTCCACGATCGCTTTGGCAAGCTCTCTAGTAGGATCAACGAAAATTTTATCGCTTTTGATTAACGGCAAAAATAGCGGCAGCTCGGTGCAGGCAACGACGTAAATATCGGCATCGATTTTGCCTAGCAAATTCTCAAAAGCCCCCACGTATTCGGCAGTCTTGCCCGCCTTAACGCCTTTGTAGATGCAATCCATCAAAACCGCTTGATTTTCTTCACCAAGCTCCACGCTGATTAGCCCCGCTTCTTTGAGCGGATCGTCGTAAATTTTAGCTTTTTTTGTACCGATAGTGGCTAGCACAGCGATTTTATGGGCGTTTGGATAATTTTTGCGGATCGCTTTTACGGTGACCTCAGCGATATGAATTAGCGGGATTTCCGCCGCAGCTTCTACATCGTCTGCGAAAAAATGCGCCGTGTTACACGCCATCGCAAACGCCTTGCAGCCTGCATTTTTGAGCCTAACAGCGCTCTCACTTAGGCGCGGAAGCGGATTTTCACCTTTGCCTAAGATAAACGCCGTGCGATCTTCAATCTGCGGATAGCTATCGATTACAATCGGAATATTTTCTTGATCGCTGCCCGCAGCGGTCTCTTCTATGATCTTCATATACAGATCCGCACTCGCCAAAGGTCCCATTCCACCGATAATCCCAACTCTTTTCATAGCTCGTCCTTTCTAAATTTTAATTGGGTTAATTCTCCCACTTACTCATATCCATTTCGTTTTCGCTCTTTGCGACGTAGATCGACGCCACAACATCGCCCGTTACGTTCATCGAGGTTCGCCCCATATCCAAAATCGCATCAATGCCCAAAATCATTCCGTAAGCGATCGCCACGTTACCGCTTACCTTGACGCCGATAGACTCGAGCACTAAAAGCAGCATCAGCGCACCAGCTCCCGGAACTCCGGCAGTTCCGATCGCAGCAAGCATCGAAGTGATGATGATCGTGAGATAGTGGCTGCTGTTTAGATCGATACCGCAAGCATTAGCGATAAAGAGCGTGCACACGCCCAAATACACGGTCGTGCCGTTCATATTCACCGTAGCGCCCACGGGCAAAACAAAGCCGTAGATCGCCTTTGGAATTCCCATATCTTCGGCGGTTTGCATCGTAATCGGAAGCGTGCCGTTGGAGCTGCGGGTAACAAAAGCCGTAAGCATCGGCGGACGCACTTTTTTAAGGAATTTAATCGGGCTAACTCCGATAAGCATACAAATAACGCAATAAACCGCAAATACTTGAATCGCAAGTCCCACGTATAGGGTAATCGTGACATTTAATAGCGAGCTGAAAGCCTCGATACCGCTTTTATTAAACACTACAAACATTAGCGCAAAAACGCCAATTGGTGCGTATTGCATCACCCAATGCACGACCTTAAACATAATTTCGCTCATTCCATCGAAAAAATTATAAACCGTATCAGCGGAATTTTTAATACGAGCATCACTACTGTCGCGGCAAAACGCAAGCCCTACGCCAAGAAATAAGCAAAACGCGATGATCGGCAAAATTTCGCCCTTGGCTATGGAATCAAAAGGATTCGTAGGAATTATATTAAGCAAAATTTTACTCATACTAGGCGCGTTCGCTGCCTTTTCGACAGCCTTGGACGCATCGCTTAGATCAAGCCCGCTACCTGGAGAAAATACAAACGCACACGCTAGGCCGATGACGATCGCAAAAAGCGTAGTTATAGCGTAAAATATGATCGCCTTAACGCCTACTTTGCCCAGGTGCGCTGGCGAGATACTGCTAGTGCCCACGATGAGCGAACAGATAATGATCGGCACCATGATCATCTTTAAAAGCCGCACGAAAAGATCTCCCAAAGGCGTTAAAATCGCTACCCACGTGGTATCGCCCACCGGCATATTTTTAGGTAGTAACATACCAATCGCAGAGCCCAACACTAAAGCGATAATGATGCGCCAAAGCAAGCTTGAGTTAAAATAAAAGGCTAAAATTCCGCCTTTTTTCGTTTGATTTTCTGACATGGACATCTCCCTGCACTAAGAATTTTAACGGAATTCTACCGCAACTTGCCATAAAATAAAATTTAATCGGTCGCCAAATGAAAGTTAAATTTGAAAATTCAATCGCGAGTTTGCCGCATTTTAAAGCGGGAATTATGCAGCAGGCTTTGTCTTTTGAAGTTATGAAGCGAAATTTCAAAGGAAAAACGACGCATGAAATTTATAGAATTTTGCGGATTTTGATGTAGTGAAAAGCAAAAAATTTTGTGGTGGTGGGCTCACTAGGACTTGAACCTAGGACCATCCGGTTATGAGCCGGATGCTCTAACCAACTGAGCTATGAGCCCGCCAGCGGTAAAAAAGAAATGTGATTTTACAAAAATAATCTTAAAACGGCGTTAAATTTTAGCCGCGGAATTTTATGGCGCCTAGATCCGCCCAAATAGTGGCTAAATTTCACGCCAAAGCGCGCGACTTTGTCTGATTTCCGATCAGATCACTTTCGTGCGCACAAGGCGGCGTAAATTTAAGACGAAATTTTATATAAAATTTCAGGGCTCTTAAATCCGCCGCCATAATCTAATTCGCCCTTAAATCGTGTGAATTAATAGCTTTTTACTTGAATAGGCTCCGATAGCATTTTAGGGACGCCCGGTAATTCATACGCTCCCCGGCAGATATTATTTTCGGCATCGGGACCTTTTGCGATGGTGATCGTTTTATTTTCGCCGTCCACGCTGATTAGGAAACATTTATCTCCCTTCAAGCTTTTCAGATAAGCAGAATTCGCTCCGTTAGGCTCTAACGGAACATTCGTCATAACCAAAAAATCGGATGCGAATTTGCCTTGGGAGATATAATAAGCGTCTAGATCGTATTTAACGGTACTTAAATTTGTCGCTAATCTAGAAATCTCCGCATCATCTCTAGTAGTCAGCCCTGGTTCCGCAATCGCTACTGCAGGTAAAGCGATCGCTACGATACAAACCGCAGCTACTATCGTCGCTACGGATACTTTTTGGGGCGTTACGTCATATTTGTAGTTCTGCAGCGACTCTGCGGCGACGGCAAGCGAGCTTTTATTTTTGCGCACCATATCGCTAGTAAAAGGTAAAAATAGAAATTTACTGTATTCCATAAGACCCAATCCCGCGGGAGCGGTCCGACTAAAATGGTTAAGGATTAAACCCGACAAATAAGTTAAGATAGCCAAGATCCAACCGCCCAGAAAAAACCAAATAATGCTGCCTAAAATACGCATATTTTACCTCTTTATAAATTTATGCAAATCAAGCAAGCCGCCCGCTTCGAGCGGCTCGCACAACCTCTCATCCGTTTCGCAAAGCATTTGGCACAACTCGCGCGAAAAGACGCGCCAAAGCGCTATGGCGCAGCAAAACGCTAAAACGTGTCGAAACACTAAGAAATGCTAAGGCGTACACCCCGCACGACGCGCCCACGCCTGCGGCTATGGCGTGCAAAACGAGCCTTGTGCGTGCAAAACTCCTGTACGCAAAACGACTGCGGAATTATAGGGGGGGGGCGGTTAACGATTGGCAACAAGCGCTTTCACGCGATAAAATTTTACCCTGCAAATAGCTGTAGCAAGGGAGTTTACGAAATTTAAAATTTATTTTGAAAAAGTTATGAATTTTAAAATTTTGATGATAGAATTTTGAAAAATTTTATAAATTTTTATGAATTTTGCGAACCAAAATTTTAGAATTTTCACGGCGCGGTAAAGCTAAATTTTAAAATTCTGCTACGAATTTTGATATGGATTTTGACGCGAGCTTTGATGGGAAGGTCTTACCTTTAAATTTGGCGCGAAGTTTCGCAGCATAAATTTTAACGGAAGCCCTTAAAACGAACTTTAGCGAAGAGCTTGTAGCAAATTCCAAAAACCCTACGGCACAAAGTTTAACTAAAACCGGTGCGACGACGCCGTATTCAAAAACGGCAAAATTTCACGCTTGAAAAGCGGGATTGTATCGCTCGCTAAGTCTCAAAGCTTAACAAATCCGTGCGCGGCAAAATCTCGCGGCACATTACTAGCGGATTTTTTACTCGCGCCCTTAAAATTCTGCATATACGTTGCTTCGCAAAAATTATCACGCTGCAAAATTTCAAAAGCCTAGCGTCGCACTACTTTGCAAACTTCTAGTACCACTCTATTCATAGACAGCTACCGCATTATTTTACAAAATTTTAATCTCACGCCGTCTCAAGCCGAGCGTTATGCTACTTATGCAAATTCTAGCTTCGCGCTGCGCAGAGCCAAGCCGATCTGAGCCGAGATGCTAGCCTAATCCTCCGCTTCGCTCTCCGCCGCAATCGCCTCGAGGCTTAAAATTTCATCGACGTCCTCGAGCTGCGCTACGCCGCTTCCGGCGATGCTTCTGATACTTGCGTGCATCGCGATCGCGCCGTCTCGCGCACGCGCGATCTGTTTTTCGCGCTGTTTCCAGATGCGCTCCATCGCGTTGCGCTCCTTATTTAAGCTCTCTTGCATGCCGACGAATGCCGAGACGATCGTCTTTATCTGGTTTGCAAACTCGGGCGAGGTCAGATAGTCGTAGAGCATCGCCGTTTTGCTATCTTGATTTTGACCCGATCTTTTGGCAAACGCAAGCGCCACGACATGTTCGCGCAAGACGGCGCAAAGCCCCTTAAATTCCTCAAACGAACAGATCCAGATGCTAGCATCGCTCGGCGCTTGATGCAGCCTAGGGCTGTGAGGCGGCATCTGCTCGGTGACGATAACGCCGATCTGCGCGCCCTCGCCTATCATATCGTCTTTGAGTTTGTCGATCCATTTGGGCTCGAAGCTTTTCGTGCGCTTGCTCTCGTATAAAATTTTACCGCAGCCCGCAAACTCCCTCGTATGCACCATCTGCACGCAGTCCGCGCCGCGCGCGCCCTTTTTGACCTCATCTATCTCGTCCAAAGGAAAGCTTAGCCGCAGATACTCCTGCAGCGCGAGCTCCTGCACCTCGCCCTGAAGCTGCTGCGAGCCCACCTCCGAGCGGCGCTTAAGCTCGTTTATTTGGCCGATTAGGCTTTGGATCTGCTCATCCTTTTGGCGAAATTTCAGCTCGTTTTCCTGCGAAATTTGTTTCGAAAGCCGCTCTCGCTCCATATTCATGCGGTTGGTTAGCTCGATCTCGGATTTAGCTTTATTCTCGGCCTCAAGCTCGCTAAATTTACGCTTTTGCGCCTCCATTTCGGCCTTTATTAAATTTAGCTCGGAAATTCTTTGCGATTTTTCTTGCAGCTCCTTTTGTAAAATTTCAAATTTTGCCGCGTTTTCGCTCTCGATCTGAGATTTCGCAAGAGCTAAAATTTTCTCTCGCTCGCTGTTTAGTGCGGAATCGGTCGCCGCCTTTACGCGCTGCTCAAAGGCGTTTTCCTTCGCTTGCAGCTGAGCCAGATGCTTCGCGTACTCCTCGCGCTTAGCGGCGATCTCGGCTTCAAATTTAAGCGTGGCTTCGTTTTGCTGCTGCTGCCACTTTCGCTTCTGCTGCAAAATTTCATCTTCAAATTTAGCTTTGATATCGCGCTGCAGCGCCTCGTCTATATCGATCTGAGAGCCGCAGTGCGGGCACTTTACGTTAGCCATCTTTGCCCCTTAAACTCTGCTCTTTCATCTTTTCAAATTCCTGCGAAATTTGCGCGGCATTAGGCTCATCCGCCATTTTATCGAGCACGGAGTTGTAGCGATTTACGAGCAGTATCGCAAGCGCCGAAAAGCAAAAGCCCGGCAGCAGCTCATAAACGACCGCCGAAAGCCCCGATAATATCCAGCAAATGACCGTGATACCGCCTACGAGCATACCCACTAGAGCCGAGAGCGCGCTCATTTTTTTAGAATACAGGCTGAAAAGAAGCACCGCTCCGAAGCTCGCGCCAAATCCCGCCCAGGCGTTACCCACGACGTTTAGCACCGTATCGTTTGAGCCAAACGCCAAGATCGCGGCAACCGCGGCGATGATCACGACGGCGATACGGCTGCTTAGCGTCTGCGTGCGCTCGCTCACCTCTTTTTTATAAAACGCGAAGATAAAATCCTTCGTAACCGCGCTCGCGCTTACCAAAAGCTGGCTTGAGATGGTGCTCATAATCGCCGCCAGCACCGCAGAGATTATGACGCCTAGGATAAATGGATGAAAGAAAATTTTACCGAGCTCTAGGAAAATTTTTTCGGGATCGTCTATGCTAAGACCCTTTTGCGAAAAATAGACAAAGCCGATCAAGCCGCTAAGCATCGCGCCCGCAAGACCTAGCACCATCCACGAAATTCCGATACGGCGCGCGCTATCAAGCTCGCGCGAGCTTCTAATCGCCATAAAGCGCACTATGATGTGCGGCTGCCCGAAGTATCCGAGCCCCCAAGCAAGCAGGCCCAAAACGCCTAAGAAGCTTTGATTGTAAAATAGATCAAGGTGGCTCGCGCCGTATAGCCGTACCTGCGCCAAAAAGGAGCTGTCCGCAGGGATCTGCAGCGCGAGGTAAGAAAACAGAGGGATCAAAATAAGTACCGCAAACATCAGTGCGCCCTGAAATGCGTCGGTGATCGCGACGGCCTTAAATCCGCCGAAAAAGGTATAAAACACGACAATTAAGATCGTAGCGACCGCGCCGTATGTAAAATTTAGCCCGAAAAAGCTCTCAAATGTCTTGCCGCCCGCGATGATGCCGCTGCTAACATAGAGCGTAAAAAATATGATGATCAAAAGCCCGGAGATGATGCGAAGCGTCTTGGTGCGGTCTTTAAAGCGGTTTTCTAAAAAATCCGGGATCGTGACGCTGTCGCTTGCTACCTCGGTGTAAATTCTAAGCCTTTTGGCAAGAAATTTATAGTTGCACCACGCGCCCGCGCAAAGTCCTAGAGCTATCCAGATATTGCAAATCCCCGTCGCAAACATCGCGCCCGGCACTCCCAAAAGCATCCAGCCGCTCATATCGCTAGCGCCCGCGCTAAGCGCCGTTACGAATGGGCCCAGGCGGCGATTGTCGAGCAGATACTCGCTTAAGCTCGCATTCTTGTCATAATAATACCTACCTATAAAAATAAGCGCGCCGAAATATATCGCGATTGCGCAATAGGTCCAAAAGCTCATCGTTACCTCCTTTTAAAAAAGCTAATTTTACTCTATTTCAAATAAAATTTTACTTTCGGAATTTAGCCAGATTTTAACGAAATTTTAGTATTCTTGCCATTTAAATTTTAAGAAAAAGGCGCCTTGGTTGAACGAGAAAATTTTAAAGGTCGTATTTGTTTTGACTGTAATCGCCGTGGGGCTTTATTTCACCTATCCCGAACTGAGCGAAGCGCAAAAAATTTCATACGCCAAAAGCTACGGCATCACTCTTATTTTGACCTCCGGTGGCATTGTGATCGGTATCGCATTAGGATTTATGCTGGCATTTTTAAAATTTCTAAACAATAAATTTTTAAGCTTCATTATCGACGAATACATAGACATCATCCGCGGAACTCCAATCGTTATCCAACTGATGGTGTTTGTGTTTATTATCTTTGCTACGTGGAGCAATAATATCGCAGCTGCGATCTTTGCGCTGGGGCTTAATAGCTCAGCTTACGTCGCGGAGATCGTGCGCGGCGGCATAAATAGCGTCGATCGCGGCCAGATGGAAGCCGCGCGTGCGATGGGGCTAGGCTACGGCACGGCGATGAAAGAGATCGTCTTTCCACAGGCGATAAAAAATATCCTGCCTGCGCTTGCGAATGAGTTTATTAGCCTATTTAAAGAGACCTCGGTCGTGGGTCTCGTAGCAATTACTGATCTTACGTTTTTTTCAAAAAGCATGCAGGCTGCGCTTTATACCGTCCAGCCGATACTTTTTGCCGCAGTACTTTACTATGCAAGCGTGAAATTTTTCTCGTTTTTAGTAAAAATGCTAGAAAGTAGGTTAAACCGCAATGATTGAAATATCAAATTTAACCAAATCCTACGGCAATTTATCGGTGCTAAAAGGAATTTCAAAGACCATAAATAAAGGCGATATCGTAGCAATCATCGGTCCAAGCGGCGGTGGTAAATCGACCTTTTTGCGTTGCTTAAATCTGCTCGAAATTCCGAGCGGCGGCACTATTAAAATAGACGGCGAGTATATTACCGATAAGCACACTGATATTAATAAAATTCGCCGCAAAGTTAGTATGGTGTTTCAGCATTTCAACCTCTTTGCAAATAAAAACGTGCTGGAAAATTTAACTCTAGCACCCATAAAAGCGGGTATTTATACTAAAGAACAAGCCTACGCAAAAGCAGAGGAGCTGCTACAAAAGGTCGGTCTTAGCGATAAGGCCTATACTTATCCACACAAGCTTAGCGGCGGACAAAAGCAACGCATCGCAATCGCTAGAAGTTTGGCAGTAAATCCGGACGTGATTTTATTCGACGAGCCTACCTCGGCACTAGATCCCGAGATGATCGGCGAGGTGTTAGGTATAATGAAAGAGGTTGCCAAAGAGGGAATCACGATGCTTGTGGTAACGCACGAGATGGGCTTTGCACGCAATGTCGCAAATAGGATTTTTTTTATGGAGGGCGGTAAGATCGCTGTGGACGATACGCCTAAAAACGTATTTGAAAATCCGCAAAATCCGAGATTGAAAGAATTTTTAAATAAAATTTTAAACCACTAAAGGAGAGGGAAATGAAAAAATTTATGAGATTTTTAGTTGCGGGCGCTTTGCTTTGCAGTTCGCTAATCGCTAAAGACATCACCAAAGATACGCTCATCGTAGGTACAAACGCCGAGTATCCGCCGTTTGAGTTTGTGGATGAAAACTCCAAGGTCACCGGCTTTGATATGGATCTGGTAGCCGAGCTTGCCAAGCGCGCGGGGGTGAAATACGAAATTTTAAATATGAGCTTTGACGGGCTAATCCCTGCGATTAAAAGTGGCAAGATCGACATGATCGCCTCGGGAATGAGCGCGACACCGGCTCGCAAAAAGGCTATCGATTTCACAGCTCCTTACTATAAAGTCGAAAATTTATATGTCAAGCGCAAGGACGATAGCTCGTTAAATTCCAAGGCGGATCTGCAGGGTAAGCGCCTTGCCGCGCAGCTAGGCACCATTCAAGAGCTTGCGATCAGAGATATCAAAGGCGCCGAAGTTAGCGCTACGGAAAACGTTTTTGTAGCCGTTATGTCGCTTAAAAACAAAAAGATCGACGCACTTTGCGTAGATTCATCCGTGGGCTACGAATATCTTAAGAAAAACGACGATCTAACCGCATTTTTTAAAGAATCCGACGGCAGCGAGGGCTTTTCGATCGCATTTGATAAGGGCAAGTATCCCGAGCTGCTCACTAAATTTAACACAGCGCTTGAGGAGATGAAAAAGGATGGAAGCTACGAAAAGCTTTTGGAAAAGTATAATTTAAAATAATCCGCAAAATTTAGGCGCAAATTCCTCTCATAGAATTTGCACCGCCCAAGAGGAATCCTATGAAAAAGATATTTTTGACACTTGCGATTTTGCTCTGCACGCAGAGCTTTGCGGAGCAAAAAGACAGATATGGCATCGCTGCGTTTGCAGGTCTTGGCAATGACGGCAGAAGCTTCGTTTTTACCTTCAGAAAGGCTCAAAAGGATCGCTTCTTTCCCTGCGATTTAAAAAATTTAAACATAATCGCCGCGGGCGCTTCGAGGTGCATAACGGACACTAAGGAGCTAAGGAAATTCGACAAAGAATATAAAAAAGCTCTCGAGTCCGTGATAAAACCCGGCAAGCGCTACTACGTAAATTTAATCAATCGCGGCAACGACGCCTATGTTTGCGACGTAAGCGATCCTAAAAGTAATCTGCGATTGGATCTGGTAGCGGCGGGATTTGCCGTGCCAATAACCGACGATAGCGAACTGCTTTTAAAAGCCGCCGAGGAAGCCAAAGAGGCTAAGCGCGGAATGTATAGCGCAAAATTTTGGGACGTTACCAACTGCATCCTAAACGGCGTACCTATACCTAAAAAAGACGAGGATAGATGAGCGAAATTTACGCGCTTAGCGACGATGCCTTAACGCCGCCGCAAACTATCTTTTCGCAGATAGATGAAATTTTGCGCTGCGGCGTAAAACTCGTGCAGTATCGCAGTAAGCTCGCCGCGCAGGATGAAGCCTTAATCCGCTCTCTCATCGGTCTTTGCGAGGATTACGGCGCCAAACTCATCATAAACGACGATGCGGTGCTTGCTAAAAAGCTTGGCGCGCATGGCGTGCATATCGGAAAGGACGACGGCGAGACGGCGCAGGTGCGCGAGTTTTTAGGCGCGGATAAGATCGTCGGCGTTAGCTGCTACGCTGATCTTGCTAGCGCGCAAAAGGCCGAGGCGCAGGGCGCTAGCTACGTAACCTTCGGCTCACTAAGGCGCGGCAAGACAAAGCCTGATGCGCCGCTTTGCCCCGATGCGCTTGTGCAAGAGGCGCGAAAATCTTTAAACCTCCCAATCGCCGTAATCGGCGGAATAAACTTAGAAAATTTAAATGAAATTTTAGCTCTCAAGCCTGATTATATCGCGATGGTAGAGGCGATCTACAGACCCGCTTCGATCACGCAGAATTTAGCAAATTTAAAGGAAAAAATGGATGAATATATTTGACGCCGTGATTTTAGGCATCGTCGAGGGGCTGACGGAGTTTCTGCCCGTAAGCTCGACCGGGCATATGATCCTGGCCGCAAAACTAATGGGCTTACAGCAGACCGATACGCTTAAATGCTTCGAAGTCGTTATCCAGCTAGGCTCGATCCTAGCGGTCGTTGCGATGTTTTACAAGCGGCTTTTGGTTGATTTTAAGCTCTGGTGCAAGCTCATCGTGGGCTTCATCCCCACCGCTGCGATCGGATTTTTGCTCTATAAAAGTATCAAATCTCTATTCGCGCCGCAGACCGTCGCCTACGCGCTGATCGGCTGGGGTATTATTTTTATCGCGGTCGAGCTCTTTCGCAAGGCGCGCCCGAGAGAAAGCGAGCTAGAGCATCTGGATCAAATTTCATACGTTCAGGCCTTTATCATCGGACTTTCGCAATGTTTTGCGATGGTGCCGGGCACTTCGCGCAGCGGCGCTACCATCATCGCAGGGCTTTTGTGCGGGCTAAGCAGAAACCTAGCCGCGCGCTTTAGCTTCCTGCTCGCGATCCCTACGATGTTTGCGGCGACTTTTTACGATACCTATAAAAATTTAGACACCTTCGCGCAAAACTCCGACAATATCACGACCTTTCTCGTAGGCGGCGTAGTGGCGTTCGTAGTGGCGCTTGCGGCGATCAAACTATTTCTAAGTTTCGTTTCGAAGTTTGACTTCATCCCGTTTGGAATTTATAGAATTCTAATCGGCGTCATATTTTTCATCTTCGTTTTTTAAACGCAATCATCAAAGGAATTTCATGAGCCTGGCAAAAAATATCGGCGCATTTTTAAAAGATAGATTTAGCCTTCTATCGGTATTTGATGGCGCGGTGCTAAACGCATACGTGCTAGTTTTAGTATTAAATTTAGCCCTCGGGTTGCTTCTTATCGCGCGCGGCGGCGAGCTGCTCTCTGCGCAGGCGCTGTTTTTCGTGGCGTCTGCGATCTGCGGCGTGACGATACTTTTTTTCGCACTTTACGCGCTTAGCTTTTACAGCGCTAGGCTATATAAAATTCTCGCCTTTGCGCTTCTGGCGATAAACGCAATCTTCGCGATCGCTCAGATTTTTTTGATCTTTAGCCTGGAACTTACCTACTCGCACGGCACGCTGGACGCGCTAGTGCAAACTACGCCCAAGGAGGCCTTCGAGTTCGCGCATGCGTTTTTAAATTTTAAGCTTATCGCGACTTTTTTGGCGCTTTTGATCTTCGTCATCGTCGCTCTTAGGCTTAGAGTGAGCCAGCGAGCGCGAATGAAGCTATGTCGCGCGATAAAGCTAGCCTTTCTGCTTAGCTTGCTCGTTTTTATCGCGCATACGGCATTTAAAAGCTACGTAGCCAAAAGCTCGAAAATGCGCGCCAGCATCATAATCGCGCTAAATAAAATTCCGATTTATAACTTTGCTTTCGTTACGAAGGATTATTTCGGCGCCGATTTTAAAAGTGTGCGCGAGCTGCAAGCCGGATACCAAAGCATTTACGCCTCGCATTCGCATAAAACCGCACCAAACCGCATCTCAAACGTCGTTTTCATCATCGGAGAGAGCCTGCAGCGAAATTTTATGAGCCTATACGGCTACTATCTGCCCACTACGCCGAACTTTCAAGCGCTTGAGCAAAGCGGAAATTTAATTGCCTTTAGCGACGTCGTCTCGCCTGGAGCTAAGACCAACGACGTATTAAAATACGTGCTAAATTTCGGAAATTACGAGAGCGAAAAACAGCGCCCGTGGAGCGCCAACCTCGACATCGTAAATCTCGCGCGGCTCGCAAACTACGAGACCTTTTGGATCAGTAACCAGGAGCGCTACGGACAGTGGGCGGTCGCAAGCGGCGCGAGTGCGCAGATGACGGATCATTCGGACTTTACGAATCAAATCCCGGTTTACAAATACGCCTACTCGCTCGACGAAGTTATGCTTCCGAGTATAAGAAATTTCAAATCCGGCGTGAAAAAATCGCCCCTTGCGCGCAAGGACGAAAGCTCCGCCGCAGAGGCGGGCGGCGCGCAGATGAAGGATAAATTTTTCATCCTTCATCTGATGGGCTCGCACCCGAGCTACGAGTTTCGCTATCCGAAAAGCTTTGCTAAATTTAGCGCCGCGGACATCTCGCGTGAGCCACTTGATGAGGGGCAGAAAAAAGAGCTCGCGCACTACCTAAACACCGTGGCTTACAACGATTTTATCGTAAGCGAAATTTATAAAATTTTCGCAAACGACAACACGCTGATAGTCTATTTCAGCGACCACGCCCAGAGCCTTTATCAGTACCGCGGCAAGCTAATCCACGGCGGCATCAACCGCTTCACGCTCGAAATCCCGCTGATTTTCATGGCGTCTGATAAATTTAAAGAGCAAAACGCTGATCTTTGGGCGCGCATCGCGGCAGCCAAAGACAGGCCGTTTTTAAACGACGATCTCATCCACGCGATTGCGGAAATTTTAGAGATGACCGACCTCCCCGAGTACGATCCCGCTCGCTCGGTGATAAACGCGGATTTCAACGCCTCGCGTCCGCGCATCATCGAGGGGGTCGATTACGATAAGGTTTACAAGCTGCAAAAGGAATTTGGCGAGTAAATTCGGTGAAATTTTGCGCCTTTTAGCTACGTAAAATTTCGCCTCTTAAAATGCGCTCTTATCGCAAATGCTCGCGCCCTAATTTAGCTTTCGGATGGGGGGCGTGTCTGCGTCAAATCTACGCTATCGCAAAGCTCTGCGGTAGAATTCTTGTGTTGCGAAATTCTGCTTAGCAAAATTCGGCTTTGTAAAATTTCAAAATTTGCGGCTAAAATTTCACGGCGTAGAATTTTCTATGCGTTCACGAAATACAAAAATTGCGAAGCTCGTTCGAATAGCGAAATTTTGAAATTTAGGAATTTTAAAATTTGGCGGTATAAAAATTTATCCACGCGGCATGGAATTCTACCGCTCAAATTTCACGGCGCAAAATTCCGCAGTACAAAATTTATCGATAGAATTCAGCCCGCAATTTAAAATCTCAAAATTCCAAGCCGCGAAATTTTATGCCGAAGAATTTCATGCCCCAATCGGCACGGAGTATCTGCTGTCGAGCCGCGCATAAAATTCTACGCTTTAAAATTCCAAGCCATAAAATTTTACGCTACGAAATTTCACCGACAAAATTTTATGTCGCAAAACCCCGCGCCGTAAAATTTAAAAGCAGCTCTTGTTATAAAATTTCGCGAGCTTAATTTACGCTGCCGCAGCGGTATTTGCCCGCTACGAAGGTGATTTTATCGCGAATTTTAGCAATCTGTCTTAGCGCCTCCGCCAAGAAATCCACGTCGCTTTCGTCGTGGATGAACGAGAAGCTAACCCGCACCCAAGCGGGTTTGCGCGACATTTCGGTATCGGGTTGCAAGCCGAGCAGATCAAAGCCGTAAGGTGCTGCGCAGTCGCATCCTGCGCGGGTCTGGATCTCAAATTTCTGCCCGAGCACTCCGGATAGCGCGTCCGCGGCGAGCCCTTTCATATTAAAAGCAAAGATCGGCACGCGCGGCGCGGTCAGATTGCCGTAAATTTCAACCTCAGGGATTTTTGAAATTTCGCTTATGAAGCGCCTGCAGATCGCCTCTTCGCGCGACTTGATCGCCTCTAGTCCCGCGCTTTTGCGAAGCTTTAGGGCAAGATAAGCTCGCACCAGCGCGATGATGCCCGGCGTGCCCGCTTCTTCCAAGCGCTCCTTGTCGATTATAAAGCGCTGAGTTAGGGCATCCGCGTATTTGATTGTGCCGCCCCCTGCGAACGTCGGCTCCTCGCCGCGCAAAAGCTCCTTTCGCACCGCCAAAATCCCGCTAGCGCCCACGCCGCCCAAAAGCTTGTGCGCGCCGAAAAACACTCCGTCGCAAAAGCCGAGATCTACGTTTTCGTGCGCGATGAGCGCGCTAGCGTCCACAAACAGCCGCCCGCCATGCGCTTTTAGCATCAAGTAAGCACGCTTGTAATCAAGCTTAAGCCCCGTCACGTTCGATGCTGCAGTAAGTACGCCGTAAATTTCGCGCCCTTTGTTTGTGGATAAAATTTCGCCCAGCCGCGCAAAGTCTATCAGCCCGCTTCCGTCCAGTGGCACGCGCACTACCTCGCAAAACCCCTGTCTTAGGCTAATTTCAACGGAGTGATGCTCAAAAGGCGAGATGATGAAAAGCGGCAGCTCTTTTAGGCTCTCGCGCCGCAAACTGAGCCTATCTCGCGTTGCTGGCGGCAGGTAGATGCCTAAAATTTCCCAAAGCTTCTTAATCGCCGCGGTCGCGCCGAATCCGCAGGAGATCAGGTAGTAGCGCTCCTCGCAGCCCAGAAGCTCTTTGATTTTGGCTCTTGCATTTTCGTAGTAATCGCTCGTGATCTCGGCGCTCACTCCGCCTGCGGAGTGGACGTTGGCATATGTTGCAAGCACGCGCTCGATCTCCGCTTCTATAGGGCGATACGCGAGCCCCGAAGCGGCGAAATCGAAGTATTTGATCCCCTCTTTTAAGATGATATTTTCTTTGATCGTTTCAAAATCCAAAGCGCGACTCCAAAATTTTTGCAAATTATATCCAAACTCGCTAAAATTACGCCCGCAAGGAGGGCGAAATTTACGAGTTAAAAGACACGGCGCGAAATTTAGGCGATGTTGGTATCGACGCGATTTTGCAGTTTCATTTCGTATTTGACGAGATAGGTTGCATAAGCGGCTACGCGGACGTTTTCGAAGCGATCGAAAATGAAATTTTGCTCTGCTTTGAACACCTTAGCGAGCGCTTTAAATTCGGCGGCGAGTGTGAAGAGCAGATCAAAAAGGCGCTGATGAAATTCGCCAGAAGCGACCGCAAAAAGATCGGGATTTCAAAAATCTTGCCGCGATTTACAGCGCAAAAAATCACCGCAGATCTCATAAACGCGAAGTTTCTAATCACCGAAAAATCAAGCGAGCAAAGAGCGCAAAAGGCCCGTAAAAACGACCGCCTACCACGCGCGCTGCGCCGCTACCATATCACCGACAAAGTCCATTTTAGCAGTAACTTCGCGAGGTTTTGGTTTAGATTTATCGAGCCGAACCTGCCCGCGCTGCGCCGTGGCGAGATAGGGCGCGTGCTAAGTCTAATCAAAGCGGATTTCAACGCCTACGCGGGGCTTGGGTTTGAAATTTTAAGCAAGGAGCTGCTCGCAAAGTATCTAAATTTAGAGATTTCGCAAATTTCAAGCTTTTGGAACAAAGAGGTCGAGATCGACATCTACGCGAAATTTGAGAGCTTTTGCGTCGCGGGCGAGTGCAAATACAAGGAACGAAAAATTTCAAAAAACGTGCTAAATGAGCTTATGCTCAAATGCGAAAAAGCGCGCCTCGCGCCCAATCTGCTCGCGCTGTTTTCCAAAAACGGCTTTAGCGGCGAGCTACAAAACCTAAAAAGCGATAAAATTTTACTCTTTTCGCTCGAGGATTTTAAAATTTTACTTTGAATACGAACGTAAAATAAATGATTATAAGGGAATTATCATGAAAAATAGGATCTTGGCAGTATCGTTAGGCGTGCTTTTGAGCTTAAGCTTGACTGGATGCGATAAGAGGAAAATAGAGGATATTCAAACAGAGGATTTTTATGTCGCCAATCCGGATAAAGCAAAAAGCGTCTCCGAGGCGTGCGCCCTAGCCGATCTATCCAAAGAATCGGCAGAGATTTACGACAACTGCGAACGAGCCGCGATGGCGTATTTTAAAATCTTCTATAAAAGTATGATGCAAGCGGCATCAAGGCAAGAGGTAAAGGCGCAAGATGAAAAACAAAAAGCTATGTGCGAGCGCAAAGAGGTGCGAAATACGGAATTCGATGTGGAATGCTTTCTGTTTCTAGCCGTCACGGGTTTGCCGATAAACTCTACAGCGCCTAAAAATAGGCTGACTTATCTACTGGAGGAATGCAGAAATGATACAATCAGCCCGAAATGTAGGCTTTTAAGAAAGGAGATAAAGTTTCTCAAGGAAGACCTTAGAATGAGCAAAGAAGAGGTCTACGAGGCATTATCGAAAAAATTGCAAATCGTGATAAAAGACTATATTGATTTTTACGTATCGCAAGGTAGATTCGACGAAAATCCAAACAAGATAACAAGCATGACGGTCGAGCAGATAGCTCCAAACTCGATTAGCATAGGCACGACGAGCTATGTCAGCTGCTTTACTATAACCACAATCAATACAGGCAAAAACGCTAGTTTGGAGATACGAAAAGGCGCAAGCCAAAATGACGAATTCTGCATGGAAACATATAAATTGCCCGAAGTTGCAAAAATTCTAAATGAAAACGGCGGTGTTATTAGGCTTAGATAGCAAAATTTTATATTTTCAAATTTGATTACAAAGTCTTAAGAGTTTAATTTTAAAAACTGAAATTCCGCCGCTTGAAATTTTAAAGCGACGGAATTTTATGAAATTTCAGCTCGCGCGGGCGGCTGTGCTGCGCGCGACTTGCGCTACCGCGAGCAAACTCGCGTTGCTCGCACACAAACCTCGCGCCCCAAATTCCGTAAATTTAGACTATTTTTTCACCTTGATCACGTATGGCACCGATTTGATCACGCCTTTGGAAAAGAGCGTCTTGGTGTCCGCATACACGGCATCAAGCTCGGCTTTTGAGACGTCCGCATCGCTTACCTGCGCGTCCTTGTTATAGTATTTCTCGATCACGTCGATCGCGCCTTTTTGATCGCTCGGAGAGAGGGCTTTCAGCTGCTTTAAAACCAGCGCTGATTTGATAAACGCGCTTTTGCCGTGCACCGGCGCAAAGATCAATTTTACGTTGCTGTTGCGAAGATGCTTCGTGATCCTTTTCATCTCCTCGGCGCAATACGGGCACTCCGGATCGCCCACGATGTAGGTTACGTAGGGGTTGTTTTTATCAAACGACTCGATATAGGCAAATCTCGCGGGATCTATGCTCTTTAGCAGCTCAAGCGCGGCGGCATCCCTCGCGTCCTTTAAAATTTGAGTTCTCATCTTAAATAGCGCCGCGTCCGCCGCGTCCGCGAGCTTGGGCTCCTCAGTTACTGCCACTAGGCTTTTGGCGTCGTCGCTGGCTAAAAACGCCTCTTTTTTATCGCCCGAGCGGACGATCAGCAAATTTAACCCGTTTAGCGAGTTTAGTTTATCGATCGAGATGAGCTGAGCGTTTTTATCATTTAGACTTTGCTTTAGGTTTTTCACAAACTCCGCTTCGTTCGCATTCGCACCGAGCACAAAAGCTGCACATGCAGCCAAAACGTAGATGATTTTTTTCATAGCTTCCCTCCCCTTAAAATTTCGCCAATTATATCAATTTAAAATAAAATTTGTTATAATCGCGCCCTATCAATTTAAGGAGAAATTTATGGCTTATTCAATGGGCGATCTAAAAAAAGGTCTAAAAATCGAGGTGGACGGAATTCCGTTTAAAATCATAGAATACCAACACGTAAAACCGGGCAAAGGACCTGCTTTCGTGCGCGTTAAAATAAAATCTTTCATCGACGGCAAGGTGCTTGAAAAGACCTTCCACGCAGGCGATAAATGCGAGGCGCCGAATCTTGAGGAAAAAGAGATGCAGTATCTCTACGACGATGGCGAGGCGTG
Source organism: uncultured Campylobacter sp. (assembly GCF_938030145.1). Taxonomy (GTDB): domain Bacteria; phylum Campylobacterota; class Campylobacteria; order Campylobacterales; family Campylobacteraceae; genus Campylobacter_B. The sequence continues at coordinate 42,170 of NZ_CALHGM010000003.1, forward strand.
TCAGTTCATGGATACCGATAGCTACGAACAGATCGCGATCAGCGACGAGGATGTGGGCGAGGCGAAAAAATGGATGCTAGATGGTATGATGGTAAATATAATGTTTTACAACGGCAAAGCGATCGGCGTGGATGTGCCGCAGGTGGTGGAGCTTAAGATCGTAGAAACTGCGCCAAATTTCCGCGGCGATACGCAGGGCAGCAACAAAAAGCCCGCCACCCTTGAGACCGGCGCCGTGGTACAGATCCCATTTCACGTACTCGAAGGCGAGGTCATCCGCGTTGACACCGTCCGCGGCGAGTATATCGAGCGCGCAAATAAATAACCCTCCCTGTTTTTGCGAAATTTTGATTTCGCAAAAATTTCCTCTTTCTTTTGAAATTTATAAACTCCGAGCGATAAATTTAAACCGCGACCGTCACGTAAATTTTAATTAAAATGACTTTTTGGATTCGCCAAAATGTGGGATAATTTAGTCTAAATTTTACTCAGCGCTGATTTTTGCAAAATTTAGGATGGTTTTGCGATTAAATTTACGGATTTGAAATTTGAGTATAAAAACGCCCGAAAGCAAATCTTGCGACCCGCTTTCGGGCTTTGAGCTAAGCCATCTCTTCGATCAGCTTTAAAATTTCACCTTCACTTGGGAAACGAGGCCTAGCAAAATCTTTATTGAAGAAAAGCTTTCTGCCGTCAACTTCTACTAGAAAGTCTCCGCTGCCACCACCAGGGACCAACTCGACAACTGCATCCTTATAGACGCTTGTTATTTCATCTCTCACACGGAGAGCTTGCTGTCCATAAGATCAAGAATTACAAAAAGTAATTACAACCTTCATCTTTATTCCTTTCTAAAAAAAGTGCCACATTGTAGCCAAACTAGCTTAAATTTTAATATAAAGGCTCAATTTCGCGCGCCTCAGCATTTAAAATTTTTGGGCGAAATTTCGCAGTTTGCAAAGCTCTAAATTTTGCTGTCGCGGGCTTAAGGCTAGTCTTCAAATTTTAAAATTTCATCGTAGCAAAGATGAAAATCGCAGCCGTGCGCATGGAATTTTTTATCGCCATGAAAGTGCCCGAAATACCACCGCGCAGGCCTTATGAGCTCAAAGATCCTCTCTAAATACTCAGACGTTTTATCGGGGATACTTTTGCCGCACCAAAGGTATTCTTTTAAAAATTTCATCGCAAACCCTGGCGCCGTGTGGCTCAGTACCGCATCGATCCGCCCGCCCACGGCGATAAAATCGCGCGCATTTTGCACCGCATAGCTAAACTCCTCCTCGCTCGGAATCTCGCGCGCACCCACCAGCTAAGCCCCGGTATCCGATGCGCCTTATCGACGCTAAACGTGCCGCCGAAGCATAAAAAGCCGCCCCGCTATCTCGTAAATTTCGCCGCGTCGCAGCCAAAATATGTTTTTGTCGCCCACGCCCACGGTGCCACCAAATTTCCGCTCGCGCGGCAGCTCATCCAACATATCGAAATTTTCGTGATTTCCGTCTATGAAAAGAAGCGTGGCGGGGAAATATCTTTCTATATTTTTGCGCGCCATAAACTCATCTATCCGCTCGCTCCAAAACAGCCCGAAATCCCCAAGCACGATGACGAAATCATCGGCACTAAGCCCGCCCGCAAAGGCTTTGTTCGTGATTTTGCCGATCTCGTTTATTCCGTGTGTATCGCCGCAAAGATATATCATATTCCTCTCCTTTAATCTGACTCGCCGCGCTTTGCCACAGCCCATGCGAATGAAATTTTAAGCGCTAAATTTTACACGGCGCACGCCGCACGACCCTCTGTGCTCCGATCCGCAACCACGCAAATTTAATCCAAATTAAAAGCGTAAATTTGGGCGACGTATTTTAAAAGCACGGGCATCGAGCCTGTCGCCGCCTAAATTTAAAGCCGCAGCTTCCGATTTAGATTTCGCGGCGCAGATCTAAGCGGCGAAATCCGAGTAGGCGCAGCTTTGCTTGCTGCCACTAAATTTTAAATTTAGCGACGGATTTTGTAAATTTATAGCGAACCACATAAATTTAGCGGCGGATTGCGCAATTTCCGCAAAGAGCTTTGTAAATTTCAACGAACTTTGTAAATTCCACGGCGAGCCGCCTAAATTTAAAGATTAAATTTAAAGCCTGCCGCGCAATTTCGTTGCCAGCGCGGCGCCGATTTTTTCGTAGCCCTCTTTTTGTAAGTGGATCTCGTCTGGGCGGATAAGCCCGCGCTCGCGCCAGCCGCGCCAGCCGCCATCCTCATCCATAAGACCGGCTATGTCGTAAAACATTGCCCCTTCGTCTCGCGCTAGATGTGCTAGTACCTCCGCAGCGCGTGAGGCGTTTGGCACTTTAGGGCTTCGCGGCGGTGCTACGAGCAGGATTTTTGCACCAGGAGCTGCAGAGCGGACAGAGCGAAGCAGCCCACGGATGCTTTGGTAGAATTTTTGCTCGTCAAATTTCGGATCCATCGCATCGTTTGTACCGTAAGCGATGACTACGAGATCGTATCTAAGTCCCGAAAAATCCCTATCAAAGGCATCTGCGCCCCATTTTTCGTAGAGGTTGCTAAACGCGCCGTTGCTCGCACAAGAGTCTGCAAAGCGCGCGTTTTTGCGGTAAATTTTATATCCTCCAAGCTCTGCTCCGTCACGCAGCGATCGAATTTCGATCGGAAATCTAAGTCGCAGCTTAGAATACTCCCATTTCTGCGGCACTTCTTGCGAAATATACGCGCTTAGCCCACTTGCATCGCGCACGCGAAAAATCTCGCCGCCCTGATCCGATTTATGTAAAATTTCGACGTAAAAATCGCCGCTAAGCTGCTTTAGCTCCAGTCGCACATTAGCGCCCTTTTTGCCGGTAGCGATCACTCCGCATAGTGGGAAATCGGGGTCTTGCTCGGTGCGAGACGAGATCACATTAAAGCCGCTTTGCTTAAATTCTATATTTTCGCTTTTGTGATATTTAGGCATCATTGCAGGCACGAAGCCGACGCTGTTTTGCACAAAAAAGCCGTGCCTGAAAGCATCTATCAGCGCGTCGCTTCCTAAATGCGAATCGCCAAAAAATTTCACTCCAAAGCCCGCAGAGCTTTTTGCGTTTGCGGAATTTATGCCGCGAACGCCTGCGTTTGCCGCGCATCCGCCTAATAATGCAGCAAATAAAATCACTATAAATTTACTCAACTTCAATCCTTGATAAAATTTCTTTCGCTACCGCTTCGCAACCCTCTTTGCTCATATGAATGCCGTCGTCTTGGCGCACGCGCACGAGCTTCGAGCCGCTTTGCAGATAGGTTTTATAGACGCCTTTTTCGCACACCAGCGGGGTTGTTTGCATAAAATACCCGCCAAGCGCCATACTAGCGTCGGCATATATTTGATTTAGCAGCTGCGTTTTCTCCTCAAAATCTGGCTTTTGCATACACGGCATCGCTAGCCACAGCACTCCTGCACCGTGCGAGTGCGCCGTATCGTAGATCTCGCGCACCCTTGAGGCGTAAAACTCCCGCCAGCGCGGCGTTTTGATGCCGTAGGTCTTGCCGCCTGCGCGGTACTCCCAGACGTCGTTCGCACCCAGCAGCACGACTACGAGCTTAACGCCGCCGTTTTCGCGAAGCGCGGTATCGAGCGTCTTTTGCCAGTCGAAAGATTTCTTGCTCGCAAGCCCCGTAGATTGCTTGCTAAGATCAATCACCCTCAGGCTTCGCTTCGGGAAAAATTTCTTAGCGTTCATCCCCACGTATTGCATCAGGCTATCGCCCATAAAAAGCACCTCATCGCCTGCATTTAGGCGGATTTTGCCATCGTCGCTAAGCGAAATTTTAGCATCAATCTCCGCGGAGCTTTGCGTCGTTAAATTCTGCTCCAAGGCCTGCGTAGCAGGAAGTTGAGAATCGGAATTTTCGCCGCTTTGCAAGGTTGCGCTTGCCGTAACGGAGTTTTGTGACGCAGAGGAGCTGCGCGACACAGAGCTTGTTGTAGCCAGGCTTTGTGGCACGGAATTTTGCGAAGTAGAATTTTGAGGGATGGAATTTTGTGCGTAAGGCCCCTGCGCAGAATCGCGCGTTTTTAAATGATGCGTAGAATTATTTAAGGCAGAATTATTCTTTGCAGCATGGGCTTGCGGCTTGCTATCTTGCGGCTTAACGTTTTGCAAAGCATCGTGATCTCGTGCCCTCGTGCTTTGCAAAGCTTGATTTTCTGCCATGCGATCTTGCGCAGGTTTTTTAAAATTTTTGCTTCCGCTATGCGGACTTGCGTCCTCATCCTTGCTAATATCCTCGCCTTTGATGCGCTGCTCAAGCTTATCTGCGACATTTGCAATTTTTTCGTAGATCTCTCCGCCTACGCGAAACGGCGAGCGGCGCAGCCATTCTTCCAGCCCAAAATCATCGTGAAATCGCTGCTCCAAATAATAAAGCAGCGAGCCTTGCATAAAAAATGCCGAGAAAAGCAGCGCAAAAAGCAGAGTCGAAACAAACCTAAGCATCTAAAATCCTGCGTAGATGAAATTTGGAATTCCGCTTGGCATCAGCGCGAAAATCAGCGTGAAGATCACGCCGAGCGCGAGAGCTTTAGGCAAAAACGGCAGCTCGGCAAAAAGCGCGATTAAAGTATCTTTAAGAGCTGAAATTTTAGGATAAACAAAAATCCCCGCTAAAATCACCGCAAGCACCGCTAGCTCGCTAATATCTCCGAAAGCTCGTGCTCGGGCAAAAGCACCCAAAATCGCCGCCGCATCCGGAAGGGAATTGGCGAAAAAAATCCAAGCGAAACTTACAAAAATATAGGTGCAAAAAAGCGCTAAATGCGGATTTAGCGGCTTTACGCCCACTTTGGTAAGACATTTTAAAAATACAAGCGCTGCTCCGTGCAAAAGCCCCCAAATCAAAAAATTTAATCCCGCGCCGTGCCAAATGCCCGAGAGCGCAAATGCGATTAGCAAATTTACGCAGGTACGTGCAAAACCCCTGCGCGAGCCGCCGAGCGGGATATAAATATAATCGCGTATAAACGTGGATAAGCTGATATGCCAGCGATCCCAAAACTCGCCTAAATTCTTAGCCGCGTAGGGCATATTAAAATTCTGCGGCAGCTTAAAGCCCATCGCAAGCCCAAGCGCCCGCGCCATATCGATAAAGCCGCTAAAATTCGTATAAAGCACCACGCCATAAAGTAGCAGTGCAGCTAGAATTTGCGCCGCGGAGGACTCAGGCTCGTCGCCGTAAACGCCTGAAATCACATCGCTATAATACGCGCCCAAATAGCCGCTAATAAGCAGTAGCTTAACTAAGGCAAAAATTATAAGTACATAAATTTCATCGGCATTGCCAAAGTGCTTGAAGCGATCAAACTGTGGCAGTACTGGCTCTACGCCCTTGGCAGCGCTAGCGCGCCCGATAGGACCCATCACGACGCTGGGGAAAAACGCTAAAAAGCACGCCAAGCTCAAAAAGCCCTGCTCGCCGCATTCGCGCCTATAAACCGAGACGAAATAGGTGATCGACATAAAAACATAATATGAAATTCCAAGCGGAAACGCCACGCTGTCGACGGCACCTAGGTGAAGCGCAGCAAGCGCGGCATTGAAAAACTCCCTGACGTAGCCATAATATTTAAAAAATGCGAGAAAAAATAAGCCGCCAGCAACTGCCGCAAGCATCACTGCACGCGCCTTCGCAGTGGGTAGTGGGAGCTGCTTTGCTATGCCAGCTTGTTTTGTTGCGCTCATCTGCTTGGCTGCCGCTTTACGCGAGAGTTTTTTCTTGTGCGAAGACTGCTTTGCGGGCGGTATGGTTTTTGTGACTACGCGATTAGCGCGCGCGATACACACACCTGCAAAATATACGAAAGCACTATAGGCTGCAAGCACCAGCGCAAAGCGAGGATTTACGGAGCACATGAAGCCATAGCTTGCCAGCAGGATCAGGATTTTTTGCGCGAAAATGTGATTTTTGAGCGTCCAATAAACGATTAAAAACGCTAAAAAAGCAAGGACAAACTCGGGCGAAAAAAATGTCATTCAATCTTTCCAATTTAAATTTTTAAAGCTCTTGCGGGCTTTTAGACGCTTGCAACGCGAGATTTATATGAAGCAAAAAAGCTTTTTTTAAATCGCTTACAGCGCGATATTTTATGCGCAGGTGCGGCATTGCGCCGCTAAACGCTCTAATAAATCTAGCGTCCAAATCCTTAGATTTCATGGACAGCTTGCAGCAAGCCCTTGCCACGTGAGCGAAATTCCACAACAATGGCAAAATTTGAAACGCAAATGAGGGCTCGACGCACGAATAAAATTTTTAAACGCGCTGAGTGCTTTGCATCAAATTCCCACGAAACCTCGCAAACGCAGTCTCGCAAGTTCTACCCGCAGGATTTCAAAATAAGCGCCTTTTGGAATCATGCCATATAAATTAGGCGCGCGATGCTGCTAAAATCTTATGAAATAAGATAAGCCACACTTCATCACAACTATGAGGGCTGAAATCCTACAAAGCAAAATTTTAAAAGCCAAAAATTTTGCAGCGATAATAAAATTCCGCCCGTTAAAATCTATCGCGCGAAATTACTAAGTAGAATCTCACTTTAAGGCGCAATAGAAACCATCTAAAAGCTACGCGCCTTATGAGCCAAAATCATGGCTTTTAATTTTTACTGCAAATTGCAGATCTGCGCCTCCATAAAGCCCCTTTTAAAATTTTGTATCAACGCAAACGCACCTTACGCTAGCCTCGCTCTTTCTTGCAAAAAACACAAGTTAAATCAATGAGCTTCGCATCGTAAAATTTTGGCTCTAGACTTGGTTTTGGCGCGGCGCAACTTCAGGCTCGCTAGGCGAAATTAGTCATAAATTAATGCGGCTACATAGATTTTGACTTGGCTGAAATTTAACGTAGCAGATCCGAATCTCGCTTCGTAACTTAGCCATTCTAACGAGATAATGTAAATTTTAATTTGCAATTTAAAATTTCTAGCGCAACCATACCAGCTTTGGCTCGCGTTTTGCAATTCTAATCTAGCGGCGCGAGTAGCTCATAAAACGCCGCGTAAAATTGCAAATTTCAGCGTTTTTTATTCGGCTAGCGAAGAGATCTGTGTGCGCAAGAACTGGTTTGCGAAAATTTTAAAATTTTATCGCTTGCCTCAACCTGCCTTTAGGGCAATCGCGATAAAATTTACGTTCCGCGTTTCAATCAAACGAGCAGTTGCGATGAAATCCTAAGCTAGCAGTCGAGATGAAATTTTACGCCGCATTTTAAAAAAATCCCGCGCATGCCCAACTGAGAAATCCGTAAATCTCGCGCGAAATTTCATATTGCTGCATTACTTAGCGGCTATCAAATATGCTTGCCAAGCAGACGCAGTGAAATTTCGCACTGCCCTTTAATACTCGCTCGAAGTAAAATTTCGCGCAGATGTTTTAACGGTCCATAGTCGAAATAAACGTTCCACATAATTCTATCGCAAAACGGCTACCGGGTGGAATTTTTCCTAGCAGCAAAGTCCGTTCTGCGCGAAATTTATGCCTCTGCGCGGATGATCCTTACCGCTTCGACCATATTTTTTAGGCTAGGGCGGACCTCCTCCCATTTGCGCGTTTTTAGGCCGCAGTCCGGGTTAATCCACAGCTGCTCTTTCGGAAGCACCTCAAGCAGCGCGCGGATCTGGCTTACGAGCTCATGTACGCTAGGAATTCGCGGGCTGTGGATGTCGTAAACGCCGGGGCCGACCTCCTGCTTATAGCCGACCGATTTGAAAACTCGAAGTAGCTCGTTGCCACTGCGAGCAGTCTCGATGCTGATAACGTCAGCATCCATCGCCTCTATCGTTTTGATTATGTCGTTAAACTCCGAATAGCACATATGCGTATGGATCTGCATGTGAGCACTTGCGGCGCTGACAGCAAGCTTAAAAGCACTAACGGCGAATTTTTCATACGCAGGGATATTTTCGGATCTAAGCGGATAGCCCTCTTTAAACGCAGCTTCATCCACCTGAACGATCTTGATACCTGCGTCTTGCAGATCCGAAATCTCATCGAAAATCGCAAGCGCAAGCTGTTTTACTATCTGCTCGCGAGGCTTATCGTCGCGCACGAAGCTCCAGTTCATCATCGTAACAGGTCCCGTTAGCATGCCCTTCATAATCTTTTTAGTGCGGCTTTGGGCGTATTTGATCCACTCTACCGTCATCGGCTTTGGGCGGCTCACGTCGCCGAAAAGTAGTGGCGGTTTCACGCAGCGGCTGCCGTAGCTCTGCACCCAGCCGTTGGCGCTAAACGCGTATCCGCTCATCTGCTCGCCGAAATACTCGACCATATCGTTACGCTCAGGCTCGCCGTGAACCAGCACGTCCAGACCAATCTCATCTTGAAATTTAACGCAGTCGTCGATGTAGGCTTTGATGTCACGCTCGTAGGCTTCGCGACCAATTAAGCCCTTTTTATAGGCGTTGCGAACCTGGCGAAGCTCGGCAGTCTGCGGGAAGGAGCCAATCGTAGTAGTAGGCAAAATTCCATAGCCTAGCTCCTTTTTCTGCACCTTGATGCGATCCTCGTAGCGATCGGCGCGCTCGAATTTATTTAAATTTGCGGCGCGGCTTTGAACTCGCTCGTCATGAATAAGCGGCGAGCTAGCGCGAGTTTTAGCGGATTTTTGATTTTCCTTGTATGCCTTCATGCCGTGTTCGCACATCGGAATTTCAAAGAAAAGATGGGTCAAAATCGAAATTTCGCTTAGTTTTTCGACCGCGAAACTTAGCCAGGATCTGATCTCGGCGTTTAGCTTGTCCTCATATTTTAGCGTAAAAGGCACATGCAAAAGCGAGCAGGAGGTACCCACGTAGATGCGCTCTTTAGGCACGTAGGCTTCGATAGCTTTGAGCTGGGCTAGCTTTTTGTCGATGTCGCTCTTCCAGATATTACGCCCGTCGATCACGCCTGCGAAAAGCACGGTCTTGACGTCTTTTAAAGCTTGAAGCTCTTTTTTGATATTCTCTTCGCTTGCGTAAACAAAATCAAGCCCGATCGCCCATACATCAGTCTTTACTATCTCTTTAACGGCCTCGGTCGCATGCTCAAAATAGGTCATAAAGATGATTTTTACGTTGCTTGCGACCTTGCTTAGGCGCTGATAAACAGGCTCGATCTTCGGCGCTAGCTCAGCCGCGCGATCTGTCACAAAAATCGGCTCGTCGATCTGAACCACGACCTCGTTATCAAGCTCGCTAAGAAGCTTTAGCAGCTCCTCATATTTCGCGGCAAGGGCATCTAAATGCGCGAGTGGATCGCTTTTGTCGCTTGATTTACTAAGCGCAAGATAGGTGATAGGTCCGATTAAATTTATCTTTAGCGCGCAGGAATCCTTAAAATCGTTATTCTTCGCGGCCTTATACTCGCTTAAAATTTTACTAGGATTTAGGCTAAATTCCGCATACGCAGAGATCTCAGGCACGATATAGTGGTAGTTTGTGTTAAACCACTTCGTCATCTCCATCGCGACTGCGTCTTTACTGCCGCGCGCCATCGCAAAATACTGCTCATGCGCCGAAAGAGCCGCAAAGCGCTGCGGGATCACGCCGAAAAGTACGCTGGTATCGAGCATCAGATCGTAGTATGAAAAGTCGTTTACGCTAATTAGGCCGCTCCAAGCATCCAGCTGATATTTGATGTGGCGATCTTTTAGCTCTGCGGCGACCCGCTCCAGCGCGTCATAATCGCACTTGCTCGCCCAATAGCTCTCCAAAGCCTTCTTTAACTCGCGCTGCTCTCCGATACGCGGAAAGCCCGTGACGTAACTTTTCATTTTAATCCTTTACGTAAAATTTGATATTAAGGGTTGGATTTTATCTTAAAATTTCTTTTGCTGCTATTAAAATTTTAATCTAATCTCGAAAATGAACGAAATTTTATCCAAAAGCGCAGGGGTGGAATTCCTCGATAAAATCTGAAATGGAATTTTTATCGACGGAATTCCGTAAGTTAAAATTTTAGGATTGAATTTAAAGGCGTTAAATTCATCATGATTTAAACCTCGTCGCAAGATTCTACTAAAACTTAGTAAAACCTTGCGACGAAGCTAGCCTTACCTGACACACCGCAAAGCCACTGAGCATCAAGGCTCTATGAAAGCAGTGCAATGCCTCAAATATGAAAATTCTTAGAATTTATAATTATATCCTGCGTAAACGCCGTATTTTTTACCGTCGTTATCTTCGATATAATCGCCGTCTTTGTACCACGCCTTGCTTGCTTTAAAGCCCATTTCAATCTCGCTATTGGAGCCAAACTCATACGCAGTACCTATCTTGCCGCCCAAAATGAAGCCACCCAGCGTATCGTCTGCTCTAACCCAGCCGCCATTGCTATAGTCTATTTTAACTTCAGTATCTAGCACCGAAAGCCCAGCGTAAGCGCCTAGGACGAGCTTAAATCTACCGAAAAGCTCCGGCGTAAAATCCGCACCGGCTACGAAATCGTGCGTGCTCCATTTAACCTTTCTCTTCGAATTGGCATTCGAGCTGGAATCCTCGCCCTTAAATCCGTAAAAATACCCGCCGTAAGCTCTAAACGTGCCGAAGTCATATCCGGCCTTAACGCCGATTTGCGGTTGTCCGTCATCAAAACCCGCAGCTTGGTTTTTGAAATTGTATCCGCCTTCGCCGCCTATGAAAAGACCCTCCGCCATCGCGCTTACTGCAGCTAAAGAGCTAAGAAGCGCCACTTTTGCAACTAAATTTCTCATATTTACTCCTTTTGGTGAAATTTCATCTCAATGATAGCGACACGCTTCGAAACCTAGGCTAAATTTAAAGTAAATACATAACATTTACGATTTTTAGTGATAAAATTTTGAAGTATTTTTATAATTTATTTATAACCAGTATAAATTATAAATCTAAGCATATAGCTTGCGCTATAAATTTTATCACTTAGTAATATACGCTTTGTAAAAGCATAATGCAATAAGAATTTACGCAATATTCCTCTGGATATAAATTTATCTTAATAACTTGTAAATCCGCGCAGAATTACTTAAATAAACGGGCTCAAACAGATCTTTATCATAGTTTTCCAGCACAAAAAGTTGGATGAAGGCTGATTCAAAGACCTTTTTATCTAAGATTAAAATTCTTTGATAATCCGGTAAAAATATCACGTAAAGATTGGAATTTTTATCTATCTGCCTAGATAATTTGACGAGTTTGCCGTTTACTTCGCCCACTTGATAATATGAATTAATAGGCATTCTTTTACCGTCATGGATTAGGTATTCAGGATCGACGCTAGGCAGCGTGCATTCATCATTTATTATGATGCTCTCTCCATCTTTACCCATTCTAATATCATAACCCACATGAATAAATGGTGTCCAAGACTCTTTACCTGTTTCTATATCTACAGTAGAAAATTTTAAAATATTGGGCAATATATCTATCATGTGCGGTACAAAATAATAATATATATCCCTAGTTTTCTGTGGAAGCTTGAAATTCTTATCGCTTAAAGAACTTAAGAATTTATTGATATCGGCTTCGCCATAATCTTTTTGAATTTGATATAGATTTAGTTTAAATTTATCTTCCAGTTTAGGATCAAATTTTTTACCTTGCAACTTTTGTATATATTCGACATTAAGCCTTGCCATATTAGCAGAGCTTACCTCATCTTTATTAAAGGAAAACGCACTCATAAAAGTGTATTCTCCTGCCTGTCTACCTCCGGGATCGGCTACTACTTTTACATCGGAGTAATATCTGATTAAATATCCGTAATCCCACCACGATAGCACGTAATCTTCTCTGCTGGCTTTATTTTTTAGCTCTGCAAGAGGCATTATGGAGTCTTTCGTAAGCGTAGGCGCAACGCGGAATTTATAAATAAAATCTATGCTAGGCATTATCGCTAAACAAGTTAAAATAGCTAACAAAGTACTTCTAAGCCAAGTGCGTATTTCAAAGTAATTCAGCGTGAAATATATAAAATAAGCAAATCCAAGCGCTATCATCGGTGTAGCGTACATTGTAAAGCGAGTTCCACCGAAAAGTGCTAAAACTCCAAGCGCTATCATCGGCAAGGTTAAGATAAACGAACGGAATTTTATCAGCAATAGAGCCAGTCCCCCTACTGCACATATGAATATAAATAGATGCCCACTAGATTCAAGCACAAATTTCATGAAATTAGCGTTTTCTACCTCATTAACCGTACTTCTAACGCCATAGAAGTAGAAAATTTCCTCTTTGCTTACATCCTTTAAGATGTATGCTTTAAGCTGCACTGCTATAGGCACAAGTCCGCCGAATATGACGAACGTAATTACGGCGATCGTACCCAAAATCCAAAGAGCTTTTTTGCTTTTATGGCTTGGAATTTTAATCATTAAAAAATATAAAAACGCAATTAGTGTGATTTTAAACAATAAAATATAATTTACAATTATTGTCTCACCTTCGTAATACGCGCTAAATTTTATGACCGCTGCAACCATAAGAATAATCGCTTTGTAATTTGCCTCATTGCGTCTATTAAAAATCAAAGTATAGATTAAAAATATCACTATAATCGCCATATTTAAAGAATACGAGCTAGGATACCACCAGCTATAAAGTACCATAAAGACGGCGGGCAAAGCAAAGCTACTCTGCTCGCTTCGCCCTATGAGCCTGATCAAAGCCCATAGCGTTAGCAGCGGCAGAGTAACATTTAACATATCGCTATCAAAATACCCGCCCAAAGTCCTAATATAATATCCGGGCAGCACGCAAGCAAGCAGCGCTGCGATGATGCCGGCGCCCAGGATCTTATACTCTCTTGCTATCAAAATAATCGGCACGACCACTAGCGGCGCCAAAAACACGCTCATATAGATCGTAATGCTATTTAGGCTGGCGGGTAAAATTTTGCTAAGTAAAAATGCTAGAGTTGGGATCGACGCGCCGTACGGGCTAAGATCGCCCGGTTGGTGAAAGCCCGCTATCATATCGCGCGCGCCCTCGGCATTCGCAAAGGCGTCGTTTGTGGTCATGATGAGCTCGCCATCGAAAGAAAACTGCTCGATCCCGCTAGCCCAATATATCCAAAAAAACCTGCATGCCACGCCGAATATATAAACCAGCGTCATGATCAAAAACATATCCATACGGGAGCATTCGCCGTTTGTAATTCTAAATTTTTGCATCTTTTTCCTTGATTTGCCGTTTGAAGTACCGAGCGGAAGGTTAAAATTTGCCTCTACAAATTTTACTCGCTTTATCGCCCCGCGTTACGTCTTTAACGACATTGTTTAATTTGCGTTTATTATAGCAGAATTTATCGATATTAAAAGCAAAATTTTAAAAACAACCGAAGTCAAGCCGTTTAGAATTTAAATTTGTGATATGCAATTTTGGCGACCATCAAAAAATATGATACGTAAAGATAGAGATTAAGATGTAAACTAAATATCCAATATAAGGCAGATACAAAACAACACTAAGCCAATAAACATGCGTATATCTAGCATATTATAAATTCCATCTTCTGGGTGCGGAATGAACAAATATAGGACAATAAACATAACGAACGCTTTTAAAAAAATATATAATAACGTTTTATTCATAGGCATATATTTAGCGATCTATGCTATGGCTAAATAGCAGAAACAACCGGTCGTTGCAAGAAGCTTACGCCGAGCCGGTGGATTTTTGTAGTTTAGACAAAATTCTCGCCTAATACGCGTCGCACATAAATTTACAGACGGTTTTCGTACGGAGATTGAGCATGATCGAGCTTAGGCATCTGCCGTCCTTATTGCCGCTTAGCAGGCGCACGGCATCGCCCTCTTTCCACTGCGTGCTGTCGCCCTCGATCGTCCTGTAATGCGCGCCATTAATGACAAGCGACTCGCCGCCCTTTAGCGTTTTATCGATCTTTAGATCGCTTGCGATCTGGCTTAGATCGCCTTTTAGGGCATTTGCGATTAGTTTTTCCTCGGCCTGCTCATGCGTCTTCATCGAGCTTTTAGCAAAGTCCGGCACCTGCACAGTTTCGGTCTGAGCCGAAGCAAACACGGCGAGCACGCAAGCAGCGTAAATTAGTTTCATATTTTCTCCTCGGTTTTTTCAAAATCTCGGCGATTATAGCAAAGTTTACTTAAAAATTTCGGTCTAAATTTAGCTAGAGTTTAAATTTAAGAAACCGCCCGTCTGTTTAAAACAGAGCTGAACTCGATGGCAAATTATAAAATTTCGCCGTAATTTAAAATTTACTTATTAAAATACGCCGCGAGCGCGCTTAGCCAAACAAACAAAGCTATTATCCAAGACATCACTCGCGGCGTACCCGCCCAAAACGCAGCCCTCATATTGCAACGTAAGAGCAAGCGAGCATCGAAATTTTTACTGGCAGAATTTACTCGTTATCAAATAGCGCGCCGAGACTTTGCATTACGGCAGCGACGGGCATCCAGACGGGGCTAAACATAGTTAAAACTGCGTCTTGCGTCTCACCGTTTTTACGCACGTTTTCCTCGCTCAGCCTGCCGCTATCAATAAATACTACCGCGTTTAAACTTAACGGCTTAGCAAGCGCATATTTTTTTAGGATCCGATCGCGATCTTTTACGCGCGTAGGAACGCCTAAAATTTTGAAGCTAAATTGTAAAATTTCGCGATCTTTAAAGCCCGTAAAATTTGGATGCTTGTAAAGCACAAGCTGATCTGCTAGCGGCAGGCTCTCGCGGTCAAGCCACAGCTCAAAAAGTAGCGCGCTTACGTGAGGTTCATTAAATGCATCCGTAGCGATCGAAATTCTATTTACCTCCACTGCGTGTGGATAGAGCGATTTTAGGTGCTCAAATTCCGCTTTCGCCACGCGATAATCGCTGCCAAATTCGTAGTCGTAAGCGTCGCCGATCATTATCGTACGGTTTGCCTCTATTTGGATTGCGCGAATTTGCTCCTTGCCTTCAAGCTCTACGGGCGCGGTTTTACTAGCACAACCCACAATGAGAAATGAAAATGCCATGCTAAAAATCAGCGCTTTTAAAATTCGTTTCATATCTACTCCGATAAAATTTTATGCGATTATAGCTAAATTTAAAGCAGCATTCGACGCACGGTATTGTCTTAATTGAGACGAATTAAAATTTGAGGACGAGAGCGTATATGAAATACATAACTGAGTAAATTTTAATTAGAATTTAAACGTAGCAGAATAAGGCACAGTATTTTTCGCTTAGACGAGGCGAAATTTGATTTTTAAGCGGAGCGTATATTTGATACGTGAGCATTAAAAATCAAATTTCAACGAAGTATAAGTAGAAAAAGACAAGCCTAAATTTAGACTTCATACCTCTCGCCTGGTTTCATCTCTATCATCTCCCACGGCAAGCCCTGTTTATTTAGCTCATCCATGAAAGGCTTGGCGTCGAAATTTTCCATATTAAAGACGCCCTTGCCGCTCCAAATGCCTTTGGCGACCATCATCGAGCCGATCATCGCAGGCACGCCTGTGGTGTAGCTCACGGCCTGCGCGCCCGTCTCGGCGTAGCAAGCCTCATGGTCGCAGACGTTGTAGATATAGACCTGACGCTCTTTGCCGTCTTTTAGGCCGCGGATCACGCAGCCGATATTTGTTTTACCCTTCGTGCGAGGGCCTAGCGACGCAGGATCAGGCAACAAGGTCTTTAGAAACTGGATCGGCACGATCTTTACGCCGTTGTGCTCGACCTCGTCGATACGCAGCATACCGACATTTTCTAGGCATTTCATGTGAGTTAGGTAGCTTTGTCCAAAGGTCATGAAAAAGCGGATTCGCTTTAGTCCTTTGATGTTTTTTACTAAGCTTTCTAGCTCCTCGTGATAGAGCAGGTAGCTATCTTTGACGCCAACTTTCGGGTAGTCCCATTTAAACATTATTTCCATCGGCTCGGTCTCTTTCCATTCGCCGCGCTCCCAGTAGCGACCCTTTGCGCTCACTTCTCGCAGGTTGATTTCGGGGTTGAAATTTGTCGCGAACGGATAGCCGTGATCGCCTGCGTTGCAGTCTAGGATGTCGATCTCGCCGATCTCGTCAAAGAGATTTTGCTGTGCGTATGCGCAAAATACGTTCGTCACGCCCGGATCAAAGCCGCTTCCCAGCAGCGCCATCGTGTTTGCGGCTTTAAACTCGCCGTCTTTCGCCCACTGCAGCTTGTATTCAAATTTCGCCGTGTCGGGGTGCTCGTAGTTTGCGGTGTCGATGTATGGGATGCCGGCGCGAGAGCACGCGTCCATGAGGGTTAGGTCTTGATAGGGCAGCGCGACGTTTAAAAGCAAATCGGCACCCGTTTTTTTGATGAGCGCGACCACTGCATCGGTGTCGTCCGCGTCAATCTGGGCAGTGTCGATAGCAACGCCTAAGCGGTCTTTGATAAATTTGGCGATCGCGTCGCACTTGCTTTTGGTGCGGCTTGCAAGGGTGATCTTGCTGAAAACGTCCGCGTTCATCGCGCATTTTACGGTCGCGACTTGGCTTACGCCGCCCGCGCCTATGATTAAGATGTTTGACATTTTGGCTCCTTTAAATTTTAAATTTAGCTGCAATTTTAGCAAATTTAAGATGAATTTTAAGCGATGAAGCACTGTTCATATTGGAAGTTTGATTTATGGCGGACGCGGAGTGCAAGCTCGCTTTAGTAATAGCGCCGAAAGCGGCGCGGCGCTAAAATTTACGCAGACAGCGGCATGCCGATTGACGGCGGCATGAGATTAAATTTACCGCCTTGCATCGCGCGATAAAATTTTAAGCCTTAAGCGCTCGTTTAAATTTAACGTTCCGCGGCACGGCGTGGAGAATTTAAAATTTAAAGCTCGCTCGCTTCGCCGCTAAATTTATCGCGCTTATTTTCTAGGCGCACGGCAAAACCGCATACCGCGGCTAAATTTAACGCTTTAGCGAACAGCGGTTTAAAAAGTAGCAAGCGGGGCAAAATCCCGTGACGCCCACGATAAAGGGCACGAGTCCGATCAGCCCCCACCAGCTGCCAAACAACGGCTTTTGCGATCATTATCGCTAGTCCGATCAGTGCTTTTATTATCCTAGTTTTCCTGCTTTGCATTGCGTTTTCACTTCTTTGTTTTTACATTTTACACGTATTAATGCTTAAAATTTTTAAAGTAAGCAATGGCAGCAAACCTCCACCTAGCGTATCATCTTTGAGCTCGCCTTCCTATATACGCGCCTTGGTTAAATTCGGCTTCGTTTAATTATCTTTTCTTTTGCATAAAAGTGCGATCCGACAAAATTTATGTGCCTAAGAAATAGAATTTTATGCGAGCTCGATTTAAAATTTTGGCAAGCATAAAAGGCAGACTCGAACGCCGGCGGGCAGTAGGGTAAAATTTGCGTATCGAAGGATAAAAATTTGTACGCAGCTTTAAATTTGGAATTACGATAAATTGAACCGAGCAGAATTTTATCGTCACAGAAAGTTTGTCTAAATTTAGCTCGTCACGTGTTTTAGAGTTTAAATTTATACGCTACAGCAAAGAAGCGTAGTGCGATATTTACGATCGAAGAGGCACCTGATCTCACGCCGTACCGCCAAAATCAAATTTCGTAGCGATAAATTTTGCCGAAATTTTCATCCAGAGTGTAGCTAAACTCACCGCCTGCATAATAGATTGTCTCGCCGCTCTCCAGCTCGAAGCGTTGGTATACGCGCAGCACGACCTCGTTTTCGCTGATGCCTTGGACATGGATAAAGATATCACTCTTCCTGCCTGCGGTCATCGCCATCTGGTAGAGCTGATTAAATAGCGCGTATTCGGCGTTTTTCTCGGCGTCTTCTTGCGATAAAAAGCCCTCTAGCACGCCCAGCATCTCCGCGCGAAATTCCGTCCTGGCGCGCGCATAGGCGTTTTGGATATTTTCGATCTGGTTGGTATCGAGTAAATTTAAAAGCGAATGTTTGCCCACGTAAAGCGTCGCGCTCGATGTGATTTTGCCGTCCTTGTCGGTCACTAGTCGCAGAGCTTTCTCTACGCGCCACAAGGCCTCTTTTAGCTCGAGCCCGCTTTCAATTTCAATTTTCATCATAGATCCTTTATCAAGAGTGCGGAATTTTAGCGTGAAATTTTAAATTTTAAAGACAAACTTCGCGATCAGATACGCCATATACAGCATCAAAACTCCCACTAGCGCGTCGATTATGCGCCACGCTCTGCTACTTGCAAAAAGCTTTGAAAGCGCCCGCGAGCCGTAGCCCAAGCCGAAAAACCATGCAAACGATACGAACATAACTCCCACGTAAAACCACGGCTTTTGGGCATCTGCGATCGTAGCGCCGAGTGAGCCCACGACCACGACGGTGTCTAAATACACGTGCGGATTTAGAAGCGTCACCGCGAGAGCCTTGGCTACGACGGGCGCCAGCGGGCTATTTGCCGAGTTTTGAATCTTGGCAAAATGCGAGCCCTTATAGGCGCTAAAAAACGAGCTTAGCGCGTAGCAGAGCAGAAATATGATCCCGCCTATGCCTAAAATTTGGGTAAGAAGCGAGCCCTGCTTAAGAGTGCCGCCGATTAAAAATATCCCTACGGCCGTAAATACGGCATCGCTTAGCGCGCAGACCATGCAAACAGCCGCGACGTGGTTTTTCGCAAGGCCTTGGGAGATGACGAAGATGTTTTGCGCGCCGATCGCGACGATTAGCGAGAGCATCAGCGCGGCTCCTTGCAAGAAAATTCCGATCGGTAAGGAGTTCAAAGCCGCGCCTCTACTTATTTTTACTTTCGCAGGCGGAGCTTTGCACCGCCGTATCGGTAGTATCGGAGCCGTCTACCGCCGCACTTTCGGGCGCAGCGTCAGGCTCATTATCGCCCGCGGAAATTTTCAAGGCGGAATTCTCGGCGCTTATGAAATTTTCGCCTGCGCAGGCGCTATTTAAGGAAGCGGCACCATTCGGCGCGGCGGAGCTTTGTTCGTTTAAATTTGAAGCGCCCTTCAAATTCTGCGCGCCGTTTGAATCGGCGGCGCCATTAGAATTTTGTGCGATGGAATTCTGCACGGCGTAGGAATTCTCCGCGCCTAAATTTTGTGCGCCGTAGGAATTTTGCGTATCGGAATTTTCATCGCGGAGGTTTTTAGTTTTAAAATTTCTACCGCTACCCGCGCTTTTTTTAGAGCTCTTAGCGCCCTTGCGAACTTTTGAGGCGGTTTGCTCTTCCTCAGAGCTTTGTGAAAGACCCGCTTTCTCGCGCAAAATTTTACTCAGCTCGTAGATCGAAATTTCAAACGAGCCCGGCAGTGTGGCCTCCGTGTCGCTGTAAAATCGTAAAAAATTAAAGCGGTCCTGCGCCTGCGGCGCTTTTTTGAATACAAAATTTAAAAGCTCCGTTTTGTTTCTGCCCGCGACGAAGGTTTTGGTGCCTAAATTTGCGATATCTTTATATTCGAAGCTCTCGGAATTTGCGCCGCGCACGATCGTAAGAGCATCCTCGCCGATCTGCAAATAATTTTTCGCGCCGAGTCTGAGCGCGCAAAAAAACGCGCAAAATGCCGCCACTACGGAAGCAAAAAGCGCCGCGCCGCCAAAGCCCGCGTGGTAGCAATATCCGCTAGCGAGCGCCAAAATCGCCGATCCCGCCAGCGTCATCGCTACGGGCTTTTTATTCTCTTTTACTATCATCTTCCCTGCTTAATCAGTTGTCTTATGTATTCGTAAATTTTAAAATTTAGCGCATCCATTACCGAGTCTTTAGAGCCTGGATTTTTGATGCTTTGGTAGTTAAGATTAGTTACGTAGTCCTTCCACGCGCCCTTGTTTTTAACGCTTATGTAGAGGCTGATCTGCGAGTCGTAGAAGTAGTCTCTGTAATAATCGTCGTCGTCCCAAGGATCATAACCGAACGGCATCCCCCAGCCTACGCCCACGCCCGTATATCTATAATACCTGCCGAAGCCCATTCCGAAGCTAAATCTCGGATTATCCCATGATCTGCGCGAAAAATCCGCCTTGCGGAAGTAGTTGAGATTGCCGCCGATTTGGACGTTCGCCGCGCTTTTATTTACGACCTTAAATCCATCCGCACGCAGATGCTGGATCACTGCTTGGGTTAAATTTGAATCCGTCGTCGAGGTATTGGTGAAATTTACGCTTATGAGTTTATCCTGCGGAAATTCCATAATGTGAAGTGGCTCGGAAGTGCGCACGATGCCGCTATTTACGGGCACGTTTTTAGAGCAACCCGTAAAAATCAAAAACGCCGAAATGACCAAAAAAAGTGAAATTTTATTTTTCAAGACAGATCCTTTCGCTTAAGATTTCAAATCCTAAATTTGAGTGATTGTAGCATAAATTTAAAATTTTTAATGTCAGCAAGAAGCGATTTTTTGAAATAATCTAGTGGCGAATGGGCAAGAGTGGAATTTTTAAATAAAATTTTGCGCCGAGCGACCGCTAAATTTAAAGCCGCCGCTCGGTTGAAATTTCTGTAAAAGAGGCGGAATTTTAAATCGTAGGCGTTTAAAATTCCACAATCTTATAGGCTCACGCCGCGCGTAAGTACGCGCTTGCGATAAACATCCGAAACTCTGCTCGCGTCGCCCACGATTAGAGCGTTCGTGCAACAGATCGCCGCACAAATCGGAACCTTGCCCTCTGCGATGCGGTTTTGGCCGTATTTATGTAGCTCTTCGTGCGAAAACGTAGGCTCCGGTCCACCCGCGCACATAGTACACTTATCCATCGCACCTTTAATACCGAAAGCTCCGTCTCTAGGGAATTGCGGAGCGCCGAACGGACACGCGTAGAGGCAATATCCACAGCCGATACATTTATCTTTGTCGTGTAAAACGACGCCGTCGGTTCTGATATAGAAGCATTGAACCGGGCAAACCTGCGCGCAAGGCGCATCGGTGCAGTGCTGACAAGCGATAGAGCTTGAAACCTCCTGCCCCTCTATGCCCTCGTTTAAAGTGATAACCTTGCGCCTATTGATCTGCACGGGAACCTCGTGCGCCGAGCTGCAGGCTACCTGGCAACCATAGCAAGCGATGCAACGCTCGACATCGACGTAAAATTTTAATCTTGCCGGCATTTTATCTCCTTATGCTCTTTCTAGTCTGCAAAGACCGGCGTTGAATTCCGAAATTTGCGTATTTATGTCAAAGCCGTAGTTGGTAATCGTATTTGAGCTCTCGCCTCTGATATATGGCTTAGTGCCCTCAGGATAGCGCTCGCTTAGATCCTCGCCCTGGAAAATTCCCGCGAAGTTATACGGCATAACAATACGATCAGGCGTAACAGCGTGCGAATAGATGCACTTGACTTTGATCTTCGTGCCTTGCGGTGAATGAATCCACATCATCTCGCCATCTTTGATACCTTTATCAGCGGCAAGCTTAGGATTTACGTGCGCAAACATCTCCGGAGTAATCGCCGAAAGATACTTGCTCGTGCGCTCTATCATGCCCGCACCGCTTAAATTTACAAGCCTTAGCGAGCTTACGATAGTAGGGAAGTCCTTGCTCCAATCCTGCTTTTTCTGCTCGGAGATAAATCTCGTAAAGACGCGGAAATTTCGTTTTTGATCCGCAAAGGTCGGATATTTCTCTACTAAATCCCATCTAGGCGAGTGGATCGGTTCGCGGTGCTTTGGAATTTGATCCGCAAACTGCCAAACCTTGGCTCTGGCTCTTGCGTTTCCGCAAGGACAAATTCCAAACTCGCGGCATTTTTTAGCGATGATACCGCTATAATCGGTACTCCACGTAGGCCCCATCTTGGCTTTTTCATCCTCGCTTAGCGTGATGCCTAAAACCTGTTCGATATTTGCTTTCGTAATCTCTGCATGTCCGCCTTGAATTTTTGATCCCGGAAGTGTAATGCTCTCGTCGGCTAGCTGCGAAACGCCGTCGTGCTCTAAGCCGAAGCGGTTTCTAAATCCCATACCGCCGTCGGCATAAGGTTTAGTTACGTCGTAAAGAATCGGCGTGCCCGGGTGTTGCGTATCCCAGCAAGGCCATGGAAGCCCGTAGTATTCGCCCTCTACTTCTCCACCTATACCGCGCAAAGTATCGGGATCAAATAGGTGCCAATTTTTCTGTTGTCTGCGAAATCTAGCTGCGGTACGACCGTTATTGCCAATACTTTGAGTATTGCGTGCGATCTCATCGGTAGCGTCGTCAGGCCAAACAAAATCGTCTTTAATCTGCTTAAGCTCGCCATCAACGATGCCCATCTTCATGCCGCGAACGTATTCATCGTAAAAGCCAAATTTTTTCGCGAATAAAAACATTACCTCTTGATCTTCTTTGCTCTCAAATAGAGGCTTAACGATCTGAGTTCTCCACTGGCCGCTGCGGTTTGTAGCGCTTAGATGACCTTCGCTTTCAAACTGCGTAGCTACCGGCAAAACATAAATTCCATCCGGTCTATCGTTTAGAATCGCTACTTCGTTTAAGAACGGCTCGGCGACTACCAGCATATCGATCTTACCTAATGCTTCTTGAGTCTCTCGAACGTGAGCCATAGAAGTAATTCCTGTGCCTTGCACCCAAAGAACGCGGACATTGCCACTACTTAAAACGGGCTCGTTTTTCAAAACGCCCTGCCACCATTTAGATAGCGAAAAGCCCTTTTCGTTGCGCCAGTTTATCACATCTTGCTCGATGCTCGGATCGTAGTGAAAATACTCGGTAAAATTCGTACCAGGCACTTTTTCACCCTGCTTTTCGTGCGGCTGCTTAGTAGAGACGGCAAATCTTTTAATAAACTGCTCGTAATCTACGCCCCAGCCCTTGCAGAAGTGCTTCCAAGCGTTATCGGCTAGCCCGTAATACGCAGGCAAGCTATCGGAGAGATTGCACATATCGGTAGCGCCCTGAACATTATCATGGCCTCTAAGGATGTTGCAGCCGCCGCCCGGCTTGCCCATATTGCCTAGTATGAGCTGCAAAAGAGCCAAAATTCTAGTATTCGAGCTGCCGATCGAGTGCTGCGTGATACCTAACGCCCAGCATAAAGTAGCGGGCTTTGTGGTAGCAAACATCCTCGTAAATTCTATCAGTTCCTCTTCTTTGCAACCGGTAACATTGGCTACCTCTTTAGGATCCCACTTCTCAGCTTCCGCCTTGATCTCATCTACGGCGTAGGTTCTGGTTTTTATTAGCTCCTTATCTTCCCAGCCGTTTTTGAAGATTAGATGCAGCATTCCGTACACAAACGCTATATCAGTTCCCGGACGAATTCTAATATACATATCGGCCTTAGCCGCAGTTCTAGTAAAATTTGGATCGACGACGACGATTTTCGCGCCGTTTCTATCGCGAGCTTGAAGAGCATGCTTCATAGCTCCTACGGGATTTGCAACCGCGGAATTCGCACCTATAAAAAGGATCATTTTAGAATTTTTCGCCATATCGCCTACGTGATTTGTCATAGCTCCATAACCCCAAGTATTCGCCACACCGGCGACTGTTGCGCTATGTCAAATTCTGGCTACGTGGTCGTTGCTGTTCGTACCCCAGAAGGCTGCAAATTTTCTAAAATAATATGCCTGCTCGTTACAAAATTTAGCCGAACCCAGAAATACCACACTATCTGGGCCGTCCTCTTTGCGAACTTGAAGCATTTTATCGCCGATTTCGTTAACGGCTTGCTCCCAACTTATGCGCTCCCACTTGCCACCAACCTTTTTGAGCGGATATTTAAGACGCATTTTAGATTTGGTTAGATCGATTTGATCGATTCCCTTACAGCAGTGACTGCCCTGCGAGATCGGGTGATCTACTGCCATATCTTGGCGAATCCAGGTATTGGTGCTCTCATCCACTTGAGCCTCGATACCGCAGCCTACGGAACAGATCGAACATATCGTTCGCTTCATAACGGAACCTGGAAATGGGTTTTTGATCTCTTGCTCAGTAGCGGCTCTTAGCGTATTATTTTCGCCAAACGCAGCTACGCTGCTCGCTCCTAAAGCGGCGAGTTTCAAAAACGATCTCCTTCCGATCGCATTCTCACTCATGAAAATTCTCCTAGTAAGCTACTTTATAGTATTTTTTCCACGCTTCACTCTCCCAGTAAAGCACCTCTTTTTTCGGTGATTTGCCACGAACGGTATCGCCATAGTCCTGCTCGCTTTTCGCTAGAGCCTGAGACGCGGCAACGCCCACGGCACCTACTGCGCCGATTTTTAGAGATTTTTTAAGAAAATCTCTGCGTTTGTTCTCCATGGTTTTCCTTTGTGAAGAAATCGCTTTAAATCTTTTATTGTAGTAACGCCTGTTACAGGATTTAAGTCTAATGAATTATAACGAAAAGGCAGTGAGATGGAAATTAAATTTTAAGTTACTTTTTAAATTTTATTTAAAATTCAAAATATAAAGTTCTAACTAAAAAACTACTCGCAAAACTCGAGCTTGCAAGTTTAAAATTTAACCGAAATTCTGCTTTTGCGTTAAGATTTCCGTTAAAAATTTTATTTATCAATCCAGATCAAAAATATCTTCCGGATTGGTAAATTTATTTTGATAGCCGCCTTTTTTGATCGCTTCTTTAACGACGCTGCGATCTTTCTTTTGCGGAGCGGCAAGCGCTAAAAGCGAGCGTTCTAGCGCAAAAAAACTTCTCATTAGTGCGCCTAATGATTTGAAAAAATCCGCCCGCACATGCCCGCACAAAAGCTCGCTAAACTCATCTACAAAGCTGTTGGTGACATTCGTAAAAAGCTCTAACGCCAGCGCTTCGCCGTCTTGTGCGCCGATGAAATTTTTAGCGCATTGCGAGTTCGCGGTATTTTTACCATCCTGCGGACCTGTAAAATTTTTACTGCCATGCAAACCTGCAGAATTTTTTCCGTCTTGCGCCGTCAAGCTCGCGCTATTCGTAAAATTTTGCTCATTTGCCACGGAATTTTGTCCGTTTAAAACCGCGCTGTGTTTTGCAGCCGCGTCGCGAAGTAGAGTTGAATGCAGGTAAAAAATAAATCCCACATAATCCTCGCACTCTTTGCAAAGCTCCATATTGCGGCGAAATTTACTCTTTTTTAGCACGTCGATTACCGCGACACGCATACGCCCATCGTCGCGCCCCTCGTCGTAGAAGCTCGCACTCATCGGCACGTTGGCGTATGAAAAATCAAAAAGCACGGAATTTTGCTCGCTTTTAAACGCTGCAAAATCGAATTTCGCCAAATTTTGAAATTCCGCCTCATCGCTAGGCACAATGGGCGAGCTGCGTAAAAACTCCAGTTGCTCCTTCCAGCGCTTAAATTTCGCATCCGTTTCATAGAAAAAAAACGGAATTGCAAAAAATTCGTAGTAGTAGCTTCTTGCTTGAAGTAGATTCGCATCCATTACATCGCCCCTTTTCTAGCATCTTCTATCTGCTTTTTTATCATTATTTTCGCCTTGCAATCGCCGCAGCAAAAAAGAGTCTTCATCTTTTCAGGCTCGTTTGCAAAATGCGCACCCATCATATCCGCGATCTTCATCACGGCTTTGCTCGTCGCAAATTCCTTACCGCACTCGATGCATTTAAAAAGCTCGTCTTTTGCTAGCATTTTGTAATTAAAAAATCCAGGCTCAAGCTCCACGCCGCAAGGCTGAAGCTCGATCGTATCCTTTTCGGCGCAGCTTAACACGCAGTAGTTGCACGTCGTGCAAAGCGAAGCGTTGAGCTTAATCGAATTGTCACTGTTATCGGCATACAACGCGCCGGTATTACAGGCGCCCACGCAGCTAAGGCAGAGCGTGCAGCTTGCTTCGTTTATGCTTACTTTGCCAAATTTTAGCAACTCTCCGCTTTTTACGACGCCGAAGCTACCATCGCCGACCATTGCGCTTACGCGTTTGGAAAAAATTTCTTTCTTGCTAAGGCCCTGTTCGTTTAGGCTAAACGCCCACAGCTGAGAGCTTTGCGCCTGCTTTAGCGCCTCTTGCAGCTCGATTAAATTTCGCGCTAAAAATACCGCGTCCTTGCCATAGATCGCGCGCGAAATTCCATTGATAAGCTCCACCGCTTCGCGCGTGCCCTCGCCCACGTCTGCGCCGTAAACGATCACACTAGAGCCACTTTCTTGCATCGCGCTTAGCAGATTTATCTCATCTATTTGCTTGCTTCCAAAAAATCCAAACGGCAGCACGCCGCACGGAAGCTGCGCTGCGGGTGCGGACGCAATTTCGCTCTCTGCGATGAGAAGCGGAATTTTGCCTGCATAGAGCTTTGCGATCTCGCTAAATACGCTTTGGGGCAGCTTGGCAAATTTCAGCGCACCGCTAGGGCAGACACTTACGCACGCGCCACAGCCTATACAGTCGATGTGCGAAAATACCAGCTCGCGCTTTTCGTCATTTTTCAAAATCGCCACTGTGGGGCAAACCTCCACGCATGGCGCTCGCAGCTCATTCCGCCTACCTTGATACTGGCAGATCGTAGGATCGAAGATCGTGGAATTCTTATAATGATAAACCGGGCTTTTGGAATTTAAAATTTTTAAAATTTCATCATCTTTTAGCCCCGAAATCTCGTAGCAGCCGCTTTGTCGCAATTGATAGGGCGCTGCGCCGCTAATCAAGAAAAAATCCGCCTCGGTCTCAACCTCATCCCGCTCGCTTAAAATCGTAACCGAAAGATCGCCAATCTCGCCGTAAACGAACTTTATCTCAGCCCTGCTTAACGCGATCACCTTAAATCCGTGCTGCCTAAGTAGCCTCACAAGATCCTCTCGCGGCTCGTCACAGGCGAGAATCACGTTTTTGCCGACGGGCTTTTGATAGTCACTATCTAGCGCGCCGTCGAAGGCGATATCCTTGGCGCGATACAAAATATCTACGTTTTTAGCGATTTGTAGCGGCTCATCTGCGGAATTTTCTATATAAAAATTTATCTCGGGTGCATAAATTTGCGCTTTTAATTTCGGCGAATTGGCGACGATAAATTCCTCATTTTTTGCCCCCTCTTCATCGCCGCAAATTTCGATATCGTCGCTTAAGACGACATCCTTTAGCCCCGCGGCGTAAAATCCATGTTCTTTCATAATCTATCCTAAATTGATAATTAGGCGGGTTTTACTCTTATTTTCTAAACAGCTTTTAAATTCTGCACTTAAAGTAAATCGAATTTAAATTAATAATTTTATAGATAAAGCAAAATCAAAGCTTTAAATGATAAAATCGCCTAAATTTTAAGGCATCGGGGTCGCAATGCAACAAATCAAACTACCCAAAATCGACAAAATCGCAAATGCGCAGGAGTTTCAAAACTGCCTCCGCCCGCAAATCATCAAAATCGCGCAAGAGCTCATCCGACAGGAACGCGAAAAGGCGCTGCAAGGAGGCGAGCTCGCAAGCGAAAGCGATATCATCGCGCGCATCAAATTGCGCTACGAAAAATTTCAAAATCTAAGCCTTAAGCCGCTCATCAACGCAACCGGCGTCGTGCTGCACACAAACCTCGGCCGCAGCGTCATCAGCGCCGAAATTTTAGCCCGCGCGCAAAAGATCATCACCTCGTATTCAAATTTAGAATACGACCTATCCGAGGGCGCGCGCGGCAACAGATACGACTACATAGCGCTTTTGTGCAGCGAGCTCTTCGGCGCGCAGGACGCGCTCGTGGTCAATAATAACGCTGCGGCGGTATTTTTGGTGCTAAATACCTTCGCGCGCGGACGCGAAGTCGTGGTAAGCCGCGGCGAGTTAGTCGAGATCGGCGGGAACTTTCGGGTAAGCGAAGTGATGTCAAACTCGGGCGCAAAGCTTGTGGAGATTGGCACCACGAACAAAACCAAGCCGGACGATTACGAAGAAGCGATCAATGAAAATACGGCGATCTTGATGAAGGTGCACCGCTCAAATTTTAAAATTTCGGGCTTCAGCTCTAGCGTAAGTGCTGCGGAGGTTGCGGCTCTCGCACGTCGCGCCTCACAGGCAAAGAGAGAATTTTTAGCGCTTAGAACGGCAAGCTTTAAAAATTTAGCAGATCTTTGCCGCGGCTCTTCGGACACGGACAGCAAAATTTTAAATTCTGCGCCGAACGGTTTAAGCTTAGCGGCAGGCTCTGCGAGTGCTCTAAATTTAAATATCGGCGAGCCGTCCGTAAATAGCGAGTGTTTTTATGAAGGCGGCACGGGCGAAATTCCGGGTGGAATTTCTAAAATTTGCCCCGCAAAATTTAGCATGAAAAAAGCGGACAATTTTAACGAGATCATCGATTATTACGATCTTGGAAGCGGCTACGTAAGCGAGCTGGGATTTGGGCTCGGCAAAAGCGAGCCCTCTATTTTTGAGCTTTTAAAAAGCGGTGTGCGGCTGCTTAGTTTTAGCGGCGACAAGCTTTTCGGCTCCGTGCAGTGCGGCATCATCCTAGGGGATCGCGAGCTCATCGCGCGTCTGCGTAAAAACCAGCTACTGCGAATGCTGCGAGTGGATAAGATCACGCTAAGCCTGCTTGCCGAGACGATCAAGGCGTATATAAATAAAGAATTCCACCTCATCACGACGATAGATCAGATCCATCTGAGCCTAGATGAGCTACGTGAGCGGGCGGAGCTAGTGCGATCGCGCATCGGCGTAAAATCGCAGATCGTGCCTACTACCACTTTCGTAGGCGGCGGCACGATGCCTGGCGCCTCCTATCCAAGCGTCGCGCTTGCGATACTTGACGGCGCAGACCCGCAGAGCACGCAGGCAAAATTTCGCGCTACGGGCATAATCGGGCGGATCGAGGATGATAAATTTTTGCTCGATTTCAGATCGATTTTAAAAAGCGACTTGCAAGATTTAATAAAAAAGATCGGAGAAATTTATGAATAGCGTAATTATCGGCACCGCAGGCCATATCGATCACGGAAAGACTGCGTTAATCAAGGCGCTAAACGGCTTTGAAGGGGACCAGATGCCGAGCGAAAAGCAGCGCGGCATCACGATCGATCTTAGCTTTTCGCATCTGCGCTCGGGGGATACCAACGTCGCTTTCATCGACGTTCCGGGGCATGAAAATTTAGTAAAGACGATGATTAGCGGCGCGTATGCCTTCGATGCTGCGATGCTAGTAGTCGCCGCAGACGACGGGCTAATGCCGCAAAGCCGCGAGCATATTCAAATTTTATCGCTGCTTGGGGTAAAAAGCGTGATCCTGTGTATCAGCAAGTGCGATCTAGCTGACGACGCGCGCAAGGCGGAGGTCGCGGCGCAGTGCAGGGAATACATCTGCAAATTTAAAAATTTGCAAATTTTAAACACCTTTTTTATCAGCATAAAAGACCCCGCAAGCATCGCCGAGCTGAAAAATTATCTCTTTAATATCAAGCCCGCACAGCGCCAAGGAGGCGGCGTGGTGCACTACTACATCGACCGCGTCTTTTCGCTTAAGGGGCTCGGCACCATCGTAACGGGCAGCCTCATTAACGGCGCGATTTCAAAGGGCGAGAAGCTTTATAACTGCGATCTGGGTAAAATTTTTAACATCAAAAGCGTGCAGATACACGACGAGGACACGCCGCTAGCGCAGGCTCCAAACCGCGTCGCGCTAAGTCTTGATGCCAAAACGAGTGAGCTGCAAAAGGGGCAAATCCTAAGCAAAAAGGGCTTTTTCCGCGGCTTTAATGAAGCGGACTGCACCTTTAGCGGCGAAATTTCGCACAACCAAGACGTGCTGTTTTGCGTCGGAAGCAAGCAAAGCGCGGCAAAAGCGCTCATTTTAAAAGAACTTCCTAGCGGCGAGAAGCTCGTGAGCTTTAAATTTGACAAAACGATGTTTTTGAAATTTGACGAGCCCTTCGTCTGCTTGTCAAACTCGCGCGTAATCGGCGGTGGGCGCGTGCTAAACGCCGTAGTCGAGCCGCTAAAAAAGCAGAGCAAAGCCGTGCTTCTCACCGCGCTTTTGAAGCGAAATTTCACCGAAGCGTTTAAAATTTTAAGCGGCTTTCACAAGCATGGATTCGGGCTATTTTCGGCGTATCAGCGCTTCGGAATGGAGTACGACGAAGCGGCAAAGATCGCGCGCGGCATAGAAGGGACGTATTTTGACGAAGCAAATTTATGCGTTTACGATCTAAGCGCGATCGAGGACGTAAAAAACCTCATAAAATTTATCGTCTCAAAAAACGACTACGCGATCTTTTCGCCCGCCTCGATCGCTCTAAAGCTCTCGTGGGCCAGCGAAGATCTTGCCGCGCGCGCGCTTAGTGAGCTTGAGCGGAGCGGCATCGTCTCCAAAAAGGGCGGAGTTTACGTAAAATCCGGAGTGGATTTTGACGCGCTTAAGCAGGGCCTGGAGAGTAAAATTTTTGATCTCATCAAAAAAGGCGGCATCGCGCCTCTCGCGCCGTATAACATCTACGACGAGCTAGAGATCGACCGCGAAAGTGGCGATGACGCGCTAAAGAAGCTAACATACGCCAAAAAGGTCGTCCGTCTCGCACATAATCTCTTCGTCGAGGCCGAAAATTTAGCCCTGGCGATCAAGCGCCTCTACGCAATCATCGAAAAAGAGGGCTTCGTAAACGTCACGAACGCCAAAGAAGAGCTTGGACTTAGCAGAAAATTCGTCATCTGCTACCTCGAATACCTAGATAAAATGGGAAATATCACGACGATCGACAATAAACGCTATTTGAATTTGAAAAAGTAAAAATTTAAAATTTTGCACTACAATGCGCAGAATTTTTTGCAAAGGAAAAAAATGAAAAAAGCTATTTTAACTTCAGTTGCACTCGCAGCGAGCCTAAACGCGGCTTTAAGCGACAGCGAAATTTTATCTATCTACG
Source organism: uncultured Campylobacter sp. (assembly GCF_938030145.1). GTDB lineage: Bacteria > Campylobacterota > Campylobacteria > Campylobacterales > Campylobacteraceae > Campylobacter_B. The sequence goes on from NZ_CALHGM010000003.1 coordinate 72,909, forward strand.
GTGGCGCGCCACAAGGCATCGAAATAAAGGTCGCCGAGCGCATCCCGCTTAGCGAGCCGAAGGGCGTTGAAGCGGTCGTTTTAAAAATCTCTCAAGGCAATATGTCGCAAGAGGAGATCATTTTCACTCAAGGCGATCTGATCTTTACCGATATCATCGATCCTAAAAAACGCGTAGTCTATAAGGAGCAGATCAAACAAGACCGCATTGCAGGACAGCTAAGTAAGGTCTTCAAAGCAGAAAGCAAAGACAATATCATCAAGCTAGGAAACGATCCTAAAAAGCCTACGATTTTGATGCTGACGGACGCCTTGTGTCCATTCTGCCGCAAAGAGATGGCAAGGATCGAAGAAACTCTAAAAAATAACAATGTCGATATCGTCATGACCTCCGTTCACGGCGATGACGGCCACGCAAAATCCGCGCTCATCTACAAAGAGATCAAAAATGCTAAAACCGACGAGCAAAAGATAGCGGTTTTTAAAAAATATTACGCTGAAGATAACAAAGCAGGCGCCAAAGACGTAAGCGCTGCCGAGCTAAATGCTGCAAAAGCCCTAGCTGCCAAATACTTCGGTGCGGGGGTAAACTCGGTGCCTTACATCATCGAACTAGACAAGCTAAAATAATCTCTTTTAAATTTTGCGGAGCGATCCGCAAAATTTCGCTTCTTTCACCCAATTTTGGTAGCTTTCAATCAATCTAAATTTTGCCTCGAATTATGAATACTGCCCCTTTGGAGTTCTTGCAATTCCGCTGCTTTTAAAAATTCCGCAGTTGCACCTAGTATAGAATTTTAAAATCTCTTACGGATGAAATGCGATCCACAAAGTCTTAAACGGGCAAAATCTTATAATTTTAAAACCCCCTCAGCGTCCGCGCAAAATTCTGCGGCAGTGATTCCATCTCGTCACTTCGCATCCATAACGACGCAAAAAATGATCTTACATGGAATTTCAAAGTAGAAATTATGCGAGTAAAAATCTTACGGCCGAAATTTTAAAATTTCGCAGCAAAGCCCAGGTAAAATTTAGCCGCAAATTTCATAAAATTTTCGCTTTGCGGCAAAGAGGAATTTGTAATCGTGCTTCAAGCTGCCTATCTTGGGCTGCGTCCGATTAAAATCAAAACTCCACGTCAAAAGCGGCTCTTGCCAGGCTATTTTTGCTCTCGCTTAGCTCGTACGACGCGCTAAGTGCGACGCTTTGAAGGATCTTATATTTCAGCCCGATTGCGCCGTTAAATACGCCGCTAGAATAATCAAGCCCCTCGACGTCGTACCTGTCCGAATACTTTCTGCTTGCATGATACGAATCGCCGCTAAATCGATGCTCATACTCCGCATTTGCGAATATCTGCAGATCGCCGAAAGCCTTGATCGCGTAAATTCCCGCGGTGCCGTTCGGCGCGGTTTTTGAAGCGGAGCTAAATTTAAGCCTGGAGATCGCATCCTCGTTCACCATAATCGCCCCAAGCCCCAAATACGGCTTTATATAGCCGTTTTCAAATAGAAATTTATACCCTGCTCTCGTGCTGAAATCCCAAATTTGCGACTTGTATTTCGCGCCGTGGATAGCGCCGAATCCGTTATTGGTTTCAAATTTATGATCGTTCGTCGAATATGTTAAGCCTACCGCCAAATCCACGTTCTCGTTAAAATCATATCTACCCGCCAGACCGAGCTCGTAGGATTTGATGTTTTCTTTGACGCCGTCGAATTTACCCTCATACCAAGCGTCTGATTTTTGGTACCCAAAGATCACGCCCAGCGTAAGATCATCTACTCTCTTGGAGGCTCCGAGTAAAATTCCGTCGCTCTTGTGATCGTATTTGACGCCGCCCGAGCGGTCTTTGTAATCCCCGCCATAGTTTCCGATCGCGCTTACGTTTACGTTAAACTCCTGCCCGTCGGTGTCGGTTAAATTTTTATAAGCGGAATTTCTTGCAAGCTTTGTAAGATCCAGATCGACCTTCGAGCGCGGCATCTCGATGCCTACCCGGTTGCCGCCTCTTGCGACCTGCGAAAACAGGCTGCCGTTTTTAGGCGTGAAATTATTAATCGCCAGCATCAGCGCTTCAAAATAGGTAGGCAGATCGTCGTATCCGCTAGGATAGGCATTCGTATCGGAGGTGATGAATAGATTTGCCGCGTTACGCTCGCGAGATAGCCTTATGATCTCGTCGTATTGATCTGGTCTTGCGTTGTATATGACGTGCAAAATTTTAGAGGAATTTGCGGGGTCTTTTTCAAATTCCGAGGTTCTAGGGCGGTAATGGTTTATATACTCATCCGCGCTCACCTCTTGCAGCATCCAAACGTCCGCATAGGGAGCTATGGCGTCGCGCACGCCCCAGCCGTTGTTTGCCAAAACGAGCATTCCCGGATATTTGGTCTTGATATAATTGTAGATATTCGCCATATAAGCGATAGTTGCGGGATTGTTTTCGGTATTAACCTCGTCGATGAAGTATCCTGCGATATTTTCCCTGCCGTAAAAATTTACGAAATTATCGATATCGGCATAGACTAAATTCAAATTTCTAGTAGAATTTTTAGTATAGGTATAGCCTAAATTTGATATGCCCGCCGCGATATTTCGCTTCATCTGAACCGCGTCTTCTTCTCTTCTGACCAGATATTGCGTAGTTTGATCGCCCGGTATCGCCGCCTCGTAAGAGCCGAAAGCCACATAAGGAACCAGTGCGCCGCCTATATTGGTAATGCCGTTCCAAAACTCGGCATTTACGCCGCTATTGCCCGTCCAGCGAAACGCAGGCATCATAACGCGCTGATTATTAAGCCTGCCCGAATATGAGCCCTTTTTGGCAAAGCCCCTTGCATACTCGAGCTTGATACGAAATGAGTTTTCATACTCGTCGCTCTCGTCGCTCGCGGAACTATCGCTAGCCACGTCGCGCCTACTTAATTTCGCGCCCAAGCTATCCGCAGCGCTCATTACATCGGAACGGGAAGTGTTGTTAGAAGGAGATTTTTGCGCGTTTGCATAGCCCCAGGAATTCTGCTCGCTCGCATAGCCGAACCCTGCTGCACCGATAAGCGCAAGAGATACGATCTTTTTCAAAGACTTTAGCATTCTGCACCGCTTCAAATAAAATTACCCAAATTCTTAAATTTCGACAAATTTGCAGACGCGCTTTTATAATTAAAAACTTTGTCGAAATTTAAAAATTTAGCCGCCTTGGAGGCGACCAAATTTTAAAGCTTATTTTAATGCCGCTTTTGCCTTCTTTGCGACGGTTGCGAAAGCTTCGGCGTCGTTCATAGCCATATTTGCTAAAATTTTTCTATCAAGCTCGATGCCCGCTTTTCTAAGTCCATTTATAAATTTAGAATAGCTGATGTCGTTTAGCCTGCAAGCTGCATTGATGCGCACTATCCAAAGTCTGCGGAAATCGCGTTTTTTCGCGCGTCTGTCACGAAAGGCGTAAACGAGGCTTCTTTCTAGCTGCTCTTTAGCCTTTCTGAAATGTTTGCGTCTTGCGCTATAAAATCCGCGCGCAAGCTTTAGCACCTTGTTGTGACGGCGGCGTCTAACGATGCCCGTTTTTACTCTTGCCATATTAATCCTTTCTTAATCGGCGTCCCTTTGGGGATCTTGCCCTAAAATCCATAAATTTAGGGGAGTTTGAATGACTTTCGTCAAAAACTAACTTTGCACTATTTGCAAAGCATTTTTTTAACCGCAGATACGTTCGTAGAATCGACGTATTGGGCCTCACGCAAATTCCTCTTGCGTTTTTGAGACATCTTCGTCAAAATGTGGCTGCGAAACGCAGAGCCTCTTTTGATCTTGTTTTTGCCCGCTTTAAAACGCTTGACGGCACCGCGCACGCTTTTCATCTTTGGCATGGTCGTCCTTTTTTTAAAGTAAATGGGAAGTATATAATAAAGTTTCTTTGAAAAATTTGAATTTTAGCGAAATTTATGAAAATACAAAATACTACATCGAAATTGATATAATTATTACTCATAGCAATATTTTCAGATTTATATCGTTTTTATAAATTTAAGCAATTGGATAAAAGTTTTCCTTTTTAATACAATTAAAACTATAAAACTTACTATTATTAAGCAAAACGCGTAGACGCCGGGCAATATATGAGATATAGCAATAAAGCAAACACCACAAAAAAATTCTACACCAATATTGCAAAAATTTACACTTTTTATAAATTTTTTCAGACCATAACTCAATGCGATATATTTGGCAAAAAGAGATAAAAACAGGCAAGACATTATGATAAATATATCATTGCAAAAATATACAATAAATCCAATAAATACTGAAAATATAATCAAAGAAATTAAATTTATACGAAGCATTTGTCCTTCTTTGCGTAATGCCTTAAAATATGAATTAGTAAGAAGGAGCGTCTTGCCTTCGCATAGCAATATCGCAAAAATTATCGGCATATAATTTAAAACGTCCGCATATTTAGGTAACCAAGCGCCCAGTAGAATTTCTACAGGATATGCGAATAGAAATAAAAATACAAATATGATTGATAGTCCATCATCTAAAATTTTAAAAATTTCGTTTTGTTCGCAAGCTTTTTTAGTTCGTAATATCGGGAATAAGATCGCCGAGAATGCATTGATAAAAAATAGAGCAAAATTTAGTAACGACAATATAAGTGAAATTTTACCAAATAAGACGATGCTAAATTTCCATGCAATCATAGATCTTGCAATAAATATCAAAAATATATTGCAAAGCGCAGAGATTGTTAATTTTATACCTATTCGCATATTTTTATATATATAAAATAAGCTATCTGTAAAAGGAGCCATCTTTACTTTAAAAAGATCCCTACATAAAAAACAAATATAAACAAGCGATATAAATCTGGCAAAAATAAATGAAAATATTAAAAATTTAGCTTTATCGAAATTCACAAAATAAACTGCTGATATGGATGATAAGACAAAAATTCTTTCTATAAACAAAACGAGTATTGACTTTTTTATCTCATTTACACTTTGCAAAAGATTATATAGAAATGATCTTGGTACTGTGATAGCGCCCGAAATAGCAATATATAAAAACAACCTTTTATCGAACGAAAACGCACAAACCGTAAAAAATATAATTAGGCATTCTATAATATATAAAATCTCCATCGTACAAATTTGAGATTTTAGAGTTCTTTTAGAAATAAATTCATATCGCCTACCGCCGTATCTTAGATATATACCATCAGATAGTCCAAAATGTAAAAATTCTACATAATTGGCAAAAAATATAAATAATTGATAGTATCCAAAGCCTTCTAAAGATAAAAGCTTCGGTAGAATTAAGATCGATACTGCGGATACAAATGCAAAAAATATCTGCGCTAGCGCCATATATGAAATTTTAGATAGCAAATTCCATCCTAAATCGTCTTTTGCATAAATTTAACTATTAAAAGACCTAGCTTTTTTGGTATCCACATCGCGCTAACCGTAAATATCCAAAAAGAAGGGAATTTCTTATAAATTTTATATAAATTGCGAAAGCAGTTTTCGTTCCTAACTGCAGAAAGGCCGTTTCGTATCCTAATTATATTGGCGGGATAATAATATATTAAAAGCCTTTTTCTAAAAATTTCAAGCACGAAATCTACGTTAAAATTCTTTTCAATAGTGATTAAGGTATCATTTAGATTTGCACCAAATACTTCTGAAAAATTATATCTTCCACTATTAAACTGCCTTGCTGCATAAATTTTATCAAATACCACGACTTGCTTATCAGACAAAATCGCGCAGGCGATATTCCAATAAAGCTGCACGAGATTGTTATTTGCTATCGCGTCTAAATCGATTCTATCAAATAAACTTTTATTTACTATATTAGAAGTTATAAAAGTTAAATTAGTATGGGCTTCTTTTATAAACTCCGCTTTATCATCATCATAAATTTTAAAATTACTAAATTCTTTAAATTCTACTGGCTTAATTTCATCTATGAAATTTTGTGCCTTTAAATGAATGATACCGAATTTCGAAGAAGAATCTAGTATCCGCATTAAATATTTAATCGTATCATCAAACACTAAATCATCATCGCCGAATATCCATATATATTTTCCGCGCGACAAAGAAATCGCTTTTTTGAAATTATTATCCGGACCAGTATTTTCACTATTTTTTATATATTTTACAAGTCCGAAATCAATATATTTTTTTGCAATATCCGAAGTTTTATCACTGGAAGCATTATCTAAAATTAAAATTTCAATATCTTTTCGCTCGCTTTTATACACGCTTTTGCATAGACTATTTAGACTTTTATCTAAGAATTTTGCTCTATTATAAGTCGGTACTGCAATGCTTAAAAAAATATCCTCAGTCAAAATTGATTCTTTCCTTTTCAAATACCAACGGGCGATTTAATACTTGAGTATAGATCGCACCTATGTATTCGCCTATTATACCGATAAAAAATAAAATTCCAGATGAGACAAATGAAAAAAGTATTATGAGAGGTGCAATGCCTACGTTCATCTCGTCCCAATAAATTAGCTTAAGTATAAAATACACAAGTCCTACTATTATACTTAAAACGCCCGTTATCATACCTATAAAAGTTGCAAGCCGAAGTGGTACTTTGGAATTGCAGATTATACCGAGTATCCCCATATCATAAAGCGTGTAGAAGTTGTTTTTGGTAACTCCTTTAATTCTTACCGGTTGATCGTAAGGAATCTTAGCTACCTTATAACCGGCTTCTGCGAGCATTCCTCGAAAAAACGGATACGGATCATGCATCTGTCTAAGAGCCGCGATGACCTTTTTATCAAAAAGTCCAAAGCCGGTAAAATTCTTAAAAATTTCGATCTCAGATAGTTTTGATAAGAGCTCGTAATAGCATTCTCTGATTTTAAACATCACGCCGCGCTCCTCGCTATCTCGCTTAATAGCCAAAACCAAGTCGTTGCCCTCTTGCCATTTTTCTATAAACTGCGCAATCATCTCGGGCGGATCTTGCAAATCGGCTACGATAGAGATAACAGCATCTCCGTCTGCACCCAAAAGCGCATAGGTTGGCGATTTTATATGCCCGAAGTTTCTGGAATTTACGATGATCTTTAAATTTTTATCATCGTTTGCAAGGCGTTTTAAAATTTCAACCGTTCTATCAGTCGAAGCATTATCGATAAATATATGCTCGTAGGCATACTCCGAAAATTCGCCCATAACTTTTTTTACGCGCGCATAGACCTCCTCTACGTTCTCCTCCTCATTAAAGCAGGCGGTAACTATACTGATCTTTTTCATATCATCTCCTAAAGACGAAAAATTTATTTAACAAAAATGACACCGCAGCTAGCGGGATCAAAAGCACAAAACCGTTTATATACATATTATCAAATCCAAGCCACTTGAAAAGCCATAGAAAAAATATATTTAAAAAATAAGTAATGATGTAAACTAGTATAAATCTAAATATCAGACCGTTATCACTGCTATCGAATACCAGCTTGCCTATAGTTTTAAAGTTAAATAATACGCCTAGTATCGTAGAAAACAATACGGCAAGAGGATAATATAAACCCAAATAGATAAAAAGGGCGAATATCCCATACCCAAAGGCAGTATTTAGGATACCGACGAGAATAAATTTTATAATTTGAGCATTCAAGTTATTCTTCTTTAACCAAGGAAGCGTCAATTATCTTTTTATATTCGATTTTTCTTAAAGATCTCGATATGATGAAATTCAAAGTAATACAAAATAAAGAACCTAAAAAATAATAAATTACAGATTGATATGGCTCTATAGAATATTTAGATTTTATAGTCATAATTACCCAGCCTACATAGAAGTGATTTAAAAAGATATTGAGGCTTAGTAGTCCTAAGTTGTTAAAAAATTTTTTTTGAAATAATATAGCCAATAATAATTTCTTGCTAAAAGAGAAGCTGAAAGATATAGATAAAAACAATACTATAATAAAATCAGCATTGCTCGGTTTTTTTACAAAAATGATAAGATAAAAAATTGTAGCATATAAAAGAAATTCTAACATAGCTATTAAGATAAGCCCCATTCTTGTGAAATTAATTGAATTAATCTTTTCTGTCACAAAGTATAGACAATATCCTAAAGAAATATCTGCAATGGCCCTAATTAATCCCATATGAATAAAGCCGCCACCGAGTGGTTCCATAATGACGCCCATATAGTTATATTGATATGCTATAGATCCGAATGAAATCAATATAACAAGTGGAGCAATGAAATTTATAAACATTCTTTGATTCTTAAGTATAATTGGAAGCAATATAAATATGGCACCTATCATAGCAGATAAATACCACATAACTCCGGTTATGGATCTTACTGGAAAACCCCAAATTTGCAATAATAGTATATCCCCTATCGTCAATGCTAGCATATTTGATATGGATGGAATTTCATTCCAAGCAAATAAGCATATAAAAATAAAGCCTATAACGATAGCTATAAGGTATTCTAAATAAAATACTTTTATTTTTCTGGCTATATAATTTCTAGTAATAACAAATATATTTTCATTAACTTTAACCTCAAAATTATAAAATTTTTTAGCCATAAGCCAACCCGTAACCAAGAAAAAAAATTCTACACCTATATACCCTATTGGTAATATTGGATAAAATTGCCAACTATGATGAATTAGTATTATAATGGCAAAAATAAATTTCAAAAAATCTATAAAACCGTTTCTTTTAAAATCTTCAAAAATTTTATTTTGATTTTTTTCGGTATACATCTATTAATTCTCCCCTTTCAATCAAAATATAATCCTCCTTGACTTCATCAAATAGCTTAGATAATATTTCCAACTTCGGTATTCTCTGCTTTACATTTTCATTGTACCAATATTCATCATATAAGTCAAAAAATCGTCTTTCTTTCATTTCTGCCTTATAGTCTCTATCTATATCGCTATCTACATATAGAATATCAGCTTTATTATTTATAAGATTTAAGACTTCATTATATTCTATATCTGATACTAAAAAGGAGCGTAACTCAAAATACTTTAATCCGCTATATTTTTTACTGAAAAACTGTAGTATATTGTCATACTTTGATATCATATATACTTCATCTGTATTAGAAGAGTATTTATCTATAAGATCAATCGAGTTTTGAAATTTATCAAAAGGATATGTGGTAATTATACCTCCTGCTCTATCATGATCCCATTTATAGGTTTTATGCGCTGCAAATATCTTTTCATAGCCAAAAATCTCTTTAATATAAGAAATAGAGAATTTAGCATACATTAACGCACATATAAATATGCAAAATATAGAAATCACTTTTTTAATTTTATTGGGTAACAAATTTAAAATTACAATAAAAGGAATAGCGCTAATAAAGAAATTAACGGCAGATAAATCTACCTTCCAAACCATATAAGTATAAAAAAAACTTGTATAAAATAATAAAAATATATAACTTAATAAATGCTTATCATCTTGTAATTTCTTATAAAAGAATATTAATAATAGCCATTGAATAAATATTACTAACAATACCATAAGCAATAAAGTAGAGGGAATATTAAAAGAATAGAAACCATTTAAAAAATATTTTACCGATGGATTTTTCATAAAAGGGTATTTTATATAAATTAACACTCCCAGAATAATATAAATTAATATAAAAAAGAGCTTTTTTATATCTAGCAATGTCTTATTCTTTGCAGCAATTGTCCCGTACTCTACAATAAATGTCCCCAAGAGCGATATAAAGATATAAAGTCCAAAATCATTCGCTATTAAAATAGAAAGTAGTGCCAATAGTGCAGAGATTATCTTAAACATAAAATTAAAATTTTTAAATTTTATAGCATAGAATAAAAATAATATTATTATCAAATCAAAGAAATGCCTTGTATCAAAGTATGTTGGACCGTAATGATAAAAATAATAAGAAATCGAAAAGAATTTTATACTTAGCAAAAGTATAAAAATAAGTCTTAGATAATTATCCTTGAAAAATAAAAATATAAAACCTATCGCTATGGTGTAATAAACCATACATACTATATTCTTCGTCTTTTCAAAATTACTAACGTTTATGCCACCAAGTTTTTCCATTATAAATTTAATAGGATATAAGCTTAGAAAGCCATATTGAGAAAAAATTTCCGACTTATTTCTACCTAAATCCAACTCATTTATAGGATTTAACATAAACGGAGTTTCTTCCCAATAATATCTACTAAGAATTTGTATATTTTGCTCAAAAATATTATATGCTATAAAATCAGTTTTTTCTTTAAGCTTGCTTAGCGTATCGGCACCAAACATAGGATAAGAATATGAAAACACATCTATACCGTATCTATTTATACTATTTGATTCTTTGGCTTCGTCATAAGTAAGATTAAAATCTCTATTATAGCCAATATTTTCTATATGAGTAGCAAATTTTTTAAAAGTATCTGCGCTAATATGTCTATAATATGGATCAAAAACTAAAAATTTAGGATTATTGTGAAAATTGAATCCTCCTTTATTCCCAGATAAAAAAATATTATCGTATGAATTAAATTTATAATTTATATTATTAGGACTAAAGCATAAATTTTCTTTGATATATTGATCGTTTGAAACAATTTTATTATTATCTAGTATTGTTTGTTCATCTATATATCTAAACTCGTTTGCGAGTTTAAAATCCGAGAAAATCCCATAAAAATAGAATGAAATTTGTATAGTTATTAAAGTTACTATAGCCAATTTAGCACAAAGATGAAAATTAAAACCTTTTATTTTAAGCAAAATGCTATTCATCGATATTATCTTTATAAATTTTATACCATAAAATTAAAGAAAAGAAAGCAGAGATGATAAAAATATAGAATAGATAAAAATTGAATGTAAAAACCTTTTCTTGATTCATAAAATAGTAAACCCATTTAAAATAGTTATATTTATCTACGGTTGGATCAACATATGCAATAAAAATTTTTTTTCCTACTTTATAAATCAAAAATACAATGATACAAAATAATACAGATAGCTTTAAAACAGCTTTATTTGGCATATTTTATATTCCCTATTTTTAAAATTCTTTCAATTCATCAAATCCAACTTAGTTCTTAGTGGATATAAATTCTTTAATTACTTTTATAATATACCCTATCTTCTCATCACTCATACCGGGATATACGCCGACCCAGAAACTATCGTTCATTATCTTATCGGTATTTTTTAGTTCGCCTGAAATTTTATAATCGACTCCGAGTTTAAGGTCTGCAAATAGTGGATGCTTGATCATATTGCCCGCAAATAAATTTCTTGTTTGCACGCCCGCCTTCTCTAGATGCTCGCTAAGCTCGTTTCTACTAAATTTTTTCCCGTCTGCAACCGTCATCATAAAGCCAAACCAGCTAGGCTCGGAATGCGGCTGAGCTTTAACCAAAATGAGCTCCTTTATATCTTTTAAGCCATCATAAAGCTTTTTAAAATTTTGCCTACGACGCTGCACAAAGCTAGGAAATTTATCTATCTGAGCGCATCCAACGGCAGCTTGCATATCGGAGGCTTTTAAATTAAATCCGAAGTGCGAATAAACGTATTTATGATCATATCCAAGCGGTAGCTCACCAAATTTTTGCGAAAAGCGCCTGCCACAGGTATTATCTACGCCGCTCTCACACCAGCAATCGCGTCCCCAATCACGCATACTTAGCATAATTTTTTTAAGCAGCGGATTGTTTGTATATGTGGCGCCGCCCTCGCCCATTGTCATATGATGAGGCGGGTAGAAGCTGCTTGTGCCTATATCCCCCCATGTGCCGGTTGGCTTGCCCTCATACAGCGAGCCCAGTGCGTCGCAATTATCCTCGATAAGCCACAAATCGTGCTTATCGCAAAATTCCTTCACGGCTTTTATATTAAAAGGATTTCCTAGGGTGTGAGCTACCATGACGGCTTTTGTTTTTTGACTAAGCGCAAGCTCAAGCTTCGTATGGTCTATGTTAAAATACTCAAGCTCCATATCGACAAAAACAGGAACGGCACCGTATTGCACGATAGGCGCAACCGTCGTAGGAAAGCCTGCCGCTACTGTTATGACTTCGTCGCCCTTTTTTATGCGGCGCTCTTTTAGAAGCGGTGAGGTAAGTGCAAAAAATGCAAGTAGATTTGCGCTGCTTCCGCTATTTACCAAAAATGCCCATTTTACGCCAAGCATTTTGGCAAATTCTTTTTCAAATTTTTTAGAATATGTACCGTATGTAAGCCAGAAATCAAGCGAGCTATCTACTAAATTTACCATTTCGTGCTCGTCAAAAACTCTACCTGCGTAATTTACGCGACTTTTACCAGGTTCAAATTTGGCGTGCTGCACCGGCTCATGAACCAGCCTATAATATTCTTTCGTTTTTTCTAAAATTTCTTGTTTTAATTCTTGAGGGGTCATTTTTTGCCTTTCCAAATTTCATTGATTTTTCCCAAATATGGGTCTTTTTTGACTGTCTCTAAATCTAGGCTAGTAAAATTTTGCTTAAAATATTTGCAAATTTTACCGATCGCTTCCGCATGCGGCGTGAGCTTAAACATATCTCCCATCTCGGATTTTAGCAGGTTATTATCGGAAGTATATTCGTTATTCAGCCCTTCATTTAGCACGATTATCTCGGATTTAAAATCGCTCGCCTCATTTACTAGCGCAGCCAGGTTAAGCAGATCGATTTTTGTCCCGCTGCTTGCGTTGTAAATTTTATGCCGTGCGTCATTTTCTATATAAAATTCCACTACGTTTAACAGGTCATCGACATATATGTAATCAAAAAATACGTTTTGATTGATCGTGATGGGTAGGTGCAGTAGGTTTTTTACTACGGCATTTGTGATAAATTTATAGCGGTAATTCTCCATCTCGCCGTAAATTCCAAATAAACGAAGCTGGATAATGTTATCCGCGCAATCCTCGATGTAATGCGACGTGATAGCTTTGTAAAAACCGTATTCATCAAGCGGAAGAGCCTCTTTATAATCATCCTCGCGAGCACTTATTATCGGCTTGTGCTTACCGTACTCTGCACCGCTTCCAAACGATATGATCTTTGAAACCTTATTTTTTTGCTTAGCAATATTGAAAAAAATCCGCAAATTATACTCAGTCACATTTGTCATATCCAGCGTATCGCGACCGCCGCCGCGATTGGCGAGATGGACGATAGTATCGATTTTATGTGCACGAACAAAATCGTCAACAGCGCTTTCATCAGTCAAATTTAGCTCGCTACTTTTTGGAGCGAAAACGTTAAAATTTCCATTTAGCGCAAGACGCTTTTCTAGATGCGAACCGATAAAACCACTACCGCCCGTGATGAAAAGATTCATCTGCTACTTAGCCTTTTTTCAAGCATTTCGATTCTTTTTTCGTCCTCGGACTTGATTCTGTGATAATACCTACGCTTGCTTTTAAGCCAAGCTAATTCAAATTCCACGCCGGCTAAAATTCCGGCTTCCATATTGTTTACAGCATCTTTGCAATATACTATCTTTCGCGTTTCGTATTTATCAAGTAGTCCTTTGGAAATGAGATATTTAATGAAATCGCATGACTTTGCGGATATGGCTCCACCTAAACCGCATTTTAATCCCTTAGCTATCGCTTTAGTAAAAATATTTTCACAATGTTTTAGCATTTCATCACTATCTGCAAAGCTCCTATCTTTACCCATCGAACTTGTAAAATCGACTCTTCCGATTGTTACGCCAGAAAGAGTATTTATATTGGGCAAGGATAGAATATCATCAAAATTATCATAGCAGGTTATAGTTTCTACATTGATCGCAAATTCTATGTCATTGCGATTATCCTCAGCAACGAAAGTGTTTATAGCTCCCAAAAATTTACTAACGGCAAATTTTGTTTCTGCCATTGGTGCTATGATACCATTTACACCTAGAGTAATAGCGTTATATATATCGGTTACCGCTTCGACGCCTCCGATTTTCATAATAATAGGAAGCCCAACTTTAGAGGTAATATCTTTTAGTCTACAAAGCTCCTCCTGCCTACTGCCTTCATTCTCGTACTCTGCTTTGATCTCAAAAACACCGTATTCGTCTTTAAGTCTTTTAAGAATATCGATCATCTCGTATTCTAAAACATTCATTTTAGCTCCTTAAAATTTTATTCTTAACATCCAGCAATGTAATGTCATTGCCAACTAGAATTCCTTTACAATTAAAATTCTTTGCCATAGCCATATCACTTTCCATCCTATCACCTACCACAACGATATGCTGTTTATCAAGCCCCCAATCCTTACATAAAATTTCGAGCATAAAAGGATTTGGCTTTCCTACTATATCCAGCTTAATTTCTTCATCAATACTACCAAGGATTGCACTTAGCATAGCATTGGCACCGGGTCTTAAAAGACCATTTTCTACCGGGAAATTTTTATCTGTATTTGCCACTATTATTCTACGAGATTTTTGTAATGCAATAAGAGCTCTTGATAAAATTTCATAGTTAAAATTTAAATCAAGCCCAATTACCACGGCTTCACAACTATACTCATCCTCAACATTTATATCTGCATTCGTTAATTCACTTTTAAAACCACGGCTACCAACTAAAAATATATTTCTTAGATCCTTTCTTTGCAAAAATATAGCACTAGCATAAGCTGAGGTATATATTTTATCTACAGTAGTTCTTATACCTATATGAATTAATTTATCTAAAATTTCAAATCTTGTTTTAGTTGAATTATTAGTAAAAAATAATACATTGTAACCATTAGATTCAAGCTCATCTATAGTTTGCAAAGCAAAGTCGGCAATTTTACTCCCAAAATAAATAGTTCCATCTAAGTCAAAAACTACAGCTTTATTCATCTACCGGCTTAATTATCATATTTTTATAAAATTCTTCTCGCGGCAAAAACGGAAACATATCCTCAAGTGGCTTTGAAACCATTTTGCCGTCAGGCTTTATCTTGGACGATAATTTTGGCTCCATTTTTTCAGTAGGTGAAAGCATTATTTCGCAAACTACCGCACCTGGTTTGGATAGAATTTCCTCCAACTCCCCTTTTAAATTTAGCTGATTTTCTATCCTATAAGCTTCAAAGCCATATGCCTGTGCCAGCTTAACGGTATCCGGAAAACTCACGCCGCTATCTTTATCTGAGCCTACCTTGTGACCTTTAAAAAAGTTGTTTTGAGTATTTCTGATAGAAATATAGCCTGCATTATTCAGAACAAAGATTTTGATCGGAAGCTTATTATGAATTATTGTCTGAAGCTCTTGAATATTCATCTGCAAGCTACCTTCACCCGTAACGCAAATCGTATTTTTTTTGCCATTTGCGAAGCAGGCACCGATTGCGGCAGGCAGATCGTATCCCATAGAAGCACAACCCGAATTTACTACCACCTTTTGATTCTCATATAAGCGCAAGCTCTGATACGATGAAACACATGCCGTACCGTTACCGAATACATAAACTAAATCTCGTTTATGATTAGATAGCACATCGAAGAAATTATATGAATCAACCCGCTCTTTTACATTTTGTCTAAAAGGCTCAATCGTAGGATAATTCTTTCTGTAATTTTTACAAATTTCAAGCCAAGCTCCAAAATCCAGCTCGTCTTTCAGCACAGATCGCAAATCCGATATAAAAACCTTCGCATCGGATTTTATCTTAATATCTGCGGCAATAGTTTTTTTGTTTAGTTCGTTTTGGTCGATATCAACTAAAATTTTTTTGGCTTCTCTGCCGAAGAATTCCCAGTTATAGCTGACTGCACGGATATTTAATCTAGCACCTATAGCAATGATGAGATCGGAATTTTGCACGACAAAATTTGCCGCTCTATTGCCAATAGTGCCATATCTACCGAAAAACAGCTCATAGTCATTTCTAACGATATCGTATCTAGCGAAAGTACCGATAACGGGGATTTTTAAAATTTCGATTAGTTTTAGAAATTCTTCGTTAGCGCCGGCAAGCGTTACGCCGTTACCTACAATGATAACGGGGCGTTTAACAGCTTTTAACGCATCTAAAACCTGCGGGATTTTTGTGTCAAACTTCGGCGCTTCGGGGATTTCAAATTCTATCAGATCTGCTTCGTCCACCATCGCGCCTTGTATGTCTAGCGGCACATCCAGCCATACGGGTCCGGGTCTGCCGTGCTTAGCCTCATAAATAGCTTTTTGCAGATGAAATTTTATGCTATTTTTATCCGTTATCATTACGGCGTATTTTGTGATAGGCCTTACGATGTCAACTATATTAACCTCTTGATCGCCAAGCTGACGTAAATTTAACTCGGGTTGCGAAGCAATGGTCGTCTGGAATTTCACCTGCCCCGATATGATCATCGTAGGGATCGAATCCACCCAGGCACCGTAAACGCCGGTAATCGCGTTCGTCCCGCCGGGACCCGTGGTAACATACGCGATACCGATCTTATTTGAGACGCGCGCATATCCCTCTGCGGCTATCGCGCAAGCCTGTTCGTGATGGTTACAGACATACTCCAAATTTTCATTTTTACCAAGCGAATCTATCAGGTGCATATTGCCGCCACCCGAGACCATAAATACGGTCTTTGCGGTATCTTCGTGTTCGGCTATAAATTTTGCTATAAAATCGCTAACTTTTATCATCGCATCATCTCTTTTACGTAGTCGTTTAAATTTTGCTCGGTATCGATTGTGCCGTTTTCGTAGAAATTTTTATACCATTTTACAGTTTTTTCAAATGCCGTTTCGCTATCCCAAACGGGCTTCCAGCCAAGCAGCGCATGTGCTTTAGAGCAATCAAGCTTCAATAAATTTGCCTCATGAGGCTGGTTTATGTCGGAATTGATTTGAAATTCTATCTTATCCCAATATCGCTTGGCGCTTTTTAGTACATCAAGCACCCTAATCGCGCCATCATCGCTAGGACCGAAATTCCACGCACCGCCGAATTCCTTTCGTCCTTCAAGCAACTTTTGCCCCACGAGCAAATATCCGCCAAGCGGCTCAAGCACGTGCTGCCAAGGGCGTGTCGCATGCGGATTGCGGATCGTTACCGCTTCATTTTTAGCTGCTGCGCGCATAACATCGCAAATCAATCTGTCTTGCGCCCAGTCTCCACCGCCTATGACATTACCTGCGCGACACGTAGCAAGCAGCGTTTGATGCTTTGTGCCGTAATCTTTTTCATTAAAAAAGGAGTTTCGATATGAACTAGCCAGAAGATCCGCGCAGCCCTTCGACGAGCTATATGGATCATATCCGCCCATAGAGTCACTCTCGCGATATCCCCAAACCCACTCTTTATTTTCGTAAGCCTTGTCACTTGTGATATTTACGATCGCGCGAACGCCTGCTTTTCTGCAAGCTTCAAGGACTTTTAATGTGCCGATGACATTGGTTTCGTAGGTTGTGATAGGGTCGGCATAAGATGGGCGTACGAGCGCCTGAGCGGCAAAGTGAAATACAATGTTTGGTTTATAAGCTGCAAAGACTTCGTTTAATTTAGCAAGATCTCGTATGTCGGCGATCACCTGGACGATATTTAAATTTAAAAGTCCTATATGATTTGGCTCTGTAGGCGCCGGAAGCGAATACCCTATCACTTTCGCGCCCAAGCGCTGCAGCCATAGACTAAGCCATGAGCCCTTAAAACCGGTATGCCCGGTAAGCAAAACTGTTTTGCCCTTATAAATTCCGGAGTATAGATCCTGCATATCTTGCATTGCTACCACTTTTTCCACGGAGCGTTGCCGCTATCCCATAGCTTTTCCAGCACTTGCTTATCGCGCAAAGCGTCCATCGGCTTCCAAAAGCCACAGTGTTTGAAGGCGCAAAGCTCGCCGTCTTTAGCTAAATTTGAAAGTGGGGCTTGCTCAAATACAGTCGCATCACCATCAGTAATATAATCAAAAACTTTAGGCTCACATACAAAAAAACCGGCATTTATCCAATTTCCGTCACCTTTAGGTTTTTCAAAAAAAGATGTAATTAAGCTTGAATTATTAATATCTAAAGCACCGAATCTACCTTCCGGTTGGACCGCCGTCATGGTAGCAGCCTTACCATGCGATTTATGAAATTTTACTAATTCATCTATGTTTACATCACTAACGCCGTCACCGTAAGTAAGCATAAAACTCTCACCCCCAACATATTCCTGTGCGCGCTTTATTCTACCGCCCGTCATAGTATCTAGCCCGGTGTCAATCAAAGTAACTTTCCAATCTTCGCTTAAAGTTTTATGAATCTTCATATTGTTATTTTTGATATCGATCGTCACATCGCTTCTATGCAAAAAGTAGTTTGCAAAATACTCTTTTATATAATAGCCTTTATACCCAAGAAGCACAACAAATTCATTAAAGCCGTAATGGCTATAAATTTTCATAATATGCCATAATATCGGTCTACCACCAATCTCAACCATTGGCTTAGGTCTGATGCTGGTTTCTTCGGCAAGCCTAGTGCCAAAGCCGCCAGCTAAAATTAAAACCTTCATATATTCTTTTCCTTTGTTTACTTCCTTTATGGCAAGTCGTCGTAGAGAAAATTTATTTGTTTTTGATTTTATCAAAATAAAACTTAGATAAGAATAATGATTAGATAAATTTTAAACTCCCTCACCTTTTATTTCTAATGTAATATTCCTTAACCAGGAGCAAACTTAAAATAGTGGAATTTTAAAATTTCACCATTTTATTGCTGCGATTTTTATAGCATAGCTAAATTTACGCTATGCCTTTTTCGGCGTGATCAGCATATTTACGTAGCGACCTTCCAGCGCAGGCGCCTTATCGCGATCGGCAACTTCTGCAAAAAATTCGTCCCAAATTTTATTGAGCAAATTTACACCGATTTCCGGGCTCGACATCTCGCGCCCTTTTAAAAATACGCGAAGTTTGACGTGTTTGCCGCTACTAAGGAATTCTTTCGCGTGTTTTACTTTGTAATTAATATCGTTTTGAGCGATTTTGGCGGACAGCTTGATCTCTTTGACCTCGATGATTTTTTGCTTTTTTTTCGCCTCTTTGAGCTTTTTTTCCTGCTGATAGCGAAATTTGCTGTAGTTCATGACCTTGCAAACGGGCGGCTTTGCATCGGGCGCTATCAAAACCAGATCCACACCCTCTCGCTCGGCGATCTGCAGCGCCTGCGCCTTTGAAATTATGCCGTAAACCTCGCCGTTGTCGCCTATGCACCTGACTTCGCTAGCCGGAATGTCCTCGTTTAGAAAAACCTCTTTGCCTCTGCTCAAAAATTCACCTCGTTTAATTTAGCTTTTACGAAATTTAAAAACTCATCCAGCCCTAAATTTCGCTGTTCGCGCGCCCTGCGATCGCGCAGAGCCACGCTACGAGCCGAAACTTCATTATCGCCTAGGACGATGATGAGCGGCACCTTCTGCTTTTCAGCCGTTCTAATTCGTTTATTTAACGTCTCGTTTCTATCTAAAATTTCGCCGTCTATGTCCGCTTCGCGCAGCAAATTTAAAATTTCTTTCGCGTAGTCTGCGTGCGCCTCGCCGATCGGCACGATCGATACCTGCGTAGGACAGATCCAAAACGGAAGCTCGCCCGCGGTGTGCTCGAGCAAAATCCCCACGAAGCGCTCGAAGCTTCCCAAAATCGCGCGATGCAGCATCACGGGCTGCTTTTTTTCATTATTTTCGTCGATATAGCCAAGCTCGAAGCGCGCAGGCAGGTTAAAATCGACCTGCACCGTGCCGCACTGCCATTTTCGACCGAGCGCGTCGGTGATTTTGATGTCGATCTTAGGCCCATAAAATGCGCCGCCGCCCTCATCTAGGCCGTATTTTAAGCCCTTTTCGTCAAGCGCGTCTTTTAAGGCCTTCGTCGCGATCTCCCAAACCTCATCGTCGCCGACCGCCTTTTGCGGTTTGGTCGAAATTTCAAGCTCGTATTCAAAGCCGAAAGCCTTCATCAAGAGCCCCACGAAATCTAAAATTTCATAGACGTTTTCTTTGATCTGGCTCGGCATCACAAACAGATGCGCGTCGTCCTGCGTAAACTCGCGCACGCGGAAAAGCCCGTGCAAAACGCCGCTTTTTTCGTGGCGGTGCACGACGCCGTACTCGCAAAATTTAAGCGGCAGATCGCGATATGAGCGGATTTCGCTTTGATAAACCTTGATATGACCGACGCAGTTCATCGGCTTGATGCCGTATTCTTGCTCCTCGATCGTCGTAAAATACATATTTTCTTTGTAGTTGCTGTAGTGACCGCTGATCTTCCACGCGTCGGATTTTAAAATTTCAGGGCCGCGCACCGGCTCGTAGCCGCGCTTGCGAAGCTGCCTATAAAGGCGTTCCTCGAGCTTTATGCGCATCCTCGTACCCGCAGGAAGCCAGATCGGAAGTCCCGCGCCGATCTGCTCGTCGAAGGTGAAAAATTTCATCTCGGCTCCGAGCTTTCGGTGATCGCGCTTCTTGGCTTCTTCTAGCATCGTAAGATGTTTTTTAAGGCTATCTTTGTCGGCAAATACGACGCCGTAGATGCGAGTTAGCATCTCGCGCTTCTCGTCGCCGCCAAGATACGCTCCCGCGATGCGCGTAAGGGCGAAATTTTTCAAAAATTTCGTATTTTGCACGTGCGGACCGCGGCAGATGTCCTCAAACTCGCCCTGCGCGTATAGGCTTACGGGGCCTTCGGGGATGCGCTTTAAAACCTCCTGTTTAAGATCGTCGTTTGCATATTTTTTGGCGACCGCCTCTTTAGTGGAGGCTATCTTTTTAATCTCTAAATTTGCCTCGGCAAGCGCGCGCATCTTTTTTTCAATCGCCCCCAAATCCTCTTCGCCGAGCTTCTCGCCGTTATCTTTGCTAACGCGGATGTCGTAGTAAAACCCATCCTCGATCGCGGGTCCCACGAAAAATTTAGCGCTCGGGTATAGCTCGCGCACCGCCTGCGCCAAAAGGTGCGCACAGGAGTGGCGCAGAATTTTAAGCGCGTCCTCGGAGTTATCGAAATATATCGGCTGCGCCTCGTTAGCGCGCTCGCCGATACTTTGAGTATCGTAAATTTCACCGTTAAGTTTATATGCGATAATATCGCTCATTGGCTTGTTTCCTTTTTTACCGAATTGTCTTTCTTACACTGAAAGAACGAGAGTTAATTTTAGCTAATCAATCCTTAACGATAAATTTAAAAAATATTAAAATTAAAATTTTTGATTCTTTTCTCGCAATAAAAAATACACAGCGTTCGCACAAAGAGCACAAATCGCCATCACACTTGCGAGCAAAAACGGCTTATTCGCTCCCACTGCACCCACGATAAACGAAATAGCCCCGGCAATAGCAAATTGCGCAGTCCCCAGTACCGCCGAAGCTGCGCCAGAGTTGCCGTCCTTATACAGCGCCATCGCAAGCGTCGTGGCGTTAGGCGCAACAAAGCCGAGCGATGAAAGCAATACGAAAAGCGAAGCCTCAAAGCAGATGAAGGGAAGGCCAAGCATAGCGCATGCGAGCAAAATCAAGCTCATCACGAGCATCGCTATTAGACCGAAATTTAATAAAGCGGCGGGTTCGCGATTTTGCACGAGTTTGGCATTTAGTGCCGAAACGATGGTCATTCCAAGAGCATTGATGCCAAATATTACGCCGAAGGCATGCTCGCCCAGCCCATAATAGCCCAAAAATATGAAGCTAGAGCCCGTGATATAAGCAAAAAGCGCGCTCATCGCAACCGCAAATCCTAGCGTATAGCGCATAAATTCTTTATTTCGCAAAATTATGCCGTATTCGCCAAGCACGCCTTTTACGCTAAGTGTAGCAGTCCCATCTATCTGAGCGCTCTCGTCGAGTCCGAAAAATATAAATGCAAAAAGCAAAATTCCAAGCGCAAACAAAATCGCAAAAATCGCTTGCCACGAGAAAAAATCTAGCACAAATCCACCTAGAGTTGGTGCTAGCATCGGCGCTAGCGAGCCTACGACCATCATCAGCGCAAACATCGCCGCAGCCTCGTGCAGTTCGAATTTATCATTAATTACGGCTCGCGCAAGTACCACTCCAGCGCACCCACCCAAAGCTTGCAAAAATCTAAAAAATATAAACGCGTAAACGCTATCAAAGCTCACACAAGCAAGCGACGCACATATGAAAAGCAAAATGCCCGCGTATAACAGCTTTTTACGACCGAATTTATCGCTTAGCGGTCCATAAACGAGCTGTCCTAGCGCAAAAGCGATGAAAAAACTCGCAACCGATAGCTGAGTGTAAAACTCGCTCGTAGCAAAGCTTGCCTTTACCTTTTCCAGCGCGGGCAGATACATATCGGTAGACAAGGGCGCCAGAGCCGACATATAGGCGAGTATAATCACCAGCTTAAATTTGGCGAATTTACTTTGTTTGACCATCGTTTTCCTCAATTATTTTTAGGCAGAGCTCAAATGTGCGCACGAGCGCGTTTAGATCTTTAAATTTTTGCGGCAAGAGCCTAGCGATAAAATATATCGGACGCAGCGCAAGTACCGTAGCCCACGCACTTTGCACTACATCCTGCCCGCCGCTTGAGGCGTAGGCGTGGATGCCTGAGCGCACCAAGCCTTCGCTCAGACCTTCGCGACAAAGATCATAGACAAACAGCAAAAAATCTCGCATTTTGGCTTTTTGCAGATCACCGCGCTCGCCGCAATTTTCAAAATCTATAAATTTCATCTCGCCATTTTTTACTAAGACATCGCGCAGCGCGGGTCTGCCGTGTATGAAGCCGCGCGAATGTAGCTGCGCTAACGCCACAGCGTAGCCCTCAATGAGCGCCACGCAAGATGCCTCATCCGAGCTTTTTAGCACCTCGTCCACTGGCGTGCCGCCGTCTTTGAGTACGAAAAAGTTCTCGTCTCGCAGCACCAGCTGCGGCACAGGCGCGCCAGCTGCGTACAAGCTCTCGCATTTTAGCGCTTCGTAATCGAAAGCGGCTTTCGGATTTGCTTTAAATATTTTCGTAAGCAATCCACCGCGGATGCGCAGTTCCGGCTGCTTTAGCCAGTATTTCTCACCCTCGAAACTAAAGCTCGTGACGCGCTCGCCAGGATGATTTTTTAGAATTTCATTTACATATTCTTTAAAATTTTGCATTCAATAAATTTAGCGAATTTTTTTTAGAAAGAGCTAAATTTGCGAGTTTTATTTCATTAAGTTCCATATGTCCGCATAAAATTTATTACGTAAATTCGGCGGGGATAAATTTTAAAATTATCAGGTAGAATTTATTGCAGTCTTGGAATTTTGTAGCGCAGGAAGCAGCAAAAGCGCATAATTTCAGAATTTTACAAAAACTAAGATTTGCGTCAAAAAATTTTTAAGCTAGAAGTGGCGACCCCTACGAGATTCGAACTCGTTTTACCGCCGTGAAAGGGCGATGTCCTAACCGTTAGACGAAGGGGCCACTTAATCTGGTATTAAGATTAAAGGCGGTATTCTACTCAAGACGCACTTAAACCCAACTTAAATTAAGGATTATTTATGAAATGCTCTTTTCTGGCGCCGCTTGCACTTTCGCTTCTGCTCGCAGGCTGCGCTACCACCGCGCTCAAGCCCGCTTCTACGCAAGCTGTAAATTTCACCGTCATTTCGCCGCTTACTCGCACCAGCGACGCGGGCTTTATGCGTAAATTTAAAAACCAAACCGAGGTTCAAATTTATGCAAGCGGCATCAGCGTGCTGAGCCTGGTTTTAAAAGGCGATAAAATTTGCATGAACGGCGCGTGCGACGACGAGCTCGTTTTCAATAAAAAATTCTTCGGCGCCGAGCACTACCGCGGACTTCTGGGCGAAATCCTAGACGGCAAACCGATTTTCGGCGGCAGCGACGCGGGCGAGCGCCGTTGCCTAGTGCAAAACCTACAAAATGGCTCTATCGATTATAAGGTTTGCCGCGACAAGGGCGGCGGCGGAAGATCCATAAGCTTCGCCGACGCAAAACGCGGCGTGAAGATCAAAATCCGCGAACTGCAGTAAATTTTGCGCGGCGGGCGCTTGTAGCGCGCGAAATACTACTCCGCAGGGCAGCGCGAATAAATTGCAAACGAACAAAATTTCGCGCAGCGGGCGTTTGTAACCGCGCGGGAATAATGCGCTCTAGCAGCCGCCCAAAACACGGCGCGAGCGGTCAAAATTCCATTACTCGGCGAGTAGCCGCCTAAGCTTTGCAAACGGCGCGGTTTTATTGGCGCTCTGCGCCGGCTTTTTGCGACGAAATTTACTAAGCAGCGCGTATGTGCGAAAGAAAAAGCGTGCATTTAAATTTAAAAAATCCGCGCGCAGCTAGGGTTGATGAAATTTGCCGCGTGCGGCGCAAAATAAAATTTAGGAGGTAAAATGAAGCGGATCGGAGCGCACGTGAGTGCTAGCGGCGGGGTTTCCAACGCGCCGTTAAACGCCGCAAAGATCGGGGCGGACGCGTTTGCGATGTTCGTCAAAAATCAGCGCAGATGGGACGCGCCGCCGCTTAGCGCGGAGGAGATCGCCGCATTTAAAGACGCGCTGAAACAAAGCGGCATCAGCGCGGAGCATGTTTTGGTGCACGACAGCTACCTCATAAATTTGGGCCATCCGCGCGAGGCAGAGCGCGAGAAGTCCCTAAACGCCTTCGTGGACGAGATCCGCCGCTGCGAGGCGCTCGGGCTTAGGCTTTTGAACTTTCATCCGGGCTCGCATCTAAATGAAATTTCAGCTCAAGAGTGTCTGGATAATATCGCAGGGTCGCTAAATTTCGCCATCGCAAACACTGCAGGCGTCAAGCTCGTGCTAGAAAATACCGCCGGGCAGGGCTCCAATCTCGGCTATGATTTCGCTCAGCTCGCCTACGTGATCGATAAAATTTCAAACAAAGATCGCATCGGCGTCTGTATCGACACATGTCACGCGTTCGCCGCAGGATACGACCTGCGAAGCCGGCAGGCCTATGAGCGCACGATGAGCGAGTTTGACCGCGCGATCGGCTATAAATTTTTAAGCGGCATGCACCTAAACGACACGAAAAACGAGCTTGGCGTGCGCAAAGATCGGCACGAGAGCCTCGGGCACGGATTTTTGGGGCTCGCGGCGTTTGAAAACATCATGAACGACCCGAACATTGACGAGATCCCGCTGATTTTGGAAACCATCGACGATAGCCTCTGGGCGGAGGAGATCGCGCTTTTGCGCAGTATGCAAGGGCGCCGCAAAGCCTAATCGGACGCCTTTTGCGCCACGTAGAATTTATCTCATTTCACTTCAAAGTGGCGTGGAGCGACAAGAGCCTTATGCCGTGCAAATTTAACATCGTAGGATTTATCACTTAAATTTTAACAAGCAAAATAATGAGGATCGCGCGTTAAGAATGCCGCGTCAAAAAAGGCGCGAAATTCTGCGACAAAAACACATCGTCATAGCAAAAGAGCAAAATTTTTATAGAAAAACGCAGCGTCGCGGCAGAAATGAAAAATTTTACGCTGCGTAATTAAAATTTTCAAGCAAGATTTTTAAAACGATGCGGCGGCAAATTTTAAAATTCTATCGCTACGATATTTCAAGGCTCAGCGCCAGATTCGAAGCTCTAGGAATTAAAATTCTAAATTCCACATCAAAAAATTGGCGCGAAGCTTTATATTTGTGACTGCGTAAATTCCAACATCACAATTCTACTTTCACTTGATCCTTGCAAAGGCGAAGCGTATAAGGTCTCCATAATCCTAACTTAAAATTTTGCTACGTACCAATCTATGCTTTTGGCACGCATTTGCTTATGACAAATCTGCCTCTTTATTTTAGCGCTTTGCTTGCGCTAAAATCTATGCAGGATAGTATAAATTTAGCTAAATTCTGCCGCATATCACCCGACTATTTAAAATTTTATCGTCGCTTTAAATTTACTTGCGTTTTAAATTTAGACGCGTTTATATACAGCCGAATTTTGAGCCGCAGCCGATACATATTGTACCGACCGCAACTCGGCGCGCTATTTTAGTAGCTCATACATATCGCAGGATTTTTGCCAAGTTTCTTTAAACTCGGGCAGATTCATAAAAAGAGAATTTTTATTTTTGCCTAGATCGCAAGCTTTTTTAAAGTATTGTGCGGCTTTGCTTTTATCGTTAATGTTGTAGTTAAATACCGCGAAATTGAAGCAACTCGGTAGGTCGCCCGCTATATCGCAACCTTTTTTATAATAAACCGCTGCTCTCATTTCATCCTTTTTTACGCCCTTTCCTTTGTCATACATATCTGCTAACATACTGCACGATAGTTCTTCTCCTCCGTCACAAGCCTTGTCATAATAAGTTATCCCTTTTGATATATCTTTTTCGACGTCGACCCCGAGACTATATTTGATCCCCAATAATCCGCAACAAATAGTGCATTTCGCGTTACAATTTTTTTCAAGAGATCTGATGCCTTTTTTAGAATCTTCTTGCATTATAATTTCTGACGCTGAAAGGCACCCTTCCTCACATCCACCATTGCAAGCTTTTTCAAACAGTTTAAGCGACGTAGCATTGTCTTCGCATAATAAGCCGGCTTTGTAGCAAGACTCCATATCGCCGTCATTGCACTCATTTTCGAACTTTTCATACTCGGACGTGCCGAACGCAAAGCAAGCGGCGAGCGCCAACGCAAATAGCAATTTTTTCATTTAGTATCCTTTTCGGGTAAAATTTGGCTAATTTTACCCCCCCCCCCCCCAAAAAAAAACAAAAAAAAATTAGCTGGGCTTGGTGGCGGGCACCTGTAGTCCCAGCTACTCAGGAGGCTGGGATTACAAG
>NZ_CALHGM010000004.1 GCF_938030145.1 uncultured Campylobacter sp.
CATTAAAATATAGTAAAACTAAAAATATCATATTTTTTAAATTTATGTAAAAAGAAGTATAAAAAAATTAAAATTTAGAAAGGGAAAAGAGACTTATTTTATTCCCTTTTTTAAAATTTGAATGTAAAATTATTTTATGTTTTCGTTCGAGTTGCTTTTGATGATGCCCTTGAGCTTGTCTGCATATGATTTATCAAGCTCAAGTCCATTTTTTCGTAAGTCGTTGTAGCCTTTTTGAATATCTGCCCCAAGATCGCTCTTGGCTTGCGGGGTTAAAATATTCTGCTTCTTAATGAAGCGATCGATCTTTTTTTGTAAATCTTCGCACAGCTCTTGCTTCGTTTCTTTTATGACTTTCTGAAGATTTTCTTTGAGATTAGGAAGATCTGTGCGTATAACGTCTTCTATGATCTCGTTTTGTATATTGTCATAATTGTGAGAAGACCAATTCCTGATATCTCTTATCCCTTTTATATCTTCTTTTTTAAATTTATCTAATATATGGTATTCCTGCGCTTCTTCAAGCTTCTTAAATTGCTGGTATACGACGTCGATATGTTTCATTATCGCCGGCTTTGCAAGCAGCTCGTCTTCTAGCGCTGCTGTAACGCCTTTGGGCTTACAAATTTCAAATACTTGATCTATTTTTTCTACTGCTAGTTCTAATCGGTATATAATTTTTCTATCAGACATAAATCGCTTCCTTCACTATCTTGTCGTCTTGCATTTTTTGCTCAGAATAGAAATCGCAAATATCTACCGATTTATGAAATTTGCCCGCGATCTGCTCTTTTAAATCATTTAAATACGCAAGCGCTTTAAACGCGTGCAGTCTATCCAAAAAGTCCTTTTTGTCGGCCAAAACGACTATATCTATATCCGAGTCTTCACCCGCATAACCTTTGGCATAACTTCCGAAAAGTCCTATCTTTTGGATGCCGTCTTTTTCAAGACCCGGCTTGAGCTCGGATAGATATGCGAGTATCGATTCTTTGGTTAAATCGGATAACGTCGTCTTCATTGGAGATTCTCCTTTTTCTATCTTTTTCCGTTTTCAAGAACCGTTATATATTCTGGATCGCACTCAAATTTGCCCCATTTTGTACATTCGACCTCGTATGCCGACCCTACTTTTTTATTATTTTTATCTACGACTACTACTACGAGTTTCTCATTGTTTATGAGGTCGTTTTGGGCTTTCCATCTTGTAAATTTGGCAAAGCCCTGCTCTGATGTATAATTTTTCCAATTTTCGCCATTAAATAAGGTCTGTGCATGATAAAATTCAAAATCTACATTTTTAACTCTCTCTTTTAGCTTATTAACCATCGCATCGTAATTTGCTTGTTTTATTGCCGGATTTGCATTCTCTAGCTTTACAAGCCCATCATCTTCACCGCATCCTGCCAACATAAGCCCGGCTATAACGGCCGCCGTCAGTAGTTTAATTTTCTTCATTTTTCATCCTTATTTTTACAAATTATAGCATATTTTGCTATTTATTTTTGCCGCCTCTCGAACTCCTCGTAAATCGGCATCAGAACTTCCTCTTTGTGACCTCTGAAATCAAAGCCCAGCGAGTCCAAGTAGTCCGCCATCATCTCTACGCTACTCTTCAAAAAGCCAAGCTCCCTGTCGCTAATGTTGCCAAGCTCCACCGGCTCAAGAGGGAGTGGGGCTTTGATTAGCTCCGCCATTATATCGTGTGCTCTTTCAAATTTATTATAGTTCTTGTTCATTGACTCATACTGCCCTTCGCCTATTTGACCCCTAAAGGTTTCGCGGCGCCCAACCATCGGTCTGTCTAAATGTTTGCGCCTGCTTATTTAAAATAAAAACTTTAAACGGATCGTGGCTAAAAAATACGTCATAGCTTTCAACGTTCGTCGCATTGCCTATAAATTTAAGCTTTATCGCCTCCGTGTATTCACCATCCCTTTTTAAGGAGTACCGCCCTTCATCCATCGAAGAATTTAAACGGGCGTAGTCTATTTCCGTTAAATAAATTTTCATTGTAATCCTCTTGCTATGCCGTTGCCCGAATGTATCTATCCATACAATCTTTAAGGCCTTTTAGCGTGTTATATGAATAAAAGTGCCTATCCCGCGTATTTGTACCGCATTCACAATATAAAAATAGAACCTCTTGCTCGTTCCAATTCGTGCTAGCGCCGTAAGTCCAGCCGTTTATTTCAATCCTCGCTCCGGTTTCATCTTGTTTAACTTCGCCGTATTGGCTAAGTAGTTTAATCGCGTTCGTTAATTTCATCTTTTTAAGTCCCTTTCTTCTTAATTTATAGAACGATTATACCACTTCTTAACTTAAAAAATAATAAAATACTAAATAATAAAATATCAAATAATTAAAATATATAAAAATATAAAATAGCAAAAAAACAAAAATAGCCTAAAAATAAATTAAAAACCTAAGCATTATTTAAGCCTAAATTTGATTTTCTTTCCCCTTTTTTAATTCCCGCTGCCGTCATTGGCGGCAGCTCCTGTATTTAGGAGGGGCGTTGCGGGGTGCCCCCGCTTAAACCCATAGAAGTCGAGACCTTAGGCTCGGCTTCGGCGCGGCAGCACCTTAGTGCAGACCGCCAACAAGAACGGCATTTTGTAAAAATTTTACTCATCCCAAATCCGAGCAAACCCCCAAGAATAGGAATTAAAATGTAATTTTTAAAATCTTATTCAAACCTTAAACTTTAAAAAGCAAGCCAAATTTTCACCGCTCTGGCCATGCTACCAATTCCAATCCGGACAGCCTAAAATTTGACTGCCCGAACATCTGAGAGCTACCGCTTTACTTAACCCGGCAGCGGGACATTATGAGCGAGATTTTGTAAAAAATTCACTTGCCGCAATCTCTATCAAACTCCCAAATAAAGGGGATAAGATATAAATTCCAAAAGCTTATATAAACCTTAAACTTTAAAAAGCAAGCCAAATTTTCACCGCTCTGGCCATGCTACCAATTCCAATCCGGACAGCCTAAAATTTGACTGCCCGAACATCTGAGAGCTACCGCTTTACTTAACCCGGCAGCGGGACATTATGAGCGAGATTTTGTAAAAAATTCACTTGCCGCAATCTCTATCAAACTCCCAAATAAAGGGGATAAGATATAAATCCCAAAAGCTTATATAAACCTTAAACTTTAAAAACCAGCTTAAATCTTGATTGCCCTAATTAATCAATATTCTATAAATCATATAGCCCTAGAATACTCCCTGCCGATTTTTCTTTCGACGAGATTAAGTCGCTTAAAGCATTCTCTCATTCCGGGCAGACGCTGCACCTTTGGGGCTATCTCTTTAAATTTTGAAGGATTAAATTTTAAAAGCTCATTTACGCACTCATTCTTTGCGCAAGGCTCTAAAAAATCATATTTCTTTGATAAATACTCTACTTTCTTGCCAAGCTCGCTCAAAGGCTTTAAAATGTTTTCTTTGCTAATATTGCGCGCCGCTAGCCCCAATGCTTTGCCGACTACCAAATCATCGTTAAAGTCCTTTAATATAGGCATTTGCCTGTCGGCATTCGGCACTATTTGCTCTACGATCTTGCCAAACTCTTTGCCGCGATCGTCATTATCGAACGCTAGCGTAAATTTTGCATCCGGGGCGAGCTTGCGAAGCGCTTTAATCGCATCTTTTTGCGATGTCGATATTTGCCCGTTGGTCGAGCATAGCAGCGTCTCTTGCAAATTTATCCCTTTCATCTCGCAAAACGATAGCGTGTCGATCATACTTTCGCTGATTATTATATTTTTAAATTCTTTGGGGCTTTTATGTGCGTTATCGGCTTTTAAAATTTCTAGCCCCTTATTTCCGTTGCAAAGCTGCTTGATAGGCTTATCATATGCTTTTCCTTGCGGATCGTGTGTTAAGGGCTTTGAGAGATAGCTTATCGTTCCGCTTTGCTTTAAAAACTCTTTCGTGCCGGCGTCCGTTTGCACTGACGTTAACGTGTACGTCGGTACGACCGCGTTTTGGTATTTACTGTCTTGTTTTAGGCTGCTAAATTGTGCCAATAGTTCTCCGCTTAGCTTCCTACGGCTAATTAAAAATGAATTTTTATCCGTCTTATCTAATTTTTTAAATTTTTCTATTATTTCATTATCGATTTTTTTAGTAGTTGTTTTTGGTATAGTATTGTTTTGTAACTCTTTTATATCTTTTATTTTGTTTTCGTCTATTAAATCTTTTACTTCTATTCCGCGATTTTTAGCGAAGCTGTAAATATTGCCCCGATCGGTACTGTCATTTGGATTAAAATATAAGTAGTGGCCGTTTGATTGGCGTGATATGACTATCGTATCTCCGTAGTCGTTCGTAAGCGTTTTGTAGTTACGGCTACTTTTGTCTCTTTTTTCAAAGTAGCCGTTATTTTTTAAAATTTCATCGAGTGCGAGCTCGACTAGATTTTCTTTCATCTTGGACACAGATCTAAAAATGCTTGTCTTTTTTGAGCCTGCTTATGCGCCTTTTTAGCCGTAATCGAATAGTACTTTTTAAGGCTTGCGGCGCACTCCGGCGGGCGCGTAGCGCTTGCGAGGCATAGCACCGCTTCGCATGCCAGTTTCTTATCGCCGGTAAATACGTCGCCGAGCTCTTTTGGAGTAGACGTCTTTGTCGCCGTATCCTTTGCGCTCGTCTCTTTTGCGGTCGCGCCGCTTGCCGCAAAAATTGCACCTACGATCAAACTAAAAACTAGTTTTTTCATTCTTTCCCCTTTATTTGAAATATACGAATTTTGGTAGTCCCAGCTCATCTTTCGGGAGCTGCTTGGTTTCTGGCTCAAATATGGCGTCGTTGCGCTTATATTCTACGACCGACTGATTAAAGCTCTCTTCGGTTAAATTTTTATTGCTGCCGCTTTCGTTTAGCTGTTTGCTAGTAGCCATCGTGCTGGTGTAGTTGATATTCAGCTCGTATTGATGCTGCAAATTTTCTAAAATTTTAAGCAGTATCGAGTTTGTGAGGGCTTGAGCTTGCTTTTGGTTGTTTGGTTTGCTCAGCTGCTTTGAAAGCTGCTTTAAATCGTCGTTCATTTTCGCTTTTGAGTAAGGATTAGTCTTATCGTCGCTATGAAACGTATCTTCAAAGGCTAACAAGGCGTTTGTTTTCTCGATATTATCCCTTTCTTGCAGGAATTTCTCGGCATTTTTTATGTTGTTGATTTGCGCTTGATAGTTCGCTCTTTGGATAGGATCGACGGCTTTATTCATCTGCTTGGTCAGCTCGTCTATGCTTTTGCTCAAATTTGCACCGTCTCGCAATGCGTAAGTGCAGCGATTAACCTTGCTTTTGATTGAGCTTTTGGTTTTTCCTAGCGTCATTCCGAAAAATTGGCTATTATTTTCCAAAAACGAGCACGCGTTTTGCACTCTCGCTATATCGCCCATTATGTCATTGGGGATATTTTTGACGTTATCGTAGATACTTTGCATTTGACTGATCATGCTTTGCGCATCGCCTAGTATATCGTAGATGCTGTTCATATCTATGCCGAGCTCGGCCATCTGTTTTTCAAAATTTAGCGTATCTTTGACCATTTGCTCGTACTGCTTGATTTGCTCAGCATAGTCTTTTAGCGTTTGAGTATAGCCCATTACCGCTTGAGCTATCGCAGCCACGTCTATAACCGGAACGCCTCCTGCGTTTGCGCTGCTAAAAAATAGCGCCGTTGCCGCACCAATAGATATAAATGTTTTCTTCATATCTCTCTTCCTTTCTGCTCGGTATTTTCTTTTTTAGTTTCCTTTTCAGCCCATTTTTCGATGGTTTGTTCTAGCGTTTTGGTGGCGTTTGGATAGCTATACCTAAATCTATCGGTATCTATCGGCTTGCCCACCTCGTCTCCGTGTTTTCTTTTTACATCGATTTGCCCCTCTTGCAACTCTACGTAAAGCGGCGTTAATTTATCTATGCCTTTGTCTTTGTTGTCTTTAATTTTTTCGTATAACCTTGCTTCGTTATTCATGAGCTCTAGCTCGTTTTGTAGCTGCCTGAAAAGGAGCGGGTTTTCCTTTTCGAATTTGGTTTGAAATTTTTCGTCGTCCTTGTGCGGGGTCATCACTTTTTTGTTGTTATCCTCGTTTATTTCCCACTTTCCCCTCTTGTCCTGCTTATCTTCGAGTCCTTGTATCTCTCTGGCTGCATCTAGGTACTTTTTCGCCCTTTGTTCGTCGTGCTCGCACGCTAGGGCTAGGCTAAAATTTAAGTCTATAAAGCTCTTTCTTAGGCTCAAAAAATCGTTTTCGCTTTTGACATAATTTTCCAAGTCACCCTCAATCACGTTTCTTCTTTGTTTTGGCGTTATATTGCTCATTATAGGCTCCTGCCTCTGTCATTTTCGTTTTCTTGCCCTTTGGCCTTGTTTAAAATTTTGTCTTTGGCCTGCACTAGCGTATCGTTTACCTTTTGATAAAATTTAGGGTAGCTATCTTTAAAATTTGGCGTTTCTTTTTCGATGTCGCCCATCATCTTTTTTAGCTTTTCGTATCCTTTGACATCAAGCCCTTTTTTGGTTTCTTTATCGTAGGTCGTTTGTAATTTAGCGTAATTAGCCCGCTCGTTCTCCATCTCTTTAAAACCGCCTTTGACTTTTTTGCGTTGCGTATAGACCTCTTTTACCAAATCGCCGACAGCCTCTTTAAATTTAGGACTGTCAAAGGCTAGATCAAGCTTTTCTTGGCGCTGGCGATCTTTGGCGATGCTTTCTTCTTTGCCCTGTTTTAGCATCATCTCGAGGCTTCTGTCCATCTCTTGCAGCGCGGTTATAATGCCGTTTATCCCATCACTATTCATTAGGTTGTCGATCGATTTTTGAAAATTCGCTTCAAGCTTCGATTGCTTATCTTTGAGGTCTTCGAGCTCCTTTTCGTGCTGCATTTCTAGTTCGTCGGCTCTCTTATTCCAGTCTTCTTGCTCTGCGCCGTTTTCTCTGCCCGGCTGTGGTTCGTTTTGCTTGGAGCTTGGCTCTTTTTCTTCCCCTTTTTCCTTTTTGGCGATTTGCTCTTCTATTTTTTCTTTCTCTTTTAAAATTTGCAGACTCTCTTTTAAGGACTCATTTTTTTCTACGCCGTCCAATCTGTCTTTTACGAATTCTCTTTTTGCTTTCGGGCTTTTAAATTCGTCCAGCTCCGCCTGTCTTTCCCTGATTCTCGTATCTAGCAGCTCTTTTTCGCCTAGTATTTCTACGGCTTGCTGCGCGTCTTTACTTAAATTTGCAGCTCCCGTTACTTCGTAGGCAAATTTTTTGTTAATGTCTCGTATGGTGTATTCTTTGCCGTTGTCGAAGTCCTCTTTTAAGTCCATATTCATTTCTCTTAGGGTGAGCTCTTTTATTTCGGTCACATCCCTTAGACTCATATTGGTTTTATAAATATCGTTGATCGCTTCTTGAACCTTGCTATCGTCGTCCGTTCCGTATGCGGTATAAAATTCTCTTACGCAAGCTACCGCGCTTGTTTCGTTGCTTTTAAATAACCCGGTGTTTTCTATGGCTTCTCGACAATCTAAAATTTTGTCTCTCGTGTCGTCTATCTCTTTGTTTCGCGTTTGTGGCTCGTTTTCTTCCCCTTTGCGTATACTCGAAGCTGTAAGCATCTGCTCGTCCTCGCTTAAATATGCCCATTCGGCCATTTGCTCTTGTGTCAGTTCTTCTGCCACTCTAAATCCTTTTGATAGATTATTTTTCAGTAGTTTATCATTCATTAAATTTAAAAAACTTTTAAAAAGTGATATATAAAAAATCAAAAAAATTGTAAAATTTGAAAACGCTCACAAATACCTTTTAAATGCTCTACAATCAAAAATAGGCTTTTTCCATATTCTTTTCTTATTTTTTATCTATGCGGCTTTAATAGCCTTTAAAATCGTTTTAAATGCTTAACTGATTTAAAATCTAAAAATTCAGCTTCTAATTTAAAATTTTCTCATCGCATTAAGTAATAAAATTTTAAATTTCTTCTCTGTATATATA
>NZ_CALHGM010000005.1 GCF_938030145.1 uncultured Campylobacter sp.
ACATAGGCTTAGCTAAGGAGTATATCAAACAAAGCGACTTCTATAATAAAGACCTGGACGGAACAAATGCCTTTAATCCTACTGCTTCCCAGTATGCGGAGAGGTATATGTATTTGGATAGCTTCAATAGGAATAAAAATTTCTACAGTGATAATCTAAAAGTAGATAAGCCTTTTCTAGATGATATAGCTGGTTTCGGGAAAGGCTTTATTTCTGGAGGATGGAATTTTATTTCTAATTCGGTTGAGGGAGCATATAATCTAGTCACCAGCCCGATAGAAACGACAAAAGGCATAATAAACACCATACCGAATATCCCTAGTTTAGCAGGAACGGGCTTAGATAAAAGCGAAGTGGACATTATGGTAGGAGACTATAAAACTGCAACCGAAAGAGATACCGAGGGTGTAACTACGGTATTTACCGGCGGTGCAGGAATAGTAAAAGGCTCTGCGGCTATCGGCAAGGCTGCCTTAAAGCAAGGATTAAAAGAGATACCTAAAAAAGAAATTGTTAAGCCTGCGTTATCCAAAGAGCAAGTAAATAAGGCATTCGTAGATAGCAAGAGTGTAAATCTTAGCAATGGAGCAAGCCCTGCCGACAGTGTCATAAAAAATTCAAATACTTCAAATTTAATTAAAGATAATAAAGCAAACACTAAGATAATAACTTTTGAACAAACTATAGATAAAATAAAATATATGTTACCAGGTTGGATAATTAAAAGCTCTGATAAAAACGGTGGCATAAGAATTATAAATCCGAATAACAATCAATTTGAAATAAGAATAATGCCTGGAAAAATAGATACCCCGAATATAGCGCAACAAAGTGCATATATAAAAATTAAGACCGACAAAGGTTATTTTGATAAATATGGTAATTTGATTATTTCAAATAAACCATCTAAAACAATAGAAAGCCATATAGGACTAGAAAATTTTGACTTTAGCTTGATAGAAAAAATTTATGGAGAAAAATAGATGCTTAATTTAGAAGGGCAGGAATTCCGCGTAAAGGGCATTTATAATAATATAGAAGAGGCTTCCAGCATAAAGCAGCAAAAAATGTATTGGCTGAATGAAAACAACGTAGAGGGCTATATTTCATCGTATATAGAGCTAATGTGCACACTTTTTGATGATTTTGATTTCGACGATTTTGTAAAAAATACAGCTTGTCATTTAGGATTCCCACCAAAACTTATAGAATTATTGCAAGAATTTAGAGATGCTATAAAAAATTATCAAGCAAAAGACGAAACCGATGATCGCGCCATTATAGAGGATCCAAATTGGCATATCGTAGTAGAAAAAGCGCGAGACGCCATAAAAGAATGGGATAAATATAAGTTGGACTCGAAATAATTGGTATTTAAATTGAATTAGACAAAAAAAGGACGTCAATTGATGTAGGAAAGCTCACTGGCCTAAAAGATGCATCCATTGCAAAGATAGTATCAAGATTGCCGAAAGACTGGAAAGTGATGCTACAAAATGACGGTAAAGGAATAAAATTTGTCGATAAAGATGGTGTAGAAAG
>NZ_CALHGM010000006.1 GCF_938030145.1 uncultured Campylobacter sp.
AATATCAGGACAAATATATCGTTCATCCCACAATCAATAAATATGAAGATCCGTCAGAAATGGCGGAACTTTTATATACCGAATGCAAAAACGCTTTATTGGAGCAATTCGAATTTTGTTTCTTACCATACGAAAGAGATGCGCTAAGAGAACTTTTGGAGCTCATAGATAGATACTTTAAAGATCAAAGCCTACTAGAAGGCGTATGTGAATATTTGGTCTATCACAATAAATCCTGGATAGAAGTCAGAGAGCTAGCCTTAAAGACTTTGTATACCTTCGGGTATGATTTGGAAGACTTCGACTATGATTAGGCCTGGATTAGACCTAGTAGAATGAAATTTATCCTATATATCTTTAATCTGCTGCTATGTCTAAGTGCCTGGGCTTCTATAGACATTAATGGTATAGGCATAAGCGGCAGTAAAACACAAAAATCAAGGGTTTATATCCGTAAAATTTAAAAATTCCTAATAAGGAAATAAGATGAAATTTTTAAAACGATACAAAAATATTATTCTATTACCATTTTTGCTGATTATTTCGTTTTTTGTTTTTCGTATGATTTATACGGAAATAATTAGCGAGTGCGCCCCAATAAGGCTCTTTTCA
Organism: uncultured Campylobacter sp.; assembly: GCF_938030145.1. GTDB lineage: Bacteria > Campylobacterota > Campylobacteria > Campylobacterales > Campylobacteraceae > Campylobacter_B. The sequence goes on from NZ_CALHGM010000006.1 coordinate 613, forward strand.
AAAAATTCTCTAAGCAATAGCGACTATGTTAAGTTAAAAGCAAAATGTATAAAAAAGGCTTTGGAAAATAACGATAATCACCTTATTATGCAGTATTTTAAAAGAGAAACGAGCGAGTACCTTGAGATCATTGATGGATCGTCAAAGATTCCACATAATTTGATTAGAGTTAATAGCTTTGAAGAGTGGAAAAAATTAAGGCTTACAGATACCGACAATATCATTTGCCCTATCGGTAATTATAAAAAGAGCGATATTAACAATGAAAGCAAATAAATTTATAAATTATTCAAATTTACGGCGCCTAAGGCCTACTCATCAAGCAAAATATTAGCCATAATTTGAAGCATAAATTTTAAAATTTACTATCTTGCGCCGCGCGTTTTTACAGCTGTATATCCGATAAATTTAGAAGAGCGCCGCAAAAGACGCCGTCAAAAAAGCGAAATTTAACGCGAAATTTTATATAATCTCACGATTTAATGCGAGGAGATAGGATGAATAAAAAGGCGTATTTCGGGAGTTTCGGCGGGCAATTCGTGCCGGAGACGGCAATGTTTGCGCTCGAGGAGTTGGAGGATGCGTACAACACCATAGCGCAGACGAAGGAATTCAAAGATGAGCTAAGTTACTTGCTGCGCGAATATGCGGGGCGTCCGACGCCGCTATATCACGCCGCGCGCCTTAGCGAGCACTACGGGCATGAAATTTATCTAAAGCGCGAGGATCTTAATCATACGGGCGCTCATAAAATCAACAACGCCCTAGCGCAGGCGCTACTAGCTAAAAAGATGGGTAAAAAAAAGGTCATCGCCGAAACCGGCGCTGGTCAGCACGGCGTGGCGACGGCGACGGCAGCGGCGCTATTTGGGCTTGAGTGCGACGTATATATGGGCGAGACCGACGCCGCGCGTCAGCAGCTCAACGCTTTTAGGATGCAGCTTTTGGGCGCAAATTTAATCAAAATCGGCACCGGTCTTAAAACTCTCAAAGAGGCCACTACTGCGGCGATTCAGGCGTGGGTGAACGAGATCGAGAGCGTATTTTACGTCATCGGCTCGGCGGTCGGGCCGCATCCGTATCCTAAGATGGTTAGGGATTTTCAAAGCGTCATCGGCACCGAGACCAAATCGCAGCTCGCAAGCAAGGGAGTCAAGGCCGATTACGTCCTAGCTTGCGTAGGAGGCGGAAGCAATGCGATAGGAATTTTTAGCGCGTTCGTAGATGATCCTAGCGTGCAACTCATCGGCGTCGAAGCGGGCGGCTTGGGCGCGCATACCCCTTATCATGCAGCGACTATTACTAACGGACGCGCGGGCATCATCCACGGCATGAAAACGATCGTACTACAGGATAAATTCGGCATGATCGAGCCTGTTCACAGCATCTCGGCGGGGCTTGATTATCCGGGCGTAGGCCCTGAGCACGCGCATCTGCACGAGATAAGTCGCGCAAAATACGAAGCGGTAACCGACGATGAGTGCATCACGGCGCTTAAACTGCTCTGTAGGCTCGAAGGCATCATCCCCGCGATCGAAAGCGCGCATGCGTTAGCGTATTTAGAAAAGCTCTGCCCGCAGCTAAAGGGCAAAAAAACGATCGTCGTAAACGTAAGCGGCAGGGGCGATAAGGATATGGATACCGTGATGAACTACAAAAAAGGAACGATTTATGGATAAGATCAAGGCGGCCTTTGCCGGCAAAAAGGCGAACATCGGCTATATCGTGGCGGGCTATCCGAGCCCAGCGCACACGAAGGAGTTTTTGTCAAATTTAGATGAAAGCGTGATCGATCTGCTTGAGATTGGCATCCCGTATTCCGATCCACTCGCGGACGGTCCGGAAATTTTTAAGGCGAGCTTTTCTACGGTGCAAAACGGCGTAAACGCGGGCACAGTATTTGAAATTTTAAAAGAGGTGCAAACGCGCAAGCCGCTCGTATTTTTGGTCTATTACAACGTGATCTTTGCCTACGGCGCGCGCGAGTTTGTAGCGCAGGCGGCGCGCTACGGCATCAGCGGACTAATAATCCCCGATCTGCCGTATGAGGAAAATGAGGAAATTTTTGCACTTTGCGAGGAGTTCGGTATCGCGCTCATCCCGCTTATCAGTGTTACGAGCGAGCACCGTGCTACGCGAGTTTTGAGCCGCGCGCGAGGATTCATCTACGGCGTAGGCGCTATCGGCGTGACCGGAAGCAAGCAAACGCCGATTTCGCGCCTAAAAAATATGGTCGCAGATCTTAAAAAGATGAGCGATCTGCCCATAGCGATCGGCTTTGGTATCCGCACTGCCGGCGACGTTCGCGCTACGAAAGAATACGCAGACGGCGCTATCATAGGCACCGCGATCGTAAATTTATGCGCAAATTACGGCGGGCGCGAGCTGCAAGGCAAGATCGCCGAACTTTTTAACTAATGGAAAGAGCATGAAAAAGATATTTTTGATTTTAATCGCAAATTTTTGCCTCGGCGCCAATCTGATGCAATACGATCTTTTCAACCACGACGATAGCGTGGACATCGTCTTGGCGTTTGACTCCGCATACAAGCCAGACATCGTACGCCGCGTCGATGGGCAGTCGATGAGCCTTATTTTAAAGGGGCTCGGCGGCGATGAGAAATTTAACGAGATGCGCACTAATCAAAAGGTCTTAAAAAGCTTTACGATAGCGCCTAAGGGCAAGGATATCGAGATAAATTTCCCTACTGGAGCCGATCTATCGGTCGATGCTCTTACTCAAGACGGCAATTTAAAGCTCATTTTGCGCGTAAAAAATCCCGCTTTCGATCAGAGCAAGATGAGCGTAAAGAGCGAGGCGAATGAGACGGCGCAAAGCGGTAGCAGCGGGGTTTCCGTGATGCCGATAATCGTAGCGTTACTGCTTGCGGCTGCGGCTTTCGTAGGCGTGCGAAAATTTTTATCGCACAAGCCGCAAAAAAGTATCGACGAGACATGGCGGGTTTTTGAAGACGACGCTAGCATGGATAGCGCTGACGTGGACGAAGCGGGCATAGATGAAATTTTAAACGAATCCTCTTTTAAAAATCAGAGCGGATCAAAGAACGCAAATTTTACCAATTATTCTGACTCGCAGGAGTTTGCGAAGAAAGATGAAGCCTCTGCTTTAAATTCCAAAAATTCTAACGACTCAAAAAACGTAGATAGCGCAGATTTTTTTAGGGGCGAGAACGTGAGCGAAGAGAGTGCACACGATAAATTTTACGATGAAGTTGCGCGTGCCGAGCGTTCGGAAGCTACGGAGGCGGACGAAAACTATGAGAGCGCCGAGAATATAAGAGCAGCGGATAAAATTTCGCCGCTTAAAGTAAGCTCTGCCGAGAGTGGTACGATGGAATTTCGCGAGGGAGCAAAAGAAAGATCGGATGCAAAAGAGCCCAAGGTTTCGGCATTTAGAAGCATTTTAGAAAATGAGCTGCTTAGCTCGGATACCGCAAGACCTAGCGACGTGCGAGTAGAGCTGGTGCGCGAGATCGACGAAAATAATGCTGCCGTAGTGCTAAGCTTTGCGGGCAAAAAACATCTAGTAGTGTTAAAAAGCTCCAACGCTATCGATTGATGAGGCGTGAAATTTCGCAGCTTGCGGGCTTTGCGACCCATAAAATTTTTGCAATTTGTGAAATTTTAAAAATTGCGGAATTTTATAGCGCTAGAAATTTATGCCACATTTAAGCCTTATCACCAAAAGGTCGCGATGAGGTTTAAATTTGAAAAGAAAGAAGGGCGAAGGCTCGGGTAAGTTTTAAAATTTAACTCGCGCCTCGCCCGTATAAGCTTAATCTAAAATCTTACTTCCAAATCGACGTAGAAATTTCGTCCAGCGCCTACTGCTACAGTATCGCGTGTGCGGTTTGCGTTGATATAATGCTTATCGAAAATATTATTTACGCCAAAGCTCACGTCCGCGCCGTCAAGGACCGGGATAATGCCGTTTTTGATCTTGTAGCTTCCTCTGAAATTTGCGATCGTAAAGGACTTATCTACATAAAAATACTCCCTCCCGCGTGCAAAATATGAAGCGGGTTTGGAGTGAGGTTTGAAATAGTGGCTCACCTGAAATCCTAGACTCAAATCTTGCAGCGGCGAATAATCTATGTTCGCGCTTAGTTTTTTGGCGTGGTTATTGATGTTTTCGTGCGTCTTTTTATTGTAAATTCTAAGTCGCTCGAAGCTCGCGCCGAAATCAAAGTCCTGCGTTTGGTAGTTTGAGCTTAGCTCAAAACCATGCCTTTTGGCTTGATCGATATTTTGATACTGCCCGTATTGTTGCGAAAAGCCGCCCGGCGGCACGCCTAGATGTGGTAGCGGCTTAACGTCAATCATATCTTTGATATTGCCGTTAAAGTAGATAAATTTCATATCGAAGTGATCATCCGTAAAAATTTCATCCTGTTTAAAGCTAAATCCGACCTCGTATTCCTTGACGGTCTCGGGCTTTAGATCGGGATTTGGGATGTAATAATACATTCGGTTGATAGGCCCTGATTGCGATGTTTCGTGCGGCGTAGGCGCGCGGAAACTCTCGCTATATCCCGCTAAAAGAGTAAATTTATCAAAGAGCGTATAGGCAATTGCCGCGCGTGGAGAAAATCTGGAATCTTTAAATTTAGCGGGTTTGCCTTTGATGTCACGATCGAATCTATCGTATCTACCGCCCAAGGTAAGCTCTAAATCATCGTGCAAGCGGATCAGATCCTGCGCAAAAAGTCCGTAGCTATTGTATTCGTTCGGAAAGGAGGCAAAATCTCTTAGCGCTCCATTTTGGATAAAGATCGCATCCTCCTGCCTATTTTCGTAATCGCCGCCGAAAGCGAAGCTATGATTTAAAAAGCCCGTATCAAATTCCGAGATATTTTTGATCTCTAAGCCCTTGCGATCATCTTTATTGGCGTAATCTAGCGTGCCCGTAGGTTGTTGATCTTTATAGCCGCGTTTATACTCGGCTCTGCTTTTGTAGACCTTGAAAGACATATCCACTAGCGGGCTTTGCGGCGTAAAATTCCAATCAAAAACATAATCCCTTTGGCTTAAATTTCCGTGCACGAAGAGATCTTCCTCGTTTTTCCATAGCGTTTGCCAGACGGTGTGTAAATTTTCGTCGTAATCAAAGGCGCTGAAGCTTATGCGGTGATCGTCTAAGTTCGCGCCGATTTTGAAAAATCCTGTATCGATATGCTCGTTATTAAAGGTCTTGTCGTAGCCCTCGCCGTAGTGCGTACCGCCGTCTGCGAGCTTGATATTGCCGTAGCTTGCGCGCTTGCCGTAGAGTAAAACGTCGATCGGAATTTCCTCGCCCTTGCCGTAAACCGCGCCGCGCGTGCTATGCATATTGTTTGATTCGAGCCTCTGCCCTAGCATCAAGCCTACGCTTTTTCCTTCGCTTAGATAATCGCTTGCGCTTTTGGTTTGCATATTTACGATACCGCCGATTGCGCCCGAGCCGTGAAGCACGGACGAGGCGCCCTTTATGACCTCGACGCGCTTTAGGATGTCGCTATCGGTGCGAAAGGATGAGATCATATTTGAGTACATCCCCGCGCTTCTGCGCACGCCGTCTTGCTTGATGATGACGCGTTCGTCGCTTTGATATCCGAATCCGCGGATCTGAAACTGTCTGCCGATCTGTCGCCCCATATCCATACTGCCGTCGACGCCCGGTATCTGCATGATCGAATCGATCACGTTGGTTTTGGCTTTCATATCTTTGGGGGTTAAAATTCCGGCCGAGCCCGCGTATTTTAGGTTATCGACCGCGCTTACCGTCGCTTGCACGACGATTTGGCCTAGATCCTGCGACTTTGTGGCGTTGTTTTCGGCCGCATTTGCTCCGCCTATCGCGCCTATCGCAAGCGGCACCAATAAAATTCGCTTTTTCATACCCGCCCTTTAAAATAAAATTGAAATACATTATTATATATCTACATACTTAAATAAGGTTGAAATTTAATTTTAAAACCATTTGAAATTCGTTTTTATTGGCGGCAAGTATTGTGCTCCGTCTAAGCCGTTTCCGCGTTTTGGCTACGTCATGCCTACACTCTATTTGCGCCGTTTCTGTCCCCTCGGCTCTGCTCCGCTTGCACCTGTTTTTATCGCGTTTCGTCTGACTGCCTCTACGCCTTGGCTTCTCGTTGCGATCCGTCTGCGCCACGTTCAGGTTACTAAATTTGGCATTTCTACCACAGCAAAGAGTCTAAATTTAAACGCCCGCGATTTTAAAATTTAGTTTTTTGCAAATTTAGATCGGAATTTATTTACTTTTTATTTTACAAAGGATAAAATCGCGCCTAAGAGATCGGTCGATCTAGATTATTTCAGGATCTTTTCATGAATAACGTTAAATGGTACATCATCGCAGGCGCCGTGCTAGGCGTGCTGGGTGCGGCGCTGGTGCATTTTGGAAACCCGGGCAATATGGGCGTTTGCGTCGCTTGCTTTTTGCGCGACACCACCGGCGCGTTAGGTTTTCACCGAGCTAGCGCAGTGCAATACATCCGCCCGGAGATCATAGGGCTCGTGTTCGGCGGCTTTTTGGCAAGCGTGCTTTGGACGCGCGAGTTCGCGCCGGTTACCGGCAGCTCGCCGTTTGCGAAATTCTTCCTAGGGATTTTCGCGATGATCGGCTGCCTTGTATTTTTGGGATGTCCGTGGCGCGCGTTTTTGCGCCTAGGCGGCGGCGATTTGACCGCGCTAGCCGGGTTAGCGGGTCTAATCTGCGGCGTACTCATTGGGTTTTTGCTTAAAAAGCGCGGCTATGAGGCGAGCAAAGAGGCAAGGCTTAGTAGCGCGATCGGAATTTTGCCCGTGATACTGGGTGCGGCGCTACTTGCGGCCTTGGTTTTCGGACTCAAAACGGGCGAGAGCGGCGCGCTTTTTATCTCCGCTAAAGGCCCCGGCGCGCAACACGCAGCGGTAGGCATCTCGCTGGCTGCGGGCATTATCGTGGGCGCGGTGATGCACAAGAGCAAATTTTGCAGCGTCGGAGCGTTCGGCAAAATTTTCCGCGGCGATTTCTCGATGTCTTGGGGCGTGTTAAGCGTCATCGCGTTTGCGAGCATCGCAAATATCGCGTTTGGACAATACAAACTCGGCTTTGAGGGCCAGCCTATCGCACATAACGATTTCGTTTGGAATTTCTTGGGTATGGTGCTCGCGGGTCTTTGCTTCAGCCTAAGCGAGGGCTGCCCGGGCAAGCATCTGGTGCAGGCCGGCACGGGAAATTTAAGCTCGGGCATATTCGTCATCGGCATGGCGGCGGGCGCTGCGGTCGCGCACAATTTCTTGCTCGCAAGCTCGGCTAAAGGCATCACAGAGTTCGCTCCTTACGCGGTCGCGATCGGTTTTGTTTTCGCGCTTTACGTGGGGATTTTTCAAAGGCGCAGCGCTTAAGGATGATATTTAATTTCAGAGATCAATCTATACAGAGGCGGCGTATCTAGTCAAGTTCCGGCAGCGTACTTATAAAGAAATACGCTGCCGGAGCGGAGCGCTCGCTGCAAGACTGGCGCAGGCAGCTGGAGATGGAATTTAAGAATTTGTAGCCGTATTCATAACGCGATAAAGCAAATGATAAAATATGTTCCGCGCAAGAAAGATTGCGATCAATTTTTAAGAGTCGCGCCTTTAAATTTTAAAATTTAAAGGCTTCGCCATTTGAGGCTTCTTTCATATAAAGCTCTTTAATTATTAATTAAATCCAGCCATACGTGGCGCTGGGTCTTGTCCAAATCAATGTCTTTTGTCTTCATAAAAAATTCTTTTATCCTAACGTAGTCGTCCATAGTTTCTATCGTAAAGGCGATATCTTTATCCTTGCCTCGGATTATTATATTATCGTAGAATATAAATCTAAGTTGAAATTTAAAAACCAAAAAATATATAAATTTTGAGATGAATAAAAACAAAAACGTCAATATTAATATAAAAATTACTTTGGAACTACCTGTTTCTATATATTTTCTTACGCCGATAGCTAATACCAATATGCAGATCAATAAAAAAGCGATTATCGTAGCATACGGATCAAATTTTAAGAAAAATCTATAAAAAGTGCCTTGCCTCCTAAGCCACTCATTATCTCTTGCAAAATAGGCTCTTTTTACATCCTTAAGATCATCTAAGAATATAGTTTTTTCGGGCATTTTATTTGTATAATAAGTAACTCTATCATTATAAATTTTTACAAATTTCTTATTAAAAAAATTTGTAAAATATTCCATTATTATAGGCAGTCCGAAAAATGGAAATACTATAAAAAGCTGATTATATCTAGTTTGATTGGGTTCATATGAATACATAAAAATCATAATCGCAAGCGTGCATACCGTAGCAAGAACTATATAAAAATTTGTCCTATCTTTGAGCACTAAAGGCTCTTTATTGTAATCACGAGCGCAACTCGGATTTTGTCTGAACTTAGTAAGACTTATGCTTTCGTTTGAATTTGTAGCGGAGCCATTCGTGAGTTTTTCAAATTTAAAATTTTTACTATCAGAATTCTCGGCATCAAAATTCCGCCCCGAATCCCGCTATAAATTTTGACGCCGTTCATTTAAAATTTTATTTAGCTTTTCGAGCCTCTGTTTTTTATTCATCTTTATTCTTTATAGCCTACACAAAAATTTGCGGCGGGATTTTATCTAAATTTTTTCCCGTTTTCAATATAAAATAGGCTTTTAGCTCTTTGTATTCTTTGCTTGTTAATATGCTTGCTTCGATATAATTACCATTGCTCATAAAAATAAGGCTGTCGTTTCCTATGTCAAATCCCAAATTTTTCTTAAATCTAAATATGATTAAGGGCGCAAACGCCAAAAATAAGGAGATCGGCACAATTAAAATTCCATAAGAAATTTTATTTTTAAAAGTTACTACCAAAGATAAAAGGACTATCCACGCGAATGCGACAAAAAATGTTGAAATTTTACCTTTTTTAGTTATTTTAAAAGTAGACGGTCCAAAGGTGCGTTTTATTGCAATTATTTCGGATAAATTTATAGAGTATAGAGTCACCCTCTTTTTCTCTGAATAATATTCGATAACTGAATTTTTAAATTTTATATAGCAGGTGCCAAATTTATCCGAAAGTTCTAGCCAGCGTTTAACGGATCTTGGCGAGTCTTGCCTTGTTCCAAAATCTATGAAATTAAGAAAATACAGAAATGGCGAATAAAATTTAATCATCTCTATTGAATTATCTTTTATGATTATCGGCTCTTTGTCGTAATCCCTTGCTTGAGTTTTAAAATTTTGCAAAGGTGTATCAGTGGCACAAGAGAGATCGATTTGCGATTTTTGTTCAACGACATTCGTAAAATTTTACTCGCTGGCATTTATAGAATTTTGCCTGCCATCGCTCGTAAATTTTAGCCCGCCGCCCGCCAAATTTCGCTTATCGCAATTTTTATCTTGTAAGAAATCCTTTATATTTTTATCATACCGCGTTTTGCTTATGCCAAACCTAGCAATTTCGTCGTTATACATTTGGCTCCTCCTTATACACGCTTGATTTAGATATAACTATCGCGCGAGTTTGCACGCAGAGATCAGCCTTGCGCATTTTTTAAAATTTGCAAAATTTCGCTTATCTTTTGTGGATCTTTAATGCCTCGCGCATCCTCCACCCGGCTATTTAGATCGATAGCGTAGGGGCGTAGAGCGAGTGCTTCAAGTATATTTTGCGCGCCGATACCGCCTGCAAGAATGAAAGAGATCGCGCCGCCTTTGGAAGCAGTACTACACTTATCCGCACCATCATCCTTTGCGGCACCCAACTTGCCCACCTCACCGCCGTCATTTGAAATATTTGGTGCGCCCGCCTCATAGTCGTTTACACCTTGATTATTGACGCCTTCGTTTGTGGGTCTTACACCACTCAGCCGAGCGGTAGCACACGCACTAAATTTGCACTCATCGTCATTTTTTTCGGCACGACGATCGGCGTTCGTTTCTTGTTTCGTATTGCTCGATCGAACAATATCATGTGTGCGTTCGCTCGCTTCATTGCTATTAGAGGCACAGCACACGTCGCTTACCCTCTTGAGCTTCAAATTTCCGTTTTCGCTATGTTCCGTGCAAGAATTGTTGTAGCCGTTGTTTTTGTCGCGCTTTAAATTCCCCTCGCTATATCCGCTACAGATCGCGCTATGTTTAAGATAGCTCCTTGCGCCGTCTGAGCCTTGAGCAGTGCCTGCTGCATAGCATTTTTCGTCACTTGATGCGTTATTTTGCGTATCGCAGTGCCCGTTAGCCGAGTCGTATTTTGTGCTGCCTATGTTTTGAGTTGCGCTACTTGCGCAGTATTTTTCACTGCTCGCCGCGCCGTATCGTCCTTCGTAACCAAGCCCTGCATGTCGCAGCAAACCCCAATCAAAGCTTACGCCGTTACCGCCCAGGCTCGTTCCTTTAGCGTCGAATAATATTCGATCGAAGCTCAAGCCCTCAAGCGGCGGCATTTCGGCACCAATACTTAGCACCTGCCACGCCTCGATGCCCGCTGCGTTGAGGCGCGCTTTGAAATCCGCGCTTATGCGTCCATAAATCTGAGCGCAGTCCAGTTCGCAAGCCTCGCAAATTTTTAAAATTTGCTCCTCACTTAGGACTTCCGCGCCAAAAATTTCAGAATTCAGATCCTTTACTGAAGCAGGCGCGGCGTAGTTTGCATTTAAATTTACGCTCAAATCGTCGCGCTCGTTTTCGTAAAATTTTAAGCCGCCGCTCGTGCCCGCGTAAATTTTATCTTCGCATGCGGCGACGCTGTGTTCTTCCGAGCTCAAAGCAAAAACTCCGACGCACTTTGCGCCGTTTTGGTGCGCGATACGTGCGATCTCGCGCGCTGTTTCTACGCTAACGCGGCGTTTGGAGCTTGATACAAAAATTACGCCTAAAAATTCCACCCGCGAGCCCGAGCCGTCGTCCTGGCTTCGCGAATCGCTACTGAAATTTTTATCGCAATCGGAATTTTGCTCAGACGTAAAATTTGCATGATTTTGTGCGCGGCATGCGGAATTCTCACTGCCCTGATTAAAATTTTGCACGAAATTCTTGCTACTGGAATTTCGCGTAGCATTCTCGGCATCCGAATTAAAATTCCGCTCAGAATTTTCGCCGCAAAAATTAGAATTTTTTATTAAGCTCTCGCTACCCGATTGCGGTAAATTTTTGGCGCCGTCCGCGCGCTCTAAATTTACGCAGAAAGCCGAGCCGCACGCCAGCACGGCGCGGGCTTCGGCGGCGCTTTTGATGCCGCAAATTTTGATCTTACTTCTGTACAACATATAAAAATTCCGTCACGTAAAGCTCGCGCGCGTTTAAATTTCTGCTCGCGCGGTAGGTCGGATATCGGATCTCTATCGTGCGCACGGAGCCGATGTGCGCGAGGTTTTTTAAAAATTCCGTCTTCGAGATAAAGCCCTCTGAATTAAAAGAGATTATTAAAAATTTCGCCGGAAATTCCGCCAGCAGCGCAAAAAATTCCTCCGCAGCACTTGATTTTTTGTTATATGCCGAGCGGTTCCAGTCTGCGGGGATCCCGGAAACCCTGCTAAGCTCCGCAGCATTTGGGCTCTTGCCCTCGTTTATAAAATCCGTGATCAAATTTAGCATAAAATAGTTCGAGCCGTAGGGATGCTGATTGTAAGGGGGATCGAAATACGCGACGTCAAGCTGCGAAAAGCGCTCGCGCGCGCTCTGCGAAAAGCGCGAGGCGTCCTCTTGAAAGACCGCGCTTTTGCAGGCGAAATTTGAAAGCACGGGCAGGCGCAGGGAAATTTCGCCCATTATGCGAGCTAGCGCGTTTTCGCCGCTGCCGCCGAACTTTCCCACGCCCGCTTTGTCCTTGTAAAAGCCCTTAAAAACGCCGCCCGTGTTTGAGTGGATGCTCGCCTCGCTAAGCAGAGGCGCTGTGAAAAAATCGCGAAATTCTTGCGGGATTTTGCTTATCTGCTCGCAAAGCCCGCCCAAAATCAGGGCGTTTCGGCGCGTGTAAAAAGCGCGCTCGCCCGCCTTGATATCCTCATCGTCCTTCGGCGCGTACAGCTCGCTAAAAAAGCTCTCCTTCGGCGTGAAATTTCTTAAAATTTCAGCGTGTAGCTCGCTCAAATCCCGCCACAGCTCGTCGCTGAAATTTGAAAGATAGCAGGAGTTTATCGCGCGCGAGTAGCCCTCCAGATCGTTTGCGATAACGAGGTTTGAGTGCGCTTTAGCCAGGCGCGCGACGATGCCGCTGCCGCTAAAGACGTCCGCGAAGCTGATCTTGCCCTGCCCAAGCTCCGTCTTAATCTCGCAGATCGCCCGCTCTATCGGCGCTAGCAGCGAGCGCTTGTTGCCCAGATAGCTGATGAGCTGCTCGCTTAAAAACTCCCTCTTTTCGCCGCTAACCATCTAAGCTCTCGCCCCTACGTAGTTTTCGTAAAATTCCCACGTCTTGCCCGATCCGATCGCCTCTAAAATTAGCGGCTTAGCCTCTGCAGGGCTTGCCGCGACATCCGCGCAGTATAGCGCAAACATCGCGTTTAGTACGACGATGTCAAATTTCGGCCCGCCAAGCTCGCCTTTTAAAATTTGCTTTAAAATCTCGGCGTTAGCCTCGCCGTCGCCGCCTTCGATATCGCCGTGGAATGCCCGAGCGAAGCCGAACTGCTCGGGATTTATGCGGTATTCTAAAATTTTGCCGTCCTTGACCTCGTGGATCAGTGTCTCGTCGCACAGGCTGATTTCGTCCATACCGTCCATGCCGTGCACCACCAGAGCGTGCTTGCGTCCCAAAATCATCAGCGTTTCGGCGATGAGCCTGTTTACTTCCTCCAGATAATTGCCTACGATCTGATTACTTAGACTCAAATTTGGATTTAAAAGCGGCCCCATTATATTAAAAATGGTGCCGATTTTTAGGCGGTTGCGCACCTCTTTGACCTCGGCGGTGATTTTGTGAAAAAACGGCGCGTGAAAAAACGCTAGCCCCGTGCGATCTAGCAGCGCCCTAATCTGCGCAAGATCGCTAAGTAGCGGCACACCCAAAGCATCCAGAGCATCGGAGCTGCCCGATCTGCTAGTAATCGCGCGGTTGCCGTGCTTGGCGACGCGCACACCGAAGCTTGCCGCGATAAAGGCCACGGTCGTGGAGATATTGATCGTCTTTAGCCTATCGCCGCCCGTACCTACGATGTCAAACATCGGGCTCGGATCGTCGTAGGTGATTGAGTATTTTAGGATACTGCGTACGAGTGCCGTGAGACTGCTTGGATAGAGCGACTTTTCGCTGATCAGCACGAGCAGCCCCGCAAGCTGCACGATGTCGTAATCCTGCTCGTAAAGCGCCTTGCAAATGACGGCGTAATCGTCGCTGTCTAGCGGGAAGCTCTTTTGTAGCTTCAACATAAACGGGGCGAAATTTACCACGAGTTTCTCCTTTAAAATTATCTTTTTGCCGTAATTTATGAAATTTTCGATGATCTTTTTGCCGTATTGCGTAAAAAAGCTCTCGGGATGAAATTGAATGCCGAAAACAGGCTTGCTTCGGTGCTTCATCGCCATTATAATGCCGTCGTTTTCGCTCTTTGCTAAAATTTCAAACTCGCGCGGCAGCGTAGCTTCGTCCACATAAAGCGAGTGGTAGCGCATCACTTCAAATTTACGCGGCAGGCCGCTAAAAAGCACTCCATCTGCGTAAATTTCGATCGCCGAGCTCTTGCCGTGTAGCGGCACCTCCAGCTGCTTTATCTCCGCACCAGCCGCATATCCGATCGCCTGATGCCCCAAACACACGCCCAAAATCGGCACGTCCAAATCCGCGCGCAAAATATCCAGGCAGACGCCGCTGTCTTTTGGATGATTTGGTCCGGGGCTTAGGATTATGTGCGAAGGGGCAAGCTCGCGCACCTGCTGCAGCGTTATCTCATCGTTGCGGAAGTAGCGCACCTCCTCGTCGCTTAGCTCCAAAATGTATTGATAAATATTAAAAACGAAGCTGTCGTAATTATCTATCATTAAAATCAAAATTTTATCCTTTTTAGGGCGCTTGCGCCTCTTTAAAATTCTAAATAGTTTAAATTTAACCGCTTTGCGGCGGCTAAATTTAGCGCCGTTTTAGCGTCGCTGCGGGCTAAATTTAAATTCCACTCGCGGCTGCGGCATTACCGCATCTGTCGCGACGTTGCGCGCTTTGCAGCCGATATGTATCTTGGCTTTGCGGCGCCGAATGTAGCTAGCCGTTAAATTTAACGTCTTAGCAGCGACACGTTTTAAATTTAGCCGAATCAAACTCGCACCGAAAAGCGGTGCGCCCGGTTAGCTAAATTTAAAGCGTCTAAGCTTCCTCGCATAGCTCTTCGATCACCTTGAGCGGGCTTTTGCGCTTTTTGCAGATCTCCGCGTATTCGCTTTTTGGCGAGCTGTCGTAAACGATGCCTGCGCCCGCGCCGATAAATGCGAGATTACTTAGCCCTTCGCAGCCGAAATTCTCCGCGCTAAATTTAGTGACCTCAAACCGCATCGCGCGGCTAAAATGCGGCCCACTCTCTAAATTTAGCGCTCCGCAGCCTGCGCAAGCTTTTAAATTTAATCTCGCATCGCGCCCGCCTGCGCGCGGCTTTAAATTTTGCGCCTCGCCGCTACTCTTTCGCGCTGCGAAATCGCAAAGCTCCGTAGCTTCGGACTTCTCCTCGCCGCAAACAGCGTCTAAATTCAAGCAGGAATTCCGTTTAAAATCTTCGTCCGAGCAGGAATTTTGCGCGTCGCGATTTACGAAGATCGCCGAGCGAATCAAGATCGCCTGCATCACGTCGCCGTTAAAGCGCCAAAACCCGATTCCGCCGCCGTAGATGCCGCGCTCGTAGCGCTCCAGCTCGTTTATGATCTGCATCGCGCGGATCTTCGGGCTACCGCTTAGCGTGCCCGCAGGAAAGATAGTGCCGAGTACCTCAAACGCGCTTACCCCGCGCGGTTTACTGCCGTAGACCTCGCTTACGATGTGCATCACGCTTTCGTAGCGCACGATGCACATCGCGTTTTGCACCCGCACCGAGGCGGGCGCGGCGAATTTACCGATGTCGTTGCGAGCTAGATCGATCAGCATCCGATGCTCCGCAAGTTCCTTTTCATCGCTTAAAAGCTCGCGCTCAAGCGCCGCGTCGGCCTCGGCATTCGCGCCTCTGCTGCGGGTGCCCGCGATGGGAGCGACGAAAATTTCGTTCTTTTTGATCTCCATAATGAGCTCGGGGCTGGAGCCAGCGACGCAGCCGTAGGGCGTCGGGAAGTGAAACATATAGGGGCTCGGATTGTTCTTTTTGAGTCGCTCGTAAAACTCCAAGCTGCCCAGATTTGTGCCGACTTCTAAAATTTCGCCCAGCACGACCTGAAACACGTCGCCGCTTTTTATCTTTTCTTTTGCAGCCTCGACCATCGCGCTAAAATGCGACTCCTCGGCGCCCAGATCGGTTAAAATTTTAAATTTAAGCTCTTTTTTCTTAGGCTCCAGCTCAGACGCGCCTTGCGATTTCGATCCGCCTTTTATAGCGGCGTCCGCTCTTACGGCACTCTGTGGCGCGCCTTCCGCTTCGGCGGAGCTTTGCTGCGAAGCCTGCGGGCTAAGCCCGCGCAGGCTTTCGTAAATTCCAGTGTCTTTGCCGTAAAAATCGTAAATTTTGCTGATTTTATCGTAGTGCAGGTAGTTTGCGGCGTCGGCGTAAAAAAACGGCGGGAAGTCATACAGCGCCTGCTTCGGCGCGCCGATATTTTCAAACGCGCGCACGATGTCGTAGCCCAAAACGCCGAAAAGTCCCGCAAAGCTCGCGTTTTTAAACTCGCTCGCGCCCGCTTTTGCGCTTTTTACCTCATCAAATTTAAGCTTCAAGGCCTCAAAGCTCATCTTAAATCCGTCGAAATAATCGCAATCGATGCCGATGATAACCTGGGCGTCGTCCTCTGCGAGGTAGCTTTGCGGATGCGTCTTTAAAATTTCGCGGTAGTAAAACAGCGGCTCTTCTAAAAGCATTTTTGTCCTTGGAATTTTTAGCGCCATTATACGCTGCTTAGCTTAAATTTGAGCGGGCGGCGCGAGCTTAAGCGGGCTTGAATACAAGCAAAATTTTAGTAAAATTAGCAAATTTTAAGGAGAGCGTATGAAAATTTTATTTTCCCCAAGCGAGACGAAAAGCGAGCTGGGCGGCGACACGTGCATTTGCGAGCGAAATTTTATCTTTGCAGATCTTTACGAAAAGCGCCTGCAGATGTTGCGCGCTTACGCGGATTTCGTGGATAAAGCAAGCGAGGCGGAACTTTGCAAGCTTTTCGGACTGAAAAAATGGGATGCCTCTTTGCGCGAAAATATCTTTGAAAAAGGCTGCGCGAAGGCACTTTTGCGCTACACGGGCACCGCGTATCGCGCCCTAGGCTACGCGTCGCTAAGCACTGCGGCGCGGGAGTTTGCGGAGCGAAACACGATAATTTTTTCAAACCTTTTCGGCCCCGTGCTGGGCGGCGACGCGCTGCCGAACTACAAGCTCAAGCAGGGCGAAAAATTCGGCGGCATAGACGCGGCGAAATTTTATCGCGACAGCTTCTCCGCCGCGCTGGATCGGTATCTGGCGGATGAGTGCGTCGTGGATCTGCGCGCGGGATTTTACGAAAAATTTTATGAGATGAAGCGCGAATATTTGAGTTTTAGTTTCATCAAAGGTGGCAAGGTGCTGAGCCACTACGCCAAAGCCTGGCGCGGCAAGGTGCTGCGCGAAATCGCTATTGCCCGCGCCTGCAGCGAGGCTGAGGTGCTTGCGCTGCGTTTGAGCGGCGCTTCCGTGCTCGAGATCAAACAGATCGGGCTAAAAAAGGAGGTCGTGCTGGAAATTTCATAAGGCGCGAAAACCGCTCGGAGAAATTTACGATAAATTTTGCAGGTCTAATGCGGATTTTTGCGTAAATTTAGCTCGGAAAATTTGCCGCAAGTTCAAATCCCGCCCCATCCAAAGCAATTCTGCCCGGAGAAATTTGCGGACAGAATTTCGGCGCGAGAATTTTGCGGCGGCTTTTTGGTCTTTTACCTCTTTTTTAGCGGGCTTTTGGCGGTGAAATTTCATCGTAAATTTTGCAAAAAATTCGCGCTCTTTGCGTTTGCCCGCCCTCCGCATAAAATTTTACGGCGATCTTGTCGTGATTTTACACCGATTTTGCGGCGATTTTTAGAATACAAAGCGCGAAAATTTCGCCGTAGAATTTTGACTGAAATTTTACCGTGCGGAATTTTGCCGTATGAAATTTCGCCACGATAGAATCCTGTCGAAATTTAATCGTGGCAAAAATACTGCGCCCGCGATCTAAACGTAAAATTTTATTTAAAATTTAAACCGAACCGTGCAGTATAGGCATAAAATTTTGATCCAAAATTCTACTGCAAAGCTGCGATAAAACAGACATAGATCGGGATAGCTCCATATAAAATTTTAAGCTGAAATTATGGCTTGCGTTCCGTTGCGATAAAATTTTGAGCCAAAATTTCATGCTTTAAAATTCCAAAAATCCGCAAACGCGGCAAAAATACGCCATTGCTGCAAACTCTAGTAACTCCAGTGCATTAAAGTTTCTAGCCGAAATTCTGCAATTAAAATTCCGCGCTCTGAAATCTCGCGCTTTAAAATCCCGTAAATTTCCAAATTTCACAAATCCCACACATAAAATTTCAAACCGAAATCCCGCGATCAAAATCCCTCGCCTCAAAATCCCGCAAATCCCGCTCTCAAATCCAAAATTTCGCAAATTTATCAAGCTTTAAATTTTAAAGCTATAAACTTCGCTTCAAATTTTAAGGATCAAAAATGCTAGAACTCCCCTTTGTCGGCGTCGTCGTGGGCTTCATATCGGGCTTTTTCGGTATCGGCGGCGGTACGGTCGTAATGCCCGTGATGATGGCTCTAGGCTACGACGTCAAGACCGCCGCAGGCATCTCGGTGATGCAGATGCTCATCGTCTCGCTTTTCGGCTCGTATCTGAACTACCGTGCGGGCAGACTCCGCCTAGATAGCGGCATCGCGGTGGGGCTCGGAGGGCTGTGCGGCGCGAGCCTATCGGGCTTCATCGTAAAATACTCGCCCGAGATCGTGCTTGAGATCGGTCTTCTACTGACGCTCGCCATCTCATTTCTCAAGCTCTTTAGCACGAACGTAGCAAGCGGTGGCAACGCCGATCCCCACGGCGCGGTGCTGTTTTTCATCGGCTTTGCTATCGGCGCGATCGCGCTTAGCATGGGCGTGGGCGGCGCGGTATTTCTAACGCCCGTATTGGTCGGATTTTTGGGCGTCGATATCAAAAGAGCGGTCTGTATGGGGCTATTTTTTATCGTTTTCGGCTCATTTAGCGCGCTTTTGAGCCTTTCGTACAACGGCCATGTGGATTACGAACGTGGCGCGCTGCTAGCCGTGGGCGGGCTTTTGGGCGTGTATTTCGGCACCTCTCAGGCTCGCCGTGCAAAGCGCGAAACGCAGAAAAAATGGCTGCTAGTCCTTTATGTCGTGCTATTTGCGCTAGCGCTAAAAAAGGTGCTACAGTAGCGCCCGCTGTAGTAGCGCTGCAGCGGGCGCCGCGCTATTGTTTTGCTTTGCGATCGTTCCGCTACAAGCGCGATTTAGGCGCCTGCTACGGGCACGTCAGAGCGATTCTATGTGCGCTGTTTTGCTACGCCACCCTTTTGTGTCTCGTAGTTTTTTGCTTTGCCGTCCTCTTACACTGCGCGCGTTTGATCGCCGTTTTGCGGCGGCGCATAAAACGTCGCGTTTCGTCGCGCAAGTAAATTTTAAAACGAAATTTCAAAAAGCGCGAGTAAATTTTAAAAACGGAATTTTAACTAATCGCGTTAAAATAGCGAAGTCGCACATCTTTCGTCCTATGGAGGCTAGATGGCGAAATAAAATTTACGAATTTTAAAAGGACTTGGATTGACGAACTTGATTTTAGCAGGGCTAGGCGGCTGTGTAGGCGTGATGGCGCGAGTAGGCTTAAGCGGAGCGATCGCGCGCGCAATGGATCGCGCCGGATTTTGGAGTGCGTTTCCGATCGCTACTTTTTGCGTGAATGCGCTGGGAAGCCTGCTGATAGGGTTTTTGCTCGCACTAAATTTAACGCAGAGCCTGCGGGTATTTTTTATCGCAGGCGCGCTGGGCGGCTTTACGACATTTTCTACGTTCAGCTACGATACGCTGCAATTATTGCTGGCGCGAGAATTTGCTATCGGTGTGCTAAACGCGGTCTTAAGCGTATGCGCCTGTATGCTTTTTTGCTACGCTGGGCTGCTCGCGGGCAGAGCGCTTGCAGGCTAGCCGTGGAGCACGTGAGCTTTAAATTTAAATCGCCTCTATGTTTGCGCTTTTAAATCAAAATTTATTGAAAGTGCCTGCGCTACGGAATTTTATCGCGCGCATGTGCTGCAAAATCTGCGAGCGATGGGCACAATTCCACATGCCGTGCAGTTTTGCGAAAGGGCGCGCAGCAAGTAGTTTCGCAAAGTGCAATATCAAGCAGGAATTATAAGGCGAGCAAATCGTAAGACGAGCGAAAAGTAAAGCGAGCGAGAGGGATTGTAGCTAAATAATGGTGCTCGGCGTCGGGCAGGCTGGCAAAATCCAGATAAATTTGAAATTTGCGTGCATTCTCTGCGTATCTTGTTTGCCGCAGCTTTGTAAAATTTCGCTGTCTTGGCGCGGATAAAATAAACCTAAGCCGTGCGATAAATTTGAAAAGCTCCGCGGGCAAATTTTAAAGCTTGAAGCTTAGAATTTTAAAATTCTCACGTAAATTTTAGAAGCTAAATTAAAGCGCGCCGAAATCACGATCTTATGTGTCAAATCCTGCAGCGCTATCTTAGATTTATCGCAAGCGGCTGCGAGCCCTCTTAATTTCATTTCTGCAAATTTCATTGACCTGTTCGCCCTCGCTATTTCGCAAGATAACCTCGTAGTCCGTGATTTTACGACCTTTGTTATACCCCTCGATATATCTGAATCTCGATAAAACTATTTTAAAGG
>NZ_CALHGM010000007.1 GCF_938030145.1 uncultured Campylobacter sp.
CCGCTCTTTAAGCTAGCTAAGCTTGCAGCTCTGGTTTCTGCGAAGGATTTGGTATCGTCCTTGACCTTTCTTTTACCGCTAAATTTAAGATCTAGCGCTCTTCCGTTTGCATCTACCATCGCATATGTTTCATAATCTATGGTAGCGCCTTGTTGAACCTTGGTCTGCAAGTGATCTGCGTTAGGAAGAAGTAATCGTCCGCTTCCTTGTTTATCTATTAGATGGATCGTGCTGGTATCGCCTACGTCCGTATTGCCGCTAACATAAGCAGTGATCTTACCGCGCATATTACTTAGATCTGTATTGGCAGTAGGATCGGTTAGCTTGATCATCGAATCGCCGTCTTTAACGGTAGGTGGCATAAAGATATCGATATCGTCAAATCCGCTGATATTCTTAGCAGTGATTGAATTAGGAGCCGCGGGATTAGAAGTATCTTTACCTACGTTGAGTTTGCTTCCGTTGCCGCCCGAGATATTGCCGATATTATCGCCGCTGATTAAATTTACGGTCGAGTTATTGCCGCCATCAATATCTAAGCCGTTAAAATTCGTAGGATGAGAAGGATCGTCGCTTACTACATTTATGACAGGATTTGGAATATTTCCGTATTTATTGATCTCTCCACCGTCAAATTTGCCGTCATTGGAAATTTTTCTGCCGGTTAGCTTGTTTCCCTGGATCAAGATAGACTGATCGTCGCTGCTTTGGATCAAACCTTTTAACATTATGTCGTAAGAGGTAGAATTTTTAAGAGTAAACTCATTGGTTGTTTGCTTCGCCTTCTCGGTAAAATTCGAAAAGGTATTGCCTGCATTATGGACTAGATAATACTCTTTACCCTCTTCGATATTAAGTGAGCCATAGGTATCTTTATCTATGTCATACTCTTCGCCGTTTAGTTTAAATTTAGCGTTATTGATATCAGTGTCGGCATTAGTAGTTAAATTTAAAGCAGCGGTTGCAGCATTGCCGTTAGCATCCGAAATTCCGTTGAAGTTAAGAGCATTGAAATTCTTAATATCGCCTGCTGTTTTTTGGGTGGAAGCATTATTTACGTTAAGAGTGTTGCCACTATTATTGCCTCTTGCGTTAGATGCATCGTCAGAACCATAGAGCTTGCCCGATAATGTGCCTGCATTGAAATTTATAACGTTATTGCTGACTTTACCGCTTGAGCTAGCGTTATTACCTGCGATGACATCGCCGATATTTGTTCCGCCATTGATCTCTACCGTATTGTCGTGGATATCTAAGGTATCGCCCGCTGCAGTGCTTCCGCCGTAAATTTTTTTACCATTTAGATCGCCCGCATTGGCATCAATGATGACAGTATTGTTTTTATTCCTATCAAGTGAGTGACCGTTATTATCTGCATTATTTTGTTTATTGAGTTCAGTTTCGCCATAGTCGAATTCCCCATCCCAGTTTCTAGTCTGTGTGCCTTTCGAATA
Organism: uncultured Campylobacter sp.; assembly: GCF_938030145.1. Classification (GTDB taxonomy): domain Bacteria; phylum Campylobacterota; class Campylobacteria; order Campylobacterales; family Campylobacteraceae; genus Campylobacter_B. The sequence continues at coordinate 1,455 of NZ_CALHGM010000007.1, forward strand.
TTGTAGCTTTTTGTGGCTTGCGTCGGTTTTATAGCTTTCTCCTACGAAGCTATATTCGTTTGCGTTCTTGATAGTATAGATTTGATCTTTTTGGATAGTGCGATCAAGCTGATTGATCGTTCCATTTGTTTTATTGATTAGCGTATATTGCGTATTATCGGCTAACTTATCAGAATTTACGCTAATTTTAGTACCGCTTAGATCGGTAGGATTACCATCTGTCAAGGTTAACGCAGTATCGCTGCCTGAAAAACCGTCCGGAACGTTGAAATTTAGCTTACCTGCACCAGATATATTTTTAGCTGTAATTTTACCAGGTACTAGTGGATTGTTGCTATCTTTACCTACGTTTATCGTATCGTCGCTATTGGCTCTTATCTCGCCGATATCATCACCGCTTACTAGATTTATCGTAGCGTTAGGAACGTTATTCGTATCGATATCTAGCCCGCCGAAATTCTGCGGTGCATTTGGATCTTCACCTACGTCGATAGTAGGATCGCCCGCAGGACCGGAGTATTTACCAACCTCGCCGTTATCAAATGCTCCATCGATAGTGCGGTCTGTTTTCTTTTTACCTTGGATTACGATGGATTTTCCGTCATCATCTTTCATTAGACCCTTTAAATTCATCGAGTAGGTAGTGGCGTTTTTGATCGTAAATACATTATCAGTGCGCTTGGTCGTTTGCGTTTCGTCAAAACCGGTAAATCCGTTTTCATTATGGATCAGATAGCGCTTCTCGCCGTCGCCTATCGCGTAAGTATCTACATTATAATCAGTGCCATCTAATTGGAATTTGGCGTTATTAATATTGGTAGTTGAGCCCGCATTTAAATTTAAAGCTGCAGTTGCAGCACTGCCGTTAGCGCTTGAAATTCCGTCGAAGTTAAGAGTATTGAAATTCTTAATATCGCCTGCAGTTTTTTGAGTAGAGGCGTTATATACGTTTAATGTGTTATTTGTACTACCTGCGCTAGATAGACCATAGATGGTTTTTGTTACACTACCGCTATAGAAATTTACCTTATTATCGCTGCCGTTTGCTGCGTGTGCTGCGTAGACATTACCGGCGACTTGTGCACCACTTAGATTTACGACGCTGTTTGTCGCAGAGCCGCTAGCTTTTGAGCCGTATACATCGCCACTGACGCTACTGCCTATTAGGCTTACTTGATTATCATCGGTATTACCGCTTTGGGCTTCGCCTCCGATTACATTCTTACTGGCTGTGACATTGGTTAGCGTGACTCTACTTCCAGTTACGTTGCCGCTAGAGCTTTTGCCACCTATTACGTTTCCATTAAATTTTGTTCCGCTGGCTATTATCTTACCACCAACTGCACCTGTAGAGCCTAAGCTACCGATTGAATCTCCACCGATCTCGCCGCCGGTCAGATCTAAATAACTATTAGTAACCGTTCCGCCGCGACTTTCTCCACCGATCAATCTTCCGCCTATTTTTGCACCACCATTAATTTTTGCGTAGTTATGTGCGACATCTTTATTGTTGCTTCTTCCGCCGATTGCATCACCGCTTATCTCGCCGCCTGTTAGGTCTAAATAGCTATTATTAACAGTGCCGTCATAGCTAAGCCCACCAAATACTCCGTCATCGCCAGCAACATTCGTGCCCACGACTTTACCACCACTCATATCTACATGAGCTCCATCTATATCGCCATAATATGTAAAAGCACCAAAAGTTGCCTTGTCAACGGTACCACCACTAATGGTAACATAATCGCCTTTGCTATTAGATTTAAGATCATGGGCATCGTTTCTATAATAACTTCCGTATACGTAGTTAGTTACATGGCCACCCTCGATAGTAGAATGATTTTTTTCGGTTTTGCTAACCATATACGCGCCGTTGATATTTCCTACTGTACCTTTTATCAGCTTACCATGATTATTTTTAGCTGTTGCTTTGCCGCCTGGGCCGCCAATACCACCGCCCGTACCATTAGCGACTAAAACATCGGTAACTACAGCACCATCGTTATTGATAGTGACGATATTATTTTGTAAAGTGGCGGTGCTGTCTTTTGAGGCTATTACTCCACTTACATTTGCTAAATTTACAATAGCGTTGATATCTACTTTATTGCTGTCTGCATCGCCGTTTTCTACCGCAGCACCAGCAATTCTACCATTGATAGTAGGTGTTCCCTTAATATTTACTTCATTATTATTGGCTTTATTTGTGCCTGTTGCTCTACCACCCATTACCGATGTGCTATTGAAATTTATGAAATTATTATATTTAACTTGCGTAGAACCGCTAATATTTACAATATTGTGGATAGCATCTCCACTGCTATCTGCTTGACCGTACCACGTACCGTTACCACCAAGCACGACATTATTCACATCTGCGTTAATCAAGTTGACAGTATTATTTTTCGCACCTTTTCCTTCGCCGCCCACAAGTATCGCCACCGTAGCGCCGCTGTAAACATTAAGCGTATTATTTTCGGCTGCGCTAGTTTGCTTATAATAAAAAGGTGGGGTTGTAGGAGTACCGTCTCCGTTACCTCCACCATAAATCGTATAATCCCACATAGCTTGACCGCCGCTATCAACGCCAGTTATCGTTACGATATTATTGTCGTTTTTACCGTGAGCATTTGTGGAGCTTTCAAAGCCACCTGAGAAATTTTTACCTGATGAATGGTAAAAGTTACCTGGATGGCCGTCTGTAGTAACGGTTACCTGCCCATCTTTGGCTAAGACCTGTATAGGCAGCAATGCTAGCGTAGCAGCGATGCTCAGACCTGAGATAATTGGGATTTTGATCTCTTTCATAGTTGTAATCCTTTGTAAAAAATAAAAACTATCCATTATACTATAAAAATACCTATTTACAATAAATTTAATACAATTTCTAACGAAAGGTAGCTTAACGCGAAAAAATGGGTATCGCGATGTAACGTTTTCGATAATAAAGTAAAATTTCAGCTTATTTTTGTTATCAAAGCTTAAATGAAAAATTACGATTACAAAATGATGGAATTTTAAAATTCCGACCTTAAAATTTAGCCGGCAGGATTCCCAAGAAGCGTCGCTGCGAGAAAAGCATTAGAATCAAGAGGCAGTAGTTTCTGATATCAAGAAATGGGGTAGGGCACAAATTTTCTAAAATTTGGATTTGTGGAATTTAAAGCGAAGTAATATATATGAGAGGGATTAAAATTTGAAGTAATTCTAGGCTAGAAGCACATGATTCTACGGTATGTCGTTTAAAATTTTAAAGCAGTTCCAGGTGAGTCGAAAAAACGATAAAGTAGCGGCGCGAAGGGTTAAATTTTAAAAATTCTAAGTGAAAACAAAAGCAAAATTCTAAGAATTTCAAGCGAAATCGGGGCTTTCAGCGGAGGTGCTTTAAAATAGCAGAGGGCTTTCGGCAGCTTTTAATGTTCGCCAAAAGCCCATTTTTATAGTTTATGTGTATCTTTTGCGCTCGAAAGCTAGAAATTCCGCTTTCCAGAAAGTCCAAAATCTCAAAAGCTTCTGCTAGCTTATCCGCAAGCTCCGCTAATGCTTTGTCCAGGCTTGCCGCGGTTAAATTTTAACGTTTGCGCGTTTCTCGCAGCTAAAGGCTTAGCGATCAAGCTTAGCGGATTACAAGACCTTGCGGAATTCCGCGTCTGATAACCCAGACTAGGGTCTTTTTGCCCTTATAATCTTTGATATAACGATCAAAGTCGTCTGAGCTTTTAACGTCATTTTGACCGACTTGGATGATCACGTCGCCTACCTCAAAGCCGTAATCATCGGCTTTTGAGCCATCTTTGACGCTTAAGACGAGGGCACCCGAGACATCGTCGTCGAGGTTATATTTGCGGCGCAAGCTGTCATTTAACGTCCTTAGCTTTAGCCCCTCTATTGCGCTTTTTGAGTCCTCGCCGGCTGAGCCTAAGGTGGTGGAGTCGGATTTCATCGCGTCTAGCTTGATAGTCGTACTCTTGCTTTTGCCGTCGCGTTCAAATTCTACATCCACTGAGCTTCCTGGAGCCATAGAGCCGATCAAATTTTTTAGCTCGTTAGCGTTTTTGATAGATTTGCCGTTTATTTTGGTAATCAAATCGCCGCGCTTGATGCCTGCTTTATCGGCAGGCATGTCTTTTTCGACGCTTGAGATTAGCGCGCCCTCTTTGCTTTCATAGAGCTCTTTTTGATCTTTAGACATATCTGAGATCGTAACGCCTATAAAGCCACGCTCGATCTTGCCGTTTGTGATGAGCTTTTCGGCGATCTCTTTTACCATATTTGAAGGGATCGCAAAGCCTACGCCGTTATTTCCGCCGCCGCGACTTAAAATAGCGGAATTTATTCCCAAAAGCGCGCCGCGACTATCCACTAGTGCACCGCCTGAGTTGCCCGGATTGATCGAAGCGTCGGTTTGGATGAAATTTTCATATTGATTTAGCCCGATATTGTTTTTATTTAGCGCCGAGATTATGCCTTGAGTGATGGTGCCGCCCACGCCGAAAGGATTTCCGATAGCAAAGACGATATCGCCCTCCATAGCCTTGGACGAGTCTGCAAATTTAACCGCAGAGAGATTTTTTTCGTCGATTTTAATAATTGCAAGGTCGGTTTTAGGGTCGGTGCCGATCACCTTGGCTTTATATTCCTTATCGCCTTCTAATAGCGTAACTACGATTTCGTCGGCGTTTTCTATTACGTGATTATTTGTGACAATATAGCCGTCTTCGGAGATGATGACACCAGAGCCTAGTGAGCTTCCCTCGCGCTCCTGCTGCTGCGGAATGTCAAAGTCGAAAAATTGCTTAAAAAACGGATCGTCAAACATCTGTGACATCGGGCTATTGCCTGCTTTAATCTTGGTTTTAGTTGCGATATTGACGACGGATTTTTTTACGTCCGCAAGTGAGCTGTGATACGAAAGCACCACGTCTTGATTAAAGCCCGGATTTACGCGCTCATAATTGCTTGGAGCTTCTTTAATGTCGATACTGGCGCCAAAAAGCGCACCTACTAAAGCTATCGATATGATGATCGATTTTTTCATTTTTGCTTCCTTTGTGATAATGAAATTTTGGCGGAATTATAAATTTTGTCCGCTAATATATTCTTAACGCAAAATTAAAATTTATAAATAGAATTTAGCAAACTTGATTGACACTCACTAAAGTTTTATGATATAATCTACATAAATTTTAAGATTTTAAGGATTAAAATGGCAAGCACAAGCAGTTTATACGAAACCTTAGGCGTGGATAAATCAGCAAGCGCCGAGGAGATTAAAAAAGCTTACCGCAGGCTGGCTCGCAAATATCACCCGGATATCAATAAAGAGCCGGGAGCCGAGGATAAATTTAAAGAGATCAACGCTGCGTATGAAATTTTAAGCGACGAGAAAAAGCGGGCGCAGTATGACCGCCATGGCGACGAGATGTTCGGCGGGCAGAATTTCCACGATTTCGCGCAGGGCTCGGCAAACATGGGCGATCTAAACGACATCCTAAATAGCATTTTCGGCGGCTCTTTCGGCGCAAAAAGCGCAGGCTCACGTGGCGGATTTAGTTTCAGCTCTTTTGGTGGCGGCGAGGGTTTTAGTGGCTTTAGCGGCAGCAGTTTCGGCGGCGGATTTGGCGGCACACAGAGCCTAGATACGCACAGCTCGATTGAAATTCCTTTTGAGACCGCGATACAAGGCGGCGAGATGAGCGTGCGCGTGGGCGGTGAGACTGTTAAATTTAAAGTGCCCGCGGGTATAAATGCGGGCGAGAAGCTGCGCATCAGGGGCAAGGGACAAAAATCAGGCGCTCAAAGCGGAGATCTGATTTTAGAGATAAAAATCGCGCCAAGTGCCGAGTATAGCCGCGAAGGCGACGATCTTTTCAAAAAGATTGACGTGCCTTTGAAAACGGCGATGTTTGGCGGAAAAGTAGAAATTTCGACGCCGAGCAAAAGCGCAACGATAAAGATTGCAAAGAATACCAAAAACGGGCAGAAATACCGCTTAAAAGGCTATGGCGTGCAAAACCGCAAGAGTAAAATTTTAGGCGATTTATACGCGGTGGTAAATGTCGTTTTGCCCGACGTTGATTCGCTGGGCGAGGACGTCAAAGCCGCGCTGCAAAAGCTATAAGGAGGCATCAAAATGCATGATTACGATGAGCCGGTTTATCTCATATCGATAGTTTCGAAGGTCCTAGATATCCATCCACAGACGCTGCGGCAATACGAGCGCGAAGGGCTCGTGAGTCCGGGACGTACGGAGGGTAAGATGCGCCTGTACTCGGCGCATGATATGGATCGCATACGCATGATTTTAAACCTTACAAAGGAACTCGGCGTCAATCTTGCGGGCGTGGACGTGATCTTTCGCCTGCAAGAAAGGATCGCCGAGTATGAGCGCGAGATCGAGGAGCTGCGGGCTAGAATTTTAGAGCTTGGCGGAGAGATAGACTAGGGTCTGCAAGATAAAGATTTTAAAGCTTAACAAAAATCGAGATCCTGGTGCTACAAGCTGAAATTTTAATGCTATCAAAAAGCAAGATCGCCTCTTAAGCGTAGATTAAAGCGATAAATTTTGACTTTCAGAGCGGATTTGTGAGCGCGTTAAATTTAAAGTTGCGCCAAACAAACCCAGGTAAATTTTCTTACAATTAAATTTAAAAGTCGCCTTGATATAATTTAGCTTTAAAATTTAAAATTCCAAGCCGTGTTAGGCTTTAAAATTTTGTCGCGAGCCTCTAAATTTAGCGATAAAGTGCGACATAATTTCTCTATTTTTAAGCGGGATTTTAGTAAAATCACATTATAAAATTTACCCGTAAATTTATATGAAAAGATAGAATTTCATCGATTATCGCCTCCGGTAAATGGTCGCATAATGTAAAATTTGACAATAAATTTAGCGCTAAATTTTATGCATAATCTTACAAAAAAGGGAGTTAATGGAGCTTGTTATAGAGCTATTTCTTGCGATCACGGCGCTTGCGATAGTGCTAAATATCGTCTTTAAAATTTTTGAAATTCCCACCATCATCGGCTATATCGTCGCGGGCGTGTGCTTTTCGCAGATCTATAGCTTAAGCAGTGTCGAAAACGCCCATATGTCTGAGCTGGCGGAATTTGGCATCGTCTTTTTGATGTTTACCATCGGGCTTGAGTTTAGCTTCCATCACCTGATGAGTATGAAAAAGGACGTGTTTTTTAATGGCATACTCCAAGTACTCGGCACCGGTATTATTCTAGCGCTCATCATCGATCAAGCTTTCGGCGGAAACATAAAAACCGTGATGATTATCGGGCTTGCGCTCGCGCTTAGTTCGACAGCGATCGTGCTAAAAACGCTCAACGAAACAGGCGAAATCAACCAAAACTACGGGCGCAAGGTGCTTGGCATCCTGCTCTTTCAAGACCTCGCCGTCATCCCTATTTTGCTGATGATTGACATATTCGGCTCGACCGACAATACCCCCGTGAACTATCTAATCTTAAAAACCGCCGTAAGCGCCGCCATAGTGGTGGTGATCCTTTTCGTGCTCGGTAAATTTGCTTTTAACCGCTTCCTCTACTACGTCGTAAGGACAAATTCTAAAGAAATTTTCATCGCGACCATCCTTTTTACCGTCGTGGGGGCTAGCTTTTTGGCGCATGTTTTTGGTTTTTCATATACGCTAGGTGCGTTTATCGCGGGCATGCTAATCGCAGAAACCGAGTATAAACACGAGATAGAGGCCGATCTGACGCCGTTTCGGGACATACTGCTGGGGCTTTTTTTTATCACGATTGGCATGCAGATAAATTTTGAAGTCATCGTCTCGCACTATGGGCTAATCCTGCTCGCTATTATCGTTATAATGGCGCTTAAAACGGTTGTGATTTACGCGATCTTATTTCTCTCGACCGGCAAAAGGATAGCGCTAAAAGCGGCGCTGTCGCTATGCCAGATAGGTGAGTTTGCGCTTGCGATCTTTTCGCTACTGATGAGCCGCGATATGCTAAGTAAGGAAAACGGGCAAATTTTAATTACAGTCGTAACCGCGACGATGATTTTAACGCCGTTTATCCTTAAAAATTTAAACAAAATCGCCAACCGTTTCGAGTCCAAGGTTGAAAAGCTCGAGGATGAGGAGCATAAAACTCAAATCCCGCCGATGAAAAATCACATCATTGTAGCAGGCTACGGCAGGATAGGGCAGGAAGTGGTGCTGCGCCTTAAAGATCAGGGGCTACTATACGTAGTCGCCGAGAGCGATTTAGAGCTTGTAGATCTGGGCAAATCGCGCGGAGAGAATATATATTTTGTAAATATAATGCAAAAAACCGCAATCGACGAGCTTCATGCGCGCGAAGCGTCGGTCATCATCCTAACGATCGCAAATCAGCAAAAGCTCGACATCGTCGCTAAGATGCTAAACGGCTCCAATCTAAAAGCAAATATCATAGTGATGCATACGGGCGCCGATCCACAAAGCGAGCTGCAGAGCGAATACGGCGAAAATTTTATATTCATAAAAAAGGAGAGAGTAGTAGCCAATGCGCTTTTACAAGAGGCGCTGAAATGCAAGCTAACGCAGTAGCCTTGAGCGTTTAAGATCAAATTTAAACGCATTTGCTATGCCTAAAATCTCCACGCTCTTTATTTTCTTACTTCTATACTCAGCTAATTTAAAGCGTTTTGATGAACGTAGATAAATAGATATATTTAAATGGTGGGCTTGCAAATTTAAAGACGCAAAGTGCTCTGCTTTGGATTGATTTAAATTCTAAATTTAAGCTGTCATTTCACAGCAAAGGGATACTCCGACAAGGAGCTGATGAAGTATATTCGCGCGATAAAGTTATTTAAAAATTCGTTTAAATTTTACTAATTTCACTCTTTTATCTCTTTATAAACGCTTAAATTGCGTGCTAGACAAACGATGGTCGTTATAAACAATATCGGAGCTATCGGCAAATACAGATACCCAAGAATCAGAGCCATATTATCGTAACTTCGTCCTTGAGAAAAGAGCAATTCCGAGAGTGGGAGATACAAAACTAGCGTCACAATCGCAAAATTTTCTATCGCGAAAATCGTATTGCTTTTTTCGGGATTTTCTACGAAAAGTTTGCTGTATCTGCGCTTTGAAAAGAAAAATATAATCGTGCAAACGGCGCTAACTATAAACGCCCAGTGTAATTCGTACGAATTTGGTAAAAATAAAATCAAAAAAACCGTTGTCGCAAAACTCGCGAAAGCAAATCTGATCAAACGGTGAAGTTGATATTTTTGCTTTAAATTTTTTGCAATTCGTGCTAGAGCTTTGCCGTACTCTAGCGCTTCCTCTTTGCTTTGGATAGATTCTGTTTCAAGGCTCGCGTCATTAAATTTTTGCTCAAATTTAGCGGCTTCATCTTGGGTAGCTTGCGCCTTGCCGTTTGTTTTGTTAAAATTCTGCTCGCCGGAAATTTTATCAGCGACCGCTCCGCTAATTTTTGTCTGCGATTTTGGTGCCGGTAGATACACGGTTTCATCGGCGTCAAATTCCGGATTTGCGTTATATGTTATTATCGCCACCGGAATAGCGATAAAAATAGCGGGTATAATCCGACGTGTATCCCAGTCTATGTGATATTTTATCTGTAAATAAAATCCGACCAAAGCATAAAGGACGTAAAATATCGCAGCCACATGTATCCATATAAGCATAAAGGCCTTATCTGCATCGCTAAATAAAAGCAGGGCGTATTTTCTATACTTCAGCCTGTTTAGGCAGACGAGTATATTTATCGCAGATAGCGCGAGCATGCATAAAAACGACATTATGAGCGCATTATGTACAAACGTAAGAAACACGACGATATAAATCAGGAAGGTCAAAAGCGTCCCGAAAAATAGATATCTACAAAAGCGAAATCTATCGTAGCTTTTTAAAATTTCTTGCGAAATTTGGCTGATGTCCGCAGGAATTTTGTCTTTTTGCATTTTTACCGCCTTTCTCGATTATTTTAGCTCAAATTTTGCTTTTTTACTCCGTAGCGTTTTAAATTTAATGAAGCGAGCTTTTTGGCTTGCTTCTTTTTTAACAGACAAGCGATCCCGGATTTCACATTAAATTTTAAAAGCGAATACTTACCGGCTCTCGCAATTTAATCGATAAAATTTTTGGCAGGCTAAATTTACGCTTCTTTTCTAGCTAAATTTAGCTTCAAAATTTATCCTGCTCCATTCATAAAATAAGGCAACCAAGCTAAAGCTCATCTGTTTTATTCACCCGCACGAACGCCCAGTGCATAAATCCTTGCCTCGGTTTATATTTGCCGCCACCAAAATCAACCTTGATTATAAATTCATTCGCGTAGCTAGTTTTAACAAGCCATCGTTGAAGCTGGGCACCTTTTTGCTCCAATGCTCGGCAAATTTTTTGCCAAAGCAGAGCAAGTCTTGGGCTATTTTTGAAATTTGGCTTTGAAAAATGGGGCGAGCCGCCTAGCATTGCCTGATGGATAATGAGTACAAATATGCCGTTATCTTGGGACTAAAGCTATAAAAGCTAAACATTAAGCAAATCAAGATATAATTTCGCCCCAATCCTAGGTAGACGTCCGAGCGGTTTAAGGAGCACGCCTGAAATGCGTGTGCGGGGCAACTCGCCGAGAGTTAGAATCTCTCCCCGCCATTTTTTAAATCTATTAAATTCACTTAGTGCTGAGGATAGGTATGAAAATTTTATCCTTAGACGCTAGCGGAAACCTTGGCGGCTACGTTATAGGCGCGCTCAAAGCCCCTACATAGACTCAGTCAAGATCATAGAAAACTAAGCTCTTGACTACACGCTGATACGTCCGCAGTGGTTTAGTAGTGCCAACGAGATAGACTACGAGGTCACGAGCTGGGCAAAAGGGGAGAAATTTAAAAACGAAAATACCCAAATTTCAAGAAAATCTATCGCAAATTTGGTTAAAATATGCCTAGTTGATAGCTTTGGCATAAAAGATAGCCTAGGCATCAACAAAAAATAAATTTAAAGGAAAAAGATGATTGAACACTTACTGCTATTTTTGGCTTTGCTAGCTATCATCATCGCTTTAGTGATGGTCTCAAATCGCCTAAACGTCGCCTATCCTGTGCTTTTGGTCCTTGGTGGGCTTGCCATTAGCTTTGTGCCAAATTTGCCAAGCATTAAGATCGATCCCGAGCTTATTTTCATCATATTTTTGCCGCCACTTCTTTATGAGGCTGCGTGGGCAAACTCGCTAAAAGAGCTCTACAAATGGCGCCGAATGATCGGAAGTTTTGCATTTATCGTCGTTTTTATCAGCGCAGCAGCTGTTGCCGTGATAGCAAATTTAGTGATCCCCGGCTTCTCGCTCGCCCTTGGCTTCATGCTAGGAGCCATCGTCTCGCCACCAGATGCGGTGAGCACGGCAGCTATCCTTAAATTTGTCAAAGCCCCACGCAGGATCAGCGCTATTTTAGAGGGCGAGAGCCTTTTAAATGACGTCACCTCGCTCATCATCTTTCGCTTTGCCGCAGTTGCAGTGACGACCGGGCAGTTTGTCTGGTACAAGGCGGCAACGACCTTTTTATGGATGGTGGCTGGTGGCGTTTTGGCAGGTCTTGTGGTGGCATTTGTAGCTTATTTTTTACATAAAATTTTGCCAACTGACGAAAACAGCGACACGATAATGACGATCACGACGCCTTATATCATGTATATCTTGGCTGAGGAGCTAGGTGCTAGCGGCGTTTTGGCGGTGGTTTGTGGCGGACTTTATCTCTCAACTAAAAGAAATGAAATTTTCACCGCTTCAACAAGGATCCACGCTGTGCCCATTTGGAACAACTTCATTTTCTTGCTAAACGGCCTTGCTTTTACCTTGATCGGCCTTGATCTGCCTGAAATTTTAGCAGGGCTAAAGCGTAGCGGTGTCTCGCTCTTTGAGGCGATCTTTTACGGCGTTTTGGTCACTGCCGTGCTCATCGTCATTAGGCTTTTGGCATCATACGGAGCTGTTTATATCACGATGTTTATGAAGCGTTTTATCAACGTGGCGGACGATCGCAATCCAGGTAAAGCGACGCCGTTTATCGTTGGCTGGGCTGGCATGAGGGGCGTAGTCTCGCTGGCTGCGGCACTTTCTATCCCTGCCATGGCCGGTAGCGAGCCCTTTCCGCACAGAGACCTTATCTTGTTTATCACCTTCGTAGTGATATTGCTAACGCTCGTAGTTCAGGGCTTAAGCTTGCCACTGCTCATAAAAAGTGTGAAATTTCCAGACTTTAACGACCATATGCCAAATGAACTTGCAAGGATCAAGATCGAAAAGGCGCTTGCCGAGGCTTCGCTTAAATTTCAAAGCGAGAAATTTTGCAATGAGGAGAATTTTTTGTTTCAGAAACTCAAAGAAGTTTGGAATTTTAAGCTTGAGAGTGAAAATTTTGAGATCAGCGACAAGGTCAGGCAGACCTATTTTGAAATTTTAGAGGAGCAAAGAAAGGCACTTTGTGAGCTCAACAAAGACCCAAAGATCGACGAAGAGGTGATTAGGACGTTTTTATACCACATCGACCTTGAGGAGCAAAGGTGGCAGGAGCATAAAGAGCACTAAACTTGCTCAAATTTATGAGCAAGTTTAGACATATGCTTTAAATTTAGGCTCTATTTGCCTTATCCACCCGCACGAACGCCCAGTGCATAAAATCTCGCTTTGGCTCGTATTTGCCGCTGTTAAAATACTCCGCTAGCCGCGCTTCCTCCGCTTCGTTTAGCTCGCCGCCTAGCATCCAGCGCGTCTTTTGCACAAACTCCTCTGCACTTTTCGCTCCGCCGTCATGGCACTGGGCTTTGATATAGCTTAGGCTCGGCAAATAGCCCATTTGAAACAAGATATTTAAAAGATAGACGAAGTCGGGCTTTTGCTCCACTTCGCGCCCTATCGCGTCCAAAATCTCATCATCTACGAAGCTGCCGCCCACCTTAAACGTGATGTAAAGCGATTTTTTGGTCTTTGAAAGAAGCTTATTAAGTGCAGTTTTTAGATCGTCCACCTCAAGGCAGCGTGAAGCAAAAACGAGATCGCACGCAGGCACATCCGACCAGTCGTCCTCAAAGGCTTTTTGTGCAAATTTTATATTTTTTTGCGCCGTAAGCTTGAGCGTTTTTCTCGGCAAACTCGAGCATCTTAGGCGAAAAGTCAAAGCCGTAGATCCGCTCCATCTTGTCCGCTGCGGCGATGCTTAGCGCGCCTGCGCCGCATGCGAAATCAAGCAGCGTGGAGACGCCAATAAAATCGACCTTGTCTATAAACTCGCGCGCGTAGGCGCTTTTCATCACGCCTTCGTTGAAGCTAGGCGCCTTTTTGTCCCAATGCTCGGCCAGTTTTTTGCCGAATGAGCTTTTTGCTTTTTGCGCCTTATAAAGCGCGTTAAAGCCGATCTCATCGTAGTTTGAAGCTAAAATCATCATTATCCTTTCCTGAATTTATCGGGCAGATCGCACCGGTTTTTCATTAAATTTTAACGTAAATTTATGCGCCGCCCCAAACCCGCCTAAAATTTCAAACCGCCCGGCGAGAAATACTAAGGCAAGCCAACCCCTGCGTATTTTATATGCTCGAAATTCTTTAAATTTTTATCGAACGATTGCAGTTAAATTTTAAAAGTCCGTGCATAAATCAAAATTTTTAGTCTGTCGCCCGCACTTGTTCGCTCCGCATTTAAATCGCTGCTTGGATTTATTGTAAAGCCTCCAATCTAGCCGCTATCACCTTTTGCATTGCTTGATTTTTCTTGTTTTTGGCTAAAATTTGCAGCCTTCTTTTACCGATGCGTTTGTCGGCGGCCTTTAGAATATTTGCAAGCCCCCATTCATCGGCATCAAAGTGTTTTTTAAACAGCTCCCCTTTGGGCGTGTCGATATATTCGCGTATAAGCTCGCCGATGTCGCTTATGTCGTTACCATACGGATAAATTTTCGTTAGAGCGCTCCGTGCTAGGCTTTTTACGCCGCCGCTTTTTAGCACGAAATCCTTCGGGTAATCAAAAATAATCTCGTCCGCAAGCGTGATAAAATATCGCGGCAAATCCGTGCTGCCGCGCCTGCTTTGCATCCGATAAACCGTGCAGTGGAGCTTAAAATCAATGTTTTCATCCACGAGCTCGTAAAGCTGTTTTGCAAGTTTACTCCAACGTTTCATTTTGCCCCCTTATCTATTTGTTGCCTCTTGCTGTTTTGCATGCAGCTTCCACCTTTGCAGTGATCTTGCTCAAAAACTCCGCACCTTTTCTATATTTTTTGCAAATCTGTTTTGTAAAATTCTGCCGCGCTAAACGGTCTCCCAAAATCTCGGCTCCGTCTTGATCGCACTGCGGTTTTTCTCGCGTAAAATTTGCAAAAATTCTTTAAAGTTCGGCGTAAAAATCGAAGCGGCGGGCACAAATTTATACTCGCTCGCGCCGTCTTGCTCGGGTTTGTCCGCGCTGCTGCGTTCAAGTTCGCTCGCGCCGCCTGCAAAGCGGATCCGCCAAATCCTAGCATGATTTATCCGTATTTTTGTGACTTCAAGCTCTAAAATTTGCTCAAATTTATACCTCGCCGCGAGCTTCTGTCCATCAAAAACGTAGATAAAATCCTGATCAAACCAAAGGCTCTCGCACGAGATAAAAAACCGCTCCAGCCAAAACAGAAACGGTCGCACGGAAAGCCTTTTTACCGCGCTTGCTTCGCTTATCCCATCTATCGCGGCAAGCTCGCGCGGGCTAAGCTTGCGAGGGTTGCGGCAAAAAAGCGTCCAAATAATCCCGCCCAGGAGCAAGACGCTAAAAATTACGATTAAAATTTGAATTAAAGCTTCAGCCATTTAAAATTTAAGTCCTTTTATAAATGCAAATTTCGCCTCCGTATCGCCCCAAAACAAACTCCTGCTAAAATCCGCCTCCGCGCCGTTTGCAAGCTCCTCGTAAAGCTTATAAAATCGCCCTTTGTAGGTGCAATCACTTAGGCAGATGTTGAAAAACGCCTCCGTCGCGTCCTTGCCGCCGAAATAATATACAAAGTAGATCGGGCGCAGATCGAAGGCGCTTAGATTTTTGTTAAATTTAGCCCCATGCCGCATCATAAACTCTACCGCCTTTTGTTTATCCTCAAAAAGCTCAAAAATAGGCAACGCGTAGTCCTTGATAGCCGCGCTAATCTCCCGCACGCTGAGCTCAAAGCTAGCGCCCGCGAGCTGCCAGTCGCGAAACTGCCTGCGCGGCGTGAGATAGCTCAGATACGATACGAAAACAAGGTCGGTCGAGTAGGGCAGCTCCTCTTGCATCAGCTTTTTTAGGCGCTTGCAGTAGATCGCGATCTGCGGCAGGATGCTTACGCTGCCGGCGTAGTTGCGCATGCTGGAACTAAAATAAATTTCAAACGAAATCTCCTTATCGCTTGCGAGCTTCGTTAGTTTTTGCCCCTTTTGCGTGGGCTTGAAGTCCGTAAAATTTGCCGCAATCTCATTGCAGCCGTTTAAAAATATCTCACGAGGACTCATTTTGCTTCTTTGTCTGTACCAAATTTGAACGCAATTTATGCTCCAGTGGCAGCTTATCTCTTAAATGAGTTAAATAAGCGGGAGGAGGTCGAACGAATAACAAACGAGTTAAATTCTATTGAAGCCGCGCAGCGCAGATTTATCTGCGTAATTCTCACTGCCATACTAACACTCTTCGTCATAATAAATTTTATAGAATTTACCTTTTTTATCTGCGCCTTGCTCGATATTTTGGCGGTTGCCATCGATGACTATTTGTATTTTTTTATCTAAATGAATCACGCGCTTATATAAACGTTGTTGTTTTTTACGAGCGGCTTCGGAAATCGTAAATTTATCGTCGATGAGAGTGTCGCTTTGTTCTTCGTATTCTTTTTTGTAATGATGAAATTTTTTGATCAAATTCGGCTCAGCCATAACCTCATTATCAAAATCATCAATATTAAACAAATCATTGACTTTAAAGAATTGTATCGATTTATTTAACAATTCGATTTGATCCACTTTTGAAATTTCAATGTCTTTGGGTAATTTTTCAGTTATAAATTTCTTTGTGAAAGACATAAAATTTTGAGTATTGGCATACCCGTCCTTTCGTTTACGCACATGTAAAAAATCATTTATCCAATACTGAGCTTCGGTGCCTCTGCCCGCATTATCCACGACAGCTACCACATAGCCGCTTTCTTGCTCTTTATTAAATATTAAGCAGCCTTTATCAAGCTTTTTTATATTTATGCCCTTTTGGCTTTCTAAGTTAAAATTTCCATTTTGCCGTATTACCTTTAAAAAAGTATCTTTATTTTCGGACTTAAATAAACCGATCGCATCAAGCGTTTCCCCATCTAAAATACAATCTTTAAAATAAACGGTATAAAACTCGCCGCCCTTGATTTTAGGGTGAGTGCTTTGTTCGTAGAGATGCTTGGCTAAATTTATGGACTGTTCGTAAAGCAGGTCTTTATTTTTAAAAATTTTTGATACATATGAATACGCTTCGTTTAGGCTCAAATCGCTTTCATGGTGAAAGCGGTAATAATCTTCGGAGGTAAAGGGGGTGAGGAAATATCTTAATAAAGATATACGGAGAAGATCGTTATCAATGTTTGCTATAGATGATGAAAATAAAATACCGTCATTTTCAACTTCACTACCAATTAAATGCAAAGAAAAACAATCTAAATTACAGTTAATTATATCTATCATGATCTTGTACCCCACAAAGTTTGTATTAATTCTAATTCGTCATCATCAAAACACCAGTTATCTTGAATCGAATGAAATCTATTATTGGTCAATCCCCAAAATATAACAAATATTTCTGGTTGTGTGAGAAGTGGAAGTTCTGCGTATCGATTCCGATTTTCATCAAAAATATGTTGCAGCTTTATATCGTTATTAGAAATAAAAGATTCTATTTCGGAATTTATTTTTTCTTGATCTTCTTTATTAAAGAAATTTAATATTGCACGCATTTGTTCAATGGATAGCTCTCTATCAAAATCAGATAATGCATATTTATAAATTTTACCTTCTAATTTTTTAAGTAAAACATATACAAGATCATTTTTGCATGATTTTAAGTATTCATTTACTTTTCCAAATTCCTCATCCGCAATCTCATATAACGATAATAATCGATATATTTTATGTTTCATTTCGTCTGACAATGCAATGTCTTGCTTATAATATAAAATATGCGCAGAATTAGCCCATGCATGTTGATTCATTGTACGGACTTGTATTTCAAATATAAAGCTACAATCGTTACAATCGATTAAATTTGGCTTAATTAAGACATCGTAATGATTCGACTGATAATCAAGCTTATTAAAATCTATACTATCTTTCTTTTTCTCCTCTTTTTTTATTATAAATATTTCTTTTAAAATTTTATCAACAATATCTAAATCAGATAAGAAAGGGCAAATAATTCTAATCCCTAACTTATCGGTTAAATCATTATAACTATATGTTTTTTTGATTTTTGATTTTTTTTGTATCTTTTTTATTATGCTTTGTATCTCTTTTACTCTAAAAGAAATTTCAGCATATAATTCTTCTTTATATAGCCTTTCTTTTAAAAAATCAATAACTTTCTGACCTAAAGCTCTTAATTTTGGTTCGTCATTTTTCCACTGTTTTGCTATTTGTATTGCATTAATCATTATTTTATATTTTTAATTTTAGATTTTATTGTAGCTGTAATTATATTGGTTTTTTTACTCCGTTTTAGTTTTACTTTTTCTTCAAAAGAGCCTTTGTTTCCCAATATTGATATACCATTACTAAATTCTAATATTATTTTCTTTATATGAGAATTTATTAAAGTGTTATCTTTTGTATATGCTTCAAGAGCAAATCCTTTATCCCGCAGATATTGTTCGTATTGATTTTTGTGATCCGTTTCCGACATATACTCTTCTGCAAATTCGCGTGGATTTATCATATTTTGATTTTTTTGCAAATATGAATTTAGATCCTGTATATATTTTGTACGAGCTAAATCATCAGGAATACTATCAATAAAAGCTCTAGTATAATTATAGAAATTTTTTGTTGTTATTTTGGGATCGGCATAAGGACGACACCCTATAAAATCGAGAAAAAATGAATTTGTGCCCTTTTTATCTTTTATATTTATTTGATAATCCATTAATAACCCATCATAGTCTATTTGAAAATCATCACGTCTAATAAATAGGGCTACTTTAAATATCTTTGTCTTGTTTGTAAGCATTAGATTTTGAATTTCTTCAACATCAAAAGTCCTTGTGGCTGCATTTAAGACAAGTTGTGCTCCTTTATCTTTTTCTAATTTTAATATTATGCAAACAGTCTTATCTTGTATTTTGCCTCTTATTACAAGAAGGACTCCGGCCGAATTAGTACCCTTTTGGATATTGAATAAATTTATAGCAATATCTTTAGATAATTGTATAAATTCATTATCTGTATTTAGTATTTCTTGTGTGCATGTCGGCACGGAAGACCTTACCTCTGTTTTAAAGCAAACTTTAAAAGCTTGATTGCCATTCAGTGCGGATTTGACCTTGTTTTGAAAGAATACCCTTAATCCATCAGTAATAATACTTTCATTTTCACTATAGTATGGGGCGCCTTCCTCATTTTTCTTATGCTTGGGTATATCGTGTATTATTAATTTCTCAATAATAAGCTGCGAATAATCAACATTTCCCATTTTTTCTCCTTATGTATAATAATTTGGTACTTCATTAAATAATAAAACAAAAATTTTACTTTATAAAAATATTATTAGAAAGTATAACATATATTAAAAATAATCGGTATATAAATTTATCAATATTCCAAATTTTAGATGTAGAAATAAAAAATTGTTTGACACTTACAACCTATCCTCGTATCTTTCGTAGTTTATGCTGTAAATTTTATCGATATTTTCGGCGTTTATGAGCTTTTCGCTCTCGCCGAAGGCTAAAATTTCGCCGTCTTTTATAAACAGCGTCAAGCTTGAAACGAACTTCGCATGCCGCGGGTAGTGCGTCGTCTGCACGAAGGTGTAGCCCTCGTCGCCTAGAGCTTTTATCATCTCGAGTAGCTTGATCTGATTGCCGAAGTCCAGCCCGTTGGTAGGCTCGTCCATAAAGATCACTTTCGCTCCCTGCACGAGCGTGCGCGCGACGTATGCCAGCTGCCGCTACTTTGAAATTTCATCTTTTAAAATTCCGTCTTTATACGGATCGCGCTTAGAATTTTATATCGTTGCGTTTTTGAAATTTGCGTCGTTGCGAATAAATTTTTATCTAGGTTTAAAATTTGATGTTGCGTTGTTGCGCTGCGTAAAATTTCAATAACGCGCTAAATTTTTAAGCGGCGCGTAAAATCAAGCATTGCGCTAAATTTCAAGTTACGCGCCCGATTTAGCTCACGCGGCAAATTAAGCGCGCCGTATAATAAGCGGTATAAAATTTGCTCGCGCGCTAAGGCTCGTCCCTCGGGACCTAGGCGTATAAAATTCTACCTAGGCGGATCATGTTCGAGCCGCATTTGATCGCGAGCTCGAAATCATCGCTCATCCCCATCGAGCAGATCTGCGCGCCGTGCGGCACGAGTGCGTCAAAGATTTCGCGTGTCGCCTCGAAGCTTCGCGCGATCTGCGCTGGCTCGCTAGCGTGCGCTCCGATGCTCATCACGCCGATTAAATTTAGATTTTTGCACTCCTGCTTGATGCGCAAAAACTCCTCCACCGCGCGATTTTTATCGAGCCCAGTTTTGGAGCTCTCGCCCGCGGCGTTGATCTCCAGCAGCGTATCTAGCGGATAAGTTAGCCGCTTATTCACGGCAAGCGCGAGTTTATAGGAGTTGCAGCTCTGCCACAGCGTCGGGCGCAGAGCGATGAGCTGATTGATTTTGTTGCTTTGCAGCGTGCCGATGAAGTGCCACTTTAGCGGCAGCTCGCGCAACGTCTCGCTTTTGCGCTTTAGCTCCTGCACTCTGTTTTCGCCAAACGCGATCTGCCCTTGCGAATACAGCCCGCGCACATCATCCGTGCCTACGTTTTTGCTTACTGCGACTAGCTGCACTTCGCCCGCGCCTGCTTTCGCAGCCTCAATGCGCTTTAAAATTTCATCCAGTCTCATTTGTAAAATCCCAAAATTCTAGCAAAATCATTCAGTACCGTAAATATCATCAAAAGCGCCAAAATCCCCATGCCTACGTAGCTAGCACCCACGAATACCCGCTTTGGCACCGGGCGACGAAAGATAAGCTCAAAGAGATTGAACGCGATGTGTCCGCCGTCGAGCGCGGGGATCGGAAAGAGGTTGATGAGCCCTAAATTTACCGATATGAGCGCCACGAGCGCGAGCAAGACCGCCGCGCCGTAATCGACCGCCTTTGAGGTGATGTCCGTAATGGCGACGATGCCGCCCATCTCCTTAGGCGAAACGACGCCGCTAGCGAGCTTTTCAAGACCTACCAAGATGAGCTTTGATGCCTCCACCGTCTGATCCCATGCGAAGCTAAGCGAGCTTGCGCCCTTGTGATACAGCGTCACGGTCGCGTTGTAATCGGGCGAAATGCCGATGAGCGGCACTCTGATGCTCTCGCGCCAGATGGTTTTTTTCTCGCCGAGCTTTGGCGTGAGCTGCAGGCTCAGTCGCTCGCCGCCGCGTAAAATTTCCAAGCTTAGAGGTGCTGCGGTTACTTGCTTTGAGATGTCGTCCCACTCGCGGATCTGTTTGCCATCGATCGATAAAATTTCATCGTTTAGCATTAGCCCTGCGCTTGCCGCGGCGGAATTTGGCGAGATTTTGCCGACCTTCGGCGCTAGCTTTTCGACGCCGATGTAGCCCAGCGCTATGTAGATTAAAAACGCAAGCAGCAGGTTAAAAAACGGCCCCGCAAAAAGTATGATTATGCGCGCGATCGGGCCTTTGGAGTTGTAGCTGTCGGGGTCCGCGCTTGCTGCGGCGGGATCCAGATCCTCCTGCCCCTTAAGGCTCACGTAGCCCCCCAGAGGGATCGCGCTGATGGCGTACTGCGTAGCGCCGATACGCTTAGTAAAGACCTTTTCGCCGAAGCCCACGCTAAAGACGTTCACCCCCACGCCCAGCGCCTGCGCCGCCAAAAAATGCCCCAGCTCATGGAAAAAGATGAGGAAGCTGATCGCCAGCACCGTGACCATAAAATTTATCGAGTAAAAATAAAATCCGACCGCCAGGATCGCTAGCGTTAAAATTATGCTTTTCAAATTTCAGACCTTTGTAAAAAATGGGCTAAGCTTACTATGATTTTGCAAATTTTAAGCTTAGATCGCCGTTTAAAGCCTTAGTTCGCTTTTTAAACTTGGCTAGCTTTTTGAGCTTAGCCCGCCGTCGTTTCGGGCTGTAAATTTAACTAAATTAGGGTGTGCGGTGGATGGAAGGCGTGAGGAATTTAAAATTTAAAAGCGAAATTTTACCGCGAAATTTTGCGGAGCGGATTATAAAATTTCGCCGCACGATGCTTTGTAGTGTGAATTGCCGCTATGCTTTGAAATTTCATTATGTCTTGACAAGTCGTCATACTCTAAAATTTTGTCGCGCTTTGAAATTCCATTATATTTTAAAATACTGTCGCGTCGCCCTGAAATTTTGCGCGGCGGTTTAGACAGAATTCTGCGCCGTGAAATTTCACGCGGCGGAATTTTATCTTTTAAATTTTATAGGTTTGTACATCGCTGTGCGCATACAGACTAAGCATCTATAGAATTTTGTCTAGTAAAATTTGAACGTGAAATTTCAAAATTTAATGTCACCGTTATAGGTAAAATTTTACGCTGAAATTTTATCGCTAAAACCCCACTTAAGTGCGAGTTCTAGCATCTTGTGATGAAGCTCTGTAGTCCGTTATCCATTGTTTTTACAGCAAAGAGACAATCGCATTTGGAAATTTTATCTCTAATATCCTTTTGAGCTTTGTCGAGATCATGCTTTCTTGCATTTTCTTCGCCGATTTTTTCTTTAACTACGAAAGCCATATATAGCCGAAATTCTAACTCTTTTTCGTAGCCTTAGCATACGCTGCGACGTATTCAAAGCCCGAATATAGCGTCAGCGCAACCGCGATCCAGAGTAGGGCGTTTGCATAGGGCCACTGCATCGTTAGCCAGCCGATAGCGATCATCTGAAAGACTGTCTTTACCTTGCCAGCCATCGACGCGGCGACCTCTACGCCGTCGCCCGCCATCGCCACGCGAAGACCAGTGATGAAAAACTCGCGGATTAGGATCAGATAGATCGCCCACGGGCTAGCGCGCCCGATAAACATAAGCCCTAAAAAGCCCGCAAGCGTCAGCATCTTATCAGCGAGCGGATCGATGATGGCGCCTAGCTTGGTCTTCTGGTTCCAAGAGCGCGCGATGTATCCGTCGAAAAAGTCCGTGACGGAGGCGATTACGAAGACTAGCGCGGCGAAATAATCGATCCAGCTTACGTGCACCGAGCCTACCATGTCGCCGTTTGCATGGCCTGCTAGTAAGATCAGCCAGAAAAACAGCGGCGCCAGCGCAACGCGAAAGCTCGCTAAAATATTGGGTAAATTTAGCATTATTTAAAGGTCGTTCCGCCGTCGACTATGAAGGTGTGCCCCGTCACCCAGCTAGCCTTGCTCGAACATAGAAATAAACATGCTCCCGCCAGATCCTCCGGCTGTCCCATGCGTCCTAGCGGGCTAAGTTCGGCGGTTTTGTCGCGTACCTCTTCGTAGTTGGTGAAAGCTCGTAGCGCGTCCGTTTCGATCGGTCCGCCGCTAACGACGTTTACGCGGATGTTTTTTTCGCCGAGCTCGGTCGCGGCGTAGCGCGCCATCGCCTCAACTGCGGCTTTCGCCGTGCCGTGACCCGCGTAGTTTTCGATATAGACTAAATTTCCCGTGGAGCTAAGCGAGATGATCGAGCCGCCGCCTACCGCTTCCATGCGTTTTGCGGCTTCTTGTGCGCCCACGACGAAGGCATTTACCGTCGCGGTAAAGATATTGTTGATGCCGCGCGGCTTTAGCCTCATAAATTTAGTGTATCCGCCCGCGACCGCGCGACCCGAGATGATGGCGTTTGAGATGAAAAAATCCACTCGCGCAAAATCCTCGTCGATCTTGACAAAGAGCTCCTTGTAGGTCTCTGGCTCTAAGATATTGAGCGCATAAGCGCGCGCCTTGATGCCGTAAGCCTTCTCAAGCTCGGCTGCTTGTGAAGTCGCTAGCTCCTCGTTGGAATTATACGTAAAAGCGATATTTGCCCCCGCAGCTGCGAATTCCAAAACTATCGCCCTGCCTATGCCTCTAGTGCCGCCGCTGATAACTAGCGTTTTTCCTTTAAATTCGTTCGTCAATTAAAATCCTTTGATAGTGTATTGTTTCATTACGTTTTCTATTTTTTTGAGGTTTTCCGCGCTCGGCTCGCAAAGCGGCAAGCGGTACTCTAAGCTCGGCGCGAGGCCCGCGATATACATCGCCGCTTTGATCGGGATCGGATTGCTCTCGCAGAATAAAATTTTATTGATCGCGTAGAGATCGTCGTTGATCTGCTTGGCTTTTAAAAACTCATTTTGCAGCGCAAATTTCGTTAGCTTCGCCGTGTAATCGGGCAGTAAATTTGCCGTAACGGAGATCACGCCCTTGCCGCCGTTGCTTAGGATCGGATAGTTGATTGCATCCTCGCCGCTAAGCACGCTAAGGCGCGGCTCGTGCGCGAGTAGATCTACGCATTTATCGATGCTGCCGCTTGCTTCTTTGACGCCGTAGATGTTTTCGCAGTCGTTAAAAAGCTTGATGATCGTATCTGCGGCTATGTCGCAGCCGGTGCGACCGGGGACATTGTAGAGCAACACCGGCAGATCTACCGAGCTCGCGATCGCCTTGTAGTGCAGATAGAGTCCTTTTTGGGTGGGTTTGTTGTAGTAGGGCGCTACAGATAAAATTCCGTCCGCGCCGTGAGCCTGCGCAAACTGCGCTAGCCCGATCGCTTCGTGAGTTGCATTACTGCCCGCGCCCGCTAGTACCTTGACGTCCGTGCCCTTACACGCATCTACGGCGATTTCGATACAGACGCGGTGCTCGTCGTGCGTCAGCGTCGCGCTCTCGCCCGTGGTGCCTACGGGTATGACCGCGCTTATGCCGTTTGCGATCTGTCTTTTGATGAGCTTAGCGTAGGTCTGCTCGTCCAGTTTGCCCTCTTTAAAAGGCGTGATCAGCGCCGTCATAGAGCCGATTATGACATTTTTATTCATCGTTTTCCTTTCGTAAGATAATGCTCGTGGAGCTTTTAAGGCTTAGATAGGTTTTCATCGCTTTTTTAACCGCGCTTTTATCGAGACTTTTGATCTCGCACTCCAGCCTAAATAGCGCGTCCAGATCGCCGCGGACGATGTAGCTGCCATACATCTGAGCTACCTTGCTGGCGCTGTCGAGGGAGTAGATCAGATCGCCGCTTAGGGTGTTTTTGATCTTTAACATATCATCGTCGCTTATTTTAGCTTTTTTGGCTTTTTCGATCAGCGCTAGAATTTCATCTCTCAGCGCCTCGCCGCTTACGCCCTGGTTGCAAACGGCAAAGACTATAAATAAATTCTCATCCTTGGCGCTCATATCGTAGATGTTGATCTGATTGGCGAGCTTTTTCTCATCGACCAGCACGCGCTGTAAAAGCGAGCTCTTGCCGCCGCTAAGATATATATCCATCGCTTTAATCGCCGCGGCGTCAGGATGGTTAAACGGCGGAATTTTAAAGGCGACCGCTACGATTTGCGCCTCACTGTTTTTATAAATAACGCTAAGCTTCTCGCCGTCTTGCGCGGGCTCGGTGCAGTGAAGGCACGGAATTTCGCCCTTGTTTTTTACGGGCGCGAAGTATTTTTTAGCCGCATCAAACGCCGCCTTTTCGCCGATGTCGCCGGTGATCAGCAGTACGGCGTTTTGCGGCTGATAAAATTTAGCGTGAAATTCCTTGATATCTTTGATGCTCCAGTTTTCGATATCCTTGCGAAAGCCGATCGGCGTCCAGTGATACGGGTGGTACAAAAACGCGGCGTTGTAGAGCCTGAAAAATAGGTATCCGAACGGATCGTTATCGGTGCGCCACAGTCGCTCCTCGAGCACGACCTTACGCTCGGGCTGAAATTCTTTGTCTTTGAGGCTTAAGTTTTGCATAATGTCGGCGTAAAGATCCAAGCAGACCTCTAAATTTGAGCTCGCGCACTTGATGAAGTAGTGCGTGTAATCAAAGCCCGTGCTTGCGTTGTTCACGCCGCCGAATCCCTTTACGATCGCGTCGAACTCGCCCGCCTTGCGATTTTTCGTGGATTTAAAATTTAGATGCTCCAGCATGTGCGCAATGCCGCTTTTGCCCATCGTCTCGTCGCGCGAGCCGACGTTGTAAAACACGTCCACGCTTATGACGCCGCTGCCTTTATTCATCGGGATGTGATAAATTTGAAGCCCGTTTTGTAGCGTGATTTTCTTAAATTTTGGAAACATTAATCTTTTTTCGCCTTTCGTTTTTTACTTGAGTTTTGCTCCGCGTCTTGGGCGCCGCTCGCTTCTTTGGCCTCTTTGGCCTCGGCATTTTTAGTTTTTGCGCCGCTTTGTTTTGCGTTTTTGGCTTTTAAGCTTTTGCTTTCCGCGCT
The DNA here is from genome assembly GCF_938030145.1 of uncultured Campylobacter sp. Lineage (GTDB taxonomy): Bacteria > Campylobacterota > Campylobacteria > Campylobacterales > Campylobacteraceae > Campylobacter_B. The sequence goes on from NZ_CALHGM010000007.1 coordinate 27,101, forward strand.
ATTTTTTGGCGCGGCTTTAGTTTTAGAATTTTTGCTTTCTATGTCGTTTTTTGACGCGGCTTTGATCGCGGTTTTATTTTTAGATGCGGTTTTTGTTTTGGCGGTTTTGCTTGCCGCGACACTTTGTTTTATGTCTTTAGTCTCTAAATTCTCGCTTTTTGCGCCGCTTTGCGAGAGATTTTTAGCTGCAGCGTCCTTCTTTTGCGAGACGTTATCCTGCGCGGCGTCATTATCCTGCGGAGTATCCTTCTGCACGGCGTCTTTTTGCGTAGCGTCCTTTGAGATTTTACCGCGCCTGGAACCTGCGCCGCTTTTTGAAATTTGACTTCGCTTTTGATTCGCATCGCTTTTGGAAGCCCTTTTTGAAATTTTATCCTGCTTCTCATCGACGCTGCTTTGCCTTGTGCTTTTAGCCTCTAAATTTTCGCTTTTTGCGCTGCTTCGTTTTGTATTTTTAACCTCGGAAATTTTGTTCTCCGCGCTACTTTGCTCGGCTGAGCTTTGATCCGTCGCGGTATCTGCGCTTACCAAGGCGTTTAAATTTGCCGAAGCGCTAGAATTTTCGTCTGATTCAGAGATTGAGTTTGTTTGAGCGCTCAGAATTTCATCTGTTTTAGCGGCGGGAATTTTATCGGCTTGGGCACTCGATATTTCGCTTTTGCTGTCGTTTGAAATTTCGTCCGCATCCTTGCTCTCGGGCGCGTTTGAAATTTCATCCGTTTTAGTTTCCGCCTCTTTGTCTTCGCAAGCGCGCAAATCCGCGCCGTTGTCGCGATTTTCGGCCTGATCGCCTCTCGCGCCGTATCCTTCGCCCGCGCGATCTTTTAAATTTACCCCGACCGCCTCGCTTATGTTATTGAAGCCGTCTGCGCGCAGAAGCTCCGCGAGTCCCTCGTTGATCGATTTTGCGACGAACGGACCCTTGAAGATAAAGGCGGTAAAAATTTGAACCAGGCTCGCGCCCGATTTGATGCGCTCGTAGGCCTCCTGCGCGCTGTCTATGCCGCCGCAGCTGATTAGGACCGTGCGGCCGAAGAGCTCGCGAGCGACCTGTGCGAAAAGCTCGCGCGATTTTTCGGTGATCAGTCTGCCGCTTAGGCCGCCGAAGTCCCTAGCGTTGGGACTTAGCGAATAATCAACGCTCGTGTTGTTTATGATGATGCCGCTTGCGCCGCTTTGCACCGCGCACTCGCACAGCGCGATCGCCTGATCCGCGCTCATATCGGGCGCCAGCTTTAAGACGAGCGGCCTGTTCGTGATCTTTTTCATCGCCCCGATCAGCTCGCTTATGAAGCTGTTTTCTTGCAAAGCGCGCAGATTCGGGGTGTTCGGCGAGCTTACGTTGATGATGAAAAAATCGCACAGCCCGTTAAATTTACGACCTAAGGCTTCATAATCGCTCAGCGCATCCTCGTTCGGAGTGGCCTTATTTTTGCCGATATTTGCGGCGATCGGGATTACAAAAGGATAAATTTTTCGCACGCGATGCTCGATAATATCGGCGCCTTCGTTGTTAAAGCCCATTGCGTTTTGGATGCTCTGCTCGCTAACGAGGCGAAAAAGTCGCGGCTTTTCGTTGCCGCTTTGAGGACGCGGCGTAAAGGTGCCAAAATCGATGTGTCCGAAGCCGAGAGCGGCCAGCGGTGCGATCATCGTGGCGTTTTTGTCGAAGCCGCCCGCGATACCTACGGGGTTATCGAAACTTAGATTCCATATATTTTGAGTTAAAATTTCATCTTTATAAACGCCGAATTTTGCCAAAGCCTCAAGCCCGCCCGGGGTCGCATAGAGCGCGCGAAGTCCGAATTCTGCGATCTTGTGAGCGGTTTCTGGATCGAATCGAAAAAAGATTTTTTTCAAGGTATCATAATTCATAATTTTTCCTCAAATTTTGCGTAATGGTAGCTAAAATTTAATTAAATATAGATAAGAATTTCGCGCTGAATTGCAATTCGCGGCGGTTAAATTTAGTTTTAGAATTACGCGAGAAATGCCGGTAAAATTTCTACGGCTTGCAATGAGCGGTTTAAATTTACGCAGAAGTCTAAAGATGCGCGGCGTAAATTTTATAAATTTAGCTCGCCCTGGTACGTGCCGAAACGCGCGGTGTCTGTGGCGCAGCTCGCACTACAGGAGTTGTACGCGACTTTATCCTGCGCCGATCTGCGCTCAATCCCGCTGAAGCTAAATTTTAAAATTTAAAGCGTTTGCTCGCGCTGTTTGAGTTTAGCGCGCCTCTTTGCCGCCGAAAGCAACGATCATCGTTCCCAGAGGAATGATCGCAACGCCCAAGATAATCGCTAGCGGGTTTAGCAAGGACAGCTTGGCAAGCAGGTAGATCGCCGCCACGAGCGCCGCGTAGGACAAAATTTTAAACGGAGAGAAAAACGCCCCCGCGAAATTGCTCCGAATCTCGCCTCTTTTGCGCTCATCATCCCAACCATCAATGCTGCCGTCCGCGCCGTCGAAATTATCATTCGATCCATCGCGCGCGGCGACACCTAGCTCACCGTTACCTGTGCTATCGCTACGATTGTTGCGATCTGCGCCGTCGCCCAGATCGCTGCTCGCTGCATTTTTCAAGTCGTCGCAACGCTCGCCTATGCCGCCTTGCGAACTATCGCTAGCTTCGTCGTTTATGCCGTCGTATGAGTCGCTGCAAGTCGCGCTGACATTCATATTAAATTTATCGGTGGCATGTCCTAAAGCGGTCGCGTCGCAAGCGGAGGTTTTGTCGTCGCTCTTCGTAGAATTTACGTCGCGCTCGCCAGCGGAAGCTCTGCCGTACTCGGCGTCTAAATTTGAGCTGCGAGTAAAATTTATATCAGCGGCGGAGTCTGCGACACGCTCGGCGGCGGTTTCGTCGTGCAGGGCGTAGTTGTCATTGTTTTCGATACGGGTCTCGCCGTTTGTGAAATTTACCGTGCCTTCGGAATTTTGAGTGTTTAAAATTTCGGCGCCTAAATTTAGATCGCTAAAGCTTTCTCTCTTTAAAATTTCGCCGTCGCAAATTTTGCTATATAAAATTTTATCGCCGCCGCCTATGCTGCCTTGGTTTTTGCCGCCGCAGCTTGCGGAATTTATATCGCAGGCGGAAGTTTCGCCGCTTATAAAACCGGCGGAATTTTTGGAGCTTTGCTGTAAAATTTCATCGTATTTGCCGGCCCTGAGTTCATCTTCTATTTTGTTGCGGTAAGCGCGAAACGAAAAATATACCGCGCCGAATGCGCCCAAAAATCCGGCCTCCAAGCTGAGAAGCCAGGCAAGCGCCCGCACGCCGAAAGAGCCCGAGCCGAAAAATCCGCCGCCGCAAAGCGCTAGCCCAAGCAGGGCAAATGCCGCGTTTAGCGCGCAGTATATGAGCAAAAACCGCCTACTCAATCCCGCTCATCCAATTCGTCGTCGTCGAAATTTTTCGGATCCGCCTTGTATTTCGGATCGTTTTCAAGCTCTTTTAAGCTCGAATTTAGCGCCTTGCACGCGCGGTAAACGTTCAGAAACGCCGCCGCGATGCCGATAGCGATGCCGAACCAGAGCAGAAGCAGTGAGCCCGTGAGATGCCGCAGCCCAAGTCCGATCGCTACTCCGATGCCGATCGCTACGACGATCGAGATGCCCAGGCTGATGTCGCAGGCGCCCTTTACGATTTTGTTTAAATTTTTCGTTACTCTCATCTAAAATCCGTAAAATTTTAAAATGCAGCCCTTAAAGCGCCGCCATCGCTTCATCCGCGGCGTTTAGCGCAAAGTCGATCTGCGTTTCGTTCATTGTGGCGCAGATAAAGCCCGTCTCAAACTGACTAGGTGCTAAAAATACGCCGCGCTTAATCATCTCGCCGTGAAATTTAGCAAAGCGCGCGGTGTCTGCCCGCAAAGCGCCGTCATAGTCGCGCACCTCTTCGTCTGCGAAAAAGTAACCGAACATCGAGCCGACGCAGGCGGTTTGTAGCGCGATGCCACGGCGATTTGCTATGGCGCAAAGCCCGTCCGTAAGTCTGCGGGCAAGCTCGCCGAGCCTTTCGTAAAGGCCGCTGCTAGCGTAAATTTTACTTAGGCTGGCGATGCCCGCAGCCATTGCGACGGGGTTTCCGCTTAGCGTGCCCGCTTGATACACCGCTCCTAGCGGGCTTATCATATCCATAATTTCGCGCTTGCCCGCAAACGCCGCCACGCTCATACCGCCGCCAATGACCTTGCCGAAGGTTACCAGATCGCCGCGGACGCCGTAGATGCCGTAGCTGCCTAGCTCGCTCGCGCGAAAGCCGCTCATTACCTCGTCGATTATCAGCACGATCTTTTTCTCGTCGCACAGCGCGCGAAGCTCGGTTAAAAATTCGGGATCCGCCGGCACCAAGCCCATATTCCCCGCGATAGGCTCAATGATGATCGTGCCGATGTCGTTTTGCGCTAGGACGTCCTTTACGCTTTGTATGTCGTTGTATCTGGCTAGGTAGGTGTTTTTCGCGACATCCTGTGGCACGCCCGCGCTGCTTGCGTTACCGAAGGTGCTTGCGCCGCTGCCCGCTTTGACGAGCAGGCTGTCGCTATGACCGTGGTAGCAGCCCTCAAATTTTAAAATTTTATCCCGTCCGCTAAAGGCGCGCGCAAGACGGATCGCGCTCATCGTAGCTTCCGTGCCGCTGCTGGTAAAGCGGATCTTATCTAGGAAATCGAAATTTTTTAGCACCAGCGAGGCGAGCTGCGTCTCAAGCGGGCTGGATGCGCCGAAGCTTAGCCCCTTTTTGGCGGTTTGCACGACGGCGCGCTCAATGTAGGCATCTGCGTGACCGAAGATGAGCGGACCCCAGCTCTGCACGAAGTCGAGATATTTTTTACCCTCGACGTCGTATATATACGAGCCCTCGCCGCGATCCACCATAAAAGGCTCACTGCCTACGTTGCCGAATGCTCGCACCGGCGAATCGACGCCGCCCGGGATAAGTTTTTGTGCTGCTAAAAATTCGTCGTGATTATTCATTTTTTCTCCTTCTTTTTTGGTTGATTTATCGATTTTATATATTTGTAGATGATGATGATCTCGTTTTGCGTCAGGAAGTAGCTTGGCATCACGTCGCGCGAGCTGCTGATCCCGTCGGCGAGCTCCTGAAGCGAGAGATTATTGATCGGCGGCGCGTTTAGGGCGCGCTCGTAGTAGGCGCCCGAGGTGCGGTTAAATTCTTTATACTTTACGATTAGCGAGCCCTCACCCTTTTCGCCGTGGCACTTATCGCAGCCCACGCCGCGCGGGTTTTTATACAGCATCGCGCCGTACTCCTCGTCGGTGATAAAGCTCTCGGCTTGCACGCCGCGAGGTAGAAAAAATATGGTCGCGGTTAAAAATAGCGCTAAAAATATAAAATTTCGCATCTTCTCGTTTCGAATTTTTGGAGCAATAATATAAAAAATGTGCTTAAATTTCATAACGTCGCTATATTTTCGATCCCCTCAAAATAAAATACGTTTAGCTCGTCCTGCCTGCGGTAGAGGAATTTTAGCCCGTGCGCTTTGGCTATATTATCGACGATGTAGAGCCCTAGGCCGAAGCTTTGCTTAGCGTTCGTGCCCTTGACGAAGGCCTCTTTGTAGTAGCTAAAGTCCTTCTGTAGCGGCTCGCCGAGCGTTATGAAGTCCATCGTTTCGGCATTTAGGCGGATTAAAATTTTACCGTCTGCGGCGTATTTTACGGCGTTGTCGATTAAATTTTTCACCGCGACGCAAAAGAGCTTCAGATCTACGTTTAAGCTTAGTCCTAGCGGATTTTGCAGCGTTACACAGCCGGGCTCGATCATCGCGATACTAAGCGCTTCTTTTAAAATTTCATCCATTGAAAAAATTCCGCGTTCGACTAGCGCCGTGCCCGCAGTCGCGCGCTCGACCGCCGCAAATTCGTTGATTAGGCTTTCCAGCCGCTCAAAGACCGAGATGAGACGCTCCTGATTTTTACCGTGCTCGATCATCTCGACGGCGATGCGACCCTTTGTGATGGGGGTTTTGAGCTCGTGCATTATGTTTCGCAAAAAAAGATGGCGCGATTCGTTAAGCTTATTTATCTGCGTGACCGCCTCGTAAAATGCGTGCGAAACCTCGGAAATTTCGTCGTTTCCTACGCTTACGTCCTTGATCTGAAGATCGCCTTTAGCAAATTTATCGATCTGGCGCTTAAGCTTGCGAAGAGGACGAATTTTGCGGATGATGAAGATATACGCAAGCAGGATGATCACCAAAATGACGCCGTAGATCGCTTTGAAAATATCGTAGCGGTAGGGCTGATACTCCTTGTCATTTAAAAGCCGCGTCTCGCCAGCGTGCGTGATTTTTAAGTAGTGCTTGCGCTTAAACAGCAAGATGTCTGCAGAGCCGATGTCTGCGGAGATGCTGTCTAAAATTTCGGCGCCTTTGATGATCTCATCGCGTTTGGCTTCATCGCGTATGGTCGAAAACTCGAAATTCGCGACCTGACGGTCGTATTCGACATCGCTGATGAGCTTGCTCATCTGATATAGGTTCGCGCGCGCAACGATGGAGTATTTGGAGTTTAGCTCGCGGGTGTAGTTTTGCTGATCGTAGCCGATGAGCCAGAGCAGAGCGAGCGAAACACCCACAGCGGCGAGCGCGAAGATGAACGTGATGGTGTAAAAAATCGACGATCTTACTTTCATTAAATTTATATGATCCTTAAATTTTTAAAATTTCAAAGCTTTGAAGCCGCTGGCTTGCTTTGCTTTAGCGCGCGGAACCGGCTTGCCCTGCTTTAAATTTACGGCGCATCTTAAAGGCGCGGCGCGTAAATTTTAAAATTTCACCGCAAAGCAGGGCGCTTTTAAATTTAACAGCCACGGCGCTTTAAATTTTAAAATTTGCCTCTTCCCGCTGCCCTGGGCTCTGTTTTTTATGGCTCGTTCTTGCCCGTAGCGCCGAATTTTGCCGAAATTTACAACGATGAAATTTCACGCCCATTTAAAATCGCACGCCAAATTTATAACTACAAAATTTTATCGTAAAATTTTAACGCTTCAGTTGCGGCATCTTAAATTTAAACGGCAAAATCGCGCGGACCGACTTGCGATTTCAGTTTCGCCGCGCGAGTGTCTATTAAATTTAGAGCCGCGAGCGGCTAAATTCTATCGCGCCGCCCGCCGGACGCAAGTGCGCTCATTGTATCAGCTTATAGCCTACGCCGCGGATAGCGTGGATGTAGCTGGGTGCCTTGGATGTTTCGCCGAGCTTTAGGCGGATGCGACCGATGATGACGTCGATGCTTTTGCTCGAGGATTCCTCGCTTATGGAGCTACAGTTGTAGATGAGCTCCTCGCGGGTGATCGCGCCGCCTTCCTTCTTGATGAGATACGAAAGCACGTCGTATTCGGCGATGGTGAGCGACAGGGGCTGTCCTTTGAAGCTGATAACGTGGCGGAAATCATCCACTTCGAGGTCTTTTTTGGGCTTTGCGGCGCGCTGGATGGAGTTTATATCGTAGCGCTCGATGTGACGTTTGATGCGCGCTAAAAGCTCTTGTGGATTATAGGGCTTTGGCAGATAATCGTCCGCGCCGAAGTCAAAAGCGTTGATCTTATCGGTCAGATCGTGGCGGGCACTTGATATTATGATCGGTATATCGGTGTTTTTACGGATCTCTTTGCAGACCTCAAGCCCGTCCATCCCAGGAAGCGTGAGATCTAAAATCACGAGGTTGAAATTTTCTAAATTTAACTTAGAAAGCCCCAAAAACGGATCGTCCGCGACGGTGATATCGATATCGTATTGTTGCAGATATTCGCTTAAAATTTCGGCGAGTTCTAAATCGTCCTCTATCATTAAAATTTTAGTCATAAAAAAGCCTTTGAAATTTTGCGCGGATTATAACAAAATATAGTTTATATATTTTAAAGCGGCAAATTTGGGCGAAATTTTATAAAAATGAAGCGCGGATGGGTAAAATTTTGAAATTTTTTGAAATCTGGTGAAATTTCAAAAATCAGCCCCAAAAATATGGCGAAATTTTGAAATTCCAAGAAGCAAAATCTGAAAAATTGACGAATTTGGGCTAAATTCGGCTAAATTTTGCCGATTTTTGCGTTTTTTTCTTAAAAAACTATTGTATTTTTTGCGAAACTATTGTAGAATACCGCCGAAACCACTTTATTTTAAAGGATTAGCATGAAAAAAGCTGATTTTATCCAAGTAGTTGCCGAGAAGGCAGGTCTTTCTAAAAAAGATACCGTTAAGGTAGTAGATTCTGCACTTGAAGCTATCAAAGAGCTTTTAGTAAAAGGTGATGACATAAGCTTCATCGGCTTCGGATCTTTCGGCATCGCAGAGCGTGCAGCTCGCGAGGGTAAAGTTCCTGGCACAAACAGAACTTACAAATCTCCTGCTACTAAAGTAGTAAAATTTAAAGTTGGCAAACAGCTAAAAGAGGCTGTTGCAGCTGCAAAAGGCAAGAAGAAAAAATAATTTTCTTGCTCCAAGCCCCGTCTTCGGGGCTTTTCTCTTTTAAATTTATAAAATCATAACTTTTTAAAATGCCCGAGTGGTGAAATTGGTAGACGCACCAGACTCAAAATCTGGCGAGGGCGACCTCGTGTCGGTTCGATTCCGACCTCGGGCACCATAAATCTTCTTTAAATTTTATCCGTAATTTCAACCGCCTTTTGTAAATTTCAACTTGCTATAAAATTTTTTATACTATTATTACCGCGGTATTTTTTTTAAAAGAGGCAATTATTTATGATACGTAAAATTCTTATCGCTAATCGCGGCGAGATCGCGGTTCGCATCATTAGAGCCTGCAGAGATCTGCATATTAAAAGCGTCGCGATCTACACCAAACCCGACATCGATTGCTTGCACGTAAAAATCGCCGATGAGGCCTACGAGGTCAGCGCCGACGCGCTAAAAGGCTATCTGGATGCCAAAAAGATCGTCGAAGTCGCCAAAGAGTGTGGCGCTGATGCGATACATCCTGGATACGGCTTTTTGAGCGAGAATTTTGACTTTGCAAGAGAGGTCGAGGACGCGGGGATCATCTTCATCGGTCCGAAACCCGACGTTATTCGCAAAATGGGCAACAAAAACATCGCTCGCTATTTGATGCGCAAAAACGGCATTCCGATCGTGCCGGGCACCGAGAAGCTAAATCACGAGAGTATGGATACGATCAAAAAATATGCGCGCGAGATCGGCTATCCCGTGATTTTAAAGGCTAGCGGTGGCGGTGGCGGACGCGGTATCCGCGAGGTGTGGGACGAGAAAGATATGCAGAGCGCCTACGACTCGTGCACGAGGGAGGCGAAGACCTTTTTTAACAACGATGAAATTTTTATGGAAAAACTCGTCGTCAAGCCGCGCCATATCGAGTTTCAGATCATCGGCGACAATTACGGAAACATTATCCACCTTTGCGAGCGCGATTGCTCGATCCAGCGCCGCCACCAAAAGATCATCGAGATCGCGCCGTGCCCCTCGATAAGCGAGCATCTGCGAAAGACGATGGGTACGACCGCAGTAGCTGCGGCGAAGGCGGTGAATTATACCAACGTCGGCACGGTGGAATTTTTGCTTGATGATTACAACAACTTCTATTTTATGGAGATGAATACCCGTATCCAGGTCGAGCACGGCATCACCGAGGAGGTCACGGGCGTCGATCTCGTCGTGCGCCAGATCCGCATCGCAAACGGCGAAATTTTAGAGCTTGAGCAAAGCGATATCAAACCGCACGGCTACGCGATCGAGGCGCGTATTACCTCCGAAAACGTCTGGAAAAATTTCACCCCCGTTCCCGGCACCGTTAGCGATTATTATCCAGCACTAGGCCCTTCCGTGCGCGTCGATAGCCACATCTACAAAGGTTATAAAATTCCGCCGTTTTACGACTCGCTTCTAGCCAAGCTAATCATCAAAACCACCGACTACGACCTGGCCGTCAATAAACTAGAGCGTGCGCTGAAGGAATTTCGTATCGAGGGGGTGCGCACGATCATTCCGTTTTTGCTCAGTATCAGCAAGTCGCGTGAGTTCCGGCTTGGCTTTTTCGACACGAGCTACGTAGAGAAAAATTTAGACAAAATTTTAGAAAACACTATTGATGATATGCAGCCGAATAAAAACGAAGCGATCGCCGCCATCATCGCTGCGATGCGTAAATCGGCGCGGATTTAGGAAAGAGTATGGATTTTTTAGATAGCCTAAAAGATATAAAAAAGGATATGCTTAAGGATAAGGCGGCAAGCTCCGCGCCCAAAAAGCCCAAAAAACCTAATCCAAATCGCGACGAGTTTAAAGATATTTTTAAAGATGATGATTTGAGCTTGCAAAGCGGGGGCGTCCTAGACGGTGCCGCGGAGGAATTCGACGCAGCCAAAGAGAGCATCGCCGCACGCGAAAATCGCCTCAAAGACGAGTTTTTAAAATACGTGGACGCGGCAAACATCAAAAAGCTGAATGACTGAAATTCCATTTTGCACGCTGGATTTTGCCTGCCCCTATCTGGACGGCAGAGCCGCGCGCAGCGAGTATCTCTACATAAAAGACTGCGACTTCGAATATAATTCAAGCTTAGTGCAGCACGGCTACCGCCGCTTCGGCAGGTATTTTCAAAAGCCCATTTGTGCAGCCTGTGCGGAGTGTAAAAGTTTGCGTGTCGATGCTACAAATTTTAAATTTAGCAAATCGCATCGTCGCGTCTATAAAAATAATCGCACGACCGCCTATGTATGGCAATCTCGCCCGCTTTTAAACGATGCGCGTTTGGAGCTTTTCGCGCTTTACCACGACTATATGCATCTAAAAAAGGGCTGGCCTCTGCAAGAGATCGATTTTGAGCGATATGACGAAATTTACGTCCAGGGCCACGGCGACTTCGGCAAAGAAATTTCTTACTACGGCGAGGATGGGCGGCTTATCTGCGTCGATCTCATCGATATTGTGGATGACGGCATCAGCTCGGTGTATTGCTACTACGATCCGTATCTGCCGCATCTAAGTCTGGGTAAATTTTCGCTTTTAAAACAGATCGAGTTTGCCCAAGATCTGGGGCTACGATGGATCTATCTGGGCTATGCGGTGAAGCAGTGCCCGAGCCTGGCGTATAAATTTAGCTACGAGCCGTATGAAATTTTAAACTCATACGTAGAGCTTGACGCTCCCGCTGTGTGGGAGGGGCGCATAGAGGGGTAGGTTCCGCGCGCAGACGCCCTGAGTAGCCTAAATAGACATACACACTGCGCGGAAAAATGAGCTCCGCTCGCCCTTGCAGCCTATAAATACGGCGTGCGGTAGAGGTCATGCCGCCGCGCAAAATTCGCTCGCGCGCAGATACGAATTCGGTATGTTAAAAGCACGCTTCGGCGTCAAATATCGCGCTGAAATTTCGCGCGTTATGAGTCTTCAAGGCTTTTGAGTCACGGCAGGCGTTAAATTTTGCGCTGAAATTTAGCGCCGCTCGGCCTGCAAAAATATCCGCGGTGATGAAATTTAAGGCGAGGAAATTTAAAAGTAGAGCGGATGGATTTGCAAATTTTACGGCAGGCTCGGCATTTACGTGTAGCAAGACGGCACGCGCGGCTTTTGATCGTATTTGGCTCTTGAGTGCGCGCGAAAAAGGACGATTAGTTTCGTAATATAACTCTTACGCTGCCGCAATTAGCCTTGGCGCTGCGACCGGCTTCGGCATTGACCTAGTTTCGATATCGCGATTAGCTCTGGTCTGTAACCGATACTGCCGCGCAAGCGGCGGAGCAAAAAAAGATGGCTTATAAAGCACGATATTGCATATATTTTGTAAAATTTAAGCAAACTGCGAAGCGCAATAAGACGACCGGTTACGGCAAATTTATCAGCTCCACCTTGTTTTCCAACGTTTTTGGGATAAATAAAACTTTACCGTCGCTTGAGATGTCCGCAGGTCTTTGCATCGCGCCGAGGTTTATTTTGCGTATCTGTCCGTTTGCATCGATACGCCAAATTTTGCCGCTTAAAAGGTCCTCACCCCAGTCGCTAATTAAAATTTCGCCGTTTTTTCCGCGTGCTATGCCGTAGAAAACTCCCTTCATATCGGCAAAGATCGAAATTTCGCGAGATTTCAGATCCATGCTTAGCACGCGCCCCGGAACCTTTCCGCTAAGATCGAAGGTGGTGATCAGAAGTTTGTCGCCCTTGAGCAAAAGCGCGCCCGCATTGCCGAGCGAGGGGTCGATGCGTGCGAACTCATCGTAGCTTTTTGCGTTTAAATTTATGCTGTAAATCACGCTACGCGCATTATCGCTTGCGAGCAAAACCTCGCTACCGAGCGCTACGACGTCGTTTAAGGCCTGCGCTCCCTCGATTTTCAGATTGAAAACCTCCTGACCTTTGCTAAAGCCTCTGATCGCATCCAGATCGCACACGTAGAGCACGCCCTTGATCTGCGCCATTCCGCCAGGATTTACCAGATCGTCTATAAAATTTGTCTCAACGATACCCGAGTTTTTTACTATGCGGCTGATGAAGCCGTCGCGCTCTTGTGGATCTTCACTACTGCCGCGATTTGCGATATAAAAAGCGTCATCGGTAATAAGTGAACCACTAGGTGCACTAAATCCGTCGATCTCTAGGCCAAAAAGCGCGCCTGCCAAGGCGCACGAAAGTAGAACTTTTTTCATAATCTCTCCTTGATCTCGCCAAAATTTTAAGAATTTTAAAATTTTAAGGGAAGCGACGAGTGCCGGGTTAAAATTTTAAAATTCGCAGCGAGCTTTAAGATGAGCGAAATTTAAACCCGCAGAGCAAATAAAAGTGTAATTTTAATTAAACAAGGCGGCTTGATCGGCAAAATTCTAGCGGGTCGGAAGGCCTTGCTTCGCGCGTCGCTTTTAATTTGATGCGTCGAAGCCGAAGTGAGTAGTTTTGTGCGTGCTTTGGTTTACGCTGCCACTCGCGGAATTACGCCGTGAAATTTAACCACATCACGCGACCGCAGGCATCTTCGCATACGTAATTTATTTGAGGTTGTTGCTTTAAAATTTTAATTCTACGAGCGGATATTCTTTTGCAAATTGTGGGCGTGATTTTGATGCGCAGATGAAAGCGTTACGTTTAAAGACGTCTCACGCTTTAAAATTTGATTTAATTTAAACAAAGTGCGATTAAAATGCGATTTAAATTTTATGTACCGCAGGTGTAAAATTTCGGTCGTAAAAGTGAGTCTGTAGCAAAAAAATTATTTAAAATTTGCAGTGCACAAAATACCTTTTGAAATTTAAAAACGAGCCCGAGACGCACTTCAAAAATTGATGCGCGAGATTTAGACGCCGAGTTTAAATCTCGCCGTCATAACTATTTCAAAATTTTAAGCACAAAATTCAAACCATACTGATACGCGCCTCGCACCGAAGCGCTACGCCTCAAAATTTAATATGTAAATTAAAACGGACGTGAAATTATTGAGCGCCGAGGCTTTACGGGCTTTAAAATTTTAATACGCAGATTTAGGTCGAGAGGCACGCGTACAGCCAGTCGCAGCCGTACACTTGAATTTTAAATCGCAAAACTTAAATTATAAAATTTAACCGCGCGCGCCGAAGCGGGAAGTGAAAATCCAAAGCGCTCTGGCTGACTTAGATGCTAAAATCCTCGCCGAGGTAGAATTTACGGACATTCGGATCGTTAGCTATCTCTTTTGCGGTGCCGCCGGCGAACAGCTCGCCGTCTTTGATGACGTAGGCACGGTCGCAGATCGCAAGCGTTTCGCGGACGTTGTGATCGGTGATGAGCACGCCGATGCCAAGATCGCTTAAATCGCGCACGATGCTTTGGATGTCGTTAACGGCGATCGGATCGACGCCTGCAAATGGCTCGTCCAAAAGTAGAAATTTCGGCGTTATCATCAGGCTTCGCGCGATTTCGCAGCGCCTGCGCTCGCCCCCGCTTAGGCTCACGCCTTTGCGCAATCTGATCGGCTCGATGTTGAGCAGATTTAGCATCTCATCGACCTTTTGCGAAGCTTCGGCCTTGTTTTTATAGGTGATCTCCGCGGCGAGCATTAAATTTTCTTCAACGCTAAGCTCCTTAAAGATGCTGCTTTCTTGTGGCAGGTAGCCGATGCCGAGCTTAGCGCGCTTATGAAGTGGAACCTTTGCGATGCTGCTCTCATTAAGCAAGATATCACCACCGCTAGCGCTTATCAGCCCGCAGATCATATAAAACGTCGTGGTTTTGCCCGCTCCATTGGGCCCCAGCAGCCCCACTATCTCGCCGTTGTAAAGCTCCAGCGAGATGCCCTTAATGATCGGCGTGCTTTTTATGGTTTTTTTAAGACCCCTGACTTCCAGTTTATGCATAGCTTACCTCGTATTTTCGCCCTTGCGCGTGTGGCGTGATCCTCACTACGCAAAAATCAAGCTCATATTTTTTAAGTAAATTTATCAAATTTTCATCCGCCCATTCGATCAGATGAAGCCCCTCTTCAAATAAATTTTCAAATAGTCCGTTTTTTAAAATCCCCTCGCAGCCGCCGTTATAGATGTCGTAATGATAAATTTCGCCGTAGTTTTGCATGATTGAAAATGTAGGCGAGTTCACGTGCTCGTCTAACCCATGCGCCCGCACGATCGCACGCGCAAGCGTCGTTTTGCCGCTGGCAAGATCGCCGATTAGCAATATTATGCCGCTTTTTGGCAGAGTCTGCACGAGGCGTGAAATTTCATCCTCGCCGCAGAGCAGTTCAAAGCTCTTGGACATACTTTGCTTGCTCGCTTTTGGGCGTATTTTTCGCGCTAGGAAAGGCTAGGACTTTAAAGCTTTGTTTTCTATCCAAAAATCTTATCGTGATTACGTCGCCGATTTTAAGCTCTTTGGCGGGCTTTGCTACGACGCCGTTTACGGCTACGACGCCGCTTTTGCACATATCTTCGCTAATGGCGCGGCGCTTGGTGATATTGACTGCGTTTAAAAATTTATCGATTCTCATAGGCGTGAGTTTAGCGATATTTGCCTTAAAAGCAACTATTAAACTATTTTTGGTAGAATTTCGCCAAATTTTACGTAAAGGATTTGAGATGGCAAAAGATGTAAAAAAGGTCGTTTTGGCGTATTCCGGAGGACTAGATACTAGTATTATTTTAAAGTGGCTAGGTGATACTTACGGCTGCGATGTGGTGACTTTCACCGCAGATATCGGTCAGAATGAGGATTTGGAGCCGATCAAAAACAAAGCTGTGAAACTGGGCATAAAAAAGGAAAATATTTTCGTAGAGGATCTGCGCGAGGAATTTGTGCGCGATTACGTATTTCCGATGTTTCGCGCAAATGCCGTTTATGAGGGCGAGTATCTTTTGGGCACGTCAATCGCGCGCCCGCTAATCGCTAAAAAGCTAGTCGAGATTGCGAAAAAGACCGGCGCGGACGCCATAAGCCACGGCGCAACCGGCAAGGGTAACGATCAAGTCCGCTTCGAGCTTGGCGCATACGCGCTAAATCCAGATATTAAGGTGATTGCGCCGTGGAGGCTGTGGGATCTGAACTCTCGCGAGAAGCTGCTTGCTTACGCTAAGAAAAACGGTATCGACATTGCCTCAAAGCCTGGCAAATCGCCGTATTCGATGGATGCGAATATCCTTCACATCTCCTACGAGGGCTTGGTGCTGGAAGATCCCGCCCATGCGCCTGAAGAGGATATGTGGCGATGGACCATGAGCCCTAAAAATGCGCCAGATAAGAGCGAGATCATCGAGATCGAATATGAACGCGGCGATCCCGTAAAGCTAAATGGCAAGGCGCTTAAACCGCACGAGATGCTGGCAGCACTTAACGAACTCGGCGCTAAAAACGGCATCGGCAGGCTCGATCTTGTTGAAAATCGCTACGTCGGCATGAAGAGTCGCGGCTGCTACGAAACTCCGGGCGGCACGATCATGCTAAAGGCTCACCGCGCGATCGAGAGCATCACGCTAGATCGCGGCGCGGCGCATCTAAAAGACGATCTAATGCCGCGCTACGCCGAGCTTATCTACAACGGCTTTTGGTTCAGCCCGGAGCGCTTGCTGCTTCAAGAGCTGATAAACAAATCCCAAGAGCACGTAAACGGCAAGGTTAAGCTAGAGCTTTATAAGGGCAACGTGACCGTGCTGGGTAGGGAGAGCAAGAGCGATAGCTTGTTTAATACCGATTTCGTGACGTTTGAAGAGGATAAGGTTTTCAATCAAAAAGACGGCGACGGGTTTATCAAACTAAGCGCGCTAAGATTTATCATCGCGGGCAAGAACGGACGCAAGCTTTAGCTGAAATTTTGCCTATGGCGGCAAGGTTTGTAGGCAAATTTCACAAAATGAAATTTTAAAATTTATCGAAAAAGCGCGAGCGGCTGCTGGCGGGTTTCATGAAATTTCACGAAATTTTAGATCCGTCCGCGCCGCTTATAAAATTTTATAAATTTAAAGCTAAATTTAAAAGGATAATGGATGAAAGTATTACTAATAAAAGACGTTAAGGGGCTCGGAAAGGCGGGCGAGGTAAAGGAGGTCAAGGACGGCTACGGTAATAACTTCCTAATCGGCAAAGGTTACGCCAAAGCCGCTACGACTGAGGTTTTGCGTAAATTTGAAGCGGATAAGAAAAAGCAAGCCGAGCTAGAAAAATACGAGGTTGCAAGCTTGCAAAAATTAGCCGAGGAGCTAGCTAAGATCCGCGTAAAGATCGAAAAGCAGACGGGCGAGAGCGGCGCGCTTTTCGGCTCAGTGACCAAAGATGAGATCGCAACCGCGCTAAAAGAGCAAAAAGGGATCGAAATCGATAAGAAAATTTTAGAGACCGAGGCTATCAAAACGACCGGGATTTACGACGTAAATGCCAAGCTAAAGCACGGCATAAGCGCTAAATTTGAGATAGAGGTGGCTAGTGTTTGAAGCGACTACCATTTTAGCTTACAAAGGCGCGAAGGGCTCTGTCATCGGCGGCGACGGGCAGGTTACGTTCGGAAACACCGTCTTAAAGGGCAATGCGACTAAAATTCGAAAGATCGGCAAAGAGGGCAACGTCTTGGCGGGCTTTGCGGGCAGCACCGCCGATGCGTTTAATCTTTTTGATATGTTTGAGAAGTGCTTAGATGGCGCAAAGGGCGATCTTTTAAGGGCTGTGATAGAATTTAGCAAGCAATGGCGCAAAGATAAATATCTGCGAAAGCTCGAAGCGATGATGCTGGTGCTGGACCGCAAAAATATCTTTCTGCTTAGCGGCACGGGCGACGTGGTAGAGCCGGACGACGGCAAGATCGCAGCGATCGGAAGCGGCGGGAATTACGCTCTTAGCGCGGCGCGAGCTTTGGATAAATTTGCAAGCTTAGACGAAGAGGAGCTCGTAAAGCAAAGCCTTAAAATCGCGGGCGAGATTTGCATTTACACGAATGAGAACATCAAAACATACGCAATTTGGGACGAAAAGAGATGATGACGCCAAAGCAGATCGTAGAGAAACTAGACGAATATATAATCGGACAAAATAGCGCCAAACGCACGATAGCGGTGGCTTTGCGAAATCGCTACCGCAGAATGGCGCTTGAAGATGAGATGAAAAACGAGGTGATGCCCAAAAACATCCTGATGATCGGCTCTACCGGCGTAGGTAAGACCGAGATTGCGCGCAGACTTTCGAAGATGTTCGGGCTTCCTTTTATCAAGGTCGAGGCTAGCAAATATACTGAAGTAGGCTTCGTGGGGCGCGATGTGGAGAGCATGGTGCGCGATCTGGCCGCCGCGTCGGTAAATTTAGTGCGCGGCGAGGAATTTGAAAAGAATAAAGACAAGATCGATGATTACATCAAGCGTAAAATTTTAGAAAAAGTCCTTCCGCCGCTTCCGCGCGGAGCGAGCGAGGAGAAGGTTGCCGATTACGAAAAAAGCTACGAAAAAATGGCGGCCAAGCTCGAACGCGGCGATCTAGACGATCTTAGTATCGAGATCGAAGTAAGCGAAAACGCGCTTGAATCAAATCCGAATTTGCCGCCCGAGATGGCGAATATGCAGGAAAGCTTCATCAAAGTAATTGGAATTTCGACGCGCAAAAGCAAAAAAGAGATGAAGGTAAAAGACGCCAAGGTTGCCCTCAAAAGCGAGGCTAGCGAGAAGGTCTTAGATATGGAGAGCATCAAAGCCGAAGCCGTTAGGCGTGCGCAAAACGAGGGCATTATCTTTATCGATGAGATCGATAAAGTGGCAGTTTCAAGCGGCAATAGCGGCAGGCAGGATCCGAGCAAAGAGGGGGTGCAGCGCGATCTGCTTCCGATCGTGGAGGGCAGCAGCGTAAGCACGAAATTCGGCAATATTGACACCGATCACATCCTTTTTATCGCCGCGGGCGCCTTTCATATCAGCAAGCCTAGCGATCTCATACCCGAGCTTCAGGGGCGCTTCCCGCTTCGCGTCGAGCTTGACAGCCTAGACGAGGCGGCGCTGTGCGAAATTTTAACCAAGCCGAAAAATTCGCTTCTTAAGCAGTACTCGGCGCTTTTAAAGACCGAGGGCGTGGAGCTGGAATTTAGCGAGGACGGGGTCAAAGCGATCGCGAAATTTGCGGCTAGTACGAACGAAAAGGTCGAAGATATCGGCGCTAGAAGGCTACATACAATAATGGAAAAGGTGCTTGAGGATATCAGCTTCGAAGCGGATAAGTTTAAAGGGCAAAAGATCGTCGTGGATGAGAAGCTCGTAAGCGAAAAGCTCGCAGGCATCGCAAGCGACGAGGATCTGGCGAAATACATTTTATAAGGCGGCGCGGTAGCTACTTTTAGAATTCTACAGAGTCGCGGAATTTGGCGGTTTTGAAAATTGCGAAGCGTTAGAATTTTAGGTTTGGAATTTAGCGGAATTTTAAAATACGCAGAATTCCATCCTTTTAAATTTGGTGATACTTTGAAATTTTAAGTCTGTAAAATTCAGGAATGATCGAAATTCTGTGCTGCGTGGGTTATATGCCAAGCCGTAGCGCATGGCAGGATAGAATTTAAAATTTCGCGATCAATTTACGAAGCTGCAGAATTCGCGGCTCGCGAGATTCTGGATAGATAAAATTCTGTGCTGCGACGGGTAAGATTTTATCGCTACCGCGCAGCTTGAAATTTTAAATTTTATCCGCTTATGTGATGGCAGAATTTCAAATTTCAACCGCTTGTGCAAGAGCTGGCCTGCGCAAAACGAGATTTTAAAATTTACCTGCAAGGGCTTAGTGCTGCGGTTGCAAGATAAAATTTATAAATTTAAGGAAAATATGAAAAGCGGATTTGTAACGCTCATCGGGCGGACGAATGCGGGCAAGAGCTCGCTGTTAAACTATCTCTGCGGCGAGAAAATTTCGCTCGTCTCGCACAAGATCAATGCTACACGCCGCAAGATTAACGGCATCGCGATGAACGGCGCAGATCAGGTGATTTTCACGGACACGCCGGGGCTGCACGAAAGCGCCAAGCTGATGAATAAACTGATGGTCGAAGTGGCGCTCGGGGCGATTGAGGGCTGCGATTTGGTGCTGTTTTTGGCGCCCGTGCACGACGGTACCACAGAATACGAAAAGTTTTTAAATTTAAATGCAGGCACCAAACATATCGTGATTTTAACTAAAATTGATGAAGCAAACGACGAAAAGATCGTGCAAAAGCTGCTGCAATATCAAAAATTTACCGATAAATTTGAGGCGATAATCCCCGTTAGCATCAAAAAAAAGGTCTATAAAAAGCAGGTTTTGGACGAAATTTGTAAAATTCTGCCCGAGCATGAGTATTTTTACGATCCTGAAATTTTAAGCGCGACGAATGAGCGCGAAATTTACCGCGACTTCATACTTGAGGCGATCTTTGAGAGTATGAGCGACGAGATCCCGTATTGCAGCGACGTCGTCATGGAAAAAGTGGTGGAAAAACCGGGTCTGATCTCGGTATATGCGCGGATCATAACGGACAGCAATTCACACAAAGAGATGTTGATCGGCAAAAACGGCGAAGCGATCAAGCGGATCGGAATTCGAGCCAAAAAGTTAATTTCAAATTTTTCTAAGGTCAAAATTTACTTAAAATTAACAGTTTTTGTAAAAAAAAGCTGGAAAAATGACGAATTTAGGGTAAAAACCGATTTTATCTATTGACATTTTATTTTATTTCTATTAGTATTAGCAGCGTAGAAAATTTCATTTGGAAGTGGAGTGTTATGGCAAAGAATAGTAAAAATGCTAGTTCGATTGTTGCGATTAACAAAGTCACGCAAACCATATTCGGTCTAAGTGAGAATGAAGTTTTCGAGCACGACTTCTCAAAAGCGAATCGTGCGAAGGAAACTTACGTCTCATATATTCCGTATAAGGATATAATGACTGCGACGGTTGAGATAAGCAGATCGGTTGAGGACGCGGATCTTTTAGATGCGATCGTCGTTAAGGTGTATGAGGAGCTGGGGCTTGACACCGCTTTGGATTACAAAATCACTTATAGTGAGGTAATAGGCGCTGGCGGCGATGATAGAATTTTCAACGTCTTTGTCGTAGATAATGCCAAACTCACTTCAGAATTCGATGCGATCGCCGCTAGGACGAACTACATCGACTATGTGGCTATGGCTCCGTTTTTATACGAGGGCTTGTATAATAGAGGCGTCCTAACTCGCGACGGAATCGACTGCTTCATCTACTTGCAACGCGACGATGCGTTTTTGGTAGTGTATCAAAACGGCGAATATTTTCAATCCCGCCAAGTAAGATATAACCTAAAATTCTTGCATGAAAAATATGTTGAGCTAGTCGGCAGTAGAGTCGATGAAGAGAGCTTTTATAGACTGCTCTCCAAACAGGGAGTAAATTTAGAAAATCCGACCGAACGCGATTATATGATCCAAATTTTTGACGATATGTTTTACTACATCAACGACGTATTGAACGGTATTAGTAAAATTTACAACGTCAATATTCAAAACGTCTATATCGGAACGGATATCGGTAAAATTCCTGCGATCGAGGTTTTTGTAGAAAATAATCTAAAGCTAAGATACAAGGATTTTAATTTTAACGTTGCAATCAACGCAAAAGATTATCCTCTCACTCAGCTAGATATTTTGATGTTTTTGGTAGGTCAAGATTATTTGGTTACCAAAGATGACGATCACAACTACTCGCCGTTTATGAGACCTCCGCCTTTGACTCAAAGATCAACCGGCAAGCTGATAGGCTATATGTTGCTAGGCTGCTTACTTGGGGCTGTGTATCCTGCGTATAACTTCGGCTATGGATATTATAATAATATGGTAGCTAATGATAAAACTAGCGAATATCAAGGTTTGGAAGATCAGATGGTTCCTGCTAGAGCAGAAAATGCGCGTTTGGATAAAGAGACTAAAGAGGTAAATGCCCAGGCTGCTAAGAGTGGTAAGGAGCTTAACGACAGGCGCGATCTAATTAATGCCATCTTAGATAAGAAAAACAATTACGCTATGAAGGGTGTTTCTATTTTTGAGCTAACCAATATGGTCGTTAAAAATAAGGGCAATATGGTTAGGATCGGTGATGAGAATAGGACTCTAACTGTTCAGGTGCGCACCAAAAACGATAAGCAGATGACCGAGCTTTTAGAGGATATCAGTAAAAAAGAGGTGTATGGCGTGGATACTAAAACAATCGCGCTGCAAGAGGGTAATAAAACCGTCTTTTACGATAGTAATATCAGTGTGGAGGTTAAATAATGAAAAAGAAAAGTTCATTAGATCAACTTGATCAATGGTTTGCCTCCAAGGGAAATAGTGCAAATAACTATTTTTACATAGCTTTATTGTTTGTAGGTGTGGTAGCTTACTTTATTTTGAGTAGCTATGCGGATCCGTATTTAGAGGAGAGCGAAACAAATCTAAGTACTGCCACGACGAAGCTTGAAGGCGCACAAAGAGAGTATAACGAGTTTTTTGGCGGTGATCCTAAAGCTTTCGTTGATAATAAGCGCAATATCCTCAATGGTGCTAGGACCAACCTTAACAATATCATTGAAGAGCGTGGGTATCTAGACGGTAAGCTAAAAGAAATTTCAAAACTTACCTATAATGAAAAGAACTGGGCTAAATTTATGGATAGCCTCTCAACGATCGCAGAGAATAACAATATTAAAATTTATGCTATTCACAGCGATAGAAGAGAGCCTAGCATCAAACAAATTTTTCAGCCTGAAGCTTTGCTGGATATAGATGTGAAATTTGAAGGAGCATTTTCGAACGTCCTTAGGTATATCAACCTTATAGAACAATCGGAGATGATCGTAGATGTAAATAAGATGGATATCAATGCCACTAAAAACGGCAAAATCGGTGGAAGCATCGGTATATCTATCTGGGGAGTAAATTACTAATGAAAAAGTTAATTTTATGCTCTTTGCTGCTTTCTACTGCTCTATTTGCTGTAGATAATAATCAGACGGTGGCGCCTAGTAATGGAGCCTATAAAGCTAAGTACGATGCGATATTCGATGATCTTAGTAAGCCTAGAGTGGGTCTTAGCGATGAGCAGATAGCTTCTTTGCAGGATCCGTTTTATCCTAAAGAAGCCAATGCGCCTAGAGAAGCCAATCAGCAGGTGGATCTAGGTTATCAGCTAGTAGGTATTATGGGCGATAAGGTTAAGCTAAACGATAAGTGGTATGGTTTGGGCGAGTATGTAGGCTCATATAAGATCGTGCAAATAACGGGTAATAGCGTTATTATTACCAACGACGATGAAAATAAAGTCGAACTAACACTAAAACAAGGAAGTCAAAATGTCATTATTACATATAAGTAAAAAGCTTAGCATAGCCGCTATGCTTGCTTTGTCTGTTACGGCTACTAGTCTATATGCCGCTCCCGCAACTGCAGGTAACTGCGATAGGAAGGCACTAAATATCAAGATTAACGATACCGTTACGCTAAATGAGATGCTAACTCAGCTATCCGATATGTGCCGCTTCTCGGTGGTAGCAAAAGATGCTATCGCTCAAGAGGAGATGAGTAAGCCACTGCAAGGCGTAAGCATCAAAGACCTTTCTTTACGCGAAGTTTTAGATCTACTCATAAAAGAGAATAATCTAAGCTATGAGTATTCTCATGGCATATTAAAAATTTCAGCGCTAGAGACTAGGACTTTTAAAGTGGATTACATCACTTCTATTAGAGAAGGTACTGCTGTTACTAAATCTTCCGTCGATTCCGCACCTACGAAAGTGGATGATAGCGACGATAAAGAAAATAAAGAAGATAATAAGATCACTACCAAAGAGAAATTTGATTTTTGGGAGAAGATTAGCGAGGAAATTACCTCTGTTTTAAATAACGGTACCGAAAAATACGTCGCAGTCGCTCCTATTATAAATCAAAATGCCGGTTTAGTAACCGTTACTGCTATGAAGTCTCAGATAGCTCGCGTAGATAGATATCTAAGCGGTATGCAAAAACGCCTTAGTCGCCAAGTCTTACTAGACGTAAATATCATATCTGTCGAGCTAAATAACGAATACACTACCGGTATTGATTGGAGTAAATTTCAACTAGGATTTAATACCTATGTAGGTGGAGATCCGACTAAGCTTTCAGGATATCACATAGATAACGGAAATAGAGGAAAGGCTAGCGATACTCACGGAACTTGGACGATAGGGGCTAATCTAAATTTTAATATCGACGGTTTAATTAACTTCCTAGAGACTAAAGGTAAAACCAAGATTATTTCAAGCCCTAAGGTAACTACGATGAATAATCAGCCTGCTATTATCTCCGTAGGTGATACCATTAACTATGTATTGAAATCTACTACTACAGGTGATTATCAAGGCGGAGATACCCAGTCGGATGATCAGTATTCGATCTTTGTAGGTATTCTTTTGAATATCTTGCCTGAAATTTCAGATGATAATAGGATTATGCTACGAATCAATCCATCTTTAAGTTCTCTTAAATATGCAGAAGATAATGTAAGAAAAGAAAACGGTAGAAGAGATATCGCACCTGATACCTTGCAAAAGAAACTCTCTAGTGTAGTTTGGGTAGATGATGGCGATACTGTAATTTTAGGCGGTTTGATTGGTGCAACTAAGTCTAAGAATAACACTAGGGTACCTGTGCTAGCTGAAATTCCGCTAATCGGAAATCTTTTCAAAAGTACTGCCGATGTTTTGAGTACATCAGAGCTAATCTTCGTAGTAACTCCACATATCATCGACAATACCGGCGCGCCGCTTGCTACCTCTCTTAAAGAGCTAGGTTACTCAAAATCCATCTACGAAAATGAGTAATAACTATACGGCGATCAAGGAGATCTTTATCGAGGATAACGAAGTCTCAGACTTCGTTAATCTCGATAAATCTACCCTTGCTTATCATAAAATTTTAAATGCTTTGCAAAAGCCGTTAAAACTTATACTTTTCTACGGCAAACCGGGCTGTGGCAAGACATTTTTACTTAATAAAATCAAGGTCGATCTTGAAAAAAAGGTAAGAGTCGTATTTGTACCGCAGCCGTTTTTTGATGAGAAAGAATTTTTCTTAGAGCTGTATTCTCAGATATTTCACTCTACGCCGAGTGAACCGATAGATAATTATGAAAATTTTATGCGGGTTTACAGAGAGAGATTTGGAATTTCTACTAACGTAGGGGCGGTAGAGCAGGTCGTTATTTTGCTTGATGAGGCTCAGCTGTATCCTGGGAATTTAATAGAAAAAATTCGTCTTATGGCAGATACCAGATTGTTTAAATTTTTATTTACGGTACATAAGACGGACGAGGAAGATCGCCTCGCGAAGGATTATTTTAAAACTAGAATTTGGGAGAGCATTGAGCTTCCTAATTCAAATTTAGGCGAAGTCAAGCTGTATATTGAAAAAAAGCTTGTGCTTCATGGCTTTCAACAATACTATTTTATGTTTAGCGACGATAATTTCGATTTGATTTTAAATTTAACGGACGGCAATATGAGAAATATCAACAAGCTTATGTATAAGATGTATGAGCTTTTTGAGTATTACGAAGTAAATAAACCTACGGAAATTAGTTTTTCGCAGATTAATAATAAAATCATAGAGATGGCAGCGATAGGCTCGGGGATAATAAATGCTTGAATTTTACGAAGTAAACGAACTTGAAAAAAAATGGGAAGAGTATAACAAAAATAGAAAGCAGTTTTCCTTTTTGAAATCTAAGCCGAATTTCGTATTGAGATTCGACAAGACGATTCTGGGGCTTTTGATATTGATCTCGGTTGCTATCGGAGCGATATTTTGGCTGCTTAAAGACAGTGATAGCGTCAGTATGGCAAGTATCAATCAAAATATTGAGGACAAAGGTGGTGCTGTAAATTCTACTAATGATGCCGAGCAGCAGGCGGCAGATCTTGCAGTGCAAAATAATATCTCCAAAGAGGATTACAACATTAGCGCGCCGAAAGTTGCCCGCGCCTCTAAACACGAAAAGGAACGCCCAAGCTTAAATTTAAACGATGTGGGTGTGCTATCCAGCGAGGATTCCGGTGGGTTTAAGATAACCAATAATTACGAAAATGGCGGAAACTATGGCGGGCAGGCTCAGGCGCAAAATTTCGGCGGTCAAAATTTTGGCGGACAGAATTTTGGTAATCAAAATGCTCCTACATTTAATGTGCCTAATACCAATAACGCAGCTTTTGCAAATCAGCCGCCTAAAAACGAAGTTATAGATTTTGGACGCGCTCCATTGCCGCCTAAATCAAATTTCTCTGGAGGTTCTACAAATACCGCAAGTAGCGCTCCGCTAAGTTCTAGAATTGAGATAAAAACTTCAAATTTAAGCGAAGATAAGCAGAGCTTGGAGAGCAAATTTTACGCTACAAATAAGATTGAGTATTCGCTATCGCTAGCCGAAGAAGCGTATAATAAGAAAGACTACGACAATGCGATTAAATGGGCTCTTACTTCAAATGAGCTTGATAAGGACAACGTCGCTAGCTGGATAATTTTTGCCAAAGCCAATTATAAAAAGGGTCGTAAAGAAGACGCGCTTTACGCTCTTGAGACCTTTAATGCAAAGGCGAAAAATAGCGAAATTTCTAATCTAATTTCAAAGATAAGAAGCGACAAACTATGAAAATTTTATATATTTTAGCTTTTACGATCGCGTCGTTATTTGCAGTTAGCGCCGATGACGTGCGCAACTGGGATCAGATCGGTCAGTATAACCGTATCTGCCAAGAAAGCGTGCGAAATTTATTCATCGAGGAGCAGAGTGAGGCGCTTGCGAATATGTATGCTAAAGCGTGCCTCAAGATGGATAAAGTAAATGAGCTCGTCGTGCCTACGGTGATGCTTTATAAAACCAAAGAGGCTCGCGAGAATGCTTCTCTTTATTCGACTATAATTTTTCAAAAAAAGATGCTTTATTTGGCGCTTTGCGACGGCGTGGATATTAGCTATATACGCACGCCTAAGATCAATTATATTTTGTCTGAAATTTTTGATAAATTTACGGAGAGAGCATACGTAAAAAAGAGTGATACGTATGTCTTTACCCTAGAAAATGGCGAGCGTGCCGAGCTTTTTATCAAAGAAGAGGAAGGGGTAAAAAAGATGGTAATTGCAATTTATGCTGGCGATAAGCTTAGCTCGATTAAAATTTATTGGTGATCGCGATGACAAAGATTGAAGAGCAGATCGTTGCGATTTTAATACGAAACAATATCCTTACTAGCACCGTTGTTCCGGAAATCAAGGACAAGATGGATATTGGCTTGACGCTAGGCGAGGTTTTAGTCGGAGATAACTATCTAAGCCAGGATGATTTTTGCTCGATTTTAGTTGAGTTATACAAGCGCCGTCAGATAGAATTTGACGATATAAGCGAAAAATTTTCGATGGATCCGAAGGAATTTTTGCAAATTCTAGCCAAGAAAATGAACCTGTCATATATGAATTTAGATGATATCGATATAGACTTCAGGCTATCGGAACGCACTCCTACCGCACAGCTTAAAAGATACGGCGTGATACCTGTTAAAGCGGATGATCTGAATATTTACGTTGCTTTTTCTGATCCGTTTAATCTTGAGTCGCAAGATAAAGCGCAGGCTATGTTTAGCAAACAGCTGCTTAAAATCGTAGTAGCCGATCCAAATCAGGTAAATAAATATCTATCTAAGCTTGAGCTTTCAGAGAGCATTAAAGGGCTCGTAGCGGAGATACGCAAAGAGCTTGCTAACACCGGCGGTAGCGGAAGCAGCGATGATACCTCAGCGATTTTAAAGCTCATTGAGATGATAATTAGTCAATCTATTAAGATGCGCGGTAGCGATATTCACATCGAGCCTACCGAGAATAACTGCGTCGTGCGTACGCGTATCGACGGAATGCTTGCTGAAATTTTTATCTTTGATAAGGATATCTATCCACCGCTAGTAAGCCGATTGAAGCTACTTTCAAATATGGATATCGCCGAGCGTCGCAAGCCGCAAGACGGCAGGTTTAGTATGAAAATTTCAGGTCGCGAATACGACTTTCGTATTTCGACACTGCCTATCATCAATGGCGAATCTACCGTTATGCGTATCCTAGATAAATCCAAGGTTATCATAAGTCTGGAAAAGCTCGGTATGCACCCTGATAGCTTTAAGAAATTTAATAACGCTATGAAGGCTCCATATGGTATTATCTTGGTTACCGGACCTACGGGAAGCGGTAAGTCTACGACGCTATATGCAGCGCTAAACGATATTAAAAATATCGATACTAAGGTTATTACCGTAGAAGATCCGGTAGAGTATCAAGTAAATTTAATCCAACAAGTCCAAGTTAACGAAAAAGCAGGTCTTACCTTTGCTTCAGCATTGCGCTCGATCTTAAGACAAGACCCTGACATCATAATGATCGGTGAGATCCGTGATCAAGAGACCCTTAGGATCGCGATCCAGGCTGCTCTTACTGGACACTTGGTTTTCTCGACCCTACACACCAACGACGCCGTTAGTGCGATCCCGCGAATAGTGGATATGGGTATAGAGGCCTACCTCATAAGTGGTGCGCTCATTGCAGTAGAGGCGCAGCGTCTCGTGCGAAAGCTTTGCCCGCACTGCAAGCAGCCTACGAATCTGCCTAAATCGATGCTTGATCAGCTGAAGGAATTTTTGCCTGAAAAATACACATTTTTCAAGGCTGTAGGTTGCGATCAATGCGGTCAGACGGGCTATATGGGGCGTGAGATGATTAGTGAAATTTTACCTATTACCGATAAAATGCAGAGCTTGATCGCTAACGGCGGCTCAAAGGACGATATGAGGGTCTTGGCGAAGGAGGAGGGTTTTATAGATATGTTTGAAGATGGTGTTATACGTGCTGCGCGCGGAGTAACTAGTATAGAAGAAATTTATAGGGTGGCTAAACAATGAAAAAGCAATTAGAAGTTGAATACAACGCCAAGGGCGCAAGAAAGAAGATGTTTTTGCAAGCTAGCGATAAGGTGCAAGCAAACAACCTAATGAAGCAGCGCGTAGGCGGGACGATCGTAAAAAGAGGTGAAACCCAGGTCGTAGCGAATACGGGCGGCGATTTTAAGGCGCAGGTTTCGCGCATGCTAGGTGGTAGCGGAAGAGTTAGAACGCTGCCGTTAGTAGCGTCGATCCGTCAGCTTTCGGTTATGACAAATGCGGGAATTTCAATCCACGACTCGATCAAAGAGGTCGCAAGGGCGGCAGAGGATAAGACGCTAAAAGAGATTTTTAGTGCTATGAACGACGATCTTAACGCAGGTCTTAGCTTGACCGAATCTACGGAGAAATTTAGAGGACAGCTCGGTGATGTCGTCGTTGCGATGGTAAGTCTGGGCGAAGCAACCGGTAATATGGCAGAGTCTCTAGCCAAGCTTGCCGCTATGCTTCAAGAGCTTTGGGAAAACCAGCGTAAATTTAAAAAGGCGATGCGTTATCCGATGATCCTTATGATCGTTATGGCAATTGCGTTTTCGGTTTTGATGATGTATGTCGTGCCGAAATTCCGCGAGATTTTTGAGGATTTGGGCGCGGATTTGCCACTACCTACTAGAATTCTACTTGGTATCGAAAGCACTCTTAATAATTATGGAATTTTTGTTTTAGCGGGCATTATAGGCACTATCATAGCTCTTAGATGGGCATATCGCAATAACCCTGAGTTTAAAAAGGGCTTTGACAAGACGATTTTAAAGGTCTATCTATTCGGTAAGATCATATTTTTCTCGACGATGTCGCGATTTATGCTTATTTTTACAGAGCTTGTGCGAGCGGGTATTCCTATCGCAGATGCACTAGATACATCTGTTTTAATGGTGGATAATCATACTTTAAAAGAGAAGCTCTCTACCGTTAAAATCGCCGTGCAGCAGGGCGTGAGCCTAACCGAGGCGTTTAACAATACAGGGCTTTATGAGAGTATGCTTATTCAGATGATCAGCGCGGGCGAGCAGGCCGGTAACCTCGATAAGATGCTCGGCAACGTCACTGACTATTACAAAGAGAAATTCGACGATATTATCGATAATATCTCAAGCTACGTAGAGCCGATCATGCTATTTTTTATGGCGGGCATGGTTCTTCTTTTGGCTCTGGGTATCTTCATGCCTATGTGGGATCTGGGCAAAGCCGTCAAAAACTAACCCCTTTAATTCCGCGCCTGCGAGGGCGCGGAATTTTATCAAAGCATTAAAATTTCATCCTTCAAATAAAATTTTAACCTTCGTTTGGCTAAAATACCGCTTTAAATTTAAGGATCAATCATAGTTAAAGAAGTATATTTTATCGTCATATCGGCTATCATAATATTTTTTGGGCTTGCCACTATCGCGCCCGATTCCGCGCTTGTAGGCAGTGCAGGCAATGCCATCCGCTCGTTTAATACTCAGCTATTCGGCTATTTTGCATACATCTATCCGCTATTTTTGCTCGCCTTAGCATACGTAGCCTATAAGCATTTTCGCGGTTTTGACTTTAGATTTTTTGAGTTTAGCATCGGCGCGATTTTGCTGTTTTTTACCATTTTGATGGTGCAGTCGAGTCTCTTTGGTGCTAGCGGCGGAGCAGTCGGCAGCTTTGCAGTGGATGGGCTTAGGCGAATGATCGGAAGCGTCGGCGTGTGGATTTTTAATATTACGATTTTTGTGCTTTCGCTAGTGCTTATATTTGAAGATCGCTTTACCGACATCATCAAAAACTGCTTTATTGGCTCAAGATATGAAAGCTCGCAGGATGAAATTGGGAATGATTTTGCTAGCGACGCGGATGCAGCACAAAGGGGCGGGCTCGCAAGGCATTCGTCTGCGCAAGGATTGAGAGGTGCAGAAAATTTTAACGCTTCGAATGACACTTTGAGCACAGAGGACAATTCGGCGAAACAGGGTAATTTTGCGGAGCAGGGCGCAAGCGGACGCGGTTTTGAAAGCGGGCAAAATTTACAAAATTTAAACGATACTCGCGAGCCTGAAAATGAGCAGAATTTCGGTGACGCGCATGGTCTGCAGGCTTCCGCTGAACGCGAGCTTAAAATGCCGCAAAAGGGAAAGCCGAGCAGACTAAAAAGGGTCGAGCGCCTAAGCGAGGTCGCCGAAAATAAAAGGCTTTTGGATCAGCTCGACAAGGGCAGGGTGGCTAAGCCCAAGGATTTTAAGCTGCCGCCGCTTGATTTTTTAAACCTGCCGCCGAAAAAGAAAAGTAGCATCGACGAGAGCGAGATCGATCGTAAAATTTATGACCTGCTCGATAAACTGCGTAAATTCAAGATCGACGGCGACGTGGTGCGGACCTACTCAGGTCCGGTCGTTACGACATTTGAGTTTCGCCCTGCCGCGCACATTAAGGTAAGTAAAATTCTAACGCTGCAAGACGATCTTGCGATGGCTCTTAGGGCGCAGACCATTCGCATCCAGGCGCCGGTTCCTGGCAAAGATGTCGTAGGCATCGAGATTCCGAATCAAAATATCGATACGATCTATCTGCGTGAAATTTTAGAAAGCGACGTGTTTAAAAGCGCCTCCAGTCCGCTTACCATCGTGCTTGGCAAGGACATCGTGGGGCAGCCTTTCGTCACCGATCTTAAAAAGCTGCCGCACCTTCTCATTGCAGGCACCACCGGAAGCGGCAAGAGCGTGGGCATCAACGCTATGCTGCTTAGCCTTTTGTATCGCAACTCGCCCAAGAGCCTGCGGCTTATAATGATCGATCCGAAGATGCTTGAGTTTAGCATCTACAACGACATCCCACACCTGCTAACGCCCGTAATCACGCAGCCTAAGCAGGCGATCATCGCGCTAAGTAATCTCGTTTCAGAGATGGAGCAGCGCTACTCGCTCATGGCACAAAACAGGACGAAAAACATCGACAACTACAACGAAAAGATGATGCGCGAGGGCGGCGAAATTTTGCCTTACATCGTCGTTATAATCGACGAGCTCGCGGATCTGATGATGACGAGCGGCAAGGACGTGGAGCACTACATCGCGCGTCTGGCGCAGATGGCGCGCGCCAGCGGCATCCATCTCATCGTAGCGACGCAGCGCCCTAGTGTGGATGTCGTCACGGGGCTGATAAAGGCGAATTTGCCTAGCCGCATCAGCTTCCGAGTGGGTTCGAAGGTCGATAGCAAGGTGATTTTAGATCAAATGGGCGCGGACAGCCTGCTTGGGCGGGGCGATATGCTCTTTACGCCGCCTACCGCGCCGGGCCTCATCCGCCTGCACGCACCGTTTACGACCGAGGATGAGATCAACAAGATCACAGAATTTTTAAAGGCGCAAGAAAGCGTCGTTTATGACGAGCGATTTTTGATCGAAAACGAGGGCGCCAAGCAAGAAGGCGGCATAATCAATCCGCAAAATATCGTGCTTGACGAGCTTTACGACGAGGCTAAGGCGATCGTTTTGGAGGAGGAGAAGACCTCGATCAGCTACCTGCAGCGCCGCTTACGTATCGGATACAACCGCGCCGCGACGATCATCGAGCAGCTCGAACAGATGGGCGTTTTAAGCGAGATCAACGCTAAAGGTCAGCGCGATATAATCAAGTAAGCTTTAAAATTTCGATGAAATTTAAGCGGCGAAATTTTGAAATTTATTGGATTTATAGGTGCCAGAATTTTTAAAATTTAATCGATCTGCGTCGGTAAAATTTTTAAATTTATTGGATTTGAAGTGGTGGAATTTTAAAATTTTTTTGATCTGCATAGCGGATTTTAAATTTTAAAATTTGCGCGTTCCGCAGCTCGCGCTTGTGCCTCTGTGGCTATGACAAGGCGGACGGTTTATACGGGATGCGCGGATGCGATCGAAGCCTCTTGCAGCGCGGGAGGCGTTTTAAAAGTAGTGCTCGGTGGGTATGAACAGCGCGTTTTGCAGCTTGCGTTTACGGCGTGCGCGCTGTCTAAATTTTATAAGGCGCAAGTTAATGTGCGCTGTGCTCTTGGCGCTAAATTTGAACTGCGGAATTTTAAAACGCAAGTAAGCATAAATAGGGCAGGCTTTAAAATTTAAAAATTGAGCGCTAAAAATTTTGCGATTTTAAATTTTATAAATTTACAAAGGTCGGCAGAATTTAAAATTTCAAAATTTCGCTCCTTTTGGGCTTTAGAATTTTGAAATTTTAAATTTACCGCAGCGAACCTGAATTTTAAATCGCGCCTTGCCGGTATGAAGCATTCGAAGTTGCGCGAGCGGGAGAAGCTACCGGAGGTCTAGCTTGCGTCGAGCGAGTACATGAGTGAAAAGTTCGCCGCACGCTGAAGGGCTGGTAGCGAAGTATTGCGGTCGTTCGTAGCGGCTAATTTGCAGTGCGAGCACCCATGGCACACGCCAAAAACCGATGGATCGTGGACGGCACGACAAAGCTGTTTGGTGCGTGGTGTTTTGTGCCGGCATGTTTCGTAGTGCAGTTGCATTTGCGGTATAAACGTACTTTGCAGCGAAGTCATATTTTGCAGTGCGGCTGTATTGTAAGATGCGGCGCGTTTTACATCGCCCGCGCACTAAAAATTGATCGGCACGCGAGCGTGTTTGTGATGATGTTGTGGCGTAAAATTTTGCAGCTACCGCGCGCTACTCGTGTGCGATTTTGCACGGTTGCGGTTTGCGACCGTGCTATCGTGTGCCAGAGTAAAATGCACCCGCCTGTGTATTAAAAGATAGTGCGAGGTTGCGCTCTACGGCGCGGCAGCGTGCGTCGAAAGTCGTCGCGGCGCGCTAGAAGAAATAGAATGTGTGCAATGCACGCTTGCGGGATAACGCAAGATTATACTTGTTGTGGCGTGCTATCCCGCACCGCATGCCGCAAAGCCGCCTTATGTGCGAAAAATAGAATGTGCGCCGTGCGCCAAAGATGCACGATCGTGCTGCGTGCCAAAAGACAATATGTGGTCGTGCCGTACGCTTTTTAAAAGGCGGTGCCACGATCGGCGCCGTGCGGCACGGGCGCGATGCGAGGTTTGAGCTCGCGCGGCAGACGAAGCGTGCACGGCGCACATAAATGCGAATAAATTTTAAAACGGAGAGATGATTGAGAACCGATAAATGGCTATATTACTTCACCTGCGCGCTCATTACGATCGGCATGATATTTTCGCTGTCGTTGAGCTCATATACGGTGCTTCTGCTGGGTGCTACGCCACTGCATTTTTTTTATCGTCAGTGCGCGGTAGGGATCGCGTGCATCGCGGTGATGTGGATCGTCTCGCGCGCCGATCCCGATAAATGCCTAACGCCGGTGTGCATGTCGCTTTTTGCGATCATGGGGATTTTGATGCTCGCGATGGGCTTTTTGCCCAAGTCCTTGGTCGCCGACGTCAACGGCGCGGCGCGCTGGATCAGGCTGCCGTTTTTTAACCTCGCGCCGGTGGAATTTTTCAAGGTGGGCTTCATCTACTTTTTGGCGTGGAGCTTCTCGCGCAAACTCGATCACTCCAAAAAAAGCATCGGGCGCGAGATCGCGACGCTGCTTCCTTACGTAGCGCTTTTCGGCTTTGTCGTAATCCTGGTCGCCATCGTGCAAAACGATCTAGGGCAGGTCGCGGTACTGGGGCTTACGATGATTTTTATGTCGCTTTTCGCGGGTACGAGCTTCAAGCTCATCGGCTTTAGCTTTATGGGGATTTTGGGACTTGCTTACGTTTTTATCGTCACGAGCGCGCACAGGGTCGATCGCGTGCGCTCGTGGTGGGGCGGCGTGCAGGATTTCGTGCTGTCGTTTATGTCGCCCGAAACAGCTGCAGGGCTGCGTATAGAGGACGCTAGCGCGCCGTATCAGGTCGGACACTCGCTAAATGCGATAAACAACGGCGAGTTTTTCGGGCAGGGGCTTGGGCTTGGAAGTTTTAAGCTAGGCTATCTGAGCGAGGTGCATACCGACTTCGTGCTCGCAGGCATCGCCGAGGAGTGGGGATTTATCGGGATTTTGCTCATCGTGGCGCTATTTTATGCGATGCTATTTCGCATCTTTCAGACCGCGAGCAAGTCGCCGAGTAACGTAAATTTCCTCTTTTGCCTGGGTATCGGCTTTATGTTTTTCTTTTCGTTTATCATCAACTCCTACGGCATTACATCGATCTCGCCGGTTAAGGGTATCGCCGTGCCGTTTCTAAGCTACGGCGGCAGCCACCTGCTCGCGGCGTCGTTTGCGGTGGGGCTCGTTTTGATGGCGTCGAAAAGAGCAAAATTTTAAAGCTTCTGCGGGCTTTGGGCGAGCGCTGTTTAAATTTAGGCGTAAATTTAGAGCCGAATTTTGCGCTTAAAATTTTAAGCGAAGCGCGCCGAGACTCAAATTTAAGCGCAAAATTTTATAAATTTAAAGGAAAAGTATGGTCATAGCAATCAGCGGCGGCGGCACCGGCGGGCATCTGATAATCGCTAAAAATTTAGCCGCTCATCTTGCGAAGCAGGGTATCAGGGCGATCTTTATCGGCTCAAACCGCGGGCAGGATCGCGCGTGGTTTGAAAATAGCGAGCTTTTCGCGCATACCTATTTTTTGCAAAGCTCGGGCGTCGTCGATAAAAAGGGCTTTGCCAAGCTAGCCTCGCTGCTAAATATCCTGCGCCTCTCGCTTGCGGCGCGTAAAATTTTAAAGCAAAACGGCGTCCGCGCGCTCATCAGCGTGGGCGGATACAGCTCGGCGCCCGCATCCATCGCGGCGATCCTTTCTCGCGTGCCGTTTTTTATCCACGAGCAAAATGCTGTTTGCGGGAGGCTCAACCGCCTGCTAAGGCCCTTTGCGCGCGCGTTTTACAGCTCCTATGAAAAGCCCGCGTTCGCCTATCCGATCGCAGAGCATTTTTTCGAGACGGCGTGGCCGCGCACGACGCTTAATACGGTCATCTTTTTGGGCGGCTCGCAGGGAGCAAGCTTTATCAACTCGCTTGCCGTGGAGCTTGCGCCTAAGCTTTTGGGCCTCGGCTACGGCGTTATCCATCAGTGCGGCGAGCGCGAGTTTGAGCGCATCTCGCAGATCTACGCACAGCAGGGTCTGGATGTACAGCTCGTGGGCTTTTGCAAAAATATGCACGAGCTCATCGCAAGCGCCGATCTTTGCGTCGGGCGCAGCGGCGCTAGTACGCTGTGGGAGCTCTGCGCAAATGGCCTGCCCGCGATATTCGTACCGTTTCCATTCGCGGCGGCGGATCATCAGTTTTATAACGCGAAATTTCTTAAAGAGCGCGGACTTTGCGAAATCGTGCGTCAGCAGGACGCAAGCGGCGAGCGGATCTTGGGCTTGATTGAGAGCTTCGACGTGGCACGAGCGAGCAAAGGACTGCTTGAGCTAGCTGATAAAAACGGCGCGCAAGCGATAATCGACGACGTAATGAGTAAAATTTAAAAGGGCGCGGATAGCATGAGTTTGCGTAAATTTAAGGCGATCTCTGCGCGAGGCTTTAAATTTATTAAACCGATTAAATTTTGCTTTTTATGTTTGTCTAAATTTGACGCGGCGCTTCGGTTTGAATAAAAATTTGAAATTTGTATGCTTGCCGAACAAAGGACATCTTTTGATTTGCGCAAATTTAAGCTTGCAAACGAAGCCGCGCAAAAGTGCATTGAGTCGTAAAATTATCTGCGTCTAAAGCTGATTATTGCATCATCGTTTTCTTGTTGATATTTTTCAAACAGAGCCTGATATCTTTGCGATTTTGCCGGATCATTTGAATAAATTCCCACTAAAAAATAGCACGCCTCCGCAAATCGTAACTCACACGATCGCTCAAAGTATCGCGTACCCGCTTCTTTGTCATCGTCGTCAAAATACGCGACGTAACCGAAAATAAAGCAGCCTTCGCCATTGCCGAGTTTGCATGCTTTTTTGTACAATTTTCTGCCCTCTTGCGAATCTCTATCCTCGTAGCCTGCGAGTCTCGTGCAACTTTCGCCGCCGTTAAGCTCGTAGCAGCCTTTTTTAAGCAGATCTTTGGCGCCTTCTTGCGAAATTTCACCATTTAGTAGCAGAAGGCTCGAAAGCACGGCGCAGGCATCGCCGTCTCCGCCGTCGCAATCTTCGCGAAATCTTACAGGATTTTTCATTTTTAAAGTGCCGTCTTTGGTGCGAATAGAAATTTCTTTAGGATTTTTATTTGCGTCTTCGTTTGCTTGATTGATAGGAATTCGGGTTTCGTTCAAAATTTCTGTGCGGAAAGGCGCTTTTATCGCTATAAAAACTGCGACTATACATACGATGATGAGAGGGAGTATTTTCGGCGTAGAGCGATTTTTGTGCGGAGTGTGGAGATCTGCGTCTTTGATCGATTGCCCACCCCTTAAAGTAGTGACGGAGGGCTTAGGGCTCGGTTTTTGGCTTAAATTTGTAGCCGAACCTGCGCCTGATTTTTCAGTCAAATTTACGGCGGCATCCGTATTTAGATCCGCATTAGCATCTGTCTCGCAGACATTTTCATTTGGGCTTTTTAAATTTTTGCCTCGCTTTTCTCTCAGCTCATTTATGCGTTGTATAATTTCTTCGTTATTCAAATGAAATCCTTTTTTTTGCTCGATAAATTTTGTTTTAGTCAAACGTCCGTTTTTATCATAAAAATCGCATCGGAATCGAGAGGAATTATATCATTTTGTTTTGAATTTTTCAAAAAACGACGACTAAAAAGAATTTGTAAATTTAGCGCAGATGCGCCGTTAAATTCGGATCGGTTCTCGCTGTATAATCCGCAGCCGGGTTTAAATTTCATATACTTCGGGCGCGCGTAAATTTCCAAAACTTGATAGGATTCATATCAAGTTTATTTATTCTACTCTTGACAAGATTAGCACTCCATGATATAATCTGCCAAAATTTTTAAAAAGGACTACATAATGGCAAAGAAAAAATTTAAGACCGAAGTGAATGATCTGCTAAATTTGATGATCCATTCGCTTTATTCAAACAAGGAGATTTTCCTGCGCGAGCTTATCTCAAACGCAAGCGACGCGCTGGATAAATTAAACTACCTAAGCCTTACGAACGACGATTACAAGGCGCTTTCGTATGTGCCGCGCATCGATATAAAGATCGACAAAGAGGCCAAAACGCTAAGCATCGGCGACAACGGCATCGGCATGGACGAGGCCGAGCTCGAGAGCAATCTAGGCACTATCGCGCGCAGCGGCACCAAGGGTTTTATGGCGAGCCTTAGCGGCGATGCGGCGAAGGACAGCAACCTCATCGGACAGTTCGGCGTCGGGTTTTATTCGGCGTTTATGGTCGCAGACCGCATCGAGGTGATCAGCCGCAAGCCGCTCTCGCAGGACGCCTTTAAATGGAGCAGCGATGCCAGCAACTACATGGTCGAAAAGGCGGAGAAAGAGGACTTCGGCACGACGATAATCCTGCATATGAAAGATGAGGAGCTTTTGGACGAATATAGGCTAGAAGGCATCATCAAAAAATACTCCAACCACATCCCCTATCCGATCTTTATGGATAAAGAAGAATACGTGCCTGCGCAAAAAGAGGGCGAGCAGGGGCATAGCGAAATCAAAAACGTCCAGATCAACCGCGCGAGCGCGCTTTGGCAGCTGCCAAAAAACAGCCTAAAGCCGAGCGATTACAATGAATTTTACAAGCAGATCAGCCACGATAGCGGCGATCCGCTGTTTTACATCCATAAAAAGGCCGAGGGCACGCACGAATACACGACGCTTTTTTACGTGCCGAGCAGCGAGCCCTTTGATCTATACCGCGTCGATTATCAAAGCGGCGTGAAGCTCTACGTCAAGCGCGTTTTCATCACCGACGACGCCAAAGAGCTGCTGCCTAGCTATCTGCGCTTCGTACGCGGCATAATGGACGTCGAGGATCTGCCGCTAAACGTAAGCCGCGAAATTCTGCAAGAAAATCGAATTCTAGCCTACGTCCGCGAACAGAGCGTCAAAAAAATTCTATCCGAGCTACAGAAACTTTTGCAGGACGATCGGGAAAAATACATAAAATTTTACGAATTATTCGGCAAAGTTTTGAAAGAGGGACTTTACGGCTTCGGCGCAAACAAAGAGGAAATTTTAAAGCTTTGTCTTTTTAAATCAAACCTGCGAGACGGCCTCATCACGCTTAGCGAGTATAAGGAAAAAATGAAAGAGGATCAAAAAGAGATCTATTATATCGCGGGAAACAGCGCTGCGATGCTTAAAAGCTCGCCTCTGATCGAAAAATTTAACGCCGAAGGCACGGAGGTGCTGCTCTGCGACGATGAAATCGATACGATCGTGATGCCCGGCGTTTTTGAGTTTGATAAGATGCCGGTTAAAAACGCGACTTCGATCAAGCAGGAGGCTGCGAGCGACGATGCCGCGACGCCACAAGCCAAAGAGATCGCCGCAAAGATCAAAGAAATTTTAGGCGAACGCGTCAAGGACGTTAAAATTTCATCGCGTCTAAGCGGCTCGCTTTCCTGCCTTGTTTTTGACGAGAATGATCCCGATTTTGCGACGCAGCAGCTGCTTAAGCAGATGGGAAACCGCAATCTGCCGCCCGTAAAGCCGATTTTGGAGATCAATGCCGATCACGAGATCATCAAAAAGCTGCAGGCCGATAAACTGATGCTGCCGCAAGTAGCCGAGATAATCTACGATCTGGCGCGCCTTAGCGAGGGGCAGGAGCTGGAAAATCCGAGCGAGTTTATCAAAAACATAAACGAGCTGATCGCAAAGGCTCTGTAAATTATCTAAATTTAGAGCTTCGATCCGCTACCTAAATATTCCGCGCGGCTGCATAGGCTGTATAAATCTATGGAGCCGCACTTGAAATTTAAAA
The DNA here is from genome assembly GCF_938030145.1 of uncultured Campylobacter sp. Taxonomy (GTDB): domain Bacteria; phylum Campylobacterota; class Campylobacteria; order Campylobacterales; family Campylobacteraceae; genus Campylobacter_B. The sequence continues at coordinate 66,318 of NZ_CALHGM010000007.1, forward strand.
AGAAATTTCAGCTCGCAAACTTCACTGCGCTTTCTAAATTTTAAAATTTAAAAGCGGCGGAATTTCACTCTTTGATTTCGGTAAAAATTTTATTCGGCGGCTCGGTTTGACGTTTTGAAAATTTTAAGGTTTCGATCGCTTTTATCCGCGAGTCGAGGTCGGGGCGCAAGCCGAAAATATTCGCCAAAGCATGAAATCATAAATCGGGCTATAAATTCCGCCACTCATTAATTTAATCTTTACAAAGTTGCGTAATTTTATTTTTAATTTCCCCCTTTTTTATCGCAAACAGCGAGATTGTTTGATATAATTCATTTTATAAATATTTGTAAATCTTTATGAAAGGAGATTACGAATGAAACTCATCAAACTAAGTTTAGCTGCGGCGGTTTGCGCATTCGCTGTATCCTCGCTAAGCGCGGCAGATAGCGTAGCCGATGCGATCACTAACGGTAAGTTTGGCGGAACGGTAAAGACCACTTACGCCAGTAAAACCGTAGATAATAGAGGCGAAGCCGCTACGGGCGATAACGACTACGAGGCATTCGGCGTGGGTCTTGAGCTCGGATATGTCACCGATCCTCTTTACGGCTTTAGAATAGGGCTTACCGGACAGGGCTGGTTGATGCCGTATCACGTAGGCTCAAGCAATAAGACCGCCTACGATAAGGAGTGGTATACTAAAGGTGCGGTATTATCGGAATTATACCTAGGATACGGCATAGGAAATACCGATATAAAGGCGGGTAGACAATATGTCGTTACTCCGCTGGTAGCAGGCAACTATACGAGGGCGTTTAAAGAAGCTTTCGAGGGCGTGGCGATATCTAATAAAGATATCCCCGATACTACCTTGTGGGGCGGATGGTTTTATAAATTCCAAGGAAGGAGCAAAACCGCTATGGGTGCTCCGGCAGGCGAAGGAAAGGCTCCTTTATTTAAAAATAGGGTGATTCTAGGTAATATGACCGGTCCGGTCGCCGTAAAATTTGAAAATATCTTCTCTGCATATGTTCAAAATAAATCCTTGCCTTATACCACTTTAACCGGCGCTTACGCAGCGGTAACAGATGTAAAACCTGCTAACGCATTAAAAGACGGCGACGTTAGCTTGTATCTTGCCGAGGCGAATGTAAAAGTGCCGGTAGGCGAGATTTTAAAGCTAGGATTTGATCTTAATTACAAAGGCTCGCGCGTAGACGGAGGGCTGGAGCCAAGAAGGCTTGACGGCGATATGTTCGGCGCAAGAGTCTCGGTTAGCGAGTTTTTCGGATTCGGTCTATCGTATGCCTATACGACCGTTAGCGACGACGATGCCGTTATTTTGGGCGTCGGCAACGGCCCGGGATCATACACCGCGCTGCCTATTAGAGGTCCGTTCGTATTCACAGGATATGCGGGTATGGATACGCACAAGATCGTGCTTGATTATAACTTCGGCGCTATTGGCCTAGATGGCTTCAAAACCGCACTGCACTACGTAAAAGGCGATCAAGACAGAGTAGGCGGCACGAATAATATCAATGCTAGCGGGGCTGCGGGCCAGAAGGTCGGCACCAGCATGGACGTAGAGGGCTGGACGGTAACGGCAAACTACGCTCCTAAGGCCGTTAAGGGGCTAAGCTTGGGCGTAACCTACACTGCGCTTGAGAGAAGCGACCACTACGCTAGCGGCGTAAATAGAAAGTTCGACGAGAACGAGATATGGTTGCAGGCTGCGTATAAATTTGATCTAAGCGCCAACTAAAGTTTTAAAGAGCGGGAGTATTTTCCGCTCTTTCTCATCTGCATTATTTTGCCTTGTATATGACGCAAAAAGGGCGTTTAAATCCGAAAAATTTACTCTTTCTCATCTGCATTATCAAGCGGGCTCGCGCTTGATAAATGTTTCATCCTAGCTCCTTAAATTTAAACATGCTCTTAAATTTTAAATGAAACGGAGGTAAAATTTATCTCTAAAATTTCGCCGCAGAGCTTGACGTACCGAAATTTAAATAAAGCTTGGGCGTTGAAATTTTGACGAGGATTTTATTCTGCGCGCTTTATAGGAATTTTAAATTTATAAGAATTTTAGAAATTTCCTTATAATTACAAGAAATATACCTTTCTAGCGTTTTAGATCTTTTGATACGAAAGTTACTTGAATATTTTCTTTCGGGACAAATTTATTTAAACTTGCACCGCCCCTATACTCTTCTAATGCGTCTTTTAAAATTTTAACTATCTCATCCCTTGATATACCATAAGTATGGGTTTTTATAGACTTTAATTCATATAAGATTTTAAAAGGGTTGTCCGTAATTTTTGTGCTAGTATTTTTATTGTTTATATCTCTTAAATCAAGCTCAATATCTTGATCATCATAGTGCAAAACCCAGATCCGTTCCCCGCTCCATCCGTCTCTATGATCTGGCAAATGTAAATTAACGACAGATATTAGCCAAACGTCTCTTTGCCTATCAATCACCCAGTAGAGTTGATCAATTAAATAATCCGAGTATTCTTCTTCATTATACTTGCGGCAGCATGTATTTATAATGTTTATAATATCATATTTCTCCAAGTCCTCTTTTGAAATATATTCCGCTACAAACGCCATCGCTTCCTCCTAAAATTTTAATTCGATTATACCCTCGATAATTTATGCTAGCCTTATGCTCTCATAACGTGAGTATGAAATTTTAAGTTAGTACTATAGTAAGGCTCATAGAGATGCAATTGTAAGGGTTTTTGTGGATACTTTTCGTTTACGACCTGGCGAGTAAGAAGCGTATAAACTTAAGTTGCGGGCGGTTGGTTTAAATATAGTCTGATAGATGAAATTTTAAATCGAGAATTCGGGTAAATTTTAAATCTAAAAGTCGATAAAATTTAATAAAAATTTTACAAAAACCTCGCCAAAATTTCAAAAATCCCGTCAAGGTCTCAGCTAAACCTCGGCGGAATTTTAAAATTTAGAAATTCTAGGATTTCAAGCGGCGTTATTTCTTCGCGCTAGAAGCGTCCATAAAGGCCTGCTCTTCGGCGCTCGGTTTGTATTCGTCGCCGAAAAATTCCTTCTTCGCCTTGATCTTCTCCTGCATCATCTTCTTTTCGTAAATTTTATACGTCGGTCGCCAGTACTCTAGGTAGTTGCGAAGCCCGATGCCATGCCCTGCGCTTACGTGGCAGCTCGCGCATTTAAGCTCCTTATCTGTTCCCAAGAGCTTTTTATAGTGCGCGTGCATGCGCTGCGCCTGCTCGGAGGTGATCTTGCTGTCGATCACGGTGGCGTGGCAGCTTGTGCAGCCGTTGTCAAACACATAGTGCTCGCGGTTTTCGCGCCTTTTATTCCAGTCGTATTTTTCAGGCTCGTCAAAGAAGTGCGAGTAGCCCTCTAACACGCCGTTTTTGGCCTTTTGATAGACGTATTTTACGATATTGTCGTGCGGCAGGTGGCAGTCGACGCATTTAGCTTTGACGCCCGTTTTGCCCTTGCCCGAGTGGACGTCGTCTTGATAAGCGATCACCATCGGATCCATCTCGTGGCATACGTCGCAGAATTTATCGGTGCTTGTTTGCTCAAGCGCGTAGTGCACCGGCACGACGACGAAAAACCCTATAATACCGCTTATTAAGATGATAAGCGCTAGTAATTTTTTAGAAATTCTCATGGCGTCACCCCCATCCATTGCGGCACTTCGTGCTCGTGGCATTCGGTACACATATTCGTAGATGCCTTGTGCTCGTTGTGGCATTCGTCGCAGTATAGCGTAGGACCGTCGTGGACGGAGTTATGCGGATTAGCCTTAAGCGTATCCATAAATTTAAGCCTCAAAGCGAGCTGCTTTTTGTCGCCGTGGCAGCTGATACAGCCTTTATCGCCGATGCTTTTAAATTTAGACGGATCGCTTCCTTGATTTATGTGGCAATCGACGCAGTCAAATGACAAATGCTCGTGATGAGGTTTGATTTTGTATTTTGCCCGAAGCTCATCTGAAACGACTATGTCCGTGGCGTTGGCGTCGTTAGCACTCGGCGCGCCGAACAAAGTCGCGATGATACAGCACAGAAACAGCGCCGTAAAACTGAAATTTTTCATTTACAACCTTTTAGAAAACTGCCTTGCCGACCCGCTTTCGCTACTGGCAAGGCTTTAAAGAGCTTACGCTCAGACCTAGCTAAGCGATTTGCTCGCCTGCGATCATTCCGAAAACTATGCAGTCGGTGATCGCAACGGTGCCTAAGCGGCTGGCTCCGTGAGTACCGCCGGTGATCTCGCCTGCAGCCCAAAGCCCGGGGATCGGTTTATTCGTCTTAGATGATAAGACCTCGGCTTTGGTGTTGATTTTTAGGCCGCCCATAGTGTGGTGAGGTTTCGGCGAGAGACGGATGACGTAGAAAGGTCCCGCTTCGTTGATCTCGCTAAGTGCGCTTTCTTGCTTGCCAAACTCGTCTTTTTTAGCCTTAACGCCTTCGTTGTATTTTTTGACGCTCTCTTTTAAGGCATCCGCAGGCACGCCGTATTTGCTAGCGATCTCATCTAGGCTCGCGCATTCGCCTACTAGCTTGCCGCTTGCCATGCCTTTAGAAACAACCTCTTCGCTTAGGTCTTTAAACGCCATTTTGGTGTCGGCGAAGGTTATCGGATAGGCTTTCGGATCCTCGCGCAAAATTTTAAACTCCGCGTCCGCGCGAGTCTTGCGATCTGCAAGTTCGTTCATAAAGCGCTTACCCGTGCGAACGTCCACGGCGATACCGTATTTAAAGGTGCCTTGCTGAGTTAGGATCGGAGCGGTGCCGAAGCCCTTCTCATCGGGGCTTGCCCACGGACCGAACTGGATCCAGTCTACTTGCACCGGATACGCGCCGATCTCAAAGGCTTTTAGTAGCACGCCCGCGGTAGCTCCCGCGTGATTTGTACTATCGACGTCATCAGGGATGCGCGGATCTTGAAGCTTGCGGAAAATTTTATCGCGGCAAAATCCGCCAGCTGCAAGTACTACGCCTTTTTTGGCTTTGAGCGTCTTTTTGGTGCCGCTGGTATTTTCAAGATCGTCGCTGTAGAGATTTGGATCAAATTTATACTCCTCGCGGATCACGACGCCCGCCACGCGATCTTCGTCCATTACGAAATCATCAAATTTTGCGCGGCGGCGAAGCTCGCAGCCCTTATCTTTTAGCGCTTCAAATTTTTCAAGCATCGGCTGGATGTAGCCAGAGCCGCTATCATTCGTCGTTAGCATCGAGCGCGCGACGCTGTGCCCCCCGAAGTGCGCGCAGTGATCCATCTTAAATTGCACGCCGCTATCGACGAGGAATTTAAACGCATCCAAGCCGCGATCGGCTAGGGTGCCCAAAAGCTCGGGGTGGTTGATGCCAAGGCCCGCCTTTAGGCAGTCGTTCACAAATAGCTCTTTGCTGTCTTTAACGCCCGTTTTTTCCTGTACGGGGTTCATCGGTACGCTCATACCGCCGCCGTTGATGACTGAGTTTCCGCCGATACGACCCATCTTTTCTAGAATCAAGACTTTGTTGCCTTTCTCGGCTGCTTTTAAGCCCGCCGCAAGTCCAGCAAAGCCGCTACCGATGATGATTACATCCCACTCTTCGTCAAATTTGACGTCCTTTGCGTCCACAGCACTTGCTTGCGCATTCACCGCGCTAAGTGCGAGTGCACCGGCTCCTACCATACCCATTTTCAGTATGTCGCGTCTCTGCATATTTTGCCCCTTTACTTAGAGATTTTTTAATCTTAAAGATTAATGTCGTAATTTTATATTAAATCTTTATGTAAGTCAAATGTTATTTGGTATATAATTTAATAGCTAAAGGCTATAAAATTTCAACCGAAGGGGCAAAAAATGAGCCTGCGACATATGGAATTTGCGGTAAAAATTTCGGAGCTTAAAAGCTTTACAAAAGCGGCGAGCGAGCTTGGAATCGCGCAGCCGTCGCTTTCAAAGAGCATTATGCTTTTAGAAAAGGAGCTCGGGATCGAAATTTTCGATAGAAAAAACGGCCTTGAGCTTACATACGCGGGCGAAATTTACATCGCCAGAGCGAAAAATATGCTTAGGCTCAATAAGGAGCTAAATAACGAAATCCGCGGGCTTTCGTCTATCAAGACGGGCAAGCTCGTAATCGGCGCGACCTCGACCAGCTTTAAATTTATCGAAAAGATCATCGCGATGTTTTATAGCAGGTTTTCCAAAGCCGACATCAGGGTCGTGCACGCTCACTCCGAGCCTGCGCTCATCGAGATGCTAAAAAGCGGCGAGCTTGACATCGTCTATGCTGCGCACTTCGGCGAGCTTTTCGCGGAGGGGCTTGAGTGCGAGTTTATAAAAAAGCGCAGGCTGCTTCTAAGCGTCTGCTCCTCTCATCCCGCTGTTTCGCGAACGAGTATAAATTCTACCGAGAGATACCCCAAGATCGCACTTAGCGAGTTCAAATCCGATAAATTTGCAATCAGCAGTAAAATTTTAAAAAGCGAGTCGAACTTCAAAAAGATCTTTGAAAACGCGGGCTTTACGCCTCAAATTTTCTGCGACACCTCATATCTGTACGTGGCTAACGCGATGGTCGCGGCGGGGCTTTGCGTGAGCTTCAGCTTCGCGCGGTACATTTTTGAGACGCAAAAGGACTACATTACGCTCTTTGACGTCGCGGATGAGCCGCTTTTGGACGTGTCGTTTTCGGTTGTGTATAAAAAGCCCTCTAAGCTCGCAAAGGAATTTATAAAGATGATAAAAGCGGGCAAAAGCGACGTGTAGGGCGGTCTGCGGCGCGCAGATTTAAATTTAATAACGCGCCGCAAGGGTTTAAATTTAAAAATGCACTGCATAGGTTTAAATTTAATAACTGCAAGGCGCCGTGTCAAAACCGACTTTTAAAATTTATCCCGCAACCTTGTTTTTTAAATTCCGGTTTGCAGCTTGCTTAGCCGAAATTTCATCTCAAATTTTATCTTGCGCTCTAATCGGTTAAATTTTATCTTGCATATGCAGACTAAATTTTATCTCGCGGCGCGCTCTTTTATAAAATTTTATCTGCAAGCGACGCAAATAGCGTCTATTTAGTACTTTCGGCTCCCGCTTGATTAGCTTTTCTTGCTTGCCGCCAAAACTTGCGCCAAGATCGCCGCTAGCGCGATGTTGAGGCTGACGCAGAGCCCAAACAGCGCCACGGCCTTGGTGGAGCTGAAAGAGAGCGTAAAAAAAGAGATTATGCTGGTTAAAGACGCGAGCGTGATGCCGAAAATTTTATCGCTAAGCGCCATTTTGTCGTTGTTTGCAAAGATCATATAGTCTATCCCCACGGCGCCCGAGAGGATCAGTGCAAAGATCGCAAATATATTCACGCTTACGCCGAATGCGCTAAGCAGGGCAAGCACGGCCAAATTTGTCGCAAAAACGCAGATGACGATCAGCCACGCCGTCCGCGCGCCGAAAAACGCCCACAGCAGCGCGAGCGCGAGCGCGTATGCGGCGCATTTTAGATACAAGGCGTTGATTTTGATCTGTGAAAACGCCTCGCTTATGGCGCTTCGCATGTTTAGATGCAGCGCGCCCATCTGCGTGGCAAGCTCGCTTACGGCTGCTTTATCGCGCACGCCGCGCAAAAAAGCGATATGCGGATCAATGCTCGGCATCGCGGCAAAAAGGACGGAGCTTCTAGCCTGCTCGTAGCTTAAAATAGGTGCATCCGCGATCTTGGCAAAGTTTGCATCCACGAGCTCGCGGCTAAGCCCGAGATGTAAAAATGCGCTTCTATCGTAGTTTGCAAAGGCCTGTTTGATAAAGCTCTGCGTAGCGGGATCCAAAATCGGCGCGCCCGTATATGAGTCTGCAAGACCGCGCGCTACGAGCTCTTTGGCTACCGCGCCCGCGTCATTGCCCACGATCAGATCGAAGCTGGAGCCTCCGATGCTTGCGAGCTTGGCGCTCATCGCGATAAGATTTTTATCCAAGCTCGCGTATTCGCTGACGTCGTCCTTAAGCTCCATTTTAAAATACAAAAACGCAAGCAGCGCTGCGCAAACGAGAATGAGCGCTTTGAGGCTTAGGTTTATCTTGCAAAGCGCCTTTGCGTAGAGTTCAAGAGCTTTTGCAAAAGCCGTAGCGGGGCGAAATTCCGCTCCTTCAAGAAGCAGCGGCAGGGCGAAGTAACTAAAGCAAAATGCCCCCGCAAGTGCGGCTATGGCAAAGATCGCGATCTCTTTGAGCAGAAAAAACGGGCTGAATAAAAATACGAAGTAGCCTCCCGCGGTGATGAAAAACCCTAGAAGCAGGATGTTTCGCATACTTTTTATCGAGCGAGCTTCGATGCGGCGCGAGATGTTTGCGCCCAGCCAGTGCACCGCGTAATCCAGCATCAGCCCGATTAGGCTCGTCGAAACTACGGCGCTTAGGATGTGGATCGAGCCGCGGATCGCCATCGTAGCCGCTACGCCGCAGGCAAGCCCGAAAAGCGCGGGCAGCAGCAGGCAGAAGATCCGTGCGCGCGAAAATGCAGCCAGCAGCAGCGCTGCGCACAGGCTAAGCGATACGGCACCCGCGACGGAGCTTTCGCGCACGCCTGCGCTTTTGCCCATCGCGCTAAAAAGGGCGGTGCCGGAGATTAAAATTTCTCTCTTTTGCGCCTCGCGCACAAGCGCGCTAAGCGCGTCGTCGTTTGCTTTCGGAGCGAGTTTGGCCGTAGCGAGGTAGTGCGGCGCGCCGTCAATGATCGCGATGAAGCGGTTCTGCGCAGGATCAAGTCTGATCGCGCCGCGAGCGCCGAGGCGCGAGTGAAGGCTAAGCGAGAAAAAGTCCTGCGAGAGGCTAAGCGGACGAAATTTTGAATAAAGCTCACGCGCGCTACGCTCAAAAAAGGCCTGCGGATCGCTTTTCAAAAGCTCCACGCTCGCATCGTCTAGCATCGCGGGCGCAAAGCGCGCAAGCTCGCTCTGATACACGCTAGCGTCTTTGACCTCGTAAATTATGCTTTCAAAAAGCCCGCTTTTTTGCATATCTGCAATGAATGCGTCAAAGCTCGCCCTCTCCGCGCTTGTGACGACTATTTGTCGCGCGATCTCGCGGTTGAAATTCTCGACGCTCTGTTTCTGCTCGCCAGAAATTTCAATACCACTTAGCTCGTAAAAATCGGAATTTACGCGGTTTAAATTTAGCGCTATAAAGGCGCAAAGCGCGATAAAAATCGCGCCGAATGCCGCTAGGATCGCGCTCTTACTCATCTAGGCTCACGACGCTCGAAAATACGTTTTCGCTCACGTCGCCGTTAGCGCTATTGATCCGCAGCACTCTGACGTAGGCGCCGCCCTCGATCACGATATTTTTAAAGATATTTTGCAGCATCCCTTTGGGGCTTAGCTCGGCGCGCCACGCATCTTTACTGCCGCTTAGCGCGATCGAGAAATTTTTGCTAAGTCGCGCTACGTCCAGGCGCGAGATCGCCAAAAAGGTGTCCTTATCAAAAAGCGAATCGGCGCTTTTGACCCACGCTTCGCCGCTGCGCTCAAAGACGCCGTCCGCGCCGATTTTTAGCTCGCTTCGCACCGGCTTTAGCGTCGTCCAAAACAGCTCGCCGCCCTTGATCCTAAACTCGCCGCTGCTTCGCACGGGCTCGGCAAAGCCCTCGATGCTGAGCGTTTCGCTAAATTTACCGCCGATATTGTCGGTCTTAAGCGCCAGATCACTCACTTCAAGCGCGCTAGCAAGTCCCAAAATCGCCAAAAATAAAGCCAAAATTTTCATCGTAGTCCTTTAAATTTTATGCTCGCTAAATTTCATTGCTCGTTATCGCTAGGCAAAATTTCATTTGCCGCGGCATTTTGAGAGCGCTCTTGCTCGGGCGCGGCTTTGCTTGCCGATGAAATTTTATCTGCCGATGAAATTTTACTCGCGGAATTTTTCCCCGCTAAAATTTTATCCGCGCACGCCCTTAGCTGCGGCGGTATCTCATACAGCGTCCTTTTGGAATCAAGTTCCACCGCAGCTTGCGACGTGGTTGCCTTGGCTAGGAGCGCGCCGGATGGGCTTTTGATGCGGTAGGAAAATTTTATGATCGTATCGCACTCAAGCAGCTCAATGCTCACCGCAACCTCGTCGTCAAAAAGTATCGGCGCGATAAATTTAAACTCCATTTTGATAATGGGATATATAAATCCATCATCTCTCATCTGCATATATGTGTAGCCCGCGTCGCGCCAAAACTCGCATCTAGCGTCTTCGCAGAGCTTTACGTAGTTGCCGTGCCACATCACGCCCATCGGATCGGCGTCGTAAAATCTGGCGCGAAATTTATACTCTTTCATTCCTCTCTCCGCTATGAAATTTTTCGTCTTGCGAGGCGGATTTTGCGGCGGCTAAATTTGAATTATCTAAATTTAGCGCAGTATCCGAACTCGCCGTACTTTTTAAATTTGGCGCCGTATTTGAACTCGTCGTGTCATTTAAATCCGCTGCGCCATTTAAATTTGACGCAGCGTTTGAACCCGTCTCGCCCAAATTTTGCGCGTCGTCGCGCTCCACATCGCTCGCGTTTTTCCCTTGCGCCCAAAAATCAAAGAAATTATACCATTGAGAAGGAAATTCTTTGGCATAAAGCTCTAGCTGCCGCACGTGGCTTTTAAGCGCTAGCGCGACCGATCGCGCCTTATCGCGGCTCTTTAGCGGCGCAGGCAGCGGCTGCAGCCGCAGCTCGTGGCCGCTGCGTCCCTCGTAGCACCATAGGCTAAATAGCGGCGCGTCCAAAATTTTAGCGAGCAGATAGCTGCCGATCGGGAAGTTCGCGCTGCACCCTAAAAAATCCTCGCTTTGAAATTTATCCGAGCCCACTGGCATGCGATCGCCCATTACTGCGATATGCTCGCCGTTTTGCAGTAGCTCTTTGATTTGCAGCATCTCGCCGATGCCTAGCTCGCCGACGTATAGAATTTTCACGCCGCCGCCCATTTTTTCGATAAATTTCATAAAATTTTCGCTGTGCTTGCGAAAGATCAGCAC
>NZ_CALHGM010000008.1 GCF_938030145.1 uncultured Campylobacter sp.
TCCGCTTATGGCTATACCGTCCGCTTTTATTAAGATATTATCTTTGGCGTTAAGCTTGGATCTTGTATTCTTAACGATATCCTCTTTATAATATCCCCCTTTGCTTTTAAAGTTATAGCTTAGCTTCTCCTTTGCGCTATTTATATTTACGTCATTTGCGGCGTTTAGGATTAAATTTGCAGCCGAGTCTATGCTTGCTCCAGTTACGGTTATATCACGAGCTGCATTTAATGCTACGCTGCCCTCGGTAGATTTTATATTTGAGATAGTGCCTATATAGGTGCTGCTTTGATCGCCGTAGGCTCTATTTAAGTTTATCTCTTTACTTAGAGTTTTATGTACTATATCTCTGCCAGCGTTTAAGCTTACGCTGCGTCCTTGTATCAAAGAGGATGCGTTTATTATATCCTTTTTGGCCGATATGCTTAGGGCGTTCGCGGCGATGATGGAGGCGGAGTTTAAATTTGATACGCTGCCCGCTTTGAGGCTCATATTTGATCCCGCGTAGATTATCCCTTCGTTTCTAAGATCGCCGTTTACGCTTAGATCTATGCTGCCTCCTGCGTATATCAAAGAAGGTGCGGAGCTAAGTAGAGTGCCGTCATCTTCCTCCAAAGAGTTCAAGGAGGTCCTTTTTTTATCATAAAGCAAGCTTAGCTTATTGTGCATATATGAAAAATCCGGTATCAGCTCGCTATAAACGTAGAAAGTATTATAAAATTTACTGCTTATAGGCGAAAAGAGATTGTTTATATAGCTAGGTCTAATGATATCTTGCATATCCGCTTCGTTATTAAGGCTAGGCGCAAGATCGTTTTTATTGAGATTTAAAGCGTTAGGATTACCGAGCCCCTTGCCTATTAAAGAGTAATCTATTTTAGAAAAAGCTTCCTTTATAAGAGTAGGAGCGTTACTAGAGTTTATCTGCCCGTGTGAGTTTAAATTTGAAATATCCCCCGCATAGCCTTTTATATCTTTTTTAGCTCCTATTATGGAGATAATAGCAGGCTGGGAGTAGTAGATATTCTTTTGATCGCTATAGCCACCTTTACCGCCGTGGCTTTTATGTTTCCATCTATACTCCGCCTGGCTCGTTATACTATGATTTAGACTTAAAGAGCGGTTGTTTAGGCTCTTTACATTTAAAGATAGATCGTTATAGGCATAAATTACGCTCTTATCGTTATTTAGCTCATCTATGTTAAGGTTGCTATCCCCTGCGGAGATTATGTTTGAGCCCATAAATTTACTTAGGCTATCTTCCGTTATATACTCTTTATTGATGCTGTAGCTTATCTGCCTTAATCTCTCCTTCTTATGAGGCTTACTTCTTCTTATGCCGAAAAGATTATCTTTTAAATTTAACGTTATAGCATCATATAGCCTAGTATCCTCCCCCGGAAGCCTGGTGTTTTTATATAAGCTTAATACGTATAGATTCATATCCTGCTCGCTAAGCTCCTCCATGATCTTAGCGTTTAGCTCGTCTGGGCTAATATTAGGATTTTGCTTAAGGATGCGCTCTTTTATCCCGGCTGCATTGACCTTTAAAGGTATGGCTACGCCGCTGCAACCCCAACCGTCACCATTGCAGGTAAAATCTATATTATAACCGGTGCTTTGAACCCTCTTTGCGAGCTCGTTAACCGAGCGGTTGTTTAGCTTTTTAGCACCGATATTAAGAGTGCCCCTTGCATATATCAAAGAGGAGGCGTTGGTTATCTCGTCAGCCTTGCCCTCCCCACCTCTTTCATTAAAAATATTTAAATTTCTTTGAGAGATGATGTTAGATAGCGCTTCGTTGCTAAGAAAGCTCGTATTTATAACTATATCCCCTCCGCTAAGTATATTGGACGCGTCTTGATTGATGATATTTTTAGCGTTTAAAGCCATGCCGTTTTGCGCATAAACGAGGGCTTTTTTGTTTATTAGGCTTTCAGAGTTTGTTATCAGCTCGCCGCGCGCGATTAAAGAGCCTAAATTTAAAATTTGCTCCTTTGCTTTTAAAGCCAAATTCCCAAGCGCTGCTATGATGCTTTCGTTTTTGATACCCTTTGCGTTTATAATCAGATCTTTATTGGAAATCAGCCTTTGCAAGGCGATAAAATTTCCTTGTAGGTTTAAGTATATATCGCCGCTTGCGTAGATCCCTCCGTTGTAGGTCAAATCGTCCTTTAGCCCAAGATATAAACTACCGTCAGAGCTTAGCTTACCTAAAGCGCTTAGACTATCTAGGTTTAAAGCGAGATCCCCTTTAGAGCTTATTAGCCCCTCTTCATTATTAAGAGCGCCTTTATTTATGATTAAATTTCCTCCGCTTAGGATAGAGCCTTTAGAGTTATCTATGTTGTCGTAGCCTAAAAGAGCGCCTCGTAGGGAGATGATCTTTGAGCTTTCGTTGCGTAGATTGTTGCCGCGCAAGCTTAAGCCCTCTTGCACTATAAAGGTAGAACCTGAAAGATTATAAAAATTTGGAATTTCGGAATCCAACGCCCTTAATACTATTAGGCTATTATCGTTTAAGAGACTCTCTTTTATATCCAAATAGCTTTCGTTTGAAAGTATCGCTCCGCCTATATTTGATATATGATCCGCGCTTATTATGCTAAGCTCGTTTTTGGAAGGAGGAATAACTCCCACTTTGGAAGGGTCTTTGGTATCGTCCAAGCCCAGCTCATTTAGCCTTTCGCTCTTAGCCGCTCCTATTACGGCTCTATCTTTGTTGCTTAGGCTTCTAGCCTCTATCTTTAAGGCAGAGCTTGAGCTTATGGAGCCCTTTATATTATCTAGCCTATCCGCTTTTATCTTTAGAGTATTAGCCTGTATATTTCCTCTGTTTTCTACCGAGGAGGCTTTTATACCCAGATTGGAGGCTGAAATTTTAGAGCCCTTTTGGTTGGAGATGGTCTTTGAGCTGATTTGGGTCTGTCCGTTAGAACCTAGCTTTCCTTCATTTATCAGATCTCCGTTAGCGTCTATCTTTAAAGAGCTGTCCGCCAAGATAGCCCCTTTATTATTGATGCCCGCTCCATCTTTAGTAGATATTATATTTATCTTGCCCGCGTACATTCCTCCTAGGGCTGAGGAGTCTATGGATACGCCCTTGGGATGCGATCCTCCTTCTTGCTCGATCTTTAGATTATCCTGCCTCAATCCGGAGTTTGTATTTTTTAAAGATACCTTACCGTCAGTCGCTACTACGTTGATCTCGTTTGCGTAAATTTTACCCTCCAGCTTTAGGCTATTAGATATTACGTTTAGATAATCTCCGTTATCGTTTAGGCCGTCCGCTCCTATATTTATAGAGCCTTCCTTGCTTATGTTTAGAGATTTAAGATGCCCGTTTTCATAGGTGGGCGTGGCGGTGCTTAACGTAGTGGAGGAGGCATTTATTATGGTAGCGCCGTTTACGTTGATGCCGCTAGGATTAGCGATGATAAGATCGGCTTTTCTGCCCGCTATCTCAATATTACCCTGTAAATTTGAAGGAAGAGGCGAGTTTACCTGATTGATTATAAGCTTAGCCTCGCCGCGATTGAGCCTCGGATTTGGCGGTATGAAGCCTGCAGTTTTACTTATAGCTCCTGCTTGAGAGTTATTAAATACCGTGCCCTCTTTAGGAGTGTTAAGCTTAGAGTATTCGTTGATAGAAATCCCCTTATCGTTAGGAGAGGCGATATCTATTTGAGTGGCGGGAGCATTCGGAGTTTGAGATACCGAAGCTCTATGATTTACGGGAGCGGAGTTATCGGGTATTATCTCGCAATATGAAAAACAGGGAGCCAGCAAACCAATAAGCAAAAGAGCGGCAAGGCGTTTCTTTGCTTGGGTAAAGACGCCGAAATATTCTTTTGTATCAGTAGGGGTGCTAAGACGCCCTGTGCCATTAAAAATAGAGCTTAAACATAAAATTTGCATACTAATAACCTCCGTTTGCGATGGGTTTATATCTTAAATTTCTTGAATACTTTCTTAAAAAAATAGTAAATTTCAAATATTTTATTTAAAATTTGTTTGAATTTGTTTTAGGGCTCGATTTGGGCGCAGGACTGCTATTTCTCGGCTCTTAGTACGGCGTATCTGCGCTAAAATAGTTAGTAAAATTTACTAAGAGTTATATAGTCTTCGTTTATATTAAATGCCGCGATAAGCGCCGATAAAATTTCGCTAAATTTTTAAACGATAAATTTAAAAGTCGTAGCTTAAAGAGAAATTTAAAGCAGGACTATCCGTTTTAAAATTTTCCGGTTTGCTGATAGGAAAAGCCGCCAAAAGATCATAGGTAAAAGAGCCCGAGATGTTTCCTCTCAGACCTACACCCCCTCCGCTAAGCATTTCGCCCTCTGCTGGATAATCTTTTCCCCTAGAGCTAAGCTTGCCGACATCAAAGGCCAGGTAAACGCCGTTATTTTTAAAATACTTATATTCCAAGGTATTTCTTATATAAAAGCCGCTATCTCCAAGCAGGCTCATCTGAGAGTCAAATCCTCTAACGCTATAGTATCCGCCGATATTTAGCCTATCTATAGGGCTAAGATGGGTGCTGGCTCTTCTTGCGTAGAGTTCCAACTCGTAGCTTAAAGGGATAGCGGAAGATTTGGTTTTAAAATTTAACGCAGCGTTTATCAAATGATATCTAGAGCTCCCGCCTCCGAAGTCTTCATCGGACGCTCTTAGAGCGTTAAACGCTCCCGTAGATTTTAGGTACGAAAGCATCATCTCTACCGAAGAGTTATCAAAGAATACCTTGGATTTTAGCCCTGCCTCATAGCCGCCTTCACGCTTTCTTTGGTTGCTAAGCTCATAATCTTGTATATAGTTTTTATACTTTTTTTGCCAAATTCTAAAAAACAGAGAATTTTTGGAGTTTTGATTTCTAAAATATACGTAGTTAAGATCCAAATTTCTTCTAACGCTGCTTCCGCTATAGATATAAAGCTCATAAGCTCCGGGCACTATTTGATCGTAGGTGTATCTGTTCTGCCAAAAGGATAGAGAGAAGTATCCGAAAGGTATATTAAAGCCCGCATAGTAGTTAGCCGATCTGCCGCTTTTGCTATCATCCCCTAAAGATTTTTTATCTCCTCTTAAAAAATTCCTACCGTAAGAAGCAAATACGCTCTCGTTTAATCCAAGTAAATTTAAGCCGTAAAGCATAACCGTGCCTTGGTATTTGCCGCTAGATTTGGAGCCCAGATTATCCGCGCTTAGCCTAAGCAGCAAAGGAGAGCTTTGTTGCTTAGAGATATTGATATCGGAGTAGCCCTGCTTTGCGGAAGGGCTTAAGCTTATCTCCGCCTCGCTTCTTGAAGCGGCATTGAAATTTTCCATAGCCTGCTCCAGATCTCTTAAATTTAAAAACTCTCCCCTCTTATCGCCGCCAAATGCGGTAAAGATACTTCTTTGGTTCTTGGCTTCAGAGCCGGGCTCAAGCGATATCTCGCCTATGCGTCCGGGATGCAGAGCTAAAAGAAGGGTGCCCGAGGAGATGTTTTGCTGGGGGATGGAAACGGACGTAGTGATAAAGCCTGCGGATATGATTTTATTGTTATACGCTCTTGCCAGAGCTAGAATTTCATCGCCTCCCAAGCAGTCGCCGCTTTTAAATTTAAGCTCTTTTAGGGTTGAGTTTAAAATTCTTTCAAACCCCGGCGGAACTGAATGATCGGAATTCGAGGTAGGACCAATGGACTTAGCGGAAGTTTTTACTTTCGCGCGCCCCAAGTTTTCATCATTCGACTTAAAGGTAGGAATACTTGAGCCAGCACCGTCTTTGGGATTGACGGCTGGAGTTTTTGGATCATCTTTGTTTTTAGATTCGTAATCTGCTTCGTTAAATTTAGAATCTGCGCTACTTTTCTGCTCATCTTGCGCTTCTGCGTTAATCAGTTTGATCTCATAAATTTTAAAGCAAATTCCTGCTTTCTTGGGCTCCGCGGTTGCGCTTGAAGCGCGAGACTCTTCGCTGCGTATCGTTATGAAAGGATCCTCGGCGCCTTGTCTAATTGATCTTATTCTTTGCTCCTCAGAATTTATGGCGCCAGAAATATCGGCAGGGGTAGCCATAATCGCTTTAGGAGCTAAGCTTAAACCTATAAAGATAGAAGCTAGAATAAGCTTAAGCTTGACGCCGCGGGGTTGCAAAGTGGCTCCTTTAAATTTACTATCGTCATAATAGAATAACGGTTTTTGATCAAACATCAATTGCACCTATTTTTTACGATCGGAATATCGCCGCAAAAGAAAACTTTATAGCTTAAGCATGACAAAAGCATCTATTGGCATATATTCGCTTTTTATAGGCTTTGTCTTCCGCTAGGAGCTATCAATTAAAATTGGCAATAGTACATTAATTTTTTAAATTTTCGGATAAGATCTCTTGGATTTTAGTGCTAATTGAGATTTTAAATTTTATTATGCCCAGAATCTCGATCGTTTTGTAAAAATCCTTCCAGGTAAAACCCAATCTAAAAACAAACGCCTTATCCCTTCATAATTCCCTATTTTTCAACCCCTCAAAACATCCGCGATATCAGATTTTACCATTCTTTATTACCAAGCCTTTTCTATAAGAAACGACGGCATTTCTGAAAAACAAGGGGGCTTCTATAAACAATAAAATTTCCCGGTATTTTTTATTCTCACGTTATAATAAGAGTGGCAATCTTTAAATCTATCGCAAAGGAGCAACTTATGCATTACAAAATTTTAAAAGCAAAGCACAAAAAAGTGGATAATGTAGCTAGATAACTTTATCGGGGGTCTGTTTTAAAAACTAGATCGTCTTTGTTCTTAGAAAAAACTTTCATAACCGTTTATACTTTAAAATTTCATATATTTTCATAGGAGAGATTATAAAAGTTTTCAAAGAGTTTAGAGCTAATATACATTTTTAATATATAGTGGTTTCTCTTAAACTACCTGTATAATCTAGCGTTTTTAGTATTTGAAATTTTTTGAAAAAATTTGGAAAAGCCGTAAAACAGGGCTTTTAAAAAAAATCAAAAAACTAAAAATAGGGGAAAAATTTGATAGATGGTGTCCCCGACAGGATTCGAACCTGTGGCCTCAAAATTAGGAATTTTGCGCTCTATCCTACTGAGCTACGAGGACAAAATCGGCAATTTAATCGCCGATAATATTCATAACGTCGTCTAGTTTTTTGTGAAGATCTTTGTCGTTGATGGGCTTTGTCATAAAGTCATAAGCACCTTTATTTAAAGCCTCTCGTTTAGCGGTCTCGTCCGTCGTAAGGACAATGACGGGGATATGAGCTATACTTTCTCTAGCGTGAAGATTATCTAAAAATTCCAGCCCATTCATCACAGGCATTACGATATCTAATAAAATCAAATCAACGGGCTGAACTTCGAGTACGGCAAGGGCGTCCAAACCGTTTTTGGCTTGGAGTATGGTTTGGAATTTGCCGTATTTTTTTAGCATAACTTCAAGTAGCTTTAAATTTATAGCGTCGTCATCAACCGTTAAAACTTTCAAATCTCTCATTTAAGACCTCATCCTTATATATATTTTTGTGCGAGTTTCTCAAGACCCGACTTGGTGATATTGTAGCTAGCGACTTCGCTAAATAGTGGATTTTCATCGTTGTCGTTAGAAAACAACACTAGCTTGGTCGCAGGCGCTTTTCGGCGCAAGCTCTCTAGCGCCGCTAAGTCTAGCCCTGCTAGCTTTTTATCAATCAAAACAAGCTTATAGCTGCCCGTAGCCGCCATAGAAATAAGCTGGTCGAAATTGCCCGCAATTTCTACGTCTTTATACTGATGTTTTAATATGCTGGCAAAAATTTTACTTTCCATAATGTTTGCCTTGCATATAAGTATATCTTTTGTCGGCACACGCGCGCCCTTAGCTTTCACTACGTCATCAGAAACTATGCTTTTTTTAGGAACTAGCTTCATTATCGTCTTTGGCACTTTGACAGTTTTAATGACAGTCTTAGGCACCTGGCGTTTGACAAGCTTTTTAACCAGCTTCTTTGTAGTTCCACCGGCTGGCGCTGCATCAGATCGTTTATCGCCGATAAAATTATCTAGCATTTGAGCTAAGATATCCTTTTTGATCGGCTTGGTGCAGTATTCGTCAAGCCCCGCCGCCATAAATTTCTCTCTATCGCCCTTTAGCGCATTGGCAGTAACAGCCACGATCGGGATGTGGCGGAGATTATTCTCGTGTTCGTATTGCTTGATCTGCTTTGTAGATTCGATACCGTCCATAACAGGCATCGAAATATCCATAAATATGAGATCATAGTCGTTATTAGCTTTTCTGGCTTCCAGCGCCAAAAGTCCGTTTTCGACTATCGTCAAATTCATATTAAAGCTATTTAACGTATGCTTCATAAGCTTTTGATTGATCTCATTATCCTCCGCAATAAGGATTTTGGCGTTATATTTTCTATTGACCAAAGGTACATTTTCATCGGCAGGATTTCGCTCTACCGGCACTTCAACCTCTTCTTCGACTTCGACATCCTCTTCGACCATAATGGTTTCTTCCTGTTGCTCGTCTTCGTATACGGTGACGGGTACCTCGACCATCTCCTCTTCCTCAGGTTGTGGGATAACTACCGGTTCAACTTTTACGCTAACAGGCTCAATCTCCGGCTCTTCGACATGAACGTTTTGAGTAGCAGGCTCTGTCTTTGGAATAGACACCGACTCCGGCTCAATACTTGGCTCTTCGGCAGGAATATTTTGAGCTGCCGGTTCTACTACTGGCGTTACCGGTTCAGACTCGATATTTGAAATCTCTTCAAGTTTTGGCTCTATAGGTTTTAGTTCAGGCTCAATTGCTACCGGCTCTGGCTCAACAGCGATAGGTTCTGGTTCGATTGTATTTTCAGTTGGAATTTCAGGTTCTGAAAGTTTAACATTTGGAGCCTCATCTTCATGAGCAGAAACACTTGAAGTATCAGGCTTCGAAGCTTTAGCGATAGGAATTTCAGACTCGGTTTTAATGGCTACCGGAATTTCTTCTTCTACGCTTGGAATTTCAACCTTTTTGGTAGGCTCTTGCACCTTGGCACTCGGTTTGATATCTGAAAGATCGATCTCTATATCAGGAATTTCAATCTCAGCCTTAGGCGTCTCAACCTTAGCCTTTGGAATTTCTACTTTCGCAGGCTCAGCCTTTACTTCTTCCTCCTCTTTTTTAATCTTAGGAAGCTCTATTTCGATATCAGAAAGATCAATGCTAGGAGTTTCGGCTTTAGGAGCCTGGGTCTGCGTTGCATGTGTTTTGAGCCCCACAAAATCATCAGGAATTTCCAAAGATATAGGCTCATCGATATCGGTCTGGGCATCCTTTGTGCTTGAAGACTCTACTTTTGGCTTTTCTGCGCGCGGAATTACTATTTCAGGAATATCAATATCGATCTTTGGCGATTCAGGCTCTGTCTTTTCAATCTTAATATCACTCATAGGCTCGATATCTATAGGCTTAATGACCGGCTCTTCTACTTTAGGGGCTTCTTTTTTGAGCTCTTGAGCAATACTAGGCTTACTAACAGCCTCCTCTTTATGCGCAGAATGAGCCTCGGCATCATGCGTACGCCTTCTACTTTGCAAGATAGCGCGTAGCTCGTCTGCCGACGAAGTAGTAGCATGTCGTAATTCATCAAGCTTGTTGATAATAGGTCTTTCTTTTACTACCGGCTCTTCCATAATCATTTCATCAGCGACGATAGGCTTTTCTACCTCGGCATCCAGCTTAATCTCATGCGTCTGTGGAGCAAAATCCGATCTATTTAGAGCAATTCCGGATTTTGAAATTTTATCTAGCGTCTTAACGAATTTGGTTAAGTTAAAAGGCTCTGTGAGGGTAAAAATTTTAGAATTTGAAATACTAATGCTTTGAAGCTCTTTTGGCTTAAGAGTCAAGATCGTAGGCATACTCAATATATCGCTAACCTCGCCGTAATTCTTAAATCTAGTGATAAGAGCGTCATATTTGTTATTATTTTGCGCTGAGCGAAACTGCGCGTTTGTATTAAATATCGAAATTTTACCGCCTAGCTTGCTGATATAATTTTTAACGATATCATTATACATCGTATCGGCACTATCGGCTAAAAGCGCAAAATTTAACCCTTTGATGCTTTCAAATACTGCGTCCGCATCAGTCTTTTGAGTCTCTTTAAAAGCAAGAGTGAAGTAAAATCTAGTACCCTTTCCTACGGTAGATTTGACCTGAAGCTTACCGCCCATCATCGCTACGTATTTAGACGAAATCGTAAGTCCAAGACCTGTTCCGCCGTATTTGCGTGTGATCGTAGAGTCAGCCTGAGAGAAAGCGTTAAATACATTTGCGAGCTTGTCTTCAGAAATTCCTATACCGGTATCCTCAACGCTAAACGTTACGATCGCCTCTCCCGGAGCTTTACTAGGCTCTCTTAAAATTTCAACCACGATAGTGCCGTGCTCAGGCGTAAATTTGACCGCATTGGACATGAGGTTGATAAGAACCTCTTTGATCTTCGTAATATCTCCGTATAGGTGGTGCACGAGTGTAGGATCGATGTAGAGCAGGATGTCGATATTCTTTTCGGCAGCCTTGGCGACGTAAATTTCAACTGCACTTTCGAAATCTTGGATAGGATTAAATAAGATATCCTCAAGCTCGACCTTATTACTTTCGATCTTGGAAACATCCAAAATGTTATTAATGATCGTTAGAAGGTTTTCGGACGATTTTTCGATGGTATCAACGTAATCGCGCTTCTCCTCATCCAAATCGGTATTTTTAAGAAGCTCCGTAAAGCCGATGATGCCGTTAAGCGGCGTCCTGATCTCGTGCGACATATTGGCCAAAAAGATCGATTTTGCCTTGTTGGCATCCTCCGCAGCGCCCTTTTGATACGCAATCAGATCGAGCGCATCCTCTATAAGCGAATATGCCTTGTTAACACCCTCGCTAGTCCTAACGTCGATATGCTCGTGCTGATTCGTCAAATCGCCGATTCGACTAAGCACGTTGCCGAGGTCGGTAACATTCTGTCTTAAACGTCTTGTAATACCCAAGGCAAAAACGACCAAAATAGCCGCTAAAACCCATATACCAAGAGCAATAAATAGGTTTCTTAGCCTTTGCGCTAGGTAAGTATCGGCATGCATCGCAAGCTCAGCATTGATCTTTTCAGAAATTTCACTTAGCTTTTTATATTTAAGTGTAGTAGAAGCAAACCACTCTTGAAAAGGTACGCTATAGTGTCCCTCATCCGCTTCTTGCTGCAATGTGGCTGAAATTTTAGCAGTCTCTCTTAATGCGTTTTGAAATTCCTCTCCGTCTAGAATTTTTAAAATCGCGGCTCTAGCATCCGATTCCGGCAAGAAGTAGTAATTAGGAAGCGAACTAGATAGGTTGAAACTAGCCCAAGTCCTTAGCTGTGCCTGATTCATAGCCTTGCTACCGATGATGTATTCGATAATATAGTCGCGCTCCGATGCGGTGGCATCCATCGCCTCATAAGTATTAAGCAACGAAACCGTCCAAACGGTAATATTTGAGCTTACAAGACCCTCTCTTAGCACTCGTTGGATTGTTTTTACATCATCATCGAATTTTTGAAAATATGAGCTGAAAAGCTCACCGAAGCTTTTGCTTTGAGCATCGACATCCCTTCTTACCTGCGGAAGTTTGTCTAATAAACCGTCTATATCGGTCTCGGCAGCCAAAAGCTCGTCATTACCGGTGCCGTAAGCGAAAATATCAAAAATAGTCTTTTTTACGACATTTTCACTGATATTTTTGCTTTCTTTATACTTTGCAAGCGCATCGTCGGTTTTTTTACGTTGACCCGATAGAAGGGTTCCCATACCGGGGTTTCCCTCGCTACCCAAAAACGCCGAAGTGATACCGCGCTCTTTATCTACCTGCTCTACTAACGCCGCGAGGTTGCTATTTTTAGCAATTTGCTGCTGCAAAATTCCCACTCTGGCGTAATCCTGCAAAGAGATAAACAAGAAATATGATGCAAACGCGAAAATCAAAAGTAACGGGATACCGCTAACAAGTCTCAAAGCACTTGTAGTATTTAAATTCATACAAAATCCTTCAAAGCGCAGCTTACGCGACGTTAAATTTTATTCAACCGGAGAAACGAAGTCGCTTCCGTCACGCTAGGCGGAGACGATTTAGCCGTCCTGCAAAGTTAATGGGTGATTTTACTAAACAAATCTTTAAATATAGCTTTTTGCGTTAGGTTTTCGTTAATGATTGTTTAAAATTTTTTCAGCGGTTTGAATATTAGTAAGTGATCTGATCTCATCGAAACTCGCCGCATAAATGCTCTCAAAATCGCCGTAAAAGTCCAAAAGCTTCTTCAGACTTCCTTTGCTAACGCCCAAGCTTAGCAGCTTTGAGCTTTGCAGATCGAGCTTGCGTTTGCTCTTTTGGTGAAACGAGATCGCAAAGCGGTGCGCTTCATCGCGCAGGCGTTGAAAAAACTGCAATTTTTTATCGTCCGTCGGCAGCGAAAAAATCCCGCCTTTCGTGCAAATTTTATCCTTCGCGGCTCCCTTTGCGCGGTGGGCTTTAGCGTCGATCTTCTCTTTAGAGATAGCGATTATATCGACGTTTGCTCCGACGCTGCAGATTATTTCCTCCGCCAAGTTTAGCAGAGCCGTTCCGCCGTCGATGAGCCACAGATCGGGCGCTGCAAGCTCGTCAAATTTAAGCGCGCGGCTGGTTAGGTACTCGCGCATCTGATCGTAGTCGTTATTTGAGCTAAGATGCTTGTGTCGGTAGTTTTGCTTGTTAAACTCGCCGTCTTGAAAGCTTATCATAGCTCCCACGGCCGCGGCGCCGAACATATGCGAATTGTCGAAAACTTCGATATTTACGGGCAAATTCGTAAGATTAAAATAATCCTTCAGCTCCTGCAAAAATGCGTAATCGTGCGTTTTTAGATGCTTTTTGATATTGATCTCGCAGTTTTGATATGCAATCTCGCAAATTTTACGCTTCTCGCCGATTTTCGGCGCGTAAATTTTAAACGCTCTTTCGTGCCGCTTGGATAAAATTTCGCATACCAGATCCGCGTCGTCAAACTCGTCGTAAACGTAAATTTTAGCGCACGCCACGGGAGCTGCGGCAGGAAAGGCGCTTAAGATCATCTGCTTGTAAGCGTTTGCGATATCATCGGCGCTTGGGGCTTTGCAGTTAATTATATGCGAGCTTGAGGCTGAAATTTTACCCTCGCGTATGCTAAAATGCACGGCGCAGACGAGCCCGTCGCGTGCAGCAATCGCAAAGACCTCGAAATCATCGAGCTTTGCCAGATCGACCTCGACCTTTACGTTCATCTGCTTTAAAATTTCAATCTTATCACGGATCTGCGCGGCTTCCTCAAAATTTTCTCTCTGCGCGAGCCGCGCCATCCGATCCTGAAGCTGCGGCACCATCTTTTGCGGATTTTTCAGAGCCGCAAGCGCGCTTTGCACGATACGAGCATAATCCTGCTTTGAAATTTTATCCTCGCACGGAGCGGCGCAGCGCCCGATCTGATGGAACAAACAGGCCTTTTTGCCCTTGACGCAATTTTTCTTCTGCACGAGCGGAAACTGCATGTAAAGGGTCTGTAAAATTTCCTTCGCGCCGTGAAAATAGGGACCGAAGTATCTGATATTTTTGCCCTTTACAATCTTTCGCGTGATCTCAAAGCGCGGAAAATCGTCGTCTAAATTTACGTAGATATATGGATAGGTCTTATCGTCGCGCAGCAGGATGTTGTATTTGGGCTTGAGCTGCTTGATGAAGGAATTTTCCAGTATCAGCGCGTCGCTTTCGCTGGGCGTTACGATGTATTCTAAATGCACAGCCTCGCTTATCATCTTGGCGATGCGCGCGCTTAAGCGCGGGCTCGGCGCGAGAGCGGGCGTGAAAGAGAAGTAGCTTTTGACACGATTTTTTAAAATTTTAGCCTTGCCGACGTATAACAGCTTGCCCGCGGCATCGAAGTACTGATACACGCCGGGGCTAGCAGGCAGGCTCTTAATCTCCTCTATTAGCAAGGATCAACCCTCTTATCTCTTCAAAAATTTTATAAATTTGCGGATCTTGGATTTTGTTTTTAAACTCCCCCTTTGCGCGCTCCAAAGATAAAGCTTCGCCATCCCGGCGCAAATGAGCTTTATAAATTTGCGCCCTTCTTCTGCTCATTACTCTATCTGCGACAAAAAATTTTATATCGCGGACGCCGCAAAGCTCCGCCGTCTCTCTAGCGGCTACGAAGCGCTTTAATACGTCTTTTATTAAATTTATATTACTATCGCGTTTTAGTTCGCAAAGCCCCGCCGGGTGCTTCGCGGCTATCATCAAAATGCCATCTTTGACGTAGATGAAAGCGATTAGCCTTTGCCAACTAAGCGGCAAAATCGCCAAAAACTCGCCTCTTTCTCGCATCTTGGCATATAAAGGATCTTTTCTGATATGAGCGATTATTTCTCTTGCATTTTCCATAGACGGATTTTAGCATTTTTTATCTTAGTTTTGCTTAGCGGCTGCGGATACAAAGCACCGCCTTTTTACTCGGACGCAGATAAGCAAACCGCGAACGCAAAGGCATCCGCCGCAGATGGCAACAAAACAAACGACACGAAAGGCGGCGTTAGAATTTTACGCGATAAATAGCCTACTTTTAGCTTTGCTTTGTTATACTTTTAAAAATTTTTACAAAGGAATTTCATGCAAACGGCAGACATTTTAGTGCTGGACTTCGGCTCTCAATACACCCAGCTGATCGCTAGGCGCTTGCGCGAACAAGGCGTTTACACCGAGCTGATCGCATACGACGCACCGATCGATAAGATAAAAGCAAAAAACCCCAAAGGCCTTATTTTAAGCGGCGGGCCCGCTAGCGTTTACGCCAAAGATGCGTATTTTTGCGACGATAGAATTTTTGAGCTTGGAATTCCAATTTTAGGTATCTGCTACGGCATGCAGCTCATCGCGCATAAATTTGGCGCCAGCGTCGTGCCTGCGGATAAAAAAGAGTATGGCAAAGCCTCTTTGAAACTGCTTCGCGCTAGCAGGCTATTTGGCGGCGTGGAGGATAACTCTACTGTCTGGATGAGCCATTCGGACAAGGTCGAGAGCCTGCCCGAGGGCTTTGAGGTGATGGCAAGCTCGGATGAGAGCGAGTGGTGCGTATTTGGTGACGAGACCCGTAAAATTTACGCGCTGCAATTTCACCCGGAGGTCTGCCACAGCGAGTTCGGCGATAGAATTTTAAAAAATTTTGCCAAAGAGATCTGCGGAATAACCAGCACTTGGAATATGGGCAGCTTCGCCAAAGAGCAGATGATCAAAATAAAAGAGCGCGTAGGCAGCGCCAAAGTGCTTTGCGCGGTAAGCGGCGGCGTGGATAGCTCGGTCGTAGCGGCGCTTTTGGCGCATGCGGTGCCACAGAGCCTGATAGCGGTTTTCGTCGATAACGGACTACTTCGCACTGGCGAGCGCAAGGCGGTAGAGGAGATGTTTAGGCTCAAACTCGGCGTGAGCTTGGACGTGATCGATGCCAGCGAGCTATTTTTAAGCAGACTAAAAGGGGTGGTCGATCCGGAGCAAAAACGCAAAATCATCGGCGCGACCTTCATTGAAGTTTTCAGCAAAGAAGCGACAAAACACAAAAACGTAAAATTTCTAGCCCAAGGCACGCTCTACACCGACATCATCGAAAGCTCGGTCGCAGGCTCAAGCAAGACGATCAAAAGCCACCACAACGTAGGCGGCCTGCCTAAGGATATGAAATTTGAACTGATCGAGCCTCTGCGCGAAATTTTTAAAGACGAAGTGCGCCAGCTGGGGCTTGAGCTAGGTCTTTCGCGCGAAGTCGTTTTCCGCCATCCATTCCCTGGCCCGGGTCTTGCGATCCGCATAATGGGCGAGGTAAATACGCCGAGCCTCGAGCTACTGCGCAAAGCCGACGTGATCCTGCGCGACGAGCTAAAATCAAGCGGCTGGTACAATAAAACGTGGCAGGCGTTTTGCGTGCTGCTAAACGTGCACTCCGTGGGAGTCATGGGCGATAACCGCACCTATGAAAACGCCGTGTGCGTGCGCGTGGTGGACGCTAGCGACGGTATGACGGCTAGCTTCTCGCGCTTGCCGTACGATCTGCTAGAAAATGTCTCTCGCCGCATCATAAACGAAGTAGACGGCATCAACCGCGTAGTTTACGACATCTCGAGCAAACCGCCTGCAACGATAGAGTGGGAGTAAGATGAAACAAATCTGCATCATTTTAGCACACCCTTACGAAAAAAGCCTAAACGCAGCAATCGCGAATGCAGCGGTAGAAAAGCTGCAAAATAGCGGCTACGAAGTTAAATTTCACGATCTATATAAGGAGAAATTTAACCCAATCCTTAGCGGCGCTGAGCTCGTGAGCGACGAAAGCGACGACGAGCTGTTAAAAGCGCATCAAAAAGATATCGCAAACGCCCACGGCATCGTGATTGTACATCCAAATTGGTGGGGCGAGCCGCCCGCCATCCTTAAGGGCTGGATCGACCGCGTGCTAAGGCAGAGAGTAGCCTACGATTTTGCGCC
Source organism: uncultured Campylobacter sp. (assembly GCF_938030145.1). Classification (GTDB taxonomy): domain Bacteria; phylum Campylobacterota; class Campylobacteria; order Campylobacterales; family Campylobacteraceae; genus Campylobacter_B. Next base: position 16,570 of record NZ_CALHGM010000008.1, read on the forward strand.
AGGTGATAACGGTGGCGGGCTTCCGATAGGGCTTTTAAAGGCTGAAGCCGCCCTAGTTTTCAACACCTCCAACACCCCTGAGGCAAGAGAAAACGAGATATTCGGCGATCCGCTGGAAAAAATTTGGAAAAGCTGCATTTTTGATTTTTGCGGCGTGAAAACCTTTGAGCGGCTGATGTTTAGAGTGGTCGCAGATAGCGACGAAGCTGAGCGAAAGGTCTGGTTAGAGCAGGTAGTGCAGACGCTGGATAGGTACTTTCCGAAGCAGATTAATTTGCTTTAAATTTAAAAATGTGCTGCTCGCAAAATCCGAACGGCATAGAATTTGACTGCCTATTTAAACAGATGCGCGCCGAATTCGCTCGCACATTTGGCGCAAAATCTATGAAATTTAGGAGGCAAATATGCTTAGATTAATCGCAGCGATGGCGATTTTAGCGGCTCTCATATACTTCGTGATGGGCGGCGGCGGCAAAAAGACGATCAAAGATTACAAAAATTTCAGCCGTGAGGAGCTGGAGACTTTATGCCTCGAAAAGAGCGACAAGATCGCCTGCCAGCGTATCGCCGTGGACTATATCAAAGAAAATAAACCGAAAAAATGATCTAAATTTGCGAGGCTAATTTTGTGGTTTCGCTCAAACAGCGCGCGGTTAAATTTCTTTCTAGCCCGGTCCAAACGCTGCGCGGATAAATTTGCCTGCAAAGCACGGCTGAAATGCCAATTAAATCGGTACCGAGCGCCGCGCAAATAGCGTAAATTTAAAAGCAATAATTCAAGTATTAGCATGCGCGCTGAAAAACCGCTAGCCAAAATTAAAAGCGATAAATCGCGCTGTGTTCTTTGCGCACAAACAAAAGGAGCGATGGATGAAAATTTTATGGCAAAACAGGCTTCAAAACAGGCTTCGAGATATCGGCGAAAATATCCTGATAAAGGGCGATCGCGCATTTTACGTAGGCGATAACGACGAACAAAAGCAGATGAAGCTTAGAAAATTCTCGCTCGAAAGCGGCGAGCAGCTAGCCGGCGCGCCTTTCCGCGATTTTACTCGCGCCGCGACCTTTGACGATGACGGCCGCACGCTCGTAGTTTTGGGCCTTATTGACACGATTTATAAATTTAACGCCGCGGATCTCGCGCTCATCTCAAAGCATAAAAAGGGCGTGCTAAAATACGGCAATTTTATCGCGTTAAGTAGCAAGGGCGGCGATAAAAAGGCTATTACGGCGACCGACGACACGCTTTTTATTTACGATTTTGAGACGCAGACGGGCACGCGAAAGCGATTAAAGGGCTGCGCGGCGATTTTTAAGCAGGATGAGCTAAATTTCTTGATTTTTACGCGCTCGGGTCAAATTTACGGCTTAAATTTGAGCGGTTGCGAGCTTAAAATCATCGCCAAAACTTGCCCTATGACGCAGGCGCAGCGCGCGGAAGGCGGATATTGCATTCGCGTGGGCGAAGCGGGCGAAAACGAGGGTGCTAACGAGCTAGTTTTTACGGACGCAAATTTTAACGTTAAATTCCGCGTGAAGCTGGACTTTGATTTCGATAAATTCGAGCTTGCGGCGGACGGATCAGACGGCTGGCGCGGATACTTTATAAACGAGCCGAATGAGCTGAAGGTTCTTGATCTGCGTAGCGAGACGGGCGGCTTTAAGCACGGCAGCTTGGGCGACCTCGGGAGCGGTGAGCACGACGGCTTGGGCAAATTTGCGCACGATAAAGCCGAGGAATTTAGATGCGACGAAGCGGACGAATTTAATTGCAGCGGCTCGGATAAATTTACACGGAACGAGACGAGCAAATCCGGATGCGAAGCGACGGATAAATTTGAGTACGACGATCCCTTTAAATTTAAACTCGGCGAGCAGGTCCAATATCTCGCGGCAAAGCCCGTGCTGGCGTATAAATTTAAACAAAAGGGCGCGAGAATTTTAGGCGTCGTTACGGCTGCTTCTTGCCGGGCTGCGAGCGCAAAATACGAAGCGGAGCAAAAGGACGCATTTGCCGAGCAAAATTTAATGCCCGAAGGCGACCGCGGCATCGAAAACCTTGAATATTCACTCCTCGCTCCCGGTAAAAATGAAAAACGCAGACATCGCGCACCCGAGTGCGCCCGCGATCTCGTACTAGTCGATAACGCTTACGACGAGGACGCGGAGCAAATTTTAACCTGTTATGAGATCTAAGCCATGGTCCATTCAAGCACGCATATATGCCTGATTTAAAATTTGCAGCTATGATTTCACGCCTTTAATTAAGGCAGGTTTGCTAAAAATTTTGCAAAAATTTTATATAGAATTCTACCAAGACGCGGAAATACCCGTTTAAAAATTCTACGACATACAGGCGAGACCGTTGCAAAACGGCGCGGCTAGCGATGAGTACAGCGCGACGGCAAGGACAAATCTTAACGCCCTAAGTGCCAGCAAATTTAAAGCGCAATCTCAAAGAGGTATACGCAAAATTTGATCCCTAGCAGCGGGCTAAATTTCATGACTCGCTCGCCCGCACCCTATCAAATTTAAAATTTCAGATCAACGACGATTTGTACGGCGCGACCGCGCCCTTTCGCCGCTATCAGCACTTGACGTTTTTTGCCTTGCTATCTTGCATCGCGCGGAAAAATTCCGCCCTGCTCAGCGGGACTTCGTCAGGATGGGCGTTTCTGAAATGGCGCAGATAGCCCTCGTAATCGCCGAGCCCGATGAGCGGCGCAAGCGCGGCATCTGCGCGCGCCAAAAATTTTGCCACGGCCTTCGGGGCCGCGAGCGGGTTAAATTTAAGCTTTTTCATAAACGCCCCTATCTACGTGCTCGCTTTCTGCTAGTTTGAAATACCCCTCGTTCGCGCCGCCCTTTGAAATTTTAAGGCACATCCTTATCGTTTGGGCGATGACTACGATCGTAACAACGACGAAAAGAGCACATAGCACGGCGTCGATGACGTTATTTCTGATGATAGCCTGCGCCTTTTCAATCGCGGCGGGATCGCTCAGGCTAGCGAGCTTGGCGGCGGTATTTTGCGCGATAGCCACGTGGCTTACCGCGTCGTGCACGCGCTCGCCGTTAGCCGGCATCAGCTTTAAGATCGCCGCATAAAGCGTGGTTATAAGCACCCAAATCGCAGGAGCGATCGTGACGAAGGCGTATTTTTGCTCGCCCATTTTAAAAAGCACCACCGTCGCAAGCAGCAGCGCGATGCCCGCGAGCATCTGATTGGACGCGCCGAAAAGCGGCCACAGCGTGTAAATTCCGCCCATAGGATCGGTAACGCCGCTGTAGAGCAGATATCCCCAGCCTGCCACGCAGATCACCGTCGCGATGATGCCGTAGAGGAAATTTTTGGTATCGGAAAAGGGCTTATAGAGGTTGCCTAAAATTTCTTGCGCCATAAAGCGCCCCGTGCGCGTGCCCGCATCGACCGCGGTTAGAATAAACAGCGCCTCAAACAGAATCGCGAAATGGTACCAAAACGCCATCAGCTCCTTGCCGCCGATGATCTGATGCAGCAGCATCGTTAGCCCCATCGCAAAGGTAGGAGCGCCGCCCGTGCGGCTCATCATCGTGGTTTCGCCGACGTTTGAAGCCAAGGCGCTGATCTGCTCGGGCGTAATGCTAAATCCGATAGAGTTTATATACGCCGCGGCGCTTACCGCGTCTTTTCCAAGTACAGCGGCGGGCGAGTTGATAGCGAAGTATTCGCCCGGGCTTAGGATGCACGCCGCTACGAGCGCCATTACGCCTACGAGACTCTCCATAAGCATCGAGCCGTAGCCGATGAAAAGAGTGTGGGTTTCGCGCTCGACCATCTTAGGCGTCGTGCCGCTGGAGATCAGCGCGTGAAAGCCCGAGATCGCGCCGCATGCGATCGTGATAAACAAAAACGGAAATATCGGGCCTGCAAAAACGGGACCCGTGCCGTCGATAAATTTCGTCGTAGCGGGCATTTTAAGCTCGGGCGCGACGAAAATTATCGCGACCGCCATGCCGATGATGACGCCGAGCTTAAGGAAGGTGCTTAGATAATCGCGCGGCGCAAGCAGCAGCCACACGGGCAAGATCGCCGCGATAAAGCCGTAGCCGATAGTAAGAAGTGCGAGTGTCTCGCCCTTTAGTGAAAAAACGTCGTGCCAGTACGGATCGATCGAAACGTAATGCCCGCCCCAAAGCGCAAGCATCAGCAAAACAAAGCCGATGATCGATGCCTCGCTGACCTTGCCCGGGCGCAAGAACCTCATATAAACTCCCATAAATATGGCGATCGGTATCGTCATCGCGATCGTAAAAAGCCCCCACGGCGAGTTTGCGAGCGCCTTTACGACGACCATCGCCAAGATTGCTACGATGATCAGCATGATGAAAAAAATCCCGATCATCGCGATGCCGCCGGTGAGCTTGCCCATCTCATCTTTGATCATCTCGCCGAGGCTCTTGCCGCCGCGTCGCGTGGAGAGCACGAGCACGATGAAATCATGCACCGCGCCTGCGAGCACGACGCCTACCAAAAGCCAAATAGTGCCGGGCAGATAGCCCATCTGTGCGGCCACTACAGGACCTACGAGCGGTCCTGCGCCAGCGATAGCGGCGAAATGGTGCCCGAAAAGGACGTATTTGTTTGTAGGGACGTAATCTCGTCCGTCGTTTCGGATCACTGCAGGAGTTGCGCGGCGATCGTCCAGCTCAAAGACGCGATACGCGATAAAGCGCCCGTAGAAGGTGTATCCTATCAGATAGATGCACGCGCTGGCCACTACGAGCCAGACGGCGCTGATGCTCTCGCCTTTATTTAGCGCAAGTACGCCGAAACACCACGCCCCTATGACGGCGACCGCCGCCCAAAGGATCTTTTGCCAAAATTTCATGCTCACTCCTTAAAACTTAGCGAGCGGCTTTGGCGCAATTCGTCGTTTAACAAAACGGCTTGCGCCTTTAAAGCGGGGCTCGTTAAATAAAATTTAGTGCGTATTTTATCGGCGTTTTTATAATTTAAAGCTGAATTGCGAAATTAAAAAGAGCTCTTTCGGCGTTTAAATTTAACGCCTAAATTTTGAATTTTAAATTTAAATAGACGGCTTGGAGACGCGCGAAATTTTAACATTTAATCGCCCCAAATTTAACTCCACAGCTCTTAGCCGTTACGGAATTTATCGCGGTTTAAGAAATCAAGCGATAAAATCCCATGATAACGATTTTAATTTCTTAATAAAAATCGCGAATACTTTTAGGAGGAAATTTATGCCGAATCAGGTGTGCGGCTACGTACTTTTTCGCGCTGATATCAAAAGCTATGCAAGCTTCAAAAATAATTGCGCCAGCCGCGAGAATTTTATAAATTCCGCCTGCATAAATTCCCGACGCCGCTTAAATTTTAAAAATATCCGCCGCGATGAAATCTGCGCGTATAGTTCGCCTGGTGGGCTATGAGCTTTAAATTTTATCTCTTTCTAATCGTAGCTTTCATATTGCTTGCTTTGGTAGCCGTAAGTAGCGGCGGGGCAAGCATTTCGCTAGGCGACATCGCAAAATTTTTCACCTTCGGCGAGATAGACGAAACCAAGGAGCTGATTTTAACGCAAATGCGTCTGCCGCGCCTCGTGCTTGGAATTTTAATAGGCGCGCTGCTGGCAACTTCGGGGGTGGTGGTGCAAAGCGTATTTTTAAACCCGCTTGCAGATCCCTACATCATCGGCATCGCCTCGGCAGCGACCTTCGGCGCGGTTATAGCCTACCTACTGGGGCTTAGCGACGTTTTTTACGGAATTTTCGCGTTTTTGGCCGCCAGCGGGCTTTCGCTCGTGATCTTTAAGCTCGCAGCCCATACCCGCTCGATCTCGACTCTGCTGATCGTAGGCATCGCCGTATCGTCCTTTTTGGGCGCATTTACATCCTTCGCGGTCTATCTAATCGGAGAGGATAGTTTTAGGATTACGGCGTGGATGATGGGCTATCTAGGCGGCGCCAACTGGCAAAAGATCGCGCTTTTGCTGCCGCCGCTTCTGTTTTGCATGGCGTATTTTTACGCGAAGCGCCACGAGCTAAATATCATCTTAAACGGCGACGAGGAGGCAAAGTCGCTCGGACTCAACGTCGAGAAGTCCAAAAAGAGCCTACTCATCGTCTCCTCGCTCATCATCGGCTTTTCGGTCGCATTTACGGGGATGATAGGCTTCGTGGGGCTCATCATTCCGCACACGCTTCGCATGGCGCTTCATACGGCGAGTAACGCCGTGCTGATCCCTGCTAGCGCGCTTACCGGCGGAGTTTTTTTGGTTTTTTGCGACGTAATCGCTAAAAATGCCCTCTCGCCGGTAGAAATTCCGATCGGCGTGGTGACCTCCTTTTTCGGCGCGCCCTTTTTTCTATACCTCGCGTTTAGGAAGCATGCATGAAAATTTCGGCGCTAAACTTCAGCTACGGCAAGCGGGCGATTCTGCGAGGCATCGAGTTAAATTTAAAACGGGGGAAATTTTACGGGATTTTGGGTCCCAACGGCTGCGGCAAAAGCACTTTGCTAAAAAACATCTTGCAAATTTTAAAGCCTGCAAGCGGGATCATCGAAATAAACGGCAAAAAGGCAAGCGAGTATAGCCTAAAAGAGCTTGCGGCGCTAATCGGTTTCGTGCCGCAAAAAACAGCCCTCGCAGCCGCGCTAAACGTGAAAGAAATTTTACTTGCGGGCAGATTTTGCCGATTAAAAAGCGCCTTTAGCGGCTACGATGCGAGCGATCACGCTAAAGTGGAGCAAATGGCAGAGCTTTTGGACGTGAAAAAATTCCTAGAGCGTAGCGCATTTGAGCTAAGCGGCGGGGAGTTCGGGCGCGTGCTGCTTGCTAGAGCGCTCGTCAGCGAGCCTGAAATTTTACTGCTCGATGAGCCCACGGGCGCGCTAGATATGAACTACGCCATCGAGGCGATGAGCATCTGCGAAAACCTGACGCGCTCTTTAAATTTAACGAGCGTCATCGTGCTACACGATCTAAATTTAGCCTCGCTTTTTTGCGATGAAATTTTGATGCTAAAAGATGGCGTAGTGAGATATCGCGGCAGTGCGAGCGAACTTTTTACGCCGCAGATCATAAAAGAAATTTACGGCTTTGAAGCTTTAATAATAGAAGAAAACGGGGTAAAGTTTATACTACCCAAAAAGGAGAAATTATGAAAAAAATTCTTATAGCTTTGACTGCGGCGAGCTTTGTATTCGCCAAAGGTCTAGTCGTACTTGATCCCGCCGCGGTCGAGATCATCTACGCTTTAGGCGCGCAGGATCAGATCGCTGCGATATCAACTACCTCGATGAGCAAGATCCGCCCGCAGGCTGAAACCGCGAAACTACCCAGCGTAGGCACTTACGTCAAGCCGAATATGGAAAAGATCGTCGAGCTTAAGCCTGATCTGGTTATTACGAGCTTCCACTTCGCAGGCGTTAGCGAAAATCTACAAAAGCTAGGACTTAAGAGCCTTGCGATGGATGCAAACTCCACCGCAGACATCTGCCAAAACGTAAAGAAGGTCGCGGCCATCGTAAAAAAAGAGAGCGAGGCGGATAAAATTTGCGCGCGGATGGATGGAATTTTTGCAGAAAAACCCGCTCTTCGCGGCAAAAAAGTAGCGCTATTTTTCGGCTCAAACGCCACTATGGCCTTTAACGACAAAACCCTCATCGGCGATATCTTCGCTCGCCTAGGCGCCAAAAATATCGCAGACGGTCTAAAAGGCAGCACGCCTTCGGTATCTGCCGAATACATCTTGGAGCAAAACCCCGATATAATCGTCGTCGTGGGCGGCGAGACGGAGGATTTTTTAAAGGCAAATCCGATCCTTAAAAATACCAAAGCCGTAAAATCGGGCAAAATTTTAAAAGCTCCGACGCTCATCTTGCGGGGCAGCCCGCAGATCGGCGAGACGGTGGATGAAATTTACGCGGAGGCAACGAAATAGATGTTTAAAGAACGCATTAAATCCCACCACCGCTCCAAACTTTTCGAGAGCGTTTCCGCAAGCGAAAACGAGCTGTTCGACGCGCTGGAGCAGCCCGCAAAAGACGGCGATTGCGTGATCTATCTGCACGTGCCCTTTTGCGATAATATCTGCTCGTTTTGTTCGATGATGCGCTCCAAACTCGGCGACGAGCTGGACGAATACGCTAAATTTTTAATCCGCCAGATCAAAGACTACGGCGAGATGCCCTATTTCGATACCAAAAGTGTTAAAAGCATCTACTTCGGCGGCGGCACGCCGAGCGTATTTAGCGAAGCGCACTTTGAAAAAGTTCTGGGCGCGCTGCATAAAAATTTTAAGATCGCGGACGACTGCGAGATCAGCATAGAAACTACGCTGCATAATCTAGATACGCAAAAAGCGCTCGCCCTGCAAAGCTTCGGCGTGAACCGCTTTAGCATCGGCGTACAGACCTTCAGCAGACAGGGGCGCGCGCTTCTAAACCGCGTGCATAAGCCCGCTCGCGCAATCGAGCGACTGAAGGATCTTAGAGAAAAATTTGACGGCATGCTCTGCTGCGACATCATCTACAACTTCCCGAACGAAAGCGTGGAGGAAGCGCTAGAGGACGCGCGCTATGTAAATGAGCTAGGTCTAGATAGCGCTAGCTTTTACTCGCTGATGTTTTTCGAAGGCTCGGAGCTATCCAAAAAGATCGACACCTCCTACTACGATCTGCCGACTGATAAAAAGCTGCACCATGCCTTTGCAGAGGCGCTACTGCAAAGCGGGAATTTCGAGGTTTTGGAGCTTACCAAGCTTACTCGCAAAGGGCGCGATAACTACGGCTACATCAAGCTAAGCCACAAGGGCACGGACGTCCTTCCTATCGGCAACGGCGCAGGCGGACACGTAGCGGGCTTCGGAATTTACGGCGTGTCGGGACATAAGATGATCTCGCGCACCAATGAGCGCGAAAGCGCATACGGCGTGCTTTGCAGCCTCTTTCAGTACCCGATCGTAAGCTTAAACGCGCTAAAAGACGGCCTAAGCGCGAGCGTTTATGACGAAGCGCTGCAGAAACTAAAGGAATTTGAGAGCTGGGGGCTTTTGGAGCTTAAGGATGGAAAATCGGTCTTAAACTTGGATGGAGTTTTTTGGGGCAACAACATCAACGAAGAGATAGCAAACATTATGAAAAAGGATTTTGTATGAAAAAAATCGTGCTTTACACCTCGCAAACGGGCAACACGAAAAAGGTAGGCGACGCGATCGCCGAACAACTAGGCTGCGAAAGCTTAAATTTCCGCGATTTCGAGGGCGAGGTCAATGACTACGACTTCATTGCATTGGGCTTTTATGTCGATAAAGGCGAAGCTGAGGCGAAATTTATGCGCTTTTTACGCAAGATTCACGGCAAGAAGCTTGGCGTTTTTATGACTCTGGGCGCGGAGCCGGACGGCGAGCACTCGCGCAAGTGCCTAGATACCTTTGAAGAGGGGCTTAAAGCAAACGGCAACGAGATCATAAGGGAGTTTGCCTGCCAGGGCGCAATCGATCCGAATCTACTTGAAATGATGCGCAAAATGGCGGCCGGCGGTAACTCGCCCCACCCTATTACCCCCGAGCGACTTGCGCGCTGGGCAGAGGCTGCGAAACACCCGGACGAGAAGGATCTGGCGGACGCAAAAGCAGCATTTGCGGGGATAGAATAAAATTTAAAGTAAGCCGCGCAAACCGCTGCGCGGCGAAGCAAAGCCAGATAAAATTTCAAACTACTTCACGCGCGATTTGGAATTTTATTTTTTACTAAATTTAGACGATAAATTTCATTACTACAAGCAAATTTGCCGCTGCAGGCGCAGGTTTTGCTCTAAAATTTAAACGATAAAATTTCATTTCGCGCGCAATAGATCAAACAATGCCGCCGACTTTGCGTCGCTAATGCGCGCTCTGAACGCGAAAAGCGCTTTTGCGAGTGACCGACCCGCGAATACCGCGGTCGTGCCGTCATCCAATATACCGCCCACCATTTTGCGACGGCCTGAGCGTTAAAAATCCGTTTCTGCAAGCAAGTGGCCTGCGAGCGCCGCGGTCGCGATCGTCGGCTACCCCTGTCGTCACGTGTCACAGGTGTTGCTGTCGGGCGCCGTCCTCCCGCCGCGCGATACCCATCTGCCGCTACTAACCGCCCGCACGACAACCCGCCGCCGCCAATCGCTCCACCCGCTTTGCCGCGGTACCGAATCTAAACCGAACCGCTAAATTTTAAATTCTACAAAAGTCTTATCGCGCGTAAATTTAATTCGGAAAATGCGCAAAATTTAGGTAAATTCCACACAAACGCTTTGACGGTCAAAATTTAAAGGGGCGAAAATGACGAATTTCGAGTACGCTAGCCGCATTAACGAGGCTGCGGAGCTAGATTTAAGCTTAGATTGCAAAGAGATCGATCTACAGGATAAGCTTTACGGGCTTTTTCAGTGCTTTATGCCTGACGGCGCGGGCGTAGATGCAGTGTTTGCACCGCTGCAAAACGGCACCGAGCTGCAAGTGCGTATAATGCCGATCTACGCAGTCACGGCGCAGCAGACGCGGGAGGCGTTCGATCAAGGCGTGGCGCCCAGGTATTTTTGCCCACCACAGGATCCGAAATTTGGTGGCGAAGCGCTTAAGAGCCTAGCTTTAGCGTACGTTCATAATCTAAAAATTTTTGCAGAGTTTCTCGGCAAGAGTGAGCTTTTAAAGATACTTGAGCAGATAAAATCCGCGCGCGTGCAGGAGAGCTTTGATCTCGCATATAACAAAGACGAGCTTGCGGACGCCGTCTACGAGGCGATCATGGAGTGGATGATAGATTCGCCGAAACTCGATGCGAAGCTATGGGTGCTCGGCGAGGCGCACTATTCGATCAACTGCGACTACCTGCTCTCGGCGTATTTGCAGTATCCAAACTACGCGCAAAGACCGCAGGAAGACTTTTTGAAGCCCTACTTCGAGCTGTATCTAGCGGGACGGCAGATCACGTTTGAGCGCGGCGAGGTCGTGGTTTTCACGCGCTAAATTTACGCAGGCAAAGGAAGCGAATGGGCGCTCACAGGCGACTAAAATTTGAGTCTTTCAAAAAAAGGAAGGGAGCGACGTCCACGAACGGCTAAAATTTAAGTTCAGCAAGTATGGGCACAAACGCTTATCGCATATCCAAAAAAACCTGCGTCGTAATCAAGCAATCTAGCAGGTTGTCTACGTTGCGTCAAATCGCTTAAAATATTTCTGCTTTGCGTAGCCGCCGCTTTCAGCACCTTGCTAGAGCAAAATCTCCGCACATCGTTGATGTTTGGATAATTAAATTTCTTCCATCACCCTGCTGCCCTCACTTTGTATGAGGTACCCAAATAATTTACTTGCACTAACGCTTGCTAGTTAGAATTTATCTAAATTTTAAAGAGGAATTTTGACGCAGAATTTTATGGAATTTCGCTGCCGCAAATCTCGCAAGCGATAAAATTCTATCGATTTACGCTCTTAAATTTACTCAAATCACCGCCTGTTTTATAAAATTCTTCAGCGTCGATCATAGTGCCGTCAGGCAGCTTACAAACGGTGTAATCCACGCCGTTGCCGTCTTTGCGGACGATCAGCTCGCCGCCATTTTTAATACAAAAATCCCCAGCAGCGCTAGCCTCTGCGCTCACCGAAGCGAAAGCGCCCACCGCAAGCGCTACTGCAAAAAATCTCTTAAAACTCATTTAAATCCTTTCATTTAATTTTGCCCGTTTTTAGGATTAAGCTTAAATTTAGACGCCAGATACGCTAAACTTGCGCCTAAATCAATAAACCGCCTTCCATCCTCGAACACCGATAATAGCGTTTTAAATGTTAAATCCTACCTAATAAATCCCAGCAGCGCCAAGTCCGCTCGCCGCTGCAAAATCAAAGCCATCAGACTTCATCCAATGCAAAATTTAACATCATAAAATTTTGCCTTCAATAAAATTCTAGCAGCGAAATCCAAGCCGCATCAAAGCTATTTCTGCCGTAAAATACCGGCTATAAAAGCGAGGGCTATGGCAAATAACTAGCTCAGCGACAAGGTAAGCGCGGATCCTAAACGATCTCGTCTATAAGTGCGAGCCGCGCCCAAACCCTCTAAATTTAACCGCCGCTAACCGTTTTTGCGCGCAAACTCGCTCATAAAAGCGACTAGTTTTTCAACATCCTCGTAGTTTATCGCGTTGTAGATCGAGGCGCGGATGCCGCCTAAAACGCGGTGTCCTTTAAGCCCTATCATCCCCTCCGTCTCCGCCTGCGCGACGAAAACCGGCTCAAGCGCGGCATCTGCGATATTAAAGCTCACGTTCATCAGGCTGCGGCTGTCCTTTTGCGCGTGGCCACGGTAGAAGCCGCTGCTAGCATCGATCGCGCCGTAAAGTAGCGCCGCTTTACGCTTGTTGCGCTCGTGCATTGCCGCGAGCCCGCCGATTTCGTCCTTGATCCAGCCGAGCATTAAATTTAGCATGTAAATTCCGAAAGTATTCGGGGTGTTGCTCATCGAGTCCGCGTCCGCCTGCGTTTTGTAGCGCAGGATCATCGGCGTTTTAGGGTTTGCGCGGTCCAGCAGATCCTTGCGGATCGCCACCATCGTAACGCCCGCGGGACCGCCGTTTTTCTGAATGCCGCCGTAAAACATTCCTACGCTGCTAAGATCCACGGGGCGCGAAAACAGATCGCTCGAGCTATCGACTACGAGCGGGCAGGCGCACTGTGGTAGCTGCGGATACTGCGTGCCGTAGATCGTGTTGTTTGAGCAGATGTAGCCGTAGTCGGCGTCGTCAGAGAATTTAACCTCGGGGATGCGGTCGAATTTGCTCTCCTCGCTGCTTGCGACCACGCGGTAGTTTATGCCGAGCACGCCCGCTTCCTTGATCGCTTTGCTCGTCCAGTTGCCCGTGTTGGCGTATTCTGCGACGCCGCCCGCGTATAGATTCATCGGCACCTGCGCGAACTGAAGGCTCGCGCCGCCTTGCAAAAATAAAATCGTAAAATCATCCGAAAAGCCGTAGAGATCGCGCACGCGGCTCATCGCGCTATGCAGGACTTCCTCGAAAATTTTTGTGCGGTGCGAGATCTCCATTATCGAAAATCCGAGCCCTGCGTAGTTTAGCAGCTCCTCTTGCGCCTGCTTTAGCACGCCCAGCGGGATGGTGCTAGGTCCTGCGCTAAAATTTATTACTCTATCCATTTTGCCTCCTTTAGATGATTTTTGCGTTTTTGCTGAGCTGCTGCGAGCAAAGGACGAACTCATCGCCCGCGGCAAGCTCGCCCAAGCTCACCGTTTTGCCGTCCTTTTGGATTTGAACGAGGTCTTTGGTGATCTCAAAAAATTTCGCCTTTTGCGCCAAAAGCTCATCTTTGGCACTTAGCGTATGCTCTGCAGCGCTTAGCTTAGAGCCGATGAAATTTTTAAATTTAAGCTCGAAATTTAAAAGCCTGGCAAGCGAGCCTGAAATTTTTGGCTCGACCGATTTTGATCTAAGCTCTAAAGCTGCGAGGCTCAGCACGTTTTGTGCGGATGAAATTTTATCTTTTATCAGCCTATCAAGTGCATCGCTTACGCCGTCTAGGCTCTGAAAGATCGCGCAAATATCGGGCAGCAGATCGATCATCGCGGCGGTGGGCGTGAGGCTTCGGTGATCGGCTACGAAATCGCTGATGCTAAAATCGATCTCGTGCCCAACTGCCGAGATGACGGGCGTTTTGGCCGCGTAGATCGCGCGCGCCAAGGCCTCGTCGTTGAAGCACCACAGATCCTCGCGCGAGCCGCCGCCGCGAGCGATGACGATCGCATCATAGCCCTTCTCGTCGGCTGCGCGCAATGCGCTTATGATCGAAGCAGGCGCGCCCTCGCCTTGCACTAGCGCGTTATACAGATCGATCTTACAAAGCGCGAAGCGGTCCTGTGCCGTGCGAAGCATATCCGCCTGCGCTGCTGAGCCCGCGCTCGTGATGATCGCGATGCTTTGGGCAAATTTCGGAAGCTGTTTTTTGTGCGCGGCATCGAAAAGCCCCTCTTTGCTAAGCCTTTCTTTTAGCGCGGCAAACGCCGCTTCTAGCTCGCCTTCGCCGCTTTTGCGGATGTTTGATGCCTGAATCTGATATGCGCCCGTGGGGGCGTATAGCGAGACCTTGCCGCTTACGATGAGTTTATCCCCGACGGCTGGGATAAAATTTATCCGCGCGGCGTTAAATTTAAACATCGCGCAATCGATCGCTGCGCTTGCGTCTTTGATCGTAAAATACCAGTGCCCGCTCGTGCTTTGAATTCTAAACTTAGATATCTCACCCTCGACCTCGACGAAGCCAAAACTCGTCTCTAAAAGTGCCTTGGCTTGGGCATTTAGCTCGCTTACGCTAAGCATCGTCGCTCTTCCGCGCGATTTTCTCCGCGATGAAAAGTGTGCTGACGTCGAAGCTGAAGCCCTTTTGCACGCGCAGCTCAAAGCCCGCGTTTTTGAGCTTTTCGCTAAAGCTCGCGGCGTCTAGGAAGCTACCGATGGAGCTTGGCAGATACTCGTAGGCTTCTTTGTTTTTCGAGATGAAGGCGCCGATTTTGGGTAAAATTTTACTCACGTAAAAATCTCTGATTTTAAACGCGAGCCCGCCGCTTGCGGCTTTTGTAAATTCCAAAACCACGAGCGAGCCGCCGGGTTTGATGATGCGATTAAACTCCGCAAGCGCTACGTCCAGCTCCACGACGTTTCTTATGCCGTAGCTGATGCTTAAAATATCCACGCTTGCATCATCTAGCGTCGTGACGCCCGCGGTTGCTTTGATAAACTCGTAGCCGGGAAATTTTTGCCTAGCCACCTCTAGCATCCCTTCGCTCGGATCGATCCCCACGATCCGCTCGATCTGCACGCCGTGCTGCGCCGCGCCGTCGCGCCACGAGCTTATCATATCGCCCGTGCCGCACGCGACGTCGACGATACTCACGAGCTTTCCTTTAAGCTTTTCAAGCGTCAGCTCGACCGCCTTTTTGCGCCACGAAACGTCTACGCCGAAGCTGATGGCGCGGTTTGCCAGATCGTAGGTAGGCGCGATCTGATCGAACATCTTTATGATTTTTTCCTGTTTTTGCACGGGTATTCCTTATTCGTATGCTTTGATTTTACGCAGCGATCTTTTCAGCGCGCGCAAAAGAGCCTCTTTTTCATTTAAAATTTTTTCCTCCAGCTCGGCGCGGCGGTCGTTTAGCCGGGCGTCCAGAGCCAGCAGATACGCAAACGCGACGCCGCTTTTATCGCTTGCTTTTTGATAGATCGCGATGAAATTTTGCCACACGCTGATATCTTGCAGCGCGCCGAAATCCTCGCAGGCGGCCTTGGTGCGTTTAAATAGCCCCCTGACGCAGCCTTCATCAAAGCTTCTTGCAAAAATTTCAAGCGCGTATCGCAGCCTCTTTAGCCCTATGCGCGCGTCGTGAAATGCTTGCAGAGACGAGCCTTGCTGTAAATTTTTTAGCTCCGCGCGCAAGCTTTTAATCAGCTTGCAAAGGCGGGCAGAGGCGAACTTTTTTGAAATTTTTTCATATTCGCTGCGCGCGTAGATGCCGTCCGCGCCGCTTAAAAAGCCGCTAATAGCGCCGTTTAAATCTGCAAATTCCGCGCTAGAAAGAAATTCCAAAATTTTATCCTCAGAGCGCTTTGTGATAAGATTTAGCTGTTGCAAAAAGCCTGCAGGCGCGTCATCGGCTTTTAAAAACTCCGCAAAAACGTGAAGGTCTCGCAGCTGATTGGTGCGGCTCATAAATCCTGCGAGTAGTTTTAAAATTTCATCCTTTTTTTCGGCTTCGAAAAGCGGCGAGGATAGCTTCAAAACGGCTCTAAATTTACGGATCTGTACGCGCAGCTCGTGAAGAGCTTCGGGGGCGAGGTTTTTTTGATACTCGCCCTTTGCGGCGCACGCCCTCGTCCACGCTAACTCAAGCGCCAAGCGCGCGAGCTTAACGCTGTCTGCATAGGGCGGAGCGAAAAATTTAACTCGGCTAAATTTTTTAAAAACGTTGCGAGCGTGCGCGAAATCAAGCGAGCGCGGCGGTATGCCGTAGCGTGCTAGATAGCGGCTTTTGTAGCGGTAATCGTCGGTGATCTCGCAAAAATCGGTGCTGCCGAAGGTTTTTACAAAATCAAAATTTGCGCTTGCTGCCTCGCTTTGAAATTTCGCTCGTAAAATCACGAGCGTGCTTAGCTCGCCGCCGTAAAGCTCTAACCAAAACTCCGCCTCGTCGTTAGCAAAGCCGTAGCGGTTTTTTTGCACGATGCGAGCGATCCTGCTTTTTAAAGCCTCTTTGAAATCATCTTTTGAAATTTTAAAATTTAGAGTTTGTCTGTCGAGATCCTCTTTTTTGTGGTGCAAAGAGCATTCGTCGTTTTGGCGGATGTAGTAAATTTCGGGGTAGAACGAGGTATAAAACCAAGCGATCTTTACCTTGCGACATTTCAGCCCCGCACGCTCTAGCGTCCGCATAATCGAATCATCGCTCAATAAAAATTTACGCTTAGTTTGCATACCCGCTCCAAAAATAAAGTGGGTAATGATAGCAGAAAATTCTTTAAACTATCTACACTTTTCGCAGTCTTCGACCGTTGTCGTGATATTTAGCTTGCGGATGAAATTGCCCGCTTTGCGCTCGATGTTTTTCAAAACATCCTTATTAAAGGCATCGTCCATGAAAAGGTCCATCACGTTACCGCATTTTTCGCACACGACGTGGATATGCGGCATCTGATAGATGTCGTAGCGGCTCTTTTTGTTCGGTGCATTGACCTCGACTACGACCCCTTCGTCGAGCAGAGTGTTTAAATTTTTATAAACCGTCGCTAGCGAAATAGATGGATAGTCCTCTTTGATCCCCTCGTATAGGTCCTCTATGCTTGGATGCTCGTGGCGATCAAGTACCTTTAGGATACATAATCTTTGCGGAGTTGCTTTCAAACCGCAGGTTTTGAGTAGTTCTACGTGGCTCATTTTTGTCCTTCAAAAATTTTAAAGTGATATTATCAAATTTTACTTTAAACAAAGTTGATATTAACTAATATTTTTTATCACTTAATATTCGCTCGGATAGAGTTTGCACGTCCAAGCCCAAGCTGCGTTCTACGTCGGCGGTCTTTCCGTGCGGCAAAAACATATCGCCGAACTCGAAGCTCACGATCTTTATGTCCGAAATTTCATTTTCCTGCAAAAATGCGCTTAAAATTTCACCGACGCCGCCCTTTTTGGCGTTGTCGCTAAAGACGTACCAAATTTTATCCTTGCAAGATAAATTTCGCAAAAACTCAGCGTCTAAAGGCTTTGCAAAGACTAGATCTACGACGTCCGCCTCGATCTGCCCTTCTAGCGCCTCAGCCGTTTTATACGCCCTACCTGCGCCGTTTCCGTAGCCGATCAGCGCTACGTGCGCGCTATCGCTGCGCTTTAAAAACACCGATTTTGCAAGCTCTATCGCATACGCGCCGGTCTCGTCGCAGTCCAAGATAAAGCTTCCGCGCGGATAGCGGATCGCCAAAACCCCCTCATGCGCGTAGGAGTACTCGATGATTCGTTTAAAGCTCGCCTCGTCCCGCGGCGCGCACATGCTGACGTTTGGGATAGCGTTTAAGAAGCTTACGTCAAAGACCCCCTCGTGCGTCTCGCCATCCTCGCCCACGATGCCCGCGCGATCCATCGCAAGGACTAAATTTAAGTTCATAATCGCCGCGTCGTGGACGATCTGATCGAATGCGCGCTGCATAAAGGTCGAGTATATCGTAACGTACGGCTTAAAACCCTCGCGCGCCATCGCAGCCATCGAGCTTAGCGCGTGAGGTTCGGCGATCGCTACATCCCAGAAGCGGTGCGGAAATTTCTCGATCAGCTTATCCATACCCGTGCCGCTTGGCATCGCGGCGGTTACGCCCACGACGTTTTCATGCTTAGCGGCCAAATTTAAAAGCGCTTCGGCATAAATTTGCGTGGCGCTTTTGGCGGCGGATTTTTTCTTAAATTCTCCGCTTTGAATGTCGAAAGGCCCTACGCCGTGCCAACTCTCCAAATAGCCCTCGGCCTTGTCATACCCCTTGCCCTTGATCGTTTGAGCGTGCACGACGACGGGTTTGCGCGCGCTTTTTGCCGTCTTTAGCGCCGATATGAGATCGGCTAGGTTGTGGCCGTCCACCGGGCCGATGTATTCGAGCCCCAGCTCCTCAAAATACATCCCCGGAATGATGAGTTTTAAGGAATTTTCAAAGCGCTTCGCCATATAGGTGGCGCTTTGCGGAGCGTGGGAGAGCAGCTCTCTTACGTGGGATTTAAATTTTTGATAGGTCTCGCCCGCCATCGCTTGGCTTAGGTATTTGCTAAAGGCGCCGATGGGCTTGCTGATACTCATTTTGTTGTCGTTTAGGATGATGATGCAGGGCAGGCGCAGATCTCCTAACTCGTTCATCGCCTCATAGGTCATGCCGCCGCTCATCGAGCCGTCGCCGATGAGCACGACCGGCACGCGATCTTCGTGCTTTAGGCTTATCGCTTTTGCCGCGCCCACGGCTAAAGAGATCGACGTCGAGGCGTGTCCTGCGACGAAGTAATCAAATTCGCTCTCGCTAGGCTTAGTGTAGCCGCTGATACCGCCGAACTGCCTAAGCGAGCCGAACTCCTCCCAGCGATCCGTTAGGAGCTTGTGTGCGTAGCTTTGGTGGCTTACGTCGAAGATAAACGGATCGTTCGCGGCGTCGAATACGTAGTGCATCGCCACGATGAGCTCGACCGCGCCCATGTTTGAGCTTAGATGGCCGCCGTTTTTACTCACGACTTCGATGATGCGCGCCCTGATCTGCGTGCAGAGCTCCCGTAGCTCCTCTAGGCTTTTATTTTTAATATCCACTTAAAATTTCTCCCAAAGCGCCCAAGACGCGATCGTTTTGCTCAGGCGTGCCGATCGTGATACGCACGGCGTTTAGCCCGTAGCTTTTTAAATTTCGAATGATAATGCCGCGGCGCAGAAGCTGCTCGCAAAGCTCGCTGCTATCTAGCGACGGGTTAAGTTTAAACGTGATGAAATTTGCGTAGCTAGGGGTAAATTCCAAATTTCGCTCGCGCGCAAAATCCTCGAAGCGGCTCATCTGCGCGGCGTTGTTTTGCAGGCTCTTTTGCACGAAAGCTTCGTCTTCTAGCGCCGCAATCGCCGCTGCGAGGCTAAGCGTCGTGATGTTAAAGGGCGGGCGCAGCTTATAAAGCGCGCTTATGATTTGCCGCGGCGCGACACCGTAGCCTACGCGCATACCGCCCAGTCCGTAGACCTTCGAGAAGGTGCCTAGATAGAGCACGTTTTTAAAATTTTGAATTAAAAATTTCGGATCGAGCTTTTTGCGTTCATCTTTAAACGCCGCAAATTCGTTATATGCGGCATCTATCACCAAAAGCGCGTCCTCATCCACGCTACCGGCGAACTTATACACCGCCTCCGCATCCAAGCACTCGCCAAGCGGGTTGTTCGGCACGCACAAAAAGATGACCGAAATTTCATCCCTGTGCGCGTTATAAATTTTTAAAAGCTCGGCTAGATCGTGCTCCTGAGCGCTCGTTTTGTAAACTTTAGCCTCGCAATGGCTTGCGTAGATGCCGTACATCGCGAAAGTGACGCCCGCTTGCAGTATCGCGCGGCGCGAATTAAGCTTGGCATGCAGCGCAAACTCGATGATCTGATCGCTGCCCGCGCCGATGATGATATTTTGCGGCTCTACGCTGAATTTCGAGGCGAGCGCGCCCTTTAGCTCATACATCGAATCATCGGGGTAAAGATGCGCACAGGCGGCATTTTGCACGATCGCCTCCTGCACCGCCTCGCTAGTGCCGAAGGGGTTTTCGTTGCTGGCAAGCTTTAGCACGTCCTGCTTGCGGATACCAAACTCCCGCACCACAAGCTCGATCGGCTTGCCCGCTTCGTAATTGCTTAGATTTTCTACAAATTCGTTAAATTTCATCACTCCCCTCCGTTTATATAGCTTCCCAGCCAGGTGATTTCGTGGCCATTTTTCTGCGCGTTTTGCAGCACGCGCGCCACGCGTTCGTCATCCACATGCCCCTCAAAATCGATATAAAAGACGCTTTTAAAATCCCTAAGCTTGACCGGACGGCTTTCGAGCTTGGTTAAATTTATCCCCTCGTTGCGAAACATCTGCAAAAAGTCCACGAGCCCGCCCGGGCGGTCGTCGGTTTTGGCTAGGATGCTCGTTTTGTTGCGGTCGCTCTTCTGGTTTTTAAAGTCGCTCAGCACGAAAAAGCGCGTGCGGTTGGCGGAGTTGTCCTCGATCTTTTGAAACATCATCGGCACGCCGTAAAGATCGGCGGCGATCTTGGAGCAGATCGCGGCGGAGTGCGGCGTGGCAGCCGCCATCTGCGCCGCAAGCGCGGTCGATTTGGTCGCGGTAAATTTAACGCCGCTAAGGCCGTGATCGTCTAAAAATTTAAGGCACTGATTGTATCCTTGTGGATGCGAGAATATCTGCTCCACCGTGCTTACGTCGTCGCAGTGGCTCGCAAAGCAGTGGTGGATATCCATATAAATTTCGGCGACGATCTTGACGCCTTCGTATTTTCGCAAGCAATCAAGCGTTGCTCCCACCGCGCCTTCGGTGTTGTTTTCGATCGGCACGACGCCGTATTTGGCCTCGCCGCTATCAAGCTCCTTAAAGACCGCTTCGATGTTCGAGAGCGGCAGATAGGAGCTTACCGCGCCGAAGCGGCTCTTGGCGGCTTGGTGCGAATAGGTGCCGAAAGGCCCTAAAAACGCGACGATCTGCGGCTTTTCTAAATTTCGCGAAACCGAAAAAATTTCAAAAAATATCGCCTCGATCGCCTCTTTGCTTAGATTTCGCGCCTTTCCGCCGTCCAGCCTGCTGATGATCGAGCGCTCGCGCTCCGGGCGGTAGATTGCGCTGCCCGCGGTCTGCTTCAGCTCGCCGATCTTTTTGACAAACCCCATGCGCTCGTCAATAAGGCGCAAAATTTTATCATCCAGCCTATCGATACAAACGCGCAGATCATCGATGTTTTGCATCATAGCCCTCCTTTTGCTCGCCCCTAAATTTCGATTTTAAAAATTTCACGACGCCTCTTTTGCGACACGCTTTGAAATTTTGACCGCGCGATCTTAGAATTTCATCGCTTGCGATTGCCGCGCCGCAACTTCCGCGCGCTAAGAAGGCGCGATAAAATTCGTCGCAGCGGGATCTGAAATTTAAAGGGGCGCGGTTAAAATTTAAAACGGGGCTTTGTTTTGCCGTAAAATTTAGAGGCGCATTTTGTTTAGATTTGAAATTTAAAGCGCGGGTGCATTTGGGCTTGGAATTTAAAGCGGCGGTGCGTTTAAAATTTAGGGCCGCGCTCGTTGCGGCGTTAAAATTTAAAACCGCTGCACGCTCGGGTTTGAAATTTAAGATCGCGCCCTGTTTTAGACGGCTCGCCGCGCGGATCATACGAGATCCTTTTCGAGCACGATTAGATCATCAAAGCTCTCGCGCTTTCTAATCAGGCGGTCCTGCCCGTCGTAAACCGCGACCTCAGCGGCGCGGCAGCGGGTGTTGTAGTTGCTCGACATCGAAAATCCGTAGGCGCCGGCGCTTTTGATCGCGAGCAGATCGCCGCTTTGCAGGCTAGGCAGGCTCACCGCTTTGGCTAGAAAGTCGCCGCTTTCGCAGATCGGGCCCACGACGTCGCAGAGGCTCGCTGCGGCTAAATTTACGCTTGAAATTTTTTCATCCGCGCCCGAACCGCTTGTTTGATCCGAGCCCCTGCCGCCTAAATTTACTTCGCTCGCGCCGGATTCGTCTAAATTCATACCCTCCGAAGCGCTAACGATCTCGATGGCGTGGTGCGCGCCGTAGAGGCTCGGGCGTATGAGATCGTTCATCGCGCCGTCAACGATGACGAAGCGCTTGCCGCAGTTTTGTTTTTCGTAAAGCACGCGGGTAAGAAATACCCCCGCAGCCCCCGCGATGAAGCGCCCGGGCTCGCACACGATCGTGACGTCTAGCCCGCTTAGGCTGCGCAAAATCCCCTGCGCGTAGTCGTAGAGCACGATCTGCTTTTCATCCTCGTAGCGGATGCCGATGCCGCCGCCCACGTCGAAAAATTTTATATCGACCTCAAGGGCTCGCAGCTCGCGCAACAGATCGCTTACGATCTTTGCCGCGTCGCAGATCGGAGAGATGTCCGTAAGCTGGCTGCCGATGTGAAAGTGGATACCGACGGGATTTAAAAATTTGCTCTTTTTGGCGTAGATATACATCTTGCGCGCAGTCTCGATGCTGACGCCGAATTTGTTCTCATTTAGCCCCGTGGAGATGTAGGGGTGGGTCTTAGCATCGACGTTTGGATTTACGCGGATGCTGATGCGAGCGGGCTTATTTAGCTTTTGCGCGATTTGCTCGAGGCGCAGCATCTCGGCCTCGCTTTCTAAATTTATCAGCAAGATGTCAGACTTTAGCGCAAACTCGAGCTCGCTATCTTGCTTGCCGACGCCAGAGAATATGATCTTATAGCTCTTTGCGCCGATATATAGCGCGCGGCGCAGCTCGCCGATGCTGACGCAATCAAAGCCGCTGCCCAGATCCGATAGAAATTTTAAAATGCTTAAATTAGAGCTTGCTTTAATCGCGAAGCAGACGAGCGATTTGCGCGCTGCGAAGGCCTCTTTGAGCGCTATAAAATTCTTTTGTATCTCGTTAAAATCGTAAACGTATAAAGGAGTGCCGTATTTGCGGGCTAAACTTGAATAATCCATAGAATTTCCACCGATAAATTTTGCGCCATTCTAACAAATCAAGGCTTAACGATGCTTAAAAACTAAAAATGCCGCAAAGCCTAATAGCGCTGTTATGGGCACGATAATGCCAAGTTCTGGGATGATGACGCCGTTGAGAGAAAACCTAATTAACACGAAAAGCACGCCCCAAGCGCATAGCGTAGCGATAAAAAATCCAAAGCTTAGTAGCGCAAGATTAAAAAATCGTCCCGTAACGGGCAGGTAATAATACAGCACTAACACCGCCAAGGGCGCGAACAACGGAAAAAATATCATATTATAAAGGCTTGCTTTTATAGTGGAGATATTCACGCCTTGATGCGAAAAGGTGCGGATCGAACGCAAAGCATCCCTGATCGAATATACATTACTCGTATCATAAACACTCGCAATCGAGCTTGGATCAAAGCCCTTAAGCGCCTCGCTCTGCGCACTAAGCTTACTTTTTAATCCACTTCCTCCAAGTTTAAGCTGCGCTGGTAAAGTAGTAGTATTTACGTCGCGCAGATGCCAAATTTTACCTGCGTATTCGCCAGAGCTTGCATGCGAGCGTGAAGCAACGGAGTTATCCCCTATATTAAAGATTGTTATATCATTTGCGTTTTTACCGTTTAGAGCTTTGATGTAGATATATTTACCCTCAAATTTCAAAAACATATCTCCCCCCGTAGGCGATAAATCGGTTAAATTCTTTTGAAATTTTAATGCGTATGCAAACGAGGTGGAATTTAAAGCTATAAAGCTCGCGGTAATCGCAAGTGCGATCAAAAATGGAGGGATTATCAGCGCGTTTTTGCTAACCCCAAGCGCATAAAAGCTCACCAGCTCGTTGCTACGGATCATATTAAAGCCCATCAAAATAAGCGCAAAAATAAGACTTAGCGGTAGCGTGTAGCTAAGCGCGACCGCTGCGGTTAGAGCGATATACAAAAGAGCAGTATTCGCGCTTGAAGGAAAATCTTTGAGATTAGTAAGCACATCGATGCCTACATAAAAGCACTCAAGGGCTATTAGCAGGATAAAAAAATACTTCAGATAGGAAAGAGCCGCGTATTTTACGTATAACTTCACACCCTAGCCTTTTTAATCGTAAATTTTTGCGCGACCTGCTCTATATCCGAGCAAATGAGCTCTTCTACCGCGCGCGCGACATAGGGTAAAATTTCACTCAGCTTCTCGCGCTCGCTTTCGTTAAAATTTCCGAGTACGAAATTTGCCGCGTCCTGCCCCTGCTGTTTTTTGCCCACGCCGATACGCACGCGCTCGTAATCCGCACCGATTAGCGCATCGATCGATTTGATGCCGTTGTGCCCGCCGCTACTGCCGCCTTTTTTAAATTTAACGGCGCCCAGATCCAAATCTATATCGTCGTGCACCACGATGATGCGCTCCGGTTTGTAAAAATCATTCACGGCCTTTACGGAGTTGCCGCTTAAGTTCATAAAAGTTTGGGGTTTTAAAAGAAGAAGCGAGCCCTTTTTAAAAAGCTCGCCTTGGAATTTAGACGAACCAAGCTCGCTAAAGCCGCCCGTCTTTAAAATTTCGTCGATTAGCATAAAACCGACGTTGTGTCTAGTGTCTGCGTATTTCTGAGCAGGATTCCCAAGTCCTGCGATCAGTATCATAGGCGCCCCTATTTAGCCGAAGTAACTCCGACTACCGCTACCGAGCCGTCTAGGATGATGCTGACGCCCTCTTTTACCGGAATGTCGCGGATCAAAAGCGAATCGCCTACATCAAGATCACTCACATCGAGCGTAAAATCGTTTGGTAGATCTTTGCCGGCGCATTTTACGGCGATACGGCGCTTGGATTGCACCAAGATACCTTTGTTTTTTAGCCCTTTAGCGACGCCAGTTACCTTAACCGGCACTAAATATTTGCTTACGACGTCATCCTGAACTACTCGCAAATCTACGTGAGTTAGGGTATTTGTGACGGGGTGTTTTTGGTATTCTTGCACTATAACGCGATATGTCTTACCGCCCACGCTAACCTCGAAGGGAAGATCTTCTTTTGCACGCATAGCTTTGATAAAGTCATTGACCTTAAACGCTGCGTTAATATTTTCAAATCCTTTCGCATAAATATTAGCGATTAGATAACCATCTCGTTTTAGGGATTTTGAAGCCCTTTTACCGATACTATCTCTAACGATACCTTCTAACATTAGGTTTCCTTTGTGAAAAAATGAAGCGTGATAATAGCCAAATGTTGCTTTAAATCTATTTAATCGCTTATTGGAATTCAAAGGCGGATTTAATCCGCCATCTTATAAAAATCACCCACAATCTTATAGAATTCCACATCCTTCATAACGGCTCTTTTTACCTTTCTCGGCTGCCCTGTTTTAGTTATCGTCTCTATTTCTTCGCGCTCGCCGGTATCTACTTGGGTTTTATTTAAGGCTTTTTCTTTTATCAAGATTAAATTTGCGCCGTATTTTTCAGCTTTTCTTAGAAATTCATATTCTGTTCTTTTGAAATCTTCCCCCTGTTCTTCGATATTTTTTACTACTAGTCTGATTTTTTTGCCATTTTCTTTAAGCTCATCTAATTCTTTTTCATCGTCTATTTGCATTATTGTTTCTTTTAAACGCTCAAAATTTTTTTTATGTTCTTCTATTTGTCGTTGCCTTTCAGCTTCCTCTTTGGCTCGGATCCTTTTTCGTTTAGCCTCCTCCTCAGCCTCTCTTTTTAGTCTTTCTTCTCTTATTTGCTTTCTTTCTGCTTCTTCCTCGGCTTCCAGTCTTTCTTTTTCGGCTTTCTCTTTAGCTTCCATTTCATCTTTTATTACACCCGAATACATCATTATTGATATACCAATAAAAATACTCATACTTATAAGCCCTGCGATATCTATATTTACTCCAAGCCAATCGGTAATTAAAAAGCTCACTAAGCTTAATATAAATAAAAATATAGCTGCATTCCGAAATGCTCTTCTCCACTTGATAAAAAGTGCTATAAGTATAACTAGAGTAATTGGTGTTAGCACCGAAACTATGTTATGAACGGTTTCCATTTTTTCTCCTTTATTTTTTAAAAAATACGTGACTTATCACGCACCTTGTTTATGCCGCAAAATTATCATAATTAGCCGCTCCCTCATGATTTCGTAAAAATCCTTTTTGTATTCGCTCGCATGTTTTCGCAACGCGTCTTTGAATTCGTCGTAGAATTTCAAGCCGCACTCGCAAGTTTCAAAAAATCTTAAAAGCGCGCTGTATCTTATGACCGAATAGCGCCCATACTCACCAAATTTCGCTAACTCCCTATCTGCATAGCTATAATCAGGTAGAAGCAAAAAGCACTTTGCCCTGCCGCCTGAATCCTGCTTATCGGCAATCTTTGAATATTTATCTAGCTGAGAGCGTATTACGCCGCTTTGCAAATCGTGTCTTATCCCGTTGATGCCGGATTTGATCTTATTTTCGATGACGATTGCGTGGTTTTTATCTTTTATAAAAATATCTATATTTTTGTATTCTCTTAAAATTTGCGCGTCCTCGCTTATGTTTAGCCGTAAAATTTCGCTCGCAAATTTTAAAAATAGCTTCGTATCGTTTCGCAAATAATAGACTATCCAATTTGAAAAGCTTAACTCATCGTCCATCTTGCCGATTATCTCTAAGATATTTTGCTCTTTAGCTTTGAAATTTAAAATTTCATTTAGCCCGATCCGCTTCGTAGTATCCTTCTCTTGCCAAAGCTCGGGCGCAAAAATTTTATCCGGCACGCTTTCGTAGCGGACATATTGCTTCAAAGATTGCGAGAAAAATTTAAATGGCACGAAAAAGTGCGTTTCATCTATCAATTTCTCGTCATCAACGATGTAAAATTTAAATTTTGGTTTTTTAAAATTCGACGTCTCAAACGTTATATACGCCGCATTGGGGCTATCGTTTTCGCTTTCAAATAGCTCGTTTAGAAGCACGCCGCCGTAAGCGATATTTTGTGCTTCAATCATTTCGGATTGTCTTTTAAGCTCCTCTTTAGCGCCGCGCTTTCTGCCGCAGACAAAAAGCTCATCGCTCAAAAGCAGCCTTAACTCGCTAGCGCAAGCTAAAATTTCAAAACAATGTTTCGAGATAGCGCGCACTAAAAGAACTTTGTGCGCATCCTTCGCATCCTCGTTTATCGTGCCGTAAGGATTTACGTAGATGTAGTGTCTGCCGTTGTCTGCCTTAAAAAGATTGATGATTTCGTGCCCCAAGCTCTCGTTCAAATAGCCGCCCGAAAACATTCGATTTATAATTATCATCTCAGAATAAATTCCTATCTATATTTTTAGCGCTAAATTTACGCACGCATTCTCGTATGGCGTTGCGTACCTCGTCGCGCTTTTGTTTATCGTAAAAATATAATCCCGTCGAGCCGAAGTTTCCTAAGACGTAGAGATAATATCTTGTTTGGATGTCATTAATGCGCCGCCCCAATCTAGCTGTTTTAGCATTTTTGGAACTCATCCTAAAAAATTTAGTCACCGCTAGGAAAATTTTAAAAATATTTGCGCTTTTTACCTCTTTTTTCTCTAAGCGCATATCCTCGATTTGATCTGCCGTGACGGTTCTGCTGCGCATTAAATTCCAATACGGCGCGCAGAGCAAAACAGCTACAATGCTATTTTCAACGTCGCTTCTAGGGAAAGTGATTTTACCTGTTTGCATATCGATCAGGTATCTTTTGTTTTTATTGTAGATCAAAATGCTTTGAAACGGCAAAAGCACTAAAATCACGGCACCCACTCCTAACGGCAACAGCAAAATTCCAATAAGTAGCGCCCATTTAAAATTTTTAAAAACGATTTCTAGTGCGGTATGTACATCGATTATCTCATATTTCATAAAATTCTCTTGCAATGAAATTCTAAAATTTTATTCATTTGATCGCTTGCGCGATTTAAATTCTAAAAAGCGCCGAAGCATTAAGACCTCAGTACTTTTTAGATAAAATTTCGCGACTAATTTCGACGCGAGATTATTTCTTTTTGCGACGTTTTTTGTCGCCCGCTTTTTGGGCATGAGTCCTATTGCATCCTGCTCTTTTTGTTTTGTTAGAGCTCATTCGGTTCTTAGCCGGCATTTCCTACTCCTTATAGAAAAAATATGCGTAATTATACCCCCCCCCCCCCTAAAATTTGGTTGAAATTTTGTTTATCAAAGATTAAATGAATAGGAATTTTATAAGATTAATCGGACGTGGAATTTTAATCGAAATTCTAGAGATTTTAAAACGAAATTTAAGGTAGTATATACCCGCGTAGCAGTGGGCAAACGAATTAAATTCCGCCCGCGCGGCGGCAGGCAGAATTCTTTAAAATTTTAAATCGCAAAAATTTAGAATTTTAAAATTTGCGACTTAGCGGATCTCTTTTAGCTGTACGACTTCGCCGGCGAGCATCTCCTCGGCGCTCTCTCCCGATTCTGCTGCCAAATCCCTTTTTTTGGCAAGGTCCACGTTTTTGATCTGTAGATCGAGGTCGTTTCGCTTAGAGGCCTTATCTAGCGCCTCTTCGCGGGTAATGACGCCGTCTCTGTAAAGATCGAGCAGGTGCTGATCGAAGGTCTGCATACCGTAGGTGTTGCGACCGTCGGCAATCGCGTCTGGAATTTCATCGTCACGCGAGTCCAAGATCATATCCTTAATACGGGTGTTTTTGCGTAGAATTTCAACGACGGCTACGCGCTTGCCCTCGATAGTACGGGCAAGACGCTGAGAGATGACCGCCTCTAGGACGGACGCTAGCGTCATTCGGATACGCTCCTGCTCAGCCTGCTCAAACATCGCAATGATTCGGTTTACCGTCTCTTTCGCATCGATGGTGTGCACCGTCGAAAACACTAAGTGGCCCGTTTCCGCGGCGTGAAGTGCGGTCTCGATCGTCTCTAAATCGCGCATCTCACCCACGAATATAACGTCTGGATCCTCTCTCAGCGCGGCGCGAAGCGAATCTGCGAAGTTATTGCAGTCCTCGCCGATAGCGCGCTGATTGATGATGCATTTATCGTCTTTAAATACGAACTCGACGGGATCCTCGATCGTAACGACGTGGCTGGTTCTTTGCCTATTTATGCGATTTATCATACTTGCGATCGTGGTCGTCTTTCCGCTTCCCGTAGGTCCAGTAAGTAGCACGACGCCGCGCATAGCCGTGTCGCAAATATCTTTGATCGAGGGTGGCAAACCTAGATCGTCGATCTCTGGAATTTTAACCGGGATCGTTCGGAAAACCGCGCTGATACCGTCGATCTGAAAGAAAATATTAACGCGGAAGCGATAATCTTCGTTTAGCTTGTAGGTAAAATCCACGCTCTTTTTCTCGATAAGCTCAGGAAAGCGCGTGATGAGAAGCTCCTTGGCTAGCGTCATCGCATCCTCTTTTAAAAAAGGCGTCTTGCTGAATTTTACGAGCTCGCCGTGTATACGCCCTCTAATAACCGCGCCCGATTTGATATGAAGGTCGCTGCCGCCGTTTTGGATCAAAAATTCCAGATATTTATTTAGCCTATCTCGCTGCTTAAAATCCAGCGTAGAAGCGTCAACTTGATACTGCGAATAATCTATAGAACCCGCCATCATTTCTCCTTTTTAAGTGTTTTTATTATCTCTTTAAATGCCTCTTCAAAGGCCACTAGCCCGTCATCCAGCAGCTTTTTATACGCCTTTTTCATATCGATTTTCGCATCCGTTACTCGGGCAAAAAAATGCTCTATCTCTTCATCGCTCGGCGGCGTTTTGGGTTTTTGATCGCCGCTTACAAAAGCCTCTATGGTCTCAAGCGGCGCGGTATTTACGCAGCCCGGATACATTAGCTCGCTTACGTAATAATCCTTCGGCAGATCGTCTCCTTTTACCCCCGTGCTCGCAAACAGCGGCTTTACGTAGTTTAAATTTTCTTTAGCGATGATATTGTAGCACTTCGCGGCGTTCATTATGCCGATTTTACCGATAGGAAGACCCGCCGCAGCCATTTTTTCATCTAGTAACCTATCGAAGCGGCTAACGAAGATGCTAATTACGGTTTTTGGTAAATTTGCCTTCGGGAAGTAGCGACGAAAGCCCGCGATTCCCTCTTTTATCGCCTCGATGCATTTTACGGTCTGCTCCGGCGAGAAAACCAAAGTCGCGTTTACGCTGATCCCCTTTTTTAATAGATCGCGCATCGCTTCGTAGCCTGCCTTGGTCGCAGGGATTTTGATCATTACGTTTGGCATGCCGATCGTGCCGTATAGGTGTTTGCCCTCGCGATACATCGCCTCGGCGTCGTCTGCGAAATACGGATCGACCTCGATACTCACAAAGCCATCATCGCCGTTAATGAAATTTTTAAGCAGGCTCTCCGCTGCGCTTCTGATATCCGCGGTAGCTAAAATTTCATACAGCTTTTTAGGTTCTTTTTTTCTAAATTCCTCTTTAGCTGCATCGTATGCGGGGGAGCTTAGGATCGCGTTTTTAAAGATCGCGGGATTGGAAGTCGCACCGTTAATTATCCCTTTTTTGATCAGCTCGTCGAAATCTTTATCGATAAAATCGCGCTCCAAAAAGTCGCACCAAAGGCTGAAATTTAGGGCTTTATCATACATATTTCATAATCTCCTTCAAATCCTTTTTTTCAATGCAGACGCTCGCCTCGCTTTTTAAAATTTCATTCGCGCAAAAGGCGATTTTAAGTCCCGCCTCGCGAAACATCGAAACGTCGTTCGCGCCGTCTCCCACGCACATTACCTCGCTCGTCTTCAGACCCATCAGCGATTTAAGCTGCGCAAGCAGCGCGCCTTTTGAGTAGCCAAACATCATCTCGCCGCCGAAAAGCCCGGTTAAAATTCCGTTTTTTTCATGCAGATAGTTCGCAAAGCTCGCGTCAAAACCCAGTTTTTTCTGCGCGGCGTCGGTGGCTAGATGAAATCCGCCGCTAAAGACGATCACTTTTATGCCTTTATTTTTCAGATACGCGATGATCTCGCTAGCGCCGCAAACAAAAGGCAGGCTTTCCGCGATAGCTTTAGCATCGCTAAGCCTCATGCCCTTTATCAGCGCCACGCGCTCGCTAAGGCTCTCGAAAAAATCAAGCTCGCCCGCCATCGCGCGCTTCGTGATTTCGCCAACTTGTCGCTGCGTGCCCATTTTAGCGGCGAAAAAACCTATCGTTTCGCCGTCCATCAGCGTCGCGTCAAAGTCGAAAACACAAAGCTTTATCATAAATATCCTCGCAAAAATTTAGGAATTATAGCTAATTTAAGTTTAAGTTTTTTGGAATTAGCATAAATTTTTCGCTTTTTGCGACCTCGTAAATTTTGCTCTCGGCCCCGAACGAGCATAAATTTATATATTTTTTTTCGCCGAAATATAAAATTTCATCTTGATGATAATGCCCCTCGATGATCAAATTTGCCGCGTAAAAATCGATCTTCGGCGCGATTATGGCCTTAAAATCCGGCATTTTTCTGTAGAGGTTTTTTCCCTCTTGCGATTTTAAGATCATCTTTGAAATTTTAAATTTTAAAGCGCGATCGAGCAGGTCCATAAATTTCAGAAAAGCTCTGTTTCGTAGCGAAAGCAGCGCAAACTGCGTTAGACGCGGCAAAAACAGATCGCCGTGCGCAATCTGCACCGCTTCGCCGCTCTCGCAGATAAATTTAGCGGGCTGCGCGCCGTTCGGATAAACTTTTGCGCGGGGGAAAATTTCGCGCAGATTAAAATCGTGGTTGCCCTCGAAGTAAAAAATTTCGCATTTTTGCGACAGCTCGTTTATTAGCGCGATCTCCTCTTTGTAGAAGCGCTGCGTATAGGTCGTGTTTGCCAAAAAATCAAACATATCGCCCATCATAAAAATTTGAGGCGGCGGCGTAGACTCAGCCTTCAGCGCGCGCAATAATTTCAAAAATTGCGGCCTGCTCACGCCCGCGTGCGCATCGCCGATAAAGATCGCGCCGGGTTTTATCGTCTGAATTTGATCATTTTGCATTTAGGCTCCCGCGCGTGATAGTTTTTTGCGAAAAGCTCATCGCTTAAATTCCGTGTGCGATACGCGGCAACGCCGTAGCTTCGGCGAATCCGCACATTAAATTTGCGTTTGCGACCGCCTGCGACGATGCTCCGCGCAAAAGATTATCGATCGCCGAGTTGATCCAAATTTTATCGCCCGCAGTTTTTACAAAAATATCGCAAAAGTGCGTTCCTGCGACGTTTTTTATACTCACGGGCTCGCTTCGGACGCGCACGAAAGGCTCGTTTGCGTAAAACTCCCGCAGCACCGCCTCTGCATCCACGCTCTTTTGCAGTACGCCGAACGCGCTAACCAGCATTCCGCGCGTAATCGGCAGCAAATTCGGCACGAAAAGCGTGCTAAATTCGCCGCCTTTTAAAATTTCCAGCTGCTCTTTGATCTCGTCTGCGTGGCGATGCGAGATCGGCGAGTAGGCGCCCGCGTTTTCGTTTACGCTTACGAAATGGCTGCTTGTCTTAAGAGCCTTGCCCGCGCCGCTTACTCCGCTTTTTGCGTCGATAAATACGCCGGTATCTGGATCGAGTAGCCGCATAAACGGCGCGAGCGCCAAAATAGAGCAGGTAGGATAGCAGCCAGGATTTGCGGTAAGTCGCGCCGTGCGGATCTTTTCGCGATTTAGCTCGGGCAGCCCGTAAACGGCGTGGGATAAATTTTGCGGGTCTAAATGTGCGGTATAATTTTTCTCGTAAAGCTCGCGACTTAGGCGGTAATCAGCCGATAGATCGACTACCTTGACGCTTTTAAATTTTAAAATTTCGCGGGCAAATTCCATCGCTTTTCCATGCGGCAGCGCCAAGAAAATAAGATCGCATCTTTGTGCCGCAACGCGAGCGTCCGCAGCTTCTACGCTCATCTCAAACACGCCGCGAAGCTGCGGGAAAATTTCGCTTATCTCGCCCTGCGTAGAGGCGCCCAAATATGAAATTTCAAAGCTCGTATGGGAAAGTAGAGCCTTAATCAGTTCAAGCCCCGTATAGCCGCTAACGCCGATGATTCCCGCTTTTTTCATCTTCTTTTCCAAATTTGATCGGCCTATATTCGACGCTTAGAATTTCTACGTCGCGTGTGCCTGATGGTAGCTGAAGCACTACCTCATCGCCCTCGGCTTTGCCTAAAAGCTGGCGCGCAAGCGGCGTGTTGATATTGATGAGCTTGCGCGAGATATCCGCCTCGCTAAGCCCTACGATCGTGTAAACCTCCTCCCGCTCGGTCTCCACGTCCATAAAGGTAACGGTGGAGCCGAATTTTACGCGGTCGTGCTCGTAGGTGGAGGGATCGATGATTTTACTTCGAGAGACGATATCGCTAAGCTCGGCGATGCGCGAGAGCAAAAACGCCTGCTCTTCGCGCGCTGCGTGGTACTCGGCGTTTTCTTTCAGATCGCCGTGTCCGCGCGCGATGTCGATCTGCTGCACGATGTGGGGCAGCTTCACGCTCTGAAGCTCCTTGAGCTCGGAAGTGATCTTTTCATATCCGTAAAGCGTCATTGGTTCGGTCGTCATAATCTTCCTTTCTTTTTATCAAATTATATAAGCTTTAGCCTTAAAATTTTAGTTCGCAGGCTGCGTTAAAATTTTTGCCACGTTTTCGCTGGAGCCGAATTTCAGATAATCTCGCAGCTTCTCGCTCGCAAGTTTAAATTTAGCGGAGTCGCAGCGCTCGTATGCGGCGAGTAGGTTTTGCGCGCTTACTTCGGATTGCAAAAGCTCCTCGTGCAGAGGCTCCTCGCCCAAAAAATCAAAAATAATATTCGCAAGCCCCACGTGCTTTAGCTTTACGAGTTTTCGCGCGAGCCAAACGTCAAACGCGCGAGCCTTGTAGCACAGCACGAACGGAGTGCCGATGAGCGCTGCCTCAAGCGTCG
Organism: uncultured Campylobacter sp.; assembly: GCF_938030145.1. Lineage (GTDB taxonomy): Bacteria > Campylobacterota > Campylobacteria > Campylobacterales > Campylobacteraceae > Campylobacter_B. The sequence continues at coordinate 50,235 of NZ_CALHGM010000008.1, forward strand.
CCGTACCCGAGCAGATGAAGGCGAAATCGCAATTCTTAAGCGTGGCGGGAGTATCGTTTGCGATGCTAAAGCCGTCCAGAGACCCGTAAATTTCATCTCTTTGATCCATAAGATGCGGCGGGACTATCAAGATTCGCTCGCTATTTTCAAATTTAGGCGCAAGGGCTCTAAAAATCGGCATTAGTCTTGAAATTTCAGCCCTGCGCGAGCCGGGCATAAAGGCGATCTTGCCCTGCTTTTCGTAGCTTGTTTTTTGAAATTTTATCTCATCAAGCAGCGGATGCCCCACGAAAGAGTACTTTGCAGTTTTGGCGCTTAGCTCGCTCGGGTGCGAGGCATTCTCTTTCTGCGCAGCGTCTTTATCTTTTGCTTCTTGTGGTGCAGCGTCTTTGCTTTCCGCTTCTTGCGGCACGGCGCCCTTATCTCCCTCGCAATTCGCGCCGAAAAATTTCGCCTCAAAAGGCCAGATGGAGAGTAGATTGTCGCAAAATGCCTTCAGCTTCTCCGCTCTGTGCGGCTTCCATGCCCAAACCTGCGGCAGGATATAATATGAAATTTCCGCGCTCGCGCCGCTTTCTTTGATCGCGCGAGCAAGCGGCAGATTAAACGCGGGCGAATCGATCAAAAGCACGCGATCGCACTCCGCCGCAAGCCGCGTCATCTGAGCTACCGCGCGCTTGGCTTTTAAAATTAGCGGCAGAATTTCTATAAAACCCATCGCCGAAAACTCGCTGCTTTTGTATATCGGCGAGCCCAACTTTTCATCGAAAATTCCGCAAATCTCGCAAGCGGAATCGAGCTTTTTAAGATGCTCAAAAACCCCTTTAAAATGGAGGTTCGCAGAGGGCTCTAGGCAAGAGATTAAATATTTCAAATTTAGCCTTTTAAATTTTTGTTAATTATAGCAAAATGTGCTAAAATTAAGCCGACAAAGGATTTAAGATGAAAAATTTTAAAATTTTAGCGCTATGCGGCGCGTTCGTGATGTTGCTAGGCGGTTGCGGCGCGGCTAAATACCAAAAGCGTCAAGTCACCGAGGATCCCGCAGTAACTGCACGCTTTGAGGCGCTTAGTAAGCTAGGCTCGCCCGCACTCGTCGCTAAAGCCGCAGCTAGCGAGATCGCAGCAGACGTAGGCGGCGCCAAGCCCCACGTTAATGTGGCACAGTTTGCCTTCCTCGAAGAAATTAGCGCACAAGGAAGCGATCTGATCTATGCCTACTCGCTAAGCCCTGGCTGGGCGAGCCTGAAAAGCTCCGATCGGCAAAAATATCTCAAATTGCTAACCAAGGATATTACCGAAAATGACTGCAACGCACCTAGTACGCGAGCTTTATTGCGAAGCGGAGTGCGTGAAGTGCACCGATTTTTCTACGATTATCCAAGCTCGCATCTACTTGATTCGCAGGTAAGCGAGGAGATATGCCGCGAAGCAGGGTTATAGATAAGTCTAGCGTAATTTTATGCCGCGGATTTGCATCGGCGCGAAAGCAAAATTTCGTGGTGTAAAATTTTACGATAATTTAAAAGACAAATTTTGCGGCAAGTTGCGGAGCACGACCACCAAATTTAAGGAATTTTGGAAGCGAAATTTAGGCGATGAAATTGCGTGTCAGGCTATAAAAAGCTATAAAAATTTGTAGCGAAAAAAGATAAAATTTCGTAGCAAAAAGGCGGAATTTTTCTATGAATTTTGCGATTTAAGTTCGCATGGAATTTTATTAAAAAATTTGGCGCGACGGAATTTTATGCCACGCAAGCTAAATAGCAATTTTTGCATAGTAAAGAATTAAGCGTTAGAATTTTTGCAGATAGAATTCCGCTCTGATAGGTCTGTCATGAAATTTTAGCTAAAGAGAGAATATGAAAGAAATTTTAATCACTAACGACGACGGATTCGAAGCGCGCGGGCTTTTGGAACTCGCAAGCGCGCTAAGAGGGGTCGCAAACGTCACCATCGTAGCGCCAAGCTCGGAGAAATCGGCATGCTCGCACTCACTCACTCTTACGCGTCCGCTTAGATTTATCAAGCTTGACGACGGATTTTTCAAACTCGATGACGCTACGCCCGCAGACTGCGTGTATTTGGCGCTCCGCGCGCTGTATAACCGCAAGCCCGATCTTGTGATAAGCGGCATAAATCACGGCGCCAACGTCGCGGAGGACGTGACCTATTCGGGCACGTGCGGAGGCGCGATGGAGGGGGTCTTGCAAGGCATTCCTGCGCTTGCGGTGAGCCAGTTTTACGTCACGGATTCGCTGCAGCGATACGGATTTGATCTCGCGTGCGAGCTCGCGGTGGAACTGGTCGAGAAAATCTTTAAAAAAGGCTTTCCTCTGCCGCCGAAGCAGTTTTTAAATTTAAATGTCCCTGCCGTCTCAAAGCAAGATTTTAAGGGGCTTTCGGTTGCTCCGTGCGGCGAGAAGCTCTACGATACCGACGCGCAGCTAAACCGCAATCCGCGCGGGATGGAGTATTATTGGCTAGGCAAATCTACGCTCAGTTTTGATGCAAGCAAAAACGAAAATAGCGACATTTCGGTACTTTTTGAGGGGCGGGCGACGTTAAGTCCGATTAAGTTAAATTTAACCGCGCACGAGCAGATGAGCGCGCTAGAAAGGTGGATGAAAAACAATGAGTGAAGTTGTAGTAGACCGCTTTTCGCGCTCGCGCCTGCTTTTCGGCGAGGATTTTGCAAGGCTGCAAAGCGCTAAAATTTTAATATGCGGTTGCGGCGGCGTGGGCGGAGCGGCGATAGAGGCGCTGTACCGCAGCGGCGCGGTAAGCTTAAGCGTGATCGATTGCGATCGCTTCGAGATCACTAATCAAAACCGCCAGCTTGGAAGCGAGTGCCTAGGCGAGCTAAAATGCGAGGTTTTTGCGCGCAAATTTAAAGGCGTAATCCCGATCGCCGCTAGGATCGATGAGGAATTTTTATCGGAATTTGATCTGGCGCATTTTGATTTCATAATCGACGCGATCGACGACGTGCCCGCCAAGATCGCGCTTGCGCTGCGCTGCAGCGAGGCGGGCGTAGGATTTGTAAGCTCGATGGGCGGCGCAAAGAGGCTCGATCCCTCTAGAATCGAAATCTGCTCAATCTGGCGGACGCAAGGCGATCCGCTCGCGCGCAAGATCAGATCTGAGCTGCGAAAGCGCGGCTTTGCGGGCGATTTTGACGTCGTTTGCTCGAGCGAGCCGCCGCGCGTCACATCGATGGGTAGCTTCATGGGCGTGACCGCTAGTTTCGGGCTTTTCATCGCAAGCTACGTCGTGCGCAGGCTGATAGGCGAGCAGGCTTAACGCTTAAATTTCATAGCGCTTCGGCGCATGGCTCCGCCTAGTCGTGCTTGGCGGTTAAATTTTAGATATTTTGAGCTTTTGATGATCCGAGCGCGCTTTGCATGCGGTACGGCGCGGCAAGTGCTTTGCGGCGCGCGTGCGGTTAAAATACAAAGCGGCAAAAGTTAAATTTTACCAGGCGATGAAGATAAAATTTGCTCGACGCGAAGGTGAAAATTAATTTGCAGCGAAAGATAAAATTTTATCCGCAAAGATCGGCGCAGGCTTGCGTGCGAGATGAAATTTAAGGACCGCGCAAGCTACGCACGTAGGTCAATCTATACGGCGGGTTATTTTAGCGGGCGCCAAATAGCGGTCTAGGATTAAAATTTAAATAGGCGGGTCGCGAGCTTGCTCGTGAGCGAAATTTTGATTGAATTAAGTTCGTGCAGCTATCCTATGCGGCGTGTTTCATAGCGATGAGGCTTGAAATTCTATCGCGACTTTACGCTTTCCGATGCAAAAAGAGGCGCGCTCAGGCAAGCAAAACCAAATCTGCGCGCATCAGCCGCCGCGTAGCGCCTAAATAAGCGTAAAGTGTAAGCAGGGCTCAAGCAAACGCAGCGGCAAGCCTACTTCTAAATTCCATTTTTTACCGCTCGCAAAAAGCGGAATTTAGAAATTTAATTTAAAGGAGCAGCGATGAATGAAATTTTTACACGCACGAGCGTGCGGAATTTTACCGAAAAAATGCCGAGCGACGATCAGATCGAGCTCGTGCTAAAAGCCGCGATGCAAGCCCCTAGCGCAGGCAACCAGCGCTCATGGGAGTTTTACGTAGTGCGCGATCGCACCGCGCTTACGCTACTTAGCAGCGTAGGCACCTACGGCGGCTGCACGAAGGACGCGCCGCTTGCAATCGTGGTCTGCACGCGCAAAAACGGCTTAAAATTCCAGCCCTACGCTCGCTACGACTGCGCTTGTGCGGCAGAAAATCTCTGGCTAGCGGCGCACCATTTGGGGCTTGGCACCACGTGGCTGGGCGTAGCGCCCGATATTTACGCAATGGAGCGCGTAAGAGAAATTTTGGATCTACCGGGACATTTGGAGGCGTTTTGCATTATGCCTTTGGGCTTTCCGTCTCGCGTCACAAAGGCGCATTCGCGCTTTGAGCCCGCTAAAATTCACTTCGTAGGCTAGATATGTTTATTTCGCAGAGTAAAATCGACGATCTAATCGCTAGCGACGGCGCGTTTTTGGACCTTACGACCGAGCTTTTGCAAGACTTCGTGGATTTAAACGCGCCCGCGCGGCTTTCGATCGTAACGAGGCAGGATCTGATCTTCAGCGGCGGGCAGATCGCGCGGGAAGTAGCGGCGCGCTTTGGTTGCGAGACGCAGCATCTAGCGCGTGAGGGAAGCGCATTTTGTGCGGGAGAAGAAATTTTTAGCGCACGGGGGAGCTTCGAGAGCCTGCATAAAGCTTGGAAGATCGTTCAGATCGTGTTTGAGTACTCCTGCAAAATTTCGACCTACGCGCACGAGATGGTTGCGCTGATGCGAGAGGTGAATCCGCGCTGCGTGCTGGGTGCGACGCGCAAGAGCTTTCCTTTTGCGAAGGAGCTTTGCGTAAATGCGCTGATCGCGGGCGGCGGAACGATACACCGCATGGGGCTGCACGACAGCGTTCTGTTTTTTTCAAACCACATCCGCGCGTTTGCAAGCTTTAGCGAGTTTTGCGCACAGATCGCTAAATTTAAAGAGCGCGCGCCCGAGCGAAAGATCATGATCGAAGTGGCGAGTGAGTGCGAATTTAGCGAGCTTTTAAAATACGCGCCTGATGCGATAATGTGCGATAAGATGAGCCCTAGCGAGCTTAGAGCCTGCGTTTTGAGGCGAGATGAAACGGCGCCGCAGATTAAAATTTGCGCTGCGGGCGGCATAAATAAAAATAACTGCGCAGAGTTTGCAGCTACCGGCGCGGACGTGCTCGTAAGCTCGGCGGTTTGGAATCAGGGCGTGTGCGATCTAGGCGGAAAGATAGAATTTATCTAAATATTAAATTTTAAATTTAAGGCGCGGAAGTCTAAAATAGGGCATAAAAATGCGATTTATTAATAAATAAGAGTATATTTTGTAGAATTCTTAAAATTTCAAAAAAAGGATTTTCATGAAAAAAATTGCATTTATTTTGGCGCTTGCGGCAAGCGTTTCGTTCTGCGCGGATCAGCTGATAATCGCAGCTGGCGGCGGATACAAAAAGCCCGTCTCGGCCGTGATCGAAAATTTGAAAAAAGAGGGCATGGACGTGGCGGGATCGTTTGCCAACCTCGGCCAGCTCGTCATTCAATCGCGCGAGAATAAAATTTCATTCATCGTGGGCGACGAGGCGTTTTTGAAAAAAAAGCGATCTAAATATCACTAAATTTGAGCGTATCGGGCGCGGCACGCTAGTTTTAGTAACGCCGAAAAATATTAAAATACAGGGCGTATCAGAGATCGCAAAATTCGATAAGATCGCGATGCCGGATCCTAAAAAGGCGATTTACGGTATCAGGACGAACGAGTTTTTGCAAAACGCCAAGATGGATGGGGTAAAAGATAAAATTTTAGCCGTCGCGGGCGTGCCGCAGGTAGTCGCTTACGTCATCAACGGCGAGGTGCAGGCGGGCTTTATCAACAGCACCGAAGCAGTCGCCAAAAAAGATGAGTTCGGCTCGATCATCTACATCGACGAGAGCCTCTACAGCCCCGCATTTATCGGCATCGCAAGGCTTAGCGCGTGCGGCGATGAGGCGCTTTGCGAAAAGGTAATGAAGGAGTTTAAATCGGACTGCTCAAAAGAGATTTTTTCAAAATTCGGTCTTAAATGAGCGACATCGCTTGGATCGCGCATCCTCTGATACTAAGCGCTAAAGCCCTGTTTTGCAGCTTTTTGTTGCTGATTACGGCAGGGCTTGCGATTGCTTATTTTTTAGCTTTCAGCAAAGCTAAATTTAAAAAGATCGTCGAAATTTTAGTGATTTTTCCGCTCATATTCCCGCCGATTGCGACGGGATTTTTGCTTCTTTACATCTTTGGAAAGAGTGAATTTATCGGCTCTGCGTTAAATTTAGACATCGTTTTTAATTTTTCTTCTTTGGCGCTTGCGGCGTTTTTGGTGGGGCAGCCGCTGTTTGTAAAGCCCGTGTGCGCAAGCTTTGAGCTATTTCCGAAAAGCTTAATCGAAGCCGCGCAAATTTTAGGCAAAAACAGAGCTCAAATTTTCCTCCTCGTCATCCTTCCTAGCTCACTTAAAACGCTAGGCTCCGCGCTTATTTTAGCGCTCTCGCGCGGGCTTGGCGAAGTGGGCATCACGCTGATACTGGGCGGAAATATCGTGGGTAAAACCGATACGCTAGGTCTTGCGATCTACAATGCCGTGTATGACGGAGAGAACGAGCGGCGCTGATTTTAAGCGTTTTACTCGTAATTTTCAGCTTGATCTTATTCTTCGCGATAAGCCTTTTAGATAAAAAGCAAAATTTATCTAAATAAGAAAAATTATTTTTTAAGTATTTTTAGATAAAATTGCACTCGCATTTCATTTTAAAGGATTTATCATGAAGAAATTTCTAATTTCATCAATTTTAGTCGCAAGCGCCTTGATCGCTCACGAGCACGGCGATATGCAAAATTTCGACCCTAAGACTGGCAAGCACCTCGTCATTGCTATGGAGCAACTAGGCGAGAAGGGTAACGTGAGCGTAGGCGAGGTCGTAGCGGTCGAGACGAACTACGGCGTGGCGTTTTTCCCGAATTTAAAAGGTCTTGCTAGCGGCGCGCACGGCTTTCACGTGCATCAAAATGCCGACTGCGGCGCGACCGAGAAGGGCTTAGGCATGAAAGCGGGCGGCCACTGGGATCCAAGCGATACCAAAAAGCACTCGTTTGCTTGGGATGATAGTGGCCACAAGGGCGATCTGCCTGCGCTTTTCGTCGATGCCGAGGGCAATGCGGTCTATCCGGTGCTAGCTCCGAAGATCAAGAGCTTAGATGAGCTAAAGGGCCACTCGCTGATGGTTCACGTAGGCGGCGATAACCACAGCGACCATCCAAAGCCGCTTGGCGGCGGCGGCGCTAGAATGGTCTGCGGCGTTATAAAATAGGCTTCGTTGCGGATGAAATTTAATTATCCGCAATCTCTAAATTTAGCAGCCCTGCGGTTAAATTTACGCGACGAAATTTCGCCGTCCGCAGCGCCGAGATACGCCCGCTTTGCCGTTAAATTTACGCACGGCGGGCTTTGACATAACTTATGCAGCGCGAAATTTTGTGTTAAATTTACGCGCTGCGCCCCCTTCCCGCTTAAATTTTAAAATTTAACTCCGTTTGCACGCATTACACCCTGTTTTTGCCGCAGCGGCGTAAAATTTTTCAAATTTAAATCAAAGTTCTAAATTTACGGCGCCGAGCTATTTTGGCGGCGTGAGCTTCATTTAACTTTTTCTTCACGACTTTTTCCTACAATTATGCCAACTTTCACAAAGGAGAGAAAATGAAAAAGATTGTTTTAGCAAGCGTTTTAGTCGCGGGCGTGCTGTTCGCCACAGATTTTCAAAATAGCACTCCCGAGCAGATCAATGCCTCGATCGCCGGCGCGGACGCCAAGAGCTTAAGCGAAGCGGCGTTTGAGATCGACAAGCGCGCAGGCGAGCTAAGGGCGCAGGCAAGGGATCTCAAGCGCGGATTTAAGACCGAGTTTAAAAAGAAACTGGACGCTATGAGCGTCGAGGATCGCGAGAAATTCCTAGACGAGTTTAGAAAAAACTATAACGCCCAGGCGGGCAAGCTAAGCGTCGAGCAGGCGGATAGGCTGGATATCGAGCTTAAAGACCGAGGCAATTTCGGCAAATTTAAAAGGCCCGCTCATGGGTTCTGTCCGCACAGATCGCAGGTTGCTTCCGGCGAGTGCGGCCATATGCCGCCTAGAGGAATGGGCGACGGCGCGGGTCCGGCAATGCCGCCGAGGGACGGGATGCCGTGCAATCAAAACGCTGGCGACGCTGTGTGCCCTATGACGCAGCAATAGCCGTCCGTGCGCAAGCTATTTAGTTCCGCGCAGCATTTGCACGGAATTTTGTTTTAACAGATCACGGCGTAGAAATTTTAAAATTTAGCTTTGAAGCTTATGCGGCATAGCACCGATGAAATTTCACAAAATTTTATCGGCGCAGGCGAGGTTTTGAAATTCTGCGCGGCGAAATTTTAGGATGTGAAATTTTAAAATTTCGTAGTGGCAGAATTTTAAAACTCCCGTACTTTGCCTATAAATTTTAAAATTCCGTGGCGTAAAATTTTAGCCTCTTGCACCGCTTGGCGCACTGCGCGAATTAATTACTAGGCGAGAAATCTAAATTTACGAAGCGTGCTCTTGAGCCAAGACGTGCCGTTTTCGCCACGATAAAATTTTGCCCTGAAATTTTGCAATTAAATTTTACGTGGAATTTCACAGGGTATAATTTCAAAAATTCTACGCAAGGAGGCGGGCTATGGCAAGAGTTTTGATCGTCGAGGACGAGGGAATGCTGCTAGACATGATGTGCACCTACATGCGCGGCGCGGGGCACGAGGTAAGCGGCAGCAAAAGCTACGACGAGGCGCTTTCATTAGCGTACGAAAAGAGCTTCGATCTGTGGATCTTCGACGTCAAAATCATCGGCGGCAACGGCTTTGCGCTACTTCGCGAGCTGCGCGAGGCAGGGCGCGGCGCACCGTGCATTTTCACGACGTCGCTAAACACTCTGCAAGACGTCGAAAACGGCTTTAGAAGCGGCTGCGACGACTACCTCAAAAAGCCCTTTGAGCTAAAAGAGCTGGCTTTGCGCGCGGATAATCTACTAAAGCGCACCTTCGTCCACAACGCCGCCGGACGCGAAAATATCGGCGGAAGCTTTAGCTTCGATATGGCTCAGCACGCGCTTTATCGCGACGGAAGAGCCGTGCCGATGCCGCAAAAGCAGGCGAGGCTTCTTGCGCTGCTTCTAAAAAACCGCGATAAGTTCCTTAGCAAAGATGAAATTTTCGCCGCGCTGTGGGACTACGACGAGAGTCCGAGCGAGCTTAGCCTGCGCGTTTATATCGCGGAGCTGCGAAAAATTTTGGGCAAGGATCGCATCATAAATGCTTCCAAGCTCGGCTACAAATATCTCTAGGAGCGCGCCGTGTCCAAAATGCGTCAAATTCTACCTATTTTTTTGCTCTACACGCTTACTAGCGTCTTGTTTTTGGCGCTGGTAAGCAGCGTATTTTACGAGCGGGAGAAGTTTTTTATCGCGGATCGCGATGCCTTTGCGATCAGAGATTTCAAGCACGGCTTAGAGGCTAAGCTCGCACGCGGCGGACGCCTAAAAGAGAGCGATTTCGACGCCATGCAGGCATACGCGGCGGATCTGAATAGCAGCGATGAGATCGCGCGGGATTTTGAGCCGAAGGATGACGCACCGCGCGTGTATATGGAGGGGTCTGGCAGGATCGAGCAGTTTAATCTCACCGGCAAGGACGGCACGGAGTATTACGTAGCGATCAAAACGGAGGCGCTTGAGGGCAAGCTAGCGGCGCTAAAGCTTAAAATTTTAGCTGCGAGCGCGCTTGTTTTAGCGCTTATTTTGCTGATCGCGTATTTTATCATCCGCCTTTCGCTGCGCCCGCTTTACGAAAAGATCGAGTTTTTAAATGGCTTCATCCGCGACACGACACACGAGATAAAGACACCTCTTAGCGTGATTTTGATGAGTATCGAGCTTTTTGAAACCGAGCCGAAAAAATATCTGGGTAATATCAAGACGGGCGCAAATACGATAAACGCGCTATTTGAGGATCTAACCGCGCTAAGCTTAAACAAAAGCGGCAGCGGGCGAGAGGTAAATTTAGGCGAGCTACTGCAAAGCCGCATAGAGTATTTCGGCGTCTCTGCGGAGCAAAAGCGCATAAGCTTAAGCGCCAATCTGCGCCCGGTAGCCTTTTGCGCAGATGAGTTTAAGCTACGAAAGATCATCGATAATCTGCTTGGCAACGCGATAAAATATTGCGACGAGCTCGGCTGCGTCGAGGTGAGCCTGCGCGAGCATTCGCTTCGCATCAAAAACAGCGGCGCGGGTATCGCGCGGCAAAATTTGCCGCATATTTTCGAGCTTTACACCCGCTTTGACGAGCGCAACGGCGGCTTTGGCATCGGGCTTTTTATCGTTAAAAAATACTGCGACGAGCTCGGGCTTAAAATTTCGTGCGATAGCAACGAGGACTGGACGGAATTTGAGGTGAAATTTTAACTTTACTCAAATGAAATTCTGCGCGAATGAAATTTTAGCGGGCGGGCTTGCTAGGCTTAACCGCGTAGGTTTAAATTTAGCCAGCGATTCCGTTTGTAAAAATTTGCACTAGGTTATAATTTGACGGCGGAATTTACGCATGCAATCCGGTCGCGCTCGCAAAATTTCGCCAATCGGTTTGCAGAATACATAGCGTAGGTCATATGAAATTTTATAAAATTTCGCGCCGTGGAATTTATCCGAAATTACGTAGCCGTCCGCTAAAATAGCCACAAATTTCACCGGATGGAACAATGATAAATATTGATGAGGTAGGTTATAAAAGAGCCAAGTTTAAGCAAGCTGGCTTAGAGGCTGCGGCTGGCATAGCATCAGAAGGCGATACGGCGGCAAGCGACGCGGCAAACGCTAGTACGACAGGGCGCGTAAGAATCTCGGCAAAAAGCGGCTTTGAAGCATGGAGCGAGAAGCTGCTGCATGGCTGCGGAGCTGGCTTTCGCTACGCAGTGCGTATCCCGCTCGCGCCCAAAGTGCAGCTGGACGCAGATGAATATATCCTATACGAGTATAAAAAGCGCGGAAGCGGGCTTGAACTAATCGCTGCTTTGCTAGTCTTAATCCCCGTTTTAGGCGTGCTCGCGCTATGCTTTAAAGCAGAATACGGCCTAGTTTTTAATATAACTATCCTGCTAGTCGGCTTTTGCATGATAATGGTATTTTTGTAGGTCTTTTGGGATGCCGTGTACAAGGGAATTTATGTGAGCGATAAAAATTTAATCACTCAAAACGGCACAAAATTCCCAATTGAAAAAGTGCACTTTAGCGCCTTATCCAACCGCTGCGGAGATATCACGCTATATTTTTATGTCACGCCGTTTAGCCAGATTTTTACGCTAAGCATAGACGGTAGCGATGAGTTCAATGCTCTTATTTACTGCTTAGGCTACTCTCTACGATAACGATGAGCTTTTTTGCTTCGCAACGCACCGATACGTGCGCGCTAGAGCTAGCGGACGTCGTCCTCAGATAATTTTAAACTCTAGGCTGTGTAAGAGCGCGCCAAAATTCTAAAAGCTTCGAAATTTTTCGCGCCTTGGCAGAATGCGGCGCCAAAAATTTAAATAGGATTTTCAAGCACGATTTTGCACACAAATTTTGCGGCGCAAATCCGCGCACAAAATTCATAGTTCAAATTTTGCACTTGAATTTTTTGGATAAATTTTTCCCTCAAATTTCGTAAAGAATTTACGCCGCCATAGCCTAATAATGGCACGTAGAACTTGTAAAATTCGTAACAATGCAAGCAAAATTTGCCAAGATTAGAGATAAAATTTTAGCAAGGCAAGCAAAGCTTTATTTGGTCGTAAATGGACTTCGTAGCAGCGCGGATTAAGCTGGCGCGCACTAGCCAGTGAGCTTTCGTGCGAATTCTATAAAAATTTTATGGCAGCGCAAATAAAATTTCGCGTAACAAGGACGAGCCAAGCACTCGCAGCTACGCTTAAATCAATGCTACGTTGCCCGTGTTTAGCCAGGATCACGAATATCTTGTCGGGATTTGCCTTTGCCCTAAAATTTGCACGATCTCATCTAAGCTTAAAATTTTGCCGTGCGAGTCAAAGCCTACGTTTAGTATGCGCCCCTCTAGGCTGGAAGTGCGGTCGTGCAAGTGTCCGTGAAGCATAAAAGAACCTTTGGAAGCGCGGTTGTGCTCCTCTACGGGATAGTGAAACATACAGATGCTCATACCCGTTTTGCCATCCTTCATCACGCCCGTGCCGCCGTCAAAATTTAGCTCCTTGTAGTGCAGGATATCGCTAAAGATAGGATTTCCGTCGTCTTTTAGCTCGCGTAGCAGCGCTTCTTTGTTTTGGCTAATGAGCGTATCGTGGTTGCCTAAAATCAGCACATGCGAGCCGTTTAGCCTACGCACGACGCTTTTTAGATCCTTTAATTTATTACAAAATGCAAAATCGCCCAGATCATAAACCGTATCCTCCGGCCCCACTACGGTATTCCAGAGCTCTATTAGCTTTTCATTCATCTCAGCTACGTCGTTAAAATTCCTAAATTTAGGGCAGTATTTCATAATATTGCCGTGATAAAAATGCAAATCGGAGGTAAAAAATATCATCATTTTCCCTTTAAGCTTTAATCGCTACATCAAATTTGAGCTTTACGCAAATTTGCGCAGCGTCAAATATTCGCGCGATAATCGTTAAATTCTTTCTAAAAATTCTTTTATAAAGCCTAGCTTGCCCTGCTCGTCAAGGGATTTGAATTCTCGCTCGTTTGCTTTAATGTGATCGACCAATGGGTGAAATTCCTCATCGAGCTTGGTTTTATCCAGTTTGCCGGAAAGCGCCTCGTTTTTACTGCGAGCGAAAAATTTATTCACGAGATAATAAGGCGTTTTCATCTTAAAGCAAAAATCATTTTGGCTCGGAATATACACCATAAAGCCCTCGAATTTCGCCTCTTTGACTATATTTTTTAGCTCCGCAAAGCTCGTTTTTAGATACTGCTCGCCCTCTTTATAAAAAGGTCTTTTTAGTGCTCCGTCAGTGCTTGCAGCGATCTTATCTAGCTCAAATTCGCTTGCTTGCGCGCCGGTTTTAGCGTCGATAAGTCCGATAAAGGTCTCTCCAAGCTCCTCTTCTACGATGTGCGGGTCGCTCTCGTCGGTGATCTCAAATAAAAAAGTTTTATTTGGATAGCGTTTGAAAATCTCTTCAAATTTACAGCAGTGCTCGCGCGCCATCTGCGCAAATCTACTATCGGTCGATCCCGTCGTGGAGTAGATGACGCGGCGGTTAAAGCTCGCGCCGCTTTCGTGGGTATCTACGTAGGTGCAGCACCCCAAAAAGCCGTTTACCTTTCGCACGGCAAGCACGGGCGTATCGTCTGTGATATCGATAGGATAAAGGCTTTTGCGCGAGGTAAATTCCGAGTAGTTATAGACCTTTTTAAACGGACGCACGATGATATTTAGATCATCGTCCATTATGAGTCCGCGCATCTCAAGCAGCGCCTTATCCCAATCGGCTTTGAAAAAGACGCGTTTTGAGTATTTGTAGGTGCGAAGCTCGGGATAAAGCTCGCTTTGACGCGCACTCCAGAGCCTTTTATCTTGCGTAGCGGCGATATATTTTTTCGTTACGTAGGTGTTTTGCGCCGCATCAAAGGGCAGATCGCGCCTATTTAGAGCCGCCGCGTCTTTAATCTTTTGCGCTACGCTTTCACTCATAGGATTAACGGGCGGGATCAAAATTTCGCCCTCTATTTTGTTGTTTGCGACCTTGATAAACATAGCTATCACGGTATCTTCATCGACGCCGTGCTCGGAGGCGAAGAAATTTTGCATTCTAAAGCATTCGAAAATAAATCCATTTTGGGCGGCTTGCTCTTTTAGGCTTAGCAGCTCTTTGGTGCGCGCGCTCACGTTGCTAAGCACGATAAGAACGTCTTTAGCTTTGTTTTCCAGAGCAAATTTATACGCCTGCTTTATCTCGCGGGCGACCTTGCGCTTCGCGTCTTCCAAAAGCTTCGGCGACCAAGTATAAACCCCCGCCTCATCAGTTAAAAACATATCGTTTTCCAGATGATAAATTTGCGCCTGCGGATATTCGTTTTTAAATTCTTTAATTTTCTCTTTTGCGAAAGTCGTTTTACCAGAGCCCGCGTGTCCGCGAACGACTATAAATTTTCTCATTTTACCGCCTTGATTTTATGTGGCGATATTCTACCTGAAATTTGAGCGCTTTGGTATCAAGAAATATGGATTTCGGTAAAATTCAATTTACAGAGTCGATTTTTGCCGCTTAGCTCGCGCAGTTTTGAGGCACGAATTAGACGGCGCGGCGTCCGTATCTGTGCGAGCTCGCTACCAATGCGCGCTTTCGGGCACGAAATTGAGCAAGGATAAAATTTGCAGTAGAGTCACCGGGCAGTTTAAATTTTGAATCTCAAAGCTCAAATTTACAGAAGGATCAAATTTGATCTCTTTATGGGCTTATCGAAGCATAAAATTTATTGTTTTGACTAATTTGAATACGAGAAAAAGGTAGTGATAAATGTGGTTTAAAATTTTAAATAAATAGAAATTCGCGCTTTGCCGAGGTGCTGAAATTAAAATTTGACCGAATTTGCCTTGCCGAAGCGCTTGATTGATAAAGGCGCCAAATTTGATAGACGTGCGATAAAAAGCGTATTATCCTCGCTATTTGATTTAAATTTAGCCCCGCAAAGGGGCTAAATACGCTTATTTGTCTCCTAGCGGCCAGTAGACGATCGGTTTGTCTCCGAGCCTTGCTTCACCGTGATACATGCCGAGCTTATCTTTCGTCCACGCAAAGCCCGTGTGTCCATGCTTGTCGATCGAGATGATACCGCCGCTGCCGCCGAGCGCTTTGACCTGGCTTACCGCTTCTTCGGCGGCCTTTTGCACGTCTTGCGTTTTGTATTTATACAGAGCTGAGACCTCGTGTGCGGCGTTTACGCGCATGTAGATGTCGCCCGTGCCGGTGCAAGAAACCGCCACCGAGTCGTTGTCGGCATAGGTTCCAGAGCCGATTATCGGGCTATCGCCGATGCGGCCGGTCATTTTGTTGGTCATGCCGCCGGTGCTGGTCGCCGCGGCTAGGTTGCCGTTTTTATCCAGCGCGATCGCGCCTACGGTGCCAAGGTACGGGCGCTCGTGTAAATTTAACGACGTCTTTTTTGTCTTTTCGCTATCAAGTAGCAGCTTTTGCTTCTCTTTGGCCTTTTGTAGCGCGTCGTATCTAAACTGCGTGAAAAAATACTTCTGATCCACCATCTCTAGGCCGTTTTCTTTAGCGAGCTTGTCGGCTCCCTCGCCCGCAACCAGCGTATGCCACGTCTTATCCATCACGAGCCTGGCGCCTAGGATAGGGTTTTTGATATGCCGCGCCATCGCGACCGCGCCCGCTTTTTTGGTCGAGCCGTCCATGATCGAGGCATCGAGTTCGTTAAATCCGTCGGCTGTAAATACCGCGCCTTTGCCCGCGTTGAAATTCGGATCGTCCTCAAGCACCATTATCGCCGCAGTTACCGCATCCATCGCGCTACCGCCTTTTTCAAGCACGGCTTGACCCGCTAAAAGCGCCCGGTTCATCGGCTCCTCGCGGATTTTAAATTCCTCCTTGGTTAGATCAAGCCCGCTGGTGCCACCGTGAATGACGATAACTGGGGAAAATTTCTCCTGCGCATTCGCAGCCGTTAGCCCGAGCAGGGCCAGACTAGCCGCCATAAAAACGGCCTTTGAGAGTGAAAAGTGCTTCATATCTCATCCTTTCGAAAAAATTGGAGAATTTCTAAGGAATGATATAACTTTGCGCTTTTCGTTTCGCTTAATCAAACGCGAATTCGGCCGGATCTAAATCTAATGCTTTGAGCTTAGGATTAAGCTTTCGCCGTCAAATTTAACGCGACTAAATTTGTGGCACAATCTGATAGGTCAATTTAAATTTTATAATTTTGAGTTTGTGCGTTGGCAAAATTTAATTACCGCAGCTCGATAAATTTCAACCGCGCGTCATAAAATTTTAGCGCGGTCGTATTTTAAACGTCGCTATGCGAGCAAGCAGGCTCAAGCGCCAACCGGCTAGCAAAGCAGGCTTCAAATTAAACGCCTCAAACTCGCCGTGCGCGATCATTTAGTGTTGCGTCGGAACCGACGCCAGTATGTTTTGACGGCTCAATCGCAGCTTTTTTCTCCGCGGCAAAGGCGCGTCAGGTCGTATTTTAGCAGTACCAAGCCAAGGCCTAGCAAGAAAAGGTCTTTAAAGATAAAGCCGTCGATCTTACCTAGCTGCGGCAGTAGGCTGAGTGTAGTCAGCGCCATGACGATCACGATGAGATCGCCCACGATGCCCGCCTTCGGCTTGAAAAAGCCCGCGATGAGCGAGAGATAACCCACGGTCTCCACCACGCCCAAAAAATAGCTCGCGCCAGCGTCCCCGAGCGCTGACGGCAAAAACGAAAGCCACGTCTGCGAAAAAAGCGGCTTTAAAGCCTCCACCTCGAACTCAAACCACTTGTAGTTGCCCATCACGGCAAGCACGATGATAACGGAAAGTCTGGCGAATATAATATCCGCGTCGCCTGTGACAAATTTTTTTAAGATCTCCCTCATACGGCTCCTTTGTAAATTTTGTAGCGGTATGATAGCGGGCTTGCGTGTAGGCTACGTGAAGGGGCGAAATTTCAAATTCCAAATTCCGCGGCTCCGCAAAATTTGAAATTCCATGCCGCGCGCCGTAAAATTTTAGCGTGTGCATCGTATGATTTAACGTGCACGCCGTAAAATTTCAACGTGCATACAAAATTTTAAAATTCGCGCCCAAATTTAAGCTATAATCGCTTCAAATTTTAAGGAGCTGCAAATGCTAAAATCATATCCTCTTGCGATGCAGGGCGTGGAGTTTCGCGGACACGGTGTGACGGGCATTTACGAGATGGGCGAGCGGATTGCTTTCGTCCATTTTGCTTTCGCGGCCCCTAGCGAACAAAACACCCTCTCGAAGTTAACGCCCGGCTACGTGCTACTAGATACATTTTCACGCGATTTTAGCGAACATAAAAGATCTGTGCTTGCCTACGAGCAGCGCGAAATTTTCTCTGCCGCCTCTGCGCTTTGTTACCTGCAGGACGGCCACTTCGTGCTAAATACGAGATACTACGAGGGCTTCGTCGATTCGCCCGCAAAGCTCATCAAAATACAAGACGGCGAAATGAGCGAGCTTGGCGACGCTCCTGCGCCCGTGAAGCAGATCTACAACGACGTGCGAACCTACGAATTTGACGGCTTTGCCGTGCGGATGAGTTCACCCTTTATGATGGAGTGCAGAGCCTCGCAAGGCGGGTCAAATTTAAACGGCGCGGCGGCTGATTTAGGTAGCACGCTAAATTCTAGCGGCGCGGCGGGCGAGAATTTAAAAAATTTCTCCGAAAATAGCGGCGCAGCAGCTGTTTGTAAAGCGAGCAAAAACGATCCGCGCGATGAAACCAGCGAGGCGAAAGATAAAATTTCAAATGGCGGCAAGCCGACCCGCAAAAAAGCGGCCGCAAAAGGTAAAACGCTTTGGCGGCTGAAGCTAGGCGCGTATCTATATACGCCCGTTTGCCTGCGCGGCGGAGCGACGTCGCATTTTAGCGAGCAAGACAAGCGGTATGGTCGCGAGACGCTGTATTTCGGCACCGCAGGCAAGGGCGGGCACCTATACGCCGTAGACGCGACAAGCGGCGAAGTGATCTTTAAGCTTGACACCGGCGGCACCGAGCGTTTCGCGTGGTGCGAGGATAAAATTTTACTCGCAGATCGCCGCGGCAAGCCTGTTTTGATCAGTGCCGAGGACGGCTCGATCTTAAAAGAAGTGGAATTCGGCGAGTTTCAATTCGGCTCGGATCAGATCATGCTCGTAAGCGGTGGTCGCCTCTACGCCGTGGCAAACGACGGAGCCGCGATGTATGCGGTTTGCGCGGATATTTAAATTGGACAGATTAAAATTCGGCTTATAGTTGTAGATTAAATTTAAACGCAAGGCTTGAAGCGTCGAACGCTTTGGATATGGAATTTACCTAGTTCGGCGGGGCGCGGTCATGACCCAAAAGCGTCCGATTTTAAATCGCCACAGACCCGCTCGCTAAGTAAAATTTATTCACCCGGCGCGTCGTTTCGAACTGAAATCCAAACCCCGTGCCTTAAAATTTAAAGCGATCGCGGCAAATTTCAAGACTCGAAGTGGTGTGAGCTGCCGCGAAATTCCATCGAGCTTTGCGGCGTGCGCGGGCAAACCTCGGCGATAATATTGATCGCGACGCCCGCCTTAGCGGCAATTGCGTAGATTTTAGGCAAAAACTTCGGCGCGAAGCTGAACAAAATCTCGTACTCCTCGCCGCTTTGCAGCGCAGCCTCGCTAGGGCGGGCGATCCAGCGCGCACCCACGCCGCTAGCCTCGAGCAGTCGGGGCAGATCCTGCGCGAGCCCGTCGCTAATATCCATCGCCGCGCTGATGAGCTTCGCCGCCTTGTAAAAAAACTTATCGCGCAAGACGGGTCTGACGAAGCGCGAATTCTTTGAAATTTGCGCGCGCAGATCCTCACGCAGATCAAACACGGAGCCTTCGTATGCGGGGCTTTGAGACACGGAATTTTCGCATGCGAGGCTTTGCGCCGTAGAATTCGCTGCGAAATTTTGCGGCGCGCGGCTCGCAGACTGACTCTCTTGCGCTGCAGAATTTCCCGCGCCCAAATTTTGCGTCATGAAATTCCTCGTAGAATTTTCCGCAGTAGAATTCTGCACAGAAATTTCGGCATCCAGGCTCTGTAGCTCGGCGCACGCAGGTGAAATTTTATCGCCCGAGCTTCGTACCTCATCGCTTGAGCCTTGCGCCGACGAAATTTTATCGTTTCGGTTTTGCGTCTGCGAGCTAGCAAGCGAAATTTCATCTCTTAAAAGCACCGCCAGATCGCGCCCGACGCTACCTAGCTCGCCCGTATGCGCGATGAGATCGCCCACGCGCGCGCCGCTACGAAACACGGGGCGCTTGCACTTGCCGATCAGGCTCACGCTAAGCGCGATGCGATCCGAGCCGATCGTGTCGCCGCCGATGATCCGTATACCCCACTCGCGCGCCGTTTCGCTCACGCCCGCGCACAGCTCGTCGATCTCGCGCGTGCCGATCTCGCGCGGCAGCGCGAGCCCCAGCAGGGCGTATTTGGCGCGCGCGTTCGTCGCGATCATGTCCGAGATGTTTACGAGCATCGCCTTTGCGCCGATCTCGCGCAGGCTCAGCCAGCCGCGGCGAAAGTGCACGCCCTCGACAAAAAGGTCCTTGCAATACGCCCGTTCGCCAATTACGGCGCAATCATCGCCGCTAAACTTCGATCTAAATTTCTCAAAAATATACCGCTCTTTATCCATGCGCCCTCCGTTAAATTTAGCGTTACGCCGCAGCCACGCGAAAGCTAAGAAGCCCGAATTTGCGGGCCTTTGTTTAAATTTCGTCGCGCACGCGCAGCAGGAGTTCTACGCTCCGCTTTGCAAGATTATAGCGTAAATTTAGATTTTCGCCGCGCGAGTTTGGCTGCGGTTCGGTGCGGCTCGATAGCAAAATTAGAAATCGCGTGAGCTTTGGGGCTTTAACGCGGCTTGATACGGACGAGGTCTGCGATAAAACGGCGCCCGACTGACGCACAAGTAGTCCCCAAAGCCAGCTATAACTCGCGCGCGACACCGAACCGCGTTCATAGCGCACTCAAAAGCGCTCGCAAAGCTTCATATACTGGCGAAATTGCGACTTTTAGTGGCCGCGATACAAAGACGATGCGATGCGAAGACAAATCGCCGCGCAGGCACGGATACCGCTTCGAATCTACGGCGCGGGTATAAATTTCGCTTTCAAAATAGGGCTTCAAAAGCGCGAGCTCCGTCATGCGGTCTTAATCTGCCGCAGGCCCGCACCGCCCTCAAACGACATAAAATTTTGCCACGCCCTAAGCGCTCAAACCGCGCAACGCCCCAAGCCGAATTTCATCGCAGCGCATCGGCAAAATTTTGCGAAACGCCGTCGCCTAGCAACCCGCTAGCCCTTCTTTAGCTTCCTAAGCTCACGCAGAACCGCCGCTTTGTTCTTGCTATCTTTTAGCGCATCGTAGCACTGCGCGAGCAGCTCTAGCGCGTGAGCCAGAGCCTGCTTGTAAGCCGGCAGCTGCTGATATGCAAAAAGCGCCGCCGCATCGTCTCTCATCGCCGCGAAATGTCTCAGCGCCGCAGACGGATCGCCGCGTATCATCGCGATCTCGCCTAAAATTTCGTGTCCGTCGTAGCCCGAGTGCTCGTAGGCGGTGCCGCGCATGCTCTCGTAGAGCTTTACCGATCTGTTCGCGTAATCCTGCGCCGCGGCTAGATTTTTCTGCGCATAGCTCGCAGAAATTTTACTCGCGCCCGCCTCTTTGTAAATAGCCAAAAATTGTCGCGCGATCTGTAGATAAAGCCCGCCCGTATCGGGCTCCGTCGCATCCGAAAGCTCCGCTGCGGCAAGCAGATGCTCTAGCGCGGCGGCACACTCGCCCAGCCCCGCATACAGCTGCGCGTAATCCCGCGCGAGCGAAGCCCTACGCGCGCGCTCGTCCGATCCGTCCTCTATAAACGGGCGCAGATGCAAGCAGTGCGCCTCCCATTCGGCCAAATCTCGCAGTGCACGACGCTTGGGCTCGGGCGCCGGCTCATTCAAAGCGGAGCCAGCCTTAGCGCGCAGATACTCGCACGCGCCGCTAGCTCTGCCTTCGGCCTCGTAGGGATCGGGTGTGAGCGTTTGCAGTCGGGCGAAAATCTCCTCCGCACGCACGGGATCGCTCTGTAAAAACATAGTCCAAACAAACAGCGCCCGCCCATACTCGCGCACAGCGCCCTTACGATCGCCGCGAGCCTCGTAGATGCGCCCGAATGTATAAGCGCTCTCGTAATTTACGGCATCGGCATATATCTCCGCCACCCCGCTTTGCATGGAGCTCGCGTCCGTCGCTAGCGAGATCGCGGCGTCGGTATCGCCGCGCTGCAGCGCGATGCGCGCGCGGACAAATCTGCTAAAAATCCGCCCTACTTCGATGTGCTTTAGCTCGCTAAGCTCCTGTGCCCGCACGGCAAGCTCTTCGGCGCGAGAGATCTCTTTGGCAAGCAGCGCTCGATCGGCATTTTCTAGCAATCCCCAAATTTCGCGCATAGAAGACGCGGTGGAATTTTTAGTGGCGACATTCGCGGAGGCTGTGTTTTTTGGAGCGGAAATCTCGGACGGGGCGGGATTTTTGACGGCATTTCCTGCACCGGTATAATTTGCGACGTCCCCAGCGGAGGCACCGTTTGCGGCATGGGTGTTTTCGGCAGGCGGCGGGACCTGCGCGCAGGCCGCAAAAAACAAGCCGAGCGCGACGTAAGGTAAAATTTTCATAGGCGACCTTTGGAATTTTAGCCCGATTATAGCAAAACAAAGTTTAAATTCCGCGGCAGCGGAGCCTGCGTAGAGCGGATCGAGCCTAGATGAAATTTTAAAATTCTGCCGAGCGACATTAGTAAGCCACGCAAGTTTGGGCGCGGGCTTGCGTACGGCTCGATAGCAAAATTAGAAATCGCGTGAGTTTTGAGGCTTAGCGCGGCTCGGTATGACTTGATGCGAACGGGGGCCGCGATAAAACAGCACCCAAGGCTATCTCTTGCATGCGCCCGCCTACGCTCACTCGCACAGATGACAGCTCTTTAAACGGCGAGTTTGAAATTTTAAAATTTAGCGTAGCCGCAACGATATTAAATTTAAACGCTGCGTAAGCGTAGCAGGTCAAGTAAGGTCTTTTATCAAGCCGCCCGCGACAAAAGTCATATCGGACGTTTGAACGCACGCGGCTGCAAAAGCTGCAATGAAATTTGGAAAAATTCCGAAGAATTAGAAAAAATTGAAGCTACTTAACGCTCGCCGTTAAGACTTCCGCTCCCTTTCTCTCTTTAAATTCCGCTTCAGAAAGACCATTATTAGCGCATTTGCGCTACTACTTTCAGAAATTTGATCATTTTAGTTTTTACTTTGCTCAAAGCCCAAAGAAGCGTTTCTGCAATCTTTGTCAACCTTTTCGCTTCTGCGTTCCATTTTTTTGCATTCAGCAATACGTTCTTTAGCTATTTGCGGATTTTCCTTAAAATAAGAAATTGTTCTCGGTTCATCCTCTCCGCATCCGGCAAGACCCAAACCTACGATAGCCATAAGGCTCAACAAAAAAATTCGTCTCATTTTTTCTCCTTTTAAATGGTGCCTAATTGTATATTTATTAAACTTAATTTTCGTTTTTTATATTGTCTTTTAAAGCAGAATAAATTCTCGGGCGGCGCAAACCGCCCGAAACGTAGCCCGAAGTACCGCGTTAAGCCTTACTGCTCGTAAAAGCCGCTCGGTTTAGAGATCGTGTCGATGTAGATGTTTTTGGTCTGGGTGTAGTGATCCAGGATCATCTTGTGCGTCTCGCGACCGATGCCCGATTCTTTGTAGCCGCCAAACGGCGCGCCGGCGTGGATCTGGTTGTAGGTATTGACCCACACGCGACCCGTCTCAAGCAGGCGTGCGACCGTGAGCGCTTTTGCGATGTCGCGCGTAAATACGGCGCCGCCTAGTCCGTAGAGGCTGTCGTTCGCCATGCGGACGAGCTCGTCTTGATCTTTAAATTTAATCACGACGCCCACAGGACCGAAGATCTCCTCTTGCGCGACTCGCATGTCGTTGCGTACGTCCACGAGTAGCGTAGGCTCTACGAAAGCCTCTCCCGCGCTATGTCGCTTGCCGCCCACGGCGATCTTAGCGCCCTCTTCTACGCCGATTTTTACATACTCTAAAATTTTATCGGCTTGCTTTTTGTTGATCTGGCATCCCATCTGAGTGTTCGGATCGAGCGGATCGCCCACCTTGATGCGCTTAAATTTCTCCACGAG
Organism: uncultured Campylobacter sp.; assembly: GCF_938030145.1. Lineage (GTDB taxonomy): Bacteria > Campylobacterota > Campylobacteria > Campylobacterales > Campylobacteraceae > Campylobacter_B. The sequence goes on from NZ_CALHGM010000008.1 coordinate 73,319, forward strand.
CGCCGGTACGAATTTATCGTAGATGCCCTCCTGCACGAAGATCCTACTTCCCGCGCAGCAGACCTGGCCTTGGTTGAAAAGAATTCCCAGCTGCACGCCGTCGATCGCAACGTCGAAGTCGCAATCGTCAAAGATGATATTTGCGCTCTTGCCGCCAAGCTCAAGCGTAGCAGGGATGATCTTTTGCGCTGCGGCTAGCGCGATGCCTCTGCCGACCTCGGTCGAGCCAGTGAATGCAAGCTTATCGAGCCCTTTGTGAGTACGGACGAACTCGCCTGCCTTGCTTCCCTTGCCGGTTACGACGTTGATGACGCCCTTTGGAAGCAGCGGCGCGATTAGGCGGATGAACTCCAAAATGCTAAGGCTGGTTTCGGAGCTTGGCTTAAATACGCACGTATCGCCCGCGGCAAGTAACGGAGCGAGCTTCCACGCGCCCATCAAAAACGGGAAATTCCACGGCACGATCTGTCCTACTACGCCGATCGGCTCGCGTAAAACGACGGATAGATAGCGCTCTTTTAACATATTGGCGCTGCCCTCCTCGCCCAAGATCACGCCCGCAAAATAGCGGAAATGCTCGATCGACCACGCTACGTCGACCGCGCGCGTCTCGCGGATCGGCTTGCCGTTGTCGATAGTCTCTACGGTCGCGATAAACTCGGCGTTTTGCTCTAAGACGTCGGCGATCTTATTTAGCAGCGCGCTGCGCTCATAAACGCTGGTGCGACGGAAGCTCTCAAACGCCTTGCGCGCCGCGGCGACCGCTCTATCGACGTCCGCCTTGCTAGCATCTGCGATCTTTGAAATTTTCTCGCCAGTAGCGGGATTAAAAACGTCTAGACTCGCGCCACCTTCGGCATCGACGAACTCGCCGTCGATGAAAAGCTTATAGCTTGGTTGGATTGTAGCCATGCTTACTCCTTACGTGAAATATGACATTTAATATTATATATCCGCGGCGATTAATGCGGCATAAATTTCGGAGCGAAAATCGGTTAAAATTTTGTGGTGTGTAAATTTGAGAAGTAGCGCGGCGTGCGCGAAATTTTAAAATTTGATCTGCGCGCGCGATACGTGGGCTTTTGAGCAGTTTAGAAGCGGCGTGAAATTTAAGTCGTCGCGAGCGATGAAATTTCAAAAGGTAACGTTTATGAAACGAGAGCGGGAATTTGGCTGCGTGAAATTTTAGAATTCGGCTTTGCTAAATTTTGAAATTCGGTTGCGTTAAAATTTTAAAATTTGGCTCCGTCGGAATTTTGAATTCGGCTTCGTTAAAATTTTGAAATTTTGTAAGGTAAAATTTTAGAAACATTTTGCGGAATAAATTTCTAAAACTATCTTTGGCGGAGCGGGCGAGCGGTTTAAATTACGACGTACGGCGATCGGATCTGCGATTGTGCTTCAAACTATAGCCTGCCCATAAAATTTTAAAATTTTGTGGAGTAAAATTTCTAAAATATTTTTGAGATAAAATTTCTAAAACTATCTTTCGCGCAAGCTTTGCAAGCCCATAACGCTTGCTTGTAAGGCTCCGCTTGGTACGGGCGACATCCGAGCAAGACGAAAGTGCGGCGCCGAAAGCAGCCGCAAGCGTTTCGCAGAAGCAGATACAGGCGGCGCATACCCGCTTTCGCTCGTAGCTTCTCGATCACAGAGGGCACAACCGCTCCGGCGCGCAACTCGGAATGGGGGGGGGGGGGGGTAACTGTTCGCGCGGCTCGTGTGCACAGCTTCGGACGCAGAAGTGCAACCACTCTAGCGCAATCGGACGTAGGGAAGATAGCTATTCACCGCGGCTCGTGCACAACTCATACTCAGGAGCGCAATCGCCCGCACCGCAATTTAGACACAGTGATCCAACTGCTCGCGCTACGGCTCGCGACCCGTTTGAGCGCAGGGGAGGACAACCGCTCTGCGTGTATCAGGCTTATTCAAGCCAAAAAATCGAACCGGGTATACGAAATCTCCGTCCCCGCAAAAGCCGTGTTCAGACTTTTTTAGCCGAGAGATCAAACCGCTAAAATTTTAAAATTTAGGCTCGAAAAAGGTATCTTCGTGGATGTTGGCGAAGGCGGCTTGCAGGCTGATAAAAAACCTCGGATGGGCCTTTTCGTACTGCGCCAAAAGCTCCTTCGTAGCGGCGCGAGCGGTGGGTTCCTTGCCGCCGTATTGCCTCGCGGGACAGACCTCCTCCTCGCGCATAATCGGAAGCTCGTTATCTCTGGCGCAGGCTGCGATTTGACGCTCGCGCGTGAGAATGAACGGGCGGATGATCACAAGCCCGTTTTCGGCGACATAGCGCGGAGCGAGAGTTCGAAGCGCGCCGTTGAAGGTAAAATTCATAAAAAAGCTCTCCGCAGCGTCGTCGAGGTGGTGGGCGATGGCGATCTTATTAAAGCCGTGCTCAAGCGCGTAGGAGTAAATGTATCCGCGCCTCATACGCGAGCAAAAACTGCAAAACGTGGTGTTCGCGCGGATTTTTTTCTTTCCGAATTCAAAAATTTTAGTATCGATTATCTCGTAGGGGATCTCGTGCTCTTTAAAATGGGCGCTTATCTCGCGCAGATCCTCGCCGATACCGTAGGTGACGGTGGCAGCTCGAAACTCCCAATCTAACGGGCTTACGCTTTGGAAGTGCTTCAGCACGTGCGCCAAACTCATGCTGTCCTTACCGCCACTAAGAGCTAGTAAAATTTTATCGCCGCACTCGAACATCTTGTATTTGGCGTTGGTTTGTCCGACGCGGCGCAGTAGTTTTTTGGAGAGGTTTATCATAACCTTTCGATCATTTTTAGGACGAAATTTGCGCTCGTTTGCGCGCTTTTTACCATAAACTCGTCAAAATCGAACTCGGCTTTGTGTCCCGCCTCGTCGCTTATTGCGCGCAGCACGCAAAACGGCACGCCCAGCGCGTCGCATACCTGCGCTACGCTCGCTCCCTCCATCTCGACCGCGCTCGCATCAAACGTCCGCTCGATCCAGCTCTTGCGCTCCTCGCCGCTTACGAACTGATCGCCGCTAGCGATGATGCCCGATTTTAGCGTGATGCCTAGCTGCTCGGCGACGCTTTGCGCGATGGAATTTAGCTTCGCATCGGTTTGAACCGAAATTTTACTTCCCGGCACGAATCCGTGCGGATGCCCAAACGCCGTGATATCCAGATCGTGCTGCACGAGCGAGGTAGCGTATAAAATTTCGCCGATTTTAATGCCGCGCTTCAAAGCCCCCGCAACGCCCGTAAAAATGAGCGCGCGCGCGCCGAATTTCTCGATCATAACCGTAGCGGTCAGGGCGGAATTTACCTTGCCGATCTTCGAATATGCGATCACAAGATCGTGGCCGTTAAGCTTAGCGGCGTAGAATTTATTATTCGCGTGCTCCACAGCTTCCACGCTCACGCCCCGCTCGCGCAGCGCGGATAGCAGCGGCTCGATCTCTTCGGGCATGGCGCCTAAGATCGCAACTTTCATCCATTCTCCTTTGCAAATTTTACAAACTCGTCTAGGCTCGCAAGATCCGTGATGCTGAAGGTCGGCTTTTGCGTGATCTTTTTGTTTATCCCTTTTAAAACCGCCGCGCCGAACTCGACGAAGCAGTCCGTCTCGCCCTCATAATTTTTGATGCTTTGCTTGTAAAGTACGGGGCCGATAAGCTGGGCTTTCAGCAGCTCTAGCGCTTCGGATTTCGTCGTGTATGCGCGCGCCGTAGCATTAGCGACGACGGGGGCAAAGCTCTCTTTTAGCGCGGGGCGTAAAAATTCCAAAAGCTCGTCGCTGGCGCTTTGTAGCATAGGGCAGTGGCTCGCGACGCTCATATTCAGTAGCATTGCGCGCTTTGCACCCGCGGCTTTAAACTCGCCCTCAAGCGCTGCGAGATCATCTTTTTTGCCAGCGACCACGATCTGCCCGTCGCAGTTATAATTCGCCGCCCAAACCTGCTTGCCTGCGCTCGTCGCATCCGCGCAAATTTTTTCAACCGCCTCGTCGGCAAGAGCCAAGATCACCATCATTCCGGCACCTTTGCCCTCGCAGGCGCTCTGCATAAGCCTGCCGCGAATATTTACTAGCTTTAGCATCTGCTTCGGCTCCATGCCTCCCGCAGCGCTTAGCGCGCTAAACTCGCCCAGCGAATGTCCGAGTAAAAACTGCGGAGCGATGTTAAGCTTTTCTTGATCCGCTCTTTCTTGCAGCGCCGCAAGCGCCATCATAGAATTTAATGCAATCGCGGGTTGCGTAAATTCCGAAACGTCGAGCTTATCGCTAGGCTCAAACAGTAAATTTTTAAAATCAATGTCGGTAAAGTCTGAAGCCTCATCCAAAAGCGCGCACGCAGAGGCGGAGTTCTCATAAAACTCCCTGCCCATGCCTACGCTTTGGCAGCCCTGCCCCGGGAAGATAAAAGCAAATTTCATAAAAAAGTCCTAATGCTCGTGATGGTGTCCGCCGCAGCACTCGTGATCTTTCCCGTGATCGTGACCTCCGCAGCATTCATGACCGTCTGCATGCCCATGGCCTCCGCAGCATTCATGATCTCCCGCGTGATCGTGCCCGTGCCTGCCGCAACACTCGTGCCCCTCGTGATGATGGTCGTGTCCGCAGCCGCAGCTGTGCGCGCCCTCCGGCTGTCCGGTAAGAATTTCGTCCGCCGTCGCTTCGCGGTTCTCGACGATTTTTATATTAAATTCCAGTTCCTTGCCCGCATATGGGTGGTTAAAGTCGATAGTAACGTCCTGCTCGCCGATAGCTTTGACGCTCACGCGGGTAGTCGCGCCGTCCTCCGCCTGACCGAAAAGCTCCATGCCTACCGCCAGATCGATACCCGCAAACTGCTCTTTAGGTAGGATCTGCACGGCGTCCTGCTTATACTCGCCGACCCCGTCGCTCGGGCTTATGCGAACAGTTTTGCTCTCGCCCGCTTGTAGATTTAAAATTTCATCTTCCAGCTTTTGGATGATTTGATCTTTGCCACTAAGAAAGGCGATCGGGTCGGAGTTTAAATTTGACTCTAAAATTTCGCCGGTTTTGCCGTCTTTTAGCTCATAATACATCTTTATAACTCGGTTGTTAGCCATAGCTTTCTCCTGTTTAAAATTTTATTCTTGAGTTTGTATTTAAATTTAGGTTATCTAGTGGGCGCAGCTTTAGCTTCTTTGGAATCTGGGTATGAAGCCTTTAGCGCTTTGTAGAATTTATTTGCGCTGTCTTTATCGCCGATCTTATCGAAGCTGATCGCGGTGTGATAGAGGAGCTTTGGGGTGTAGTCTTGGCTCTCGTTGTGTGAAATACTCTTTTTGTAATAGTTTATCGCTTCTGCGTATAAGCCGGAAAAATATGAAATTTCGCCCAGCATATAGTTTGCCTTAGCGGGCTTGTAATTTTTAGATACTAAATAATTGTAGCGCTCTTTTGCGCCCGAATAGTCTTTTTTGGCGTATAAAGTGTCAGCCTCTTTTAATACTGAAGCTTGATCTTTTGATTTAAAATCGGAATCTGATTTTGTACTAGCAGGGACTGAAGCAGTGCCTGCGTCTAATTCAGCGTTTTTTTTTACGCTGCTGCCGCTACCTAATTTTTTATTAATTTCAGCAATTTGGGCTTTTATAGTAGCGATGTCTCGTTTCATCTGATCTAGCTCGCTGTTACCTTGGCTCTTGCCCGTAGTACGAATTTCTAGATCCGCCACCCTGTTTTCCAAGTTCGAAATTTTAGAATTTGTTCCTTCAAGGACGCTTCGCAAACCTTCGACACTCTCGCGTGTATTATCTACACTAGTTTGCATCTCGCTTATACGCTTGCGATTATCGCGCAATACTTGTTCGTTTTCAGTTAACCCGTAAGAGCTGCCTGAATCAATATTGCCAGCATCAAATGCGGAAGTTTCTGCATTTAAAAAAGTGGCAGCTCCCAAAAGAGCCGCCACCGTGAAATTTTTAAATTTCAAATTAGAATCCAACTTTGAATTCGTCGCGTCTGTTTTGAGCGTCGCACTCTTTAGAATGCTCTGTGCAAGCCATATTGCTCTCACCGTAGCTTACTACGGAAATTCTGCTCTCATTTACGCCTTGAGCAACTAATGCGTCTTTAGCTGCAGTAGCTCTCTTTAGACCAAGAGCATAGTTGTACTCATCAGAACCCCACTCATCGCAGTTACCCTCAACTTTGACGGTTAGAGACTCTGCGCCTGCTTGGTTGAATAGAGCTGCGTTATTATTGATTGTGCCTTGCTGATCGGCTCTAATATTAAATTTATCAAAGTCGAAATAAACAGTGCCAACTTCACTTTGGATCTGAGATGCCAAAGCAGCTAGTCTATCTGCATCACTTGTGCTTGTAGTATCGGCCTCTGGGGTCTTTTTAGAACAACCGCTCAATAATAGAGCAGCAACTGCTATCGAAGATAAAACTAAATGTTTCATTTTCTATCCTTTCAAAAAAAATTGAAGTCATTATATCACGAGATTTTTTAATATTTTACCAATCAACCGATTGAATTTTACCCACTCTTAACGGAAATTGGAAACTTTTATTCTCGTTAACTCTGATAATACCTACCGAGCTTCCGCTGCCGTCTTGCCTGATAAACATAATGCTGCCACCATCGCTAGAAAATCTAGGAAACATATTTTTGCCACTAGCCGTTAACTGGCGAATCATATCGGTTTGAGTAGAGATTAAATATATATTAAATCCGCCCCCGCCGTCGCGACTAGAGTAAGTAACGTAATTGCCATTTGTGCTGATGGAGTTGTTATTTTTGCCGTGATAGACGAGCTGCTGAACGTTGCCGCCATTTATGCTAGTGGCGAATACGTTTGGATAACCCAGACGATCGCTAACAAAAGCCACGCGCGAATCGCCGTCGATAAAATTTCCATTTACATCAATGCCAGCGTAATCGGTAATTTGCTTAGCGCTGCCCGAAGCTATATCATATAAATAAATATCGGGTTGATCTTTAGGCGCGTTCGTAATAAGTAGCTTTCTGCCGTCGGCGCTTACATCTGAAGCTATTGTCATGCCGTGACCGGTAAAAATTTTACTTTTGCTGCCATTGGATAGATTAAATTTATAGATAGCAGGGGTATTTTTATTGACGTAGTAGGTGTAATAAAATTCGTTCTGTGCGGCGCTCGCCCATTTAGGGAAGATATTTAATCCGCCGCGAAGCACCACCTGCTGGTAGGTAAGCGTATAGTCAGCTACCATAATCTCGCTCTCACGCGTCGAAGTGTAGCGAGAGAGCAAAATCATCTCCTTCATCCAATCGACGTTTGAATACCCTAGCTGCTTGACTATCTCAGATACCGCCATATGTGCTAAAAACGGATATTTCTCGGCATTTGAAAGCGTAAAGCTCTTCTCGTACATCACCCTGCCACTGTTCGCTTCGAGCACTTTGGCTTTTAGGCTCATCGGCGAGCTTTTATCACTTACCGCGTAGCGCACGATCAAAGCGGCACCGCTAGAGCCTAGATTATCGGAAGCGCCCGCTTCATAGCTGCTTTGTAGATACTCGTCGCTGACTTCAAAAGTCGCGCCGACCTTGAGATCGCCCACCATAAGTTTAAAGAATTTGTTGCCAAATTCTGAATTTGCAAGGTTTGATGCATCTTGAACGACGATTTTAGGTAGATTTACCCCTTCGTTTACGATAGACATAGTCGCATCTGCCGCGAAAACGCTACTACAAAATACAAGAATCAAAAGTAGTTTCTTCATCTTTTCTCCTTAAATTTAATTTGCTACGTCGGATAATACCATTTCAAATGTATGAGATTTATTATCCGGTGCTTTTGGAAAGCTTCGCTTAGGAAGCTCATCTAAAAATTTCCTTAGCTTTTGGTTAAATTCTGTGCTACGCCCAAGCTCTAAAATTTGATAATTTAAAACTCGTCCATTGCTGCTAAATTCTATGCGGACTCTAGCCTCATCGGAAATACCTGCTTGATACTCTGTCCATAGAGCTTGCAATTTAGACGCCATCTGCGAAAAATAAGCATCTAGCTCCTTTGAAATTTGAATTTTACCAGATTTTTGCGAAACGGAATTTCTTTCATAAGTAAAATTCTGCTCCGAATCCGCCGCAAAAAGCATACAGCCAAACGCAAAAATACAAAAAAGTCTCTTCACTCTTTTCCTTACAAAATTCTAATTTGTCTTCATCACGTCGGACATCGTAGTTTCAATATCGTGCGACGCTCCGTCTGGAGACTTCGGGAAAGTTTGAGTCGTTAGATTATCTAAAAAATCTCGCAACTTCTGGTTAAATTCCGTCTCACGCCCCATTTCTAGAATTTTATAATCCACGACTCGTCCGTCCGCGCCAAGGATTATCCTAATTCTCGCATCATCTTTCGTAGTTGCGACGTATCTACTCCACAAAACTTGAAGCCTTTTCCCGATAGCACCGTAATAAGCGTTATACTCGCCCGTCCTTTGCGTCCTGCCGCCAAGCTTATCGGATTTTACGACAGCATTTTTAGATGCCGCTTTATCCTTAGCACTAGAGGTAGCGGTTTCTTTATCAGACTTTTTATTACTCTGAACGGCGTCGCTAGTTTTGGCACTTTGCTCAACTTTTTTCATATCAATACCACCAAAAAGATCGCTCAAGCTCGGTTTTTCCTCTTTTTTTGGCTCCGGCTTAGCTTCCTCTTTTTTCTCTACTACTTTTTCGGAAGGTTTATCTTCCAACTTAGGCTCGGGCTCCTCTTTTTTGGGCTCAGCTTTAGGCTCGTCCTTTTTAGGTTCCGGTTTTGGCTCTTCCTTTGGCTTTTCGGGCTCTTTCGGCTTCGCCTGCACCGGAGGTGGCGGAACTACTTGTGCCGTAGTCTTAATTTTATCCTCCGGCACATCCTTCACATTCTTATTTTCAAACTCGCCTTGCTTTGTTTCTTTAGCGATTTCAGGCGCGGACGGAAGTTTATCATCTATTTCGAAATCAAAAGTAACATCCATATAATCGTTGGGATTGTCAGTATATTTTTTAAATTTTTCCTGCGGCTTTGAAATTTGATATAAAAGAACAAAAATCACCAGCAGATAGGCAAAAAGAGCGATTAAAAACGATTTGAAATTATCGTATTTAACCCCCGTAAAATTTGAATAATTAGCCATTTGTTTGAAGTGCGACTTTTGTAAAACCCGCCTGCTTTAGGCTCTTTAAAACAAACATTACATCGTCGTAAACGAGTCTCTTATCGGCTTGGATATAGACGGGTTTTTCCAAGCTATACTTGCCGGTGCCTTTAAGCAATACGAGATTATCCGGGAATTCTGCCAGGTTCATCGAGCTTTTATCGATATAAACCTTGCGATCTTCGCCGATACGCACAAGCAAGAATTCCGCGGTATTTTCCGAAACCTGTGCTTTTGAGCCACTAGGCAGTTCAATCTTTTCATCGTAGATAATCGCCGTTTGCGCGACCATTAAAATCGCTAGCAAAACAAGCATAATATCGACGAGCGGAGTGATATTTAACTCTGGATTTTCGTCGAAATTATACATTAAATAGCTTTTCCAGTGTTTGCTTTAAATAGCAAAATATCTGCCGTACGATTTATGATGCTCATAACTTCGTATGCTTTGCGTTTTATAAGTAAGCTGAAGGTGTATGCAGGGATCGCTACAAAAATTCCACATCCTGTGGCAACCAGCGCCTCACTGATCGCAGGAGCGATAGTATCGATGCCTGAATTTCCGCCGCCAAGCTTGGAAAATGTGTGAAGTATGCTAACAACTGTACCGAACAGCCCGATAAACGGCGAAGTAGAGGCGACGATAGATAGCCAAGTAAGTCCGCTAGTGGAGTCACGTTCGGCTTTGCCTTTATAAATTTCCAAGGCTTCTTTTGAAATTTTATCGGTATTTACTTTTTGGAAAATAGAGCCCGAAAGCGAAATCCTACCGCCCATCAGCAAGGATTCGAGTGCCTTTGCTTCGCGGTGTTGCCACGCACTAAGCCCTACAAATCTGGAGATCAAAATCGTAAAAGTGACGATAAAATAGACGGATAACCAAGAAAGCACGAATATCGTAATAAACGTGCTTCTCGTAAAATAACTTAAAATTAGATCTAGCATATTTAACTTTGCCTTGCGAATTCGTCAACTCTAGCCATTATCGCTGCGGAATTTGCCGCATCAGAGCTAATGGACGCAAGCATATCTTTAGCGCGCTGCAAAGACTTCGCTACGGCGCTTTCGCTATCGCCTCCGATAGCTACGGCTTGAGTGGCTAGGATAGTAGTTTTTTCTTCGGTAACTTCCAAAAATCCGTCGTTTACCAAAACAAGCTGCTTTTTGCCGTCTTTATCTACGATCTCAACGACTCCGCCTTCGCTTTTATCTTTAAGCCCCGTTAGCAAGCTCGCATGCCCCGGCAAAATACCCATTTCGCCAGTAATGCCGGGGAGTTGAACGGATTTGACTTCGCCCGAAAAGACCATCCCTTCGGGCGTAACGATATCTAAAAGCAAAAATTCTTTCATCTTAAAATTCCTATGCTTTCATCTTTTCGGCTTTTGCTACTACCTCGTCGATATTTCCCACCATATAAAAGGCATTCTCCGGCAGATCGTCGTATTTGCCCTCTAAAATTCCCTTAAATCCAGCGATAGTCTCCTCTAGCGAGATATATTTGCCCGGACTTCCGGTAAATACCTCGGCTACGAAAAACGGCTGAGATAGATAGCGCTCGATCTTTCTAGCACGCTCGACTACGAGCTTGTCTTCTTCGCTAAGCTCGTCCATACCCAAAATCGCGATAATGTCTTGCAAATCTTTGTATTTTTGAAGCACTGCCTGGACGCCGCGAGCGACCTTGTAATGCTCCTCACCGATGATTTGCGGATCAAGCATTCTTGAGGTCGAATCAAGTGGGTCAACGGCAGGATAAATTCCTTTTTCGGCAATCGCTCTGTTTAAAACGGTCGTCGCATCAAGGTGCGCGAAAACGGTCGCAGGAGCCGGGTCGGTAAGGTCGTCCGCAGGCACATAAACGGCCTGAACGGAGGTGATAGAACCCTTCTTAGTAGAAGTAATGCGCTCTTGTAATTTACCCATTTCGCTAGCAAGCGTAGGCTGATAACCGACCGCGGACGGAATTCGTCCTAAAAGCGCGGACATCTCTGAGCCCGACTGCGAGAAACGGAAGATATTATCGATAAACATCAAAACGTCAAGTCCTAGCTCGTCGCGGAAATACTCGGCCATCGTAAGACCGGTTAGCGCAATGCGATTTCTCGCCCCCGGCGGCTCATTCATCTGACCGTAGGTTAAGGCGACTTTATCCAAAACGCCCGATTCTTTCATCTCGTTATAAAGGTCGTTTCCCTCTCTCGTTCGCTCGCCAACGCCCGCAAATACGGAGTAACCGCTGTGTTTGAAAGCGACGTTGTGAATCAGCTCCATGATGATGACGGTCTTGCCGACGCCAGCACCGCCGAATAGGCCTACCTTGCCGCCCTTCGCGTAAGGGGCTAGCAGATCGACTACCTTAATGCCGGTTTCAAAAATTTCACTCTTCGTGCTTTGATTTTCAAAGCTAGGCGGATCTCTGTGAATGGACCAGCGAGTTTCAAATTTTTCATCCTCGCCTTCGTCGATCAGATCGCCTGTGACGTTAAAAATTCTGCCCAAAACCTTCTCGCCCACTGGCACCGTAATAGGCGCACCCAAAGCGACGGCCTCAAGCCCTCGCCTAAGTCCATCGCTCATATCCATAGCGATCGTGCGGACGCGATTGTCTCCAAGGTGCGCGGCTACCTCTAGGATCAGCCTACGATGAGCGCCTTCGACGTCAAATTTAACCTCGATAGCTTCGTTAATCTTCGGTAAATAGTCCTTGAAATCGACATCGACCACAGGACCCATTACCTGAGAAATTATTCCTTTCATCCGTTTTCCTTTCATTTCATTGATTCGACGCCGCTTATGATCTCGATAAGCTCAGTCGTGATAGAGCCTTGTCTGGCTTTGTTATATGCTAAATTTAACTGCGACACGCGCTCTTTAGCGTTGTTCGTCGCATTTTCCATAGCGTTCATTCTAGAGCAGTGCTCCGCCGCTAAAGAGTCTATCAGTGCGTAATACATACTGTAGCTAAGATAGCTTTGGATTAAATTTAGCATCAATGTTTCTTCATCCTCAGGGCTTTCAACCTCTACTTCCAATGTAGATGTTTTTAAAGCGTCCTCGCTAATCGCAGGCTCACCGATCGGCACCAACGTATTTACCCGCATCTCTTGAGTAATCATATTTAAATAGCCATTGTGGACGAGTATGACTTCATCGGTTTTGCCTTCGTTAAAATCCTTGACCGCGGCTTGGACGATTTCATTAGCTTTCTCAGACGATGGAGATGAGCTCACGCCGATATATCGCTCCAAAAGCTCAACGCCTTGAAAATCAAAATACTCTATCCCCTTTTTGCCGACGGCACGAAGGCGAACCTTGATCTTTTTCGCTTTAAGCTCCTCGATCAAAGCTTTGATCTTTTTGATGGTGTTGATATTAAAACCGCCGCAAAGCCCTTTATCTGCGGTGATAAACAGCAAATCAACCACCTTTACTTCCCGCGTGGTATCAAAAATTCTAAGTTTTTCGTCGTTGCCTGAATTATTGCCTACGTAATTTTTAACGCGCGCAGAAATTTCACCCAAGACCTCGTTAATCTTCACCGCATAAGCTCGCGAGCGCATCGCCGCTTCTTTAGTGTTTTTAAGCTTGACGTTGGAGACTAGCTTCATAGCTTTGGTAGTCTTCTCCGTATTTCTTACGCTTTTGATTTGAAGTTTTATATCCTTTAAATTTGCCATAATTTAGCCTTTTTAAGCGGCAAAGGTCGCTTTAAAGTCATTTAGAGCCTTGATTAAATTTTCTTCCAAATCCTTCTCGATGGTCTTTTTGCTTCTGATCTCTTCAAAAATCTCAGGGTATTTTGCCTCGATATACGGATAGAGCTCAGCTTCAAATTTGCCAATAGAGCTCGTAGGCACATCGTCCAAAAATCCGCGGCTTCCCGCAAAGATGATGACCACTTGATTTTCGACCGGAAGCGGCGAATAAGGAGGCTGTTTTAAAATTTCGACCATTCTTTGTCCGCGATCCAGCTGCTTACGGCTGCTCTCGTCCAAATCGCTCGCAAACTGCGCAAACGCCTGAAGCTCACGGTATTGAGCTAGATCTAGGCGCAAGGTTCCTGAGACCTTTTTGATCGCTTTAATCTGCGCGGAACCGCCGACGCGGCTAACCGAAAGACCTACGTTGATCGCAGGACGAATTCCTGAGTTAAATAGACCAGATTCTAGGAAAATTTGACCATCGGTGATGGAGATAACGTTTGTAGGGATATATGCCGAAACGTCGCCTGCTTGCGTCTCGATGATAGGAAGCGCCGTTAGGCTACCTGCACCGAGTGCATCGCTTAGCTTACTAGCACGCTCAAGCAAACGAGAGTGCAGGTAGAATACGTCGCCAGGATACGCCTCGCGTCCCGGTGGACGGCGCAAGATAAGCGACATCTCGCGATAAGCAACCGCGTGCTTGCTAAGATCATCGTAGATGATAAGCGCGTGGCGGGAGTTATCTCTGAAATACTCGCCCATAGTGCAGCCCGAATATGGCGCCAAGTATTGAAGTGCAGCCGCCTCGCTAGCACCCGCCGCAACTACGATCGTATAATCCATCGCACCGTACTCTTCAAGCTTTTTAACGACTTGCGCGACGGTAGATTGCTTCTGGCCGATTGCTACATATATGCAGATGACGTCTTGGCCCTTTTGATTGATGATGGTATCAACAGCAACGGTGGTTTTTCCTGTTTGGCGGTCGCCGATGATGAGCTCGCGCTGTCCGCGACCGATCGGCACTAGCGCGTCTATCGCTTTAAGACCGGTTTGAAGTGGCTCGTGAACGGATTTACGAGCCATGATGCCTTTGGCCTTTTCTTCGACAAATCTAGTATCGCTGGTCTCTATCGCGCCTTTGCCGTCGATCGGCTCGCCTAGGGCATTTACTACGCGACCTATTAGAGCATCACCTACCGGAACGCGCAAAAGCTTACCCAGTCTTTTAACGCTACTACCTTCGTTAATACCACTAGTATCGCCTAAAATAACGATGCCGACACTGCTCTCCTCTAAATTTAACGCGATACCACGAGCTCCGTTTTCGAATTCGACCATCTCGTTAGCCATTACGTTTTTTAAGCCGTAAACATTAGCAACGCCGTCTGCGACCGAAACGACCTTACCGGTTTCTTCGATATCAACGCTAAGATCGAAATTTTCGATTCGCTCTTTGATTATGCTGCTGATTTCGTCTGCCTTAATTTTCGCACCCACGCTTTACTCCTTTAAATTGCTTTTAAAATATATTCGCTCATTTTTTGTTTCAATCTATCAACTGAAAAACTAATCTCAAATCCAAGATCCTCGACTTCGATCTTAATGCCTTCAAGCTCGCTTTTAACGGGTTGCAGAGTAATATCTGCATTAAATTTCTTTGAAATTTTAGCCTCTAGCTCTTTTATTTTTGCGGCGTCTATTTCGGTAGCGGAATAAATTTTACCCAAATATTTATTATCCAGCGCCGCAATATTCTTGCGCAGTTCCTCGACTATCTGTGGAATTAGCGCAATACGCCTATTTTTAGCTAGAAGTTTAATAAAATTTACGATTTTTTCGCTTGGATTTTTTATAAACGACGCAATAAGTTCCACTTTGGATTCCTCTTTTAGCGTCGGAGATTTTACAATATCTTGGAATTTTGGAATTCTAAATGCGCTCGCGACGCTCTCGAGCGTCTGCAAAACAGAGCCTAGTTCATCTTTTTTATAGCTCAGTATAAGGGCGTTTACATATCTTTTTGAGGTGTTATTTATCATCATCCGACCTTTTTCTCTACGATTTTAACTAGCTTATCTTGACCGAATTTAATGTCATCCGATGCAAAAATATCATCCAGAATCTCGCTTACGACCTCTTTTTTGATCTTGCGCGCCTCAAAGCTTTTCTGCTCATCGAAAGATTTTTGCAAATTCGCGATCTCTTGCTCGGTCGCATTTTTTATCTTTTCGGCGGCGAATACAATCTCTTTTTTAGCAGTTTCGATTAAAGCTGCGCCTTGAACCTTGGCATCTTGCAAATCTTTTTTAGCTTGTTCCTTGCGAGCTGCGGACTCTTTTAAAATTTTTTGATTAGCCTCAAGTCTAGATGCGATGCCGTTGATTCTACCTTGATATGCTGCTTTTGCGGGACCTTTTAAAAGATAAAACAAAATTCCGAAAAACAAAATGAAATTTATGCTTCGCCACAGCACGTCGTAATCTTTGACTCCATCGTGCCCACCGCTTGCTAAAACAAACGCCGGAACGATAAATAAAAATAGATATTTTTTCATACTCAAAACCTCATACTTTAGCCACGGCAGTGCTTAGAGCATTTTTAAATTCCGGAATTTTGGCTTGCAAATCATTTTTTAGGTTACGTTTTTGCTCATCCAAACCGCCTAAGAATTGATCAAAATCCTCCTCCATCGCGGCTTTTTTCTCGGCTATTTCTCTGGCGGCAGCCTGCTTCGCGCTATCCATCGCCTCTTGCTTTATTTTAACAGCCTGCAACTTCGCAGCATCCATGATTTTTACGATCTCTGCTTTATCGGCATCTGCATCCTGTGCATTTTTCATCGCATTTGTCTCATCTTCTTTAATAATAGCCTCTCGCTTTTCCATATGCAAAAGTAACGGTCTATAAAGCTTGATATTTAAGAAGTAAATCAAAGCCAGAAATACGACGATGGTCGTTATCATGGCGGTCAAACTTACGTCTAGCATCGCACCTCCTCTAGGTTAGTTTTAAACAAAATGCGTATTTTACAATATGAAAAATTAAAATACACTATAAAAAATCATCCGATTTTCTTTAAAAACTCGGAAATTTGTAAAATTTCGCTAAATTCGATCGAAATTTTACGCTCTTTGATACTTATTTTACCAAATTGATCAAGCTTGGCCTTTAGCTTTAAAAGCTCAGGCTTGAAGCTTTGAAATTCCGCACCGGGCTTTTTCTCTTTCGGAACGGTTTTATCTTTGAGCTTTTTTACTAAATTTTCGGTATCTCTTACGCTTAGACGCTGTCCTAAAATGGTATTTAGAGCTAAAATTTGATCCTCTTTTTCAAGTCCAACCATTATCTTGGCGTGCCCTTGCGAAATTTTATCTGCGCTTATGGCGTCTTGCACTTCGGAGCATAAATTTAAAAGCCTTAACGTGTTTGTAATCTGTGTGCGGGACTTTTTGATGATGTCGGCTAACTCCTCTTGCGTGATCCTGTATTCACCGATAAGCTCCTTATAGGACTTAGCAAGCTCGATAGGATTTAGATCCTCGCGCTGGATATTTTCGATGAGGGCAAGCTCTCTTAAATTTTGAGATTTTATGTCCGCGACTACGGCTTTGATTTTACTCTCGCCTAAAAGCTTCGTCGCTCTTAGGCGCCGCTCGCCGGCGATAAGGACGTAAGAATCATCTTTTTGAATAACGATGATAGGCTGGATAAGCCCGTGGCGGGCGATGCTTTCGCTCAGCTGCCTAAGTGCCTCCTCATCGAAGCTCTGCCGCGGTTGATATGGATTTGGCTCGATTTTATCGACATCGATTTCGATAACTAAACTATCTGCATTTCCACTTTCTAGCTCCCTGTTATAGGAGCTTTCTACGTCGTCTAAAATCGCACCGAGCCCGCGCCCGAGCGCTCTTTTTACCTTGCCCATTTTTGCTCCATTATGGATTTAGCGAGGTCTTGATAAGCGATGGAACCAGCAGATTTTATATCGTATAAAACCACCGGCTTGCCAAAGCTTGGGCTTTCGGCTAGCTTAATATTGCGCGGGATAATAACTAGATCATCACTCTTGCCGATACGAAAGAGCTTATCGTCAAAATACTCGCGTAAATTCGCGACTGTTTCTTTGGCTAGATTGTTTTGCAAACTATACATCGTAGGCAAAAATCCGCGAATTTTTAAATTTTTATTGAGCGTTTGCTTGACGACTTTTACGGTATTTAGGATCAGCGCGACGCCTTCAAGTGCATAGAATTCGCACTGAATCGGGATAATTACGCTATCGCTTGCGACCAAGGCATTTACCGTAATGCTACCGAGCGTCGGCGGCGAATCGATGATGATGAAATCGTATCTGTCCTTAACCTCGGAAATTTTATTTTTTAGCATTAGTTTGAAGTCTTTCTCTTCGCTTACTTCGCGCTCGATACCTACAAGTCCGATGTTTGACGGCACTAAATCCATAAACTCAAGTTCGGTCTTTTGGATCACTTCGGACATGCTCTTACGCCCTGTTAAGACGTGATAAATGTTAAATTCAAAGTCGCTGCGGTTAAAGCCAAGCCCGGTCGTAGCGTTCGCCTGAGGATCTACGTCGATCAGTAGGACCCGCTTTTTCTTTATCGCTAGCGACGCAGCGAGATTAACCGCTGTGGTCGTCTTTCCGACGCCGCCTTTTTGATTGGCAATCGTAATTACTTCACTCATCTTAAAGCATAAACCCTTTCTTCGTTTATTATGATCGATCCGTCTTCGCAAAGTTTAGCCTGCGCAAGCGAAATTTTTTCACCGCCTAGATGAACGCTAAATTTTTGCGATTTTTGGAATTGTAACGAAAAATTTCTAAAAATTTGCTTCCACGAGATTTTATTTTCATATAGCGCAAAAAAGCCCTCTATAGCGTCTTTTGCGCTGATTTTTATATCTAAAATTCCCGCATATTCGGGCGCGCCGAGTAGGTTTATGCCGATGCCGCAGACAAGGGTATTTTTGATCTTATTCGTCATCGTCCCACCGATTTTGCGCTCATCCACATAAAAATCGTTGGGCCATTTAAGCCAAAGCTGCGAACCGAGCGATGCGAGAAATTCCTGCATGATCATCGCAAAATATATGCTCGCCGACTGAGGCGGCACATCTGCAGGCAGATCGCTCTGCGCGACACAGAACGAAAATGCGAGATTGCCGCTCGCGCCCTCCCAATCATTGCCGCGCGAGCCGATACCGGCGCTTTGGCGATTTGCGGCGATCGCAAAAGGCGGCGCTATCCTGCCTTCGCGCACGGCGTTCACCAAAAACTCCTGCGTGGAAGGCATTTGCTCTACAAATTCTACTTGCAAAACCCGCTCCTTGCGTAAGACGAAGGGCTCGCCTTACGATATTGCAAGCGTTTAAATTCCGCGCTGCGATAGAATTTTGAGACAAGATAAAATTTAGCATGATTAAATTTTACGAAGTAGCGGAATTTTATGCGATGAAATTTTACGCTCTTGCTAAATTTTTCGGCAACGCGGATTTTCCCAGCAGCATTTCGATAAAATTTTAAAGCTTTATCTTGCAAAAATTCTGCGGCACGATCATAGAATTTTAAACTGTGCGTGTTCGGTATAGCGCTGTAAAGTCCGCAACTGCGGCGGCAAAATTTCAAGCTCCTGTGAGCGTAAAATTTTAGAGCATAGAAGCGAGGTTTTAAAATTTTATAAAGCCTTGATTTTGGAGCTTCGCTTCGAAATTCCGCGCGGTAAAATTTTACTTTACGATTGCAGCGATACCCAAGGCATAATTTCGCCGCGATCCCAAAAGCGCGGCGTAAATAAAATCCCCACATAGCATCAAAAGCGTGGCATGAAACGCGAGCCTTCAAAACCCCGCCTAGCATAACAGATCGCCGATCTTTAGCCGCTTGCCGTTTAGATACGCGCTAGCGTCCACGGGCCTTTTGCCTGACTCTTGCACTTTTATGATCTTGACCGCACCCTCGCCGCAAGAAACGCAAAAGCCGAGCTTATCGACGCTTAAAATTTCGCCTTCGCGTTCAAATTTGCGCTCGCAAGATTCGCGCAAGATTTCTAAATCCAAAATTTTTAGTCCACTAGCTAGATAAATCCCCGGCCAGGGCGTCAGCGCGCGAAATTTATTATAAATTTGCTCTGCGCTTTCCTCAAAGCCAAAAAGCCCGTCTGATTTGCTTATTTTTTTGCAGTGCGTAGCCTGCGCGTCATCTTGCTTAAGCGACGTCAAATTTGCAAAATTTCGCAACACTCGCACGATCAGCTCGCCCGCTAGATCACCCAGCTCGTCAAACAGCTGCGCCGCCGTTTTATCCTCGCAAGGCGTGTAGGCAAAATCAAGCATATCGCCCGTGTCGAGCCCCGCGTCCATCAGCATCGCCGTCACTCCGGTCTGCTTTTCGCCAGCTAGTAGCGCGCTTTGGATCGGACTTGCGCCGCGGTATTTAGGCAGGATCGAAGCGTGCAAATTTATACAAGGCGCAATATCAAGGACGGCTTGCGGCAAAATTTTACCGTATGCGGCAACCACGATAAAATCAGGCTTTAGCTCTTTTATCTGTGCCGCGACCACCTCGTCTTTGAGTGTCGCGGGCTGAAAGATCGGCACGGCGGGCAAATGCCGCTGTGCATAAACTTTAACCTCGCTAGGAGTTAAAATTTGCTTTCTGCCGACAGGCTTATCAGGCTGCGTAAAGACGGCCGCGATCTCAAATTTCGCCTCCGCAAGCGCGCGTAAAATTTTAGCCGCATACTCGGGCGTTCCCATAAAAACTATATTCATTCTTTTCCTTTAAATTTAGCCACATCACGGCGCGAGCGATCATGCAGGCGCTAATCATGCTCGAAATAAATTTTACGCAGACTGCGAGGCAAACCCGGCTTCACACTCGTGCGCCTTATTTGACGGCGGATTGATTTTCATCTCCGCCTTGATCCTTCCAAGGCCAAAAGGCGCACGGATCTTCGGACCAATCAATCTTTGCAGAGGATTTCGCCCTCAGCTCTTCTAGGCTAATCTTGCCGTCATGATTAGCGTCCAACCTCTTAAATTCCGAGCCTGAGCGCAGATTTAGCTCTACTTTCAGCCCGGACGGCACCTCGCTCGCCATCCACTCCTGCAAGCTCAGCGCGCCGTCGTGATCCTTGTCGTTAAAGTCCATAAAATAAGGCACCGAATCGGCGGGATCGCAACCGTATGCGCCGAAGCATAAAAATACTAGAATAAAAATTTTACTCATTTCGCCTCCTTAAATTTTATCTTTTTGCGGCTTTTGCGAGCGATAAACATAAAATTTAACCGCTTATGCGGGCGCGCTTAAGACCTGTGTTCGCAAAAGCCCTCTGCGGCGCGGCTTTGGCGCAATCTACAGCTCCTTTTTAAGCAGTTCAAGCAGGTTAAATTTTAGCTCGTTTATATTTTGCCCAGTCGCCGAAGATATCGGCATCACAAAAAACGGCTTAGCGGCGTCAAGCTCATAAATATCTTGTTTAAATTTCATCTCACCCGCCGTGCCCGAAAGTCCCAAATGCGATAAAAAAGCGTCAAATTTTTCCTGCAAATTTTCAGCCGCATCCGCGCGGGTTAGAGCGATCGCGTAGTCTCTTTTTGCAAGCCCCTCTGAAAATTTCGCCGTCTCGGCCCGCAGCGCGTCAAACTGCTCCTCGAGGCTGCGATAGTTCGCAAGATCGAGCATAAAAAGTAAAATTTTAGTGCGCTCGACGTGTTTTAAAAACTGCACGCCAAGCCCGCGACCTTCGCTTGCGCCCTCTATGACGCCAGGGATATCGGCCATGACAAAGCCGCTGTATTCGCCAACCTCGACGAGACCGAGCTTTGGCGTGAGCGTAGTAAACTCATAGTTTGCGATCTGGGGTTTGGCGTTTGAGATGGTCGAGATTAGCGTGCTTTTGCCCACGTTTGGAAAGCCTACGAGCCCCACGTCGGCGATGAGTTTTAGCTCCAAGCGCACCTCTCGCGTCTGCCCTTCGAGACCTTTTTGCGCGTATTCGGGGGCTTGGTTGATCGAGCTTTTAAAATGCACGTTGCCAAGCCCGCCCTTGCCGCCTTTTAAAAACAGCCTCGTTTCGCCGTCGTCTAGCATATCAAGCACCAACTCGCCGCTATCCTCGTCGTAAACGCTGGTGCCGGGAGGGACGATGAGATAGAGATCCTCGCCGCTTTTGCCAGTCTTTTTGCGACCCTCACCGGGCGCGCCGTTTTGCGCTTTAAACTCACGCTTGCCCTTGTAGGATGAGAGGGTGTGAGAGTTTTTATCGACCCTAAAATACACGTCGCCGCCGTCGCCGCCGTCGCCGCCGTCAGGACCGCCTGAGATGACGAATTTTTCGCGGCGGAAGCTGACACAACCTGCGCCGCCGTCACCTGATTTGACGCTAAATTTTACGCTGTCTATGAACATAGCTATCCTTAAATTTAAAACGGCAATTATAGCCAAATGAGTTGAAGATAATTTTTAAACGGATGAAATTTAAAAGAGGGGCTTGCGCCCCCGAAGATTTAGCGATATTTACGCAGCCGGATAAACCGATACTTTTTTACGATTTTTATCTTTTCGCTCAAATTTTACGACGCCGTCGATCAACGCGAAAATCGTGTGATCGCTACCCATGCCTACGTTGCTGCCCGGGTGCGTCGCAGTGCCGCGCTGGCGGATGATGATGTTGCCCGCGCGAACGAACTCGCCGCCGAATTTTTTGACGCCCAAGCGGCGTCCGATACTATCTCTATTATTTTGGGTTGAGCCCTGACCTTTTTTGTGTGCCATTTCCTGTCCTTTATGCGTTAATCGAAACGACTTTGACGCGGGTGTATTGGCGTCTGAAGCCGCGTTTTACTTTTGAATCTTTACGTCTGCGTTTTTTGAAGATAACGACTTTTTTATCCTTGCCTTCGCAAACGACTTCCAAAACCACCTTGGCACCCTTTACGAACGGTGCTCCTACCTTTAACTCGCCGTCGTTTAGCGCTAAAACTTCGCTAAGCTCGAGCTTTGCTTTCGGCTCAGCATTAAAATGGTCTAAATTTAGGTAGTTGCCCTCTTCGACCTTATACTGCTTGCCGCCGTGTTTGATGATAGCATACATCAAAAATCCTTTAAAATTTGGTAGCCAAAAAGGCATTTGCCGTGCAAAATTTAAAAGCCCGTTTGGTATGAAAGGTTGCAATATTATCTCAAATTTTATAAATTCCTACTGAAACGCCTCGCAAAATTCCTACGAAATTTCAAATTCAAAGGGCTCGGATTTATTTTAAACTAAAGATAAATGTGCTACTATCGCAACATCGCAACGAAATTTTTGAAGGAGAATTTTATGAGAAATTTAATAGCTGCGCTCGTAGCAGCGGTATTTTTTATCGGTTGTTCCAACTGGAATATATCCAACGAACCAAGCGGAGTACGCAATCAAACAAAATCCCAAAGCAGCAAAACAAATATCGGCGGCGTAAATGATAAAGTCCAAGAGGTTTCCACCGCAGGCACCACCGATATGGTCGAAACGACCTTGCCCGACAGCACAGGTATGACTAATGCGCCGAAAGACCGCAGCGATGCATTTCATATCAATCAAGTAATTTCTGCATGGAATAAACAGCCAGACTCCATCAAAACAACCGAAGACAATGGCAACATCTACACCTGGAAAAACTATAAGCCAGGCTGCGACGTATCACTTACCAGCGACTCGGAAGGCTACGTATCAAAATCTGCTATCAAATCAGCACTCTCTCAGTGCCTATAACCAACTTATCCGCGACGCCGAAATTTTAAAATTTCGTAAAATTTCGGCTTACGAGCGGGTACTGCTTCACCAAATCTAATCTTAAAATCCTACGGTTCACTCTTAAAAATTTACTATACATATTGTATAATCGAGGACTTTTAATCACTGGAGCAAAATATGAAGAAAATTTTATTTGCAGGTGCGCTTTTAGCGGCATTAGGTAGCTATGCGGCGGCGGGTGAACATATCAAGGTCTATCACGGCGAGAGCTGCGGCTGTTGCCACAACTGGGCAAAATATATGGAGCAAAATGGCTTTGAAGTCGAGATGATTTCGCTGGCTGACGAGCCGCTTATCCAGAAGAAGAATGAGTTCAAACTTCCGCTCGAGCTCGCTAGCTGCCACACCGCGATCATAGACGGATATGTAGTCGAAGGACATATGCCAGTAGGCGAAATCCGCACGTTACTAAAAAATAAGCCTAAAGACGTTATCGGCATAGCAGTACCTGGCATGCCACTAGAAGCACCAGGTATGGAGCAAGGCTCTCAGCCCGAGGTCTATGACGTGGTAGCGTTTAAAAAAGACGGCTCGTATCAAAGCATCGCCACTTACAAAGGCAAAGAAAAAATCAAATAATCCGCCGCTTTAAAGCGGCAACTTACTTATTAGCTCGCTAAAATTTTGCGTATTTTATGGCTCAACGCAATTTGTTTTAGCCGGCAAATGCTGCCATGATCTGCAAAAATGATGCGCAAATTAATTTCAAACGCTAGCTATGATAAAAGGGATTAAAAATTTAAGTGGATGGGCTAATAGGGGTCGAACCTATATTCACAAATCCAGAGTTTGTTGTCCTGCCATTAGACGATAGCCCATTGCGGAAGCGGTATTTTATAGAATTTTGCTTTAAAAAAGCATAAGAGCGGGCAAAATTTTAAAATTTTGCAAAATTTTAGATTAAATTTAAAGCCCTACTGCGCCGAAACGATAAAATTAAAACGCAAAAACTAACGCTGCTTTCATCGGCTCCGATAAAAGGGCTGCTCGCCGCGGAGCTAAATTTTAAAATTTGGCTAGTTTATCCTATATCCGCGCCTTTGCGAGCTATTTGTCGCAGGATGAAATTTTAGCATATAAGCCTGTCTTCAAAACATATATGTTTAGTGCTCGCTGGGCGCGGGCGCGGCCTTAAATGATATAAATCGCACCGAAAATCCGCAGCGAACATAATTGCGACAAAACCCGGAATGCAGCGCCCTAAATAAGCGTCAAATAGACTTGCGATAGGATCGCACAAAAGTCCTACCAAATGCTCACCTAAAGCGGAGTGTAAAATTTATCACGATAAGGTGGAGTATAAACTAAAATCAAAGCCAGAATTTGAGTGCGAAGCTTGCATTAAATTTCTTGCAAAATCCGTTCGCAAACTCAAAAGATATTGCGAAATTGCGTAAAATTTGACTGCGGTGAAATTTTCTCATACATTGGTGTTAATACAAACCGAAAATGAATAAAACACAATTACTCGAGGTAGCAAAATTTTCCCATACGTCGTTAATACCGAACATTCGACGAACCAGATCAAGCACGAAGGATAGAGTGAAATCTCTCATACATCGTTGATACGGCACGGGCTATTGCTAGACCAGAGTAGAAATATGCGAATTTAACTCCGCGTATCGTTTGAACACTTAGAAAGCGTCTTGCTCTCCAGCTAAATAGCGCGGACATTTATATCGCGTGCTGTTTAAAAAGCGAATTAATTGGAATTTTAAATCTCGAGCGCGAATTCGCTTAAATATTTGTAAAAATAGCGCATCGAAGCTATAAAAATTTCGCTCCGTCGCGCCTAAAATTTCGATGAAATTCCGCGTATCAGCTCAACCGCCTCTTTTGCGTCCGCGCATACGAACTCGAAATGCGCCCGTAGCTCCGAGGTACTGCCGTAGCCGCAGCTTACGCCCACGCTTCGCACCGCTGCCGACTTTGCCGCGATGGCGTCAAGTAGCGTATCGCCGATCATAAAGATATTTTGGCTTACAGAAGGCAGAATTTCGTCACTGCAAATTTTGTCATAACAAGGAGTGGAATTTAGCTCATGTGCATCATAAATTTTACTGCCGCGCACTCCGCCTTTATCGCTCTCGCCATCTATGCCCACACCGCTCTTCTGGCTCTTGTCGCCAACCCCATGTCTATCGCTCTTTGCTTCGCTTAAATTTTTAAACAAAATTGTATCAGAATTTTGACTCGCGATGCTGCTTAAATTTTGCTCGTAAACTTTGCTAGGATCAGGATCAAGCGCAGGAAGGCTCTTTAAATCAGGCGCTGAAATTTCACTCAAAATCGCGCTCCTGCTAGCAGCGCTTGTATTTTCATCGGCAGTCGCGTCGTGAGTTTTACCGCAAGCCGCATGCGGGCTTTTGCTAGTAGTCGCGCCGCAAATTCCTAAATTTTCGAGCGCCTTTAAGATCGGTTCGGCGCTTGGTTTGGGGTTTTGCACATCCTCTCGCCCGACGATGGTGCCAAAAAATTTCGCAATACCCAGATGCTGCAATAAAATTTTAGAAAATTTCGACGTCTTGGTCGTCACGACGCCTAAATTTGCAAACTCGCTCGCCGTACGAACCGTCTCGAACGCACCGCTTAGCAGAACGGTCTGATCCAAAAAAGTCTGCGCGTATCGCTGTTTGTAGGCGAGCACGAAATTCTGCACATCGCGCGTCACACCTAGACGCTCAAACATTACCTCTAACGGATGCCCGATGAGCTTTTTAATCGCTTCGTCGCTAGGGTCTACGGCGCCCAAATGCGCAAATGCATAATGAAAACCATCTAATATCGCGGGCGTGGAATCTATGAGTGTACCATCGAGATCAAAAAGCAGAGTGGTTTGAAATTTTGGCATTTTAAAATTTAGTTTGGATATAAAAAAGCGGAGCCGAAGCCCCGCTTATGTGGATCTAGAAAAGATTATTTTCTAAATTTAGCATCTACGCGTCTATTTTGAGCGCGGCCTGCTTTAGTAGCGTTTGTAGCGATAGGCTTAGTCTCGCCGTATCCTACAGTGGTGATTCTGCTAGCATCTACGCCGAAGCTCTTAAGCGCACCTCCAACTGCAGCAGCTCTGCGCTCGGAAAGCTTTTGATTATATGCATTCGAACCGGTGCTATCGGTGTGACCCTCTAGAATTACTTTGTAATCAGGGTGAGCTACTAGCACGTCGCTTACGTTTTTGATCTGGTTCATAAACTCAGGGGAAATTTTTGAGCTATCTGTAGCGAAATTTACGCCCAAATTTAATCTAATAACTTTCTCACAACCATATTCATCTACAACTACGCCAGCAGGTGTGCCTGGACATCTATCGACATTATCGCATACGCCGTCGTTATCTGCGTCTTTGCAGCCTGTAGGAGCCGGAGCGGCAGCTGGGGCTGCGTCAGCATATCTCTTACCAAAATCAACGGCAAAGCCTAGAGTATAGAATAATACGTGGTTGCCGTCGTCAAATCTGATAGCATCGCGTGCTTCAAGTTTTGTAGCAAAGTTGTCGGTAATATAGTATTTTAGACCCAAGCCGTATTGGCCGAAGCCGCTATCTTGATCGCCATCGTTGTAAACGTCTTTAGTGTAATCCATATATCCAAGACCTAGCAAGCCGTATAATTTGAAATTATCGGTAAAATTTACCAAGTCTTTTACAGCATTGATGTGATAATATTTAGCGTCAGGCTTATCGTTGCCTACTCTGTGAGCTAAATCCTCTACGCCGATATTGCGAGAGTAATCAAAACCAACCTCTACTTGATCGATAAACGAATCTTGTAGATTTTTGGCAAGACGTAGACCGAACATAAAATTCGAATCCAAATCCATATTGCCCTCATGAGTCATTCCGCCAATAGTAGGGGTGATCTCCCAGTGATAATCAGCATCGCTAGCGAACAATGCGCCGGATGCACACAAGCTTAATGCAAGTAGAACTTTCTTCATTAAACATCCTTTCAAATAAAGTTATAATTCAATATTACCATAAAATTTTTAAAGAATTTACAAATTTGCGACAATTTCGCCACAAATTTGTAAAAAACATTATCTCTTAGAGAACTGCGGGCTTCTGCGAGCTTTGCGGCGACCGAATTTCTTTCGCTCGACCACGCGACTATCGCGAGTTAGTAAACCTTTTGGCTTGAGAGCCGCCCTAAAATCCTTATCCATCGCGGCAAGCGCTTTTGAAATTCCGTGCTTTAGCGCATCCGCTTGAGCCGAATATCCGCCGCCTAAAGTCTGCGCGGTGATGTCCATCGAGGTCTCTTGTTTAGTCGCCAAAAGCGGCTGAACGACCCTTAGTTTGATCGCTTCGTGACCGCCTAGCCAGGTGTTTAGATCCATACCGTTTACTACGATCTTGCCGCTTCCAGGTTTTACCCAAACCTTAGC
Source organism: uncultured Campylobacter sp. (assembly GCF_938030145.1). Classification (GTDB taxonomy): domain Bacteria; phylum Campylobacterota; class Campylobacteria; order Campylobacterales; family Campylobacteraceae; genus Campylobacter_B. The sequence goes on from NZ_CALHGM010000008.1 coordinate 100,364, forward strand.
TACGGCAGTTTTTCTCTTTCCGGTTGCATAAATTGTCGCCATGATTATTTTCCTTTTTTAGTTGTTTGCGCAGTATGAGGGTGCTCGCCGCCTTCATATACGAATAGCTTTTTGATCATCGCCTTGCCAAGCTTCGTCTTAGGAAGCATGCCGCGAACCGCAAGTCTGTAGAGCTTTGCGGGATTGTTTTTAAGCAGGTCTTGAAATTTCACGCTCTTTACGCTTCCGAAATAGCCCGAGTAGCTGTGATAAAGTTTATCGTCGCCTTTGTTATTGCCGGTAAATACGGCTTTTGAAGCGTTGATGATAACGACGTAGTCTCCGCAATCCACGTTTGGAGTGTAGCTTGGTTTGTGTTTGCCGCGTAGCAATACCGCAACTTCGGTAAGCATCCTACCGAATCTTTTGTCGGTCGCGTCGATAACGACCCAGTCGCGCTTAACTTCGCTAGGCTTTGTAATTTCTGTCATGGTTTCCGCCTTATTAAAATTTGAGCTGTGATTATATAGAAATATCCTTACGTATAGCTTAATTTAAGCTATCTTTAATCTATCTGCGCTCAAATTTCATCTAAGCTTTAAAATTTTATCCTTCTTCATTCACTTCGATTAGCCTAGCGCCCGCAGCTTCGAGAACCAGCACGAAGGCACGCACTCGCACATGCGGATAAAACTCGCGGATTACGCTTTTATACTGCGCCACTTGAGCTTTGTTTTGCGCGAGGTATTTTTCGGAGCTTTTGTAATCAAAAAGCAAAATTTCATCCTGCCCAAAGCACGCCAGATCCACGCGCAAAAGTTCACCCTCCGCGCTTTTAATCGGCATCTCTTTATAAGTTTGAGCACCCTTTATCAGAGCTAAAAATTCCTCGTTTTTGCTTAGTCCTAGCGCTCGCGTCGCGATATTTTCAAAATCCGCGTCATTTAAAAATTTAGCGTAGCAGCCTCTTGCCAGGCTTACTCCTCGCAAAATTTCATCCGGCCCAAAGCCTTCGCTCATCTCCAGAGCATAGTGCAGCGCCTCGCCGAAATATATCGCGCTTAGCGCCTCCGTTTCGCCGCCGCTAGCCTTTTCTTGCGCGCCTTGAGGCTCGCCCGCTACGAGCGCGATCTTTTTTTGCGGCGACTGCTCTTCTGATTTTACGAAGCTTGGGATTAAGTAGCCGTATTGAAAATCCGGGATATCCAGCCACTCCACGACACCCGCGCCCTTGGTCTTTTTGGCGTAAGGTGAAAAAAAGCTATAATTGTATTGATCTATTTTGGCCTCGGAGCGTTTTATGATGATGAGCGAGCGTTCGGCGCGGGTAAATGCCACGTAGAGCTTGTTTATATCCTCTTCATGCGCAGAGCGATCGTTTTCATCCATTAATACTGCAAATTCCGTATCCAGGCTCTTTCTGCTCACAAATTTATAAAAAATCCTCCACTTATGCGTGGCGAAATCATAGTCCGTCGCGAGCTTTGAGCTCTCGCCCCGGTCTTTTCCTCCGATGCGGTCGCAAACGATTACGTGCGGGAACTGAAGCCCCTTGGACTTATGCACAGTCATAATTTTAATGCCGCTTTGTTCCTTGGCAAATACCTCCGTTTCGTCGTTTGCAAACAGATACTCGCTAAAACTATTAAATTTTGCCAGCGTCTCAAAAAATAGCAGTAGATCCGGATCGACAAAATTTAATTTCAGCGAGCTAGCTATAAATTCTGCCGTTTTTTGCGCATTTTTATGCAAATCGACCGCTATCTTTTTAAGCCGCCTACCCAAAATCACTTCGGCGTTTCGCAGATAAATTTCATCGCCACCTACGCAAAATTTCGCGTACTGAATTACGGCATTTACCTGCTCGTTGCAACGCAGGGCCTTATTTGAGCCGCTACACACCTCGCAAAATTCCGATAGCATCTCTTTTAGCGCGCTTACATGCTCGTTTTTCCAGCATAAAATCGCGATATCATCAGCTCTTACGCCACACTCCTCAACAAGTCTGCGCGCTTGCTCCGCAGCCCCCTTTAGCACGTCGTCGTATGAAAATGCCGCTACGTAGCCGTAATCGTCGCTTTGCACCTCAAATAGCGGCATTTGTGGATGGGAAAGCGGATAGTCCTTGATTTTTTGCAGCACCGAAGCGGGCAGATCGCTATCTAGCTTATTTGCTGCGACTTGATCTTCATAAGACGCAAATTTATCGCGCAAGATCTCATTTACAAATTTTACGATAAGTTTTAAGCTGCGATAATTGCGCGGCAGGCTCTGCGTTTTGATTTGACTAAACTGCTCGCGCAATATATCAAAAATTTTTCTCTCCGCGCCGCGAAATTTATAGATGCTCTGTTTTTTATCGCCTACGTAAAAAAAGCTGCCACAGCGCTCTTCCACCCCTTTGCCAGCAAGCGCCTCGGAGATTAGCGGTAGCATGATTTCATACTGGCAAATATCGGTATCTTGGAATTCGTCAATTAAAATATGAGTGATTTTAGAATCAAGCCTGAAATACAAAAGCTCGCGGTTGCCCTGCAACGCCTCTGCGCTTGGATTTAGCAGCGAGTGCACGGCTGCGGTAACATCACCGAACGTGAGCTTGCCGCTTTTGCGCTGCACCGATTTAAGCGCTTCGGCATAAATTTTAATTAGTCCTGCCAGCTTAGCCGCATATGTCGCATCCATCCACGCTATTTCGCGAGCTATGGCGTCTTTTAGCCTTGCTAACTTGCCGTCAAGATGCGAAATTTTTTTAAGCTGCGAGCGCGAATAATCGAAACTGCCGTTGGCAAGAGCCGAAAGAATGAAACCAGAGGATAATTTTGAAAGATCACTAACAGGGCTCAGCCCATTTACGGCTCCCGCGCTTACGCCCGCATCTCTCGCCGCTTTTTGCAAGCAGGATAAAATTTCATTTATCTCTGCTAGCGCCGAGCTTGCAGGAAGCGTGGGCGGATTTATGCTTATATCGCCTCTCCAAATGCTTTGTAAGCTATTTAAGAACTCGCCCTTTGTCATTCCTGAGTCGCTTACATAATCCACGACCTCTCTTAATAGCGCTTCGTTTTTACAAATCGCGCCTAAAAACGCCGCCTGCTGCACGCCTAGTATGCTTTCGTCGTTTTCAAAGCCTGGATCGATGCCGCTATTTAGCGCAAACGAGCGCAGAGCCTTTGCAAAAAACGCATCGAAGGTAAAGACATTTAGGCTCTCGTTTAAAAATTTAGGCAGTAGCCGCTGCTGCGCTGCCAAAACCTCATCCGCACTTAGCCCTAAATCAGCACAAATCTGCTCCAGCTCGGGGCTTGGCACAAGGGCGCCGTCGCGCACGACAAGCAAATTTTGAAATTTCTCCACGATGCGCGTTTTCATCTCAGCAGCAGCTTTTTTAGTAAAGGTAAGCGCTAAAATTTCATTGATCGGCTCGCCTTTTAGAACCAGCTCGATGAACCTCACTGCGAGATTGAAGGTCTTACCGCTGCCCGCGCTTGCTTCAAGCGCCAGATAATTTTCAAATTTTGCCATCGATCTGTCCCTTGCAAATGATTTTATATTCGCAGTATTCGCAGCTTTGCACCACTTCCGTGCGCGTAAAAGCAACCTCGCTTGCGAATTCCTTGCCGATAGAGCTTAGCGTCTCGCGTAGATTTTCTAAGCTAGGCGTTTTGTCGCTAGGAGTTGCAAACGCGCAGTCTTTTAGCGACAGATAGGCGCATTCGCACTCCCGGGCTAAAAGCGCGCGATAAAACGTAAGCTGAAATTTTTCCATATGTTTTTTAGCTGAACCACGTTTGTAATCGATGATGAACTTCCGCCCTGCCTTATCTTCGTCAATGCGGTCGATCCGCCCGCTCAGCCTCACCCCGTCAAGCTCGCCTTTTAGCGATACTTCACTACCGCTAAAGCTCCAAATTTGCTCATGCCCTTCCAAAAGCCTAGCTAGCTTTTCTACAGCTTTTAGCTCAAGCTCCGCATCAAAGCGCGCGATGCCCGCTTCTCGCGCAAGCTGCGAATAAATAGAGCGGAATTTTTCCATGCTAAATTTCATCCCCGCTCGCTCGTATAAATGCTGAAAACTCGTATGTAAAATTTTGCCTAAAAGCGCATTATCCTCGCCAAATTTTAGCCCCTCCCTCAGCCCGAAAACGTAGCGGTAATAATACTTCCTCTTGCATTCCAAAAACGTATCCAGCCGCGAAAACGACAGCTCCTCGGCAAAAAAATCATGGCGAGCCACGGGATCTTCTTGTCCGCATAAGGCGGGCTTAAATTCCTCTCTCCCAAAAAGCCGCAAATAATCTTCCTGCGAAAATTCCGCGTCTTGTTGCACTTCAAAGCTTTTCAAAAACCGCGAAGGCAACTTCTCGACGCTCTGCAGATAGCAAATCGCGCTTTTTTTAGCGCCTCTTAGCAAGCCGTCGTAGTAAAATCTTTGTAAATTTTCGCGATCTGCGTGGCTGATGAGCCCTGCTCTAGCGCGCAAAGCGGAGTTTAAAAACATCTCTCCGCTACTGCGCTTTGGCACTAGATCATCGTTAAAATCGGGGATTATCACGCCGTCAAATTGTAGCCCACGGCTCTCTAAAAGCCCCATTACCGTAACCTTTCCGCCACGAACATCATCAAGCTTAATGCGCGAAATTTCTAACAAAAAAAGATCGATCAGATTGCCCAAGCTTAGGTTTTCGTCCTTAAATTTTCGAAGCAAAATTTTAATTAGATATAGCGGCTCTTTTAGTTTTTCTTGCAGCAGCGCGTCGCTAATTTTAGGTAAACAGGCGAGCTTGGCAATTAGTGCCTCAAAATGCTCGAAGCTTACTTGCTTTGCAAAATCGCGCGCAAACTCGCCAAAAAGCGCCTCATCCACGCCCACACTCGCAAAAAACAGATCAAGCTCCTGCGGGTTTGGGCGCTGCGGATACTCATCTGTGCCCTCGCGTATTTTAGAGCGCCTAAAGCGATCGCGCTGCTCAGGGCTTTTTGAATATCCATCTTCTTCCTCAAGCTCTATATGCTCCCGCTGTATAGAGTATTTTAGGCTCTCTTGCTGCTTTAAAAGCTCTTGCCGTTTTGCACGAGCTGAATAATCGCGCTGCTGCGTACACTCCAAAGGCTCTTGAAACTCCGTAAAATCCAAAGAAAAGCTTTGTTCTCCCGCGCTATTCGTGCGTTCCGCCGAAATTTCGCGCAGAATTTCAAAATTTTCCGTATTTTCAAACTCTCGCGCAGACATAAAATTTAAATCCGTTTTGGAATTTGAAAAAATTTCGCAATCAAACGCGGAATTTTGCTGTGCAAAATTTTGCGAAATAGAATTCTCCAAAGCGAAATTCCCAAGCGCTAAATTTTGCTGTACCGCGGAATCCTCCATATCCAAAAATCCTCCGCCTGGGCTTTTGAATGCGCGGTAATCTACGCCAAATTTCGGCGTGCGCGCTTCTTTTAAGCACTGCGAAATTTTCTCTAGCGTTACGTAAAATAGGCTATCTTCAAGCTTCTCTCCCATCGCGAAATTTAGCATGCGGTGCGAGCCGCGAGCCTTTGCGATGCGCTCGTCGTAAAGCCGCAGCGTGCCGGCAAAGCTCTCGTCGGGCAAAATTACCGCGATGCGCTCCGGCGCGATGCCCGAGCGCACGAAAGATGAAATTTTTTCAAAAACGTAGCTAGCCTGCAAGCTTCGCAGCTCAAAGCCTCTACACACAACCGCTCCGCCCATGCTTAGCGGCTCGCGGCTTAAAATTTCACCCGTACCAAGATTTACGCGGTAGGCAAAACCTGCGTCTAGGCTTATGCCGCAAAGCTCCTCCACCGCGCGCACAGGCTTGGAATTTAAAGTCGTGGCTCTAAAGCTCAACACAACCTCGCTAAGCTCTGCAACGCGCTTAAAAACCTCGAACTCAAATGCGCTAGGATTGCCGTCGATGTTAATTTCTATCCGTTCAAATCCGCGCAGATAGGATTCGTTTAGTTCATAAAGCACGGGCAGCGTGATCTCGTCGTAAAATCCATGCTCACGCAAAATCCTTGCATACGCCCTCGCTAGCTCTCGCAGAATTTCAAAATGCTCGGCGTACCACGCATAGGTGTCGCTAAGATCGAGCGCATCGATACTCACGCGCTCCGTCGCAAGCTCCTTGAAAAAGCCAAAAAGATACTCGCGGTTACGCATAAACTCGTAAAGCTCGTTAGGGAATTTAAGCCTCTCGCCTGCGCGCTTGCTCTCGTTTACCGCCTGCTTCATAAAAAGCGCGCGGTCTATCTCACCGCAAGCGACAAGATCCGGCACAAAAAGCGCCTTTTCGTAGAATTCCGCCAACGTAATCCTAGGCGCCAGCACGCCGCCGTTCTCGTTTTGCAGCGCCGCACGTAGCGCACGCGAGCTAGTGTAGACAAAGAGATTTTTAGAGGGCAAATTTTTCAAAACAAATCCTTTAGAACGATTCGCAGAACGCGGAATTTTGCGATATTTTAGCAAGAAATTTTTAGTTTGGGCTTTTAAGCAAAGAAGTTTTTGAAAAGCTTGAGAGGTTAAATTTTATCAAGTCAAATTTAGTAAGTTGGATGAGCGTCAAATTTTAATCTGTGGTGCTTTGGCGCGGAATTCTACCTCGCTCCGCATTAATCGCGGCATATTTAAACGCAAAATTTTACGAGTGGATTCCGTAAATTACAAAGCGGCAAAAACGCGATCAAATTTAAGCGGGCTCAAGCTCGATCTTGTATCCCAGGCTCGGGACGTTTTTTATGATTTCACCACCCACTTTATCGCGGATACGCTTGACGAAGGTGCGAAGCGCCGTATCGCTCACGGCTCCTTCTGTCCAAACATAACGCTTGATCTCCTCGTAAAGCACCAGCTCGCCCACACGACTGGCTAGCAGCGAGACAAAAGAAAGCTCCTTTTTAGTAAGCACGATCTGCTCGCCATCCTTCAGCAAAATACGGCGAAGCCCGTCAAATACGTAGCCTGCGCCCATATTTACGACTCGTACAGAGTCCAGCTTAGACTTCATCAGCGCACTTATCTCTAGCACAAATGCGGCGATATCTACCGGCTTAAAGTAATACCGCTCGACGCCAATCTCCATAACGCCTTTTAGCTGCTCCTCCCTACTGAAGCCGCTAAGCACCACGATTGGGGCATGCGGAAAGATCTGCTTAATCTGACGTATCATCGCTAGCCCATCCTCGATCGGCATTAGAATGTCGGTAATGACGAGATTAGGACTAAATTTTTTGAATTTTTTTACACCTTCAAGCCCGTTTTGGGCATTGTAAACGTTGTTAAAAATACCCTCAAACGCCTTATGCAGCGAGGCTAGTAATTTAGTATCATCCTCGACTAGCAAGACGTCCAGCTCTTTTAAAGCGCAGCTCATAGCAGACCCCTCAAGGCGAAATTTCAAACGAAATTCTTTCAAATTTTCTCTTTTATTGAGCTTAAAATAATGTTAAGTTAAAAATTTAATTTCATAAAGTAACACAACTCTTATTTTAGGTGCAAATATGGGCGGGATTAAAAAAACAAGCGTGAGTAAAAACCGCAGCATAGGGATGGTCAAAATTTAAAGTGACGCGAGATAAATCTTATCAGTGCGAAAGAGATTTAAAAGGGGCTGGAAGTAAAATTTCAAAGCTATCGTAGGTAAAATTTCGCTACGCGGCGGAGTGGAATTTTATTTTAGGCAAATGGCTTTTAGAGAGAAATAAAAAACAGCGCTGATAAGGTTTTAGTAGGTAAACGGCGTTAGATAAAATTTTACGAACGGCAAGGCAGCTTGCTAGCGAAACTTTTGACGGCAACAAAACGGTTCGTCAAATTTAAAGGGCTTGAAGCCATGCAAAATGTGCCGCAGGATCTGTTTTGAAAGGGCTAAACGCTCTAAGCCTGATCTTTAAAGTGCATGGAATTTAGCCGCGCACACTTAGAAGCTTACGTGAACGCATAATCGAACGAATGAAAAGCATGCGGCGCGCAGCCGGTTTAAATTTAAAATCACGACTGACACAGATCGCTTCATCCAAAAACCGCTTAGCTCAAAATCACTGCGGCAATCCTTAGTTCGCAAAAGCGTGCTTTGCGTACCGCTCCAGCCTGCAATTATCCAGGCTGTGACGAGTCTTAAATTCACGACGCAAAGACTGCATTAAAATTTAAAGCTTGCCGCAAATTTAAAATTTTACCGCGCAGTCGCGTTAAAATTTAGTGCAGGCAAAATTTCAAAAATCATAAAATTTCAAGAAATTCTTTAAAGATATATTTGCTCTCGGTAGGCCCTGCGCTGGCTTCCGGGTGGTGCTGCACCGAAAATACGGGGTATTCCCTGTAGCGCACGCCCTCGATCGTGCCGTCGAAAAGATTTCGATGCGTGATCTCGCAGATCTGCGCGATCGTTTCGGGGACGTTGTAGTTGTGGTTTTGCGCGGTGATCTCGATCGATTTGGTGCGCAGGTTTTGCACGGGGTGGTTTGCGCCGTGCTGGCCGAATTTCAGCTTGTAGGTCTCATATCCCATCGCGTTGCTTAGTAGCTGATGACCCAGGCAAATTCCAAAAATCGGCACGCGCGCTTCGACCATCTTTTTGATCTGCGCGATCTCCTCTTTAAGCATGCGAGGCTCGCCCGGGCCGTTTGATAAAAACACGCCGTCGATCTGCCCCTCTTTAAGCTTAGCAATCAGGCTTTCCGCTTTAACGTCGTGCGGAAAAACCTCGACGCCGAGCCCCAAATCGCAAAGCTCGTTTAGGATGTTTCGCTTGACGCCGTAATCGATCACGGCTATCTTTTTGCCGCAGCTTGCGGGCTGAGCGTAGCTTCCGCGCGCGGCGTCCCAACGACCCGATGTGTGCTTGTACGGCGCCTTCGTGCTTACGATGCTTACGTAGTTGATCTCCTCTATGCGCGCAGATTCGCTAAGCGCCTTTTTAAGAGCCGCCTTATCGCTGATCTCGGTAGAGACGAAGGCGCGCAAGCTGCCCTCGTCGCGCAGCATTTTGGTTAAAAATCTAGTGTCAATGTCGTAAACGCCGAATTTTCCATTTTGAAGAAAATAATCCTCCAAGCTCATCTGCGAGCGGAAATTTGAAGGCTCGTTGTTAAAATTTCTTACGAAAATTCCGCTGGCGTGGATTTTAGAGCTTTCTTTGTCGTTTTCGTTGATCCCTACGATGCCGATTTCGGGCATCGTAAAGATGATGAACTGCCCCGCGTAGCTCGGATCTGAGATGATCTCTTCATAGCCGGTGGCGGAGGTGTTAAACACGAGCTCGCCGAATGCGCTACCGCCCTTGCCGAACGCCTTGGCTTGCAGATAGATGCCGTTTTCTATGTAGATATATGCGTTCATTACAGCATGCCCCGTTTTCTTAGCTCCTCTTCGTAGAGCTTTTCAAACACCAGCTCGTATTCTTCGGTGCCGGGGATCAATTTTTGCTTGTAGCCATCGATCTTTTCATAGACCGCATCCTCAATCTTTTGATAATTTTTAAGATATTCGTCGATCGCGTTATAAATTATCGTTTTTAGCCTGTTTTCCGAGACTTTGTAATCGATCAAATTTTTCTTCCAAACGGTTTCTAAAATTTTATGCGATATGGTGCCGTAGCGATCCTCGAAATTTAGCTCAAAATTCTCGTCGTTTGCGATGTGGCGTTTGATGAGCCAAAACATATCTTTTTTATTCACGCTCATCTCATCTAGCTCGCTTATGCGCTCATCTATCAGCTCGTTTGCGCGCTCGTCTATCGCTCTTTCTTTTTGCAGATCGGCTCTTATGATCTCGTCCGCTTCCTTGGCGACGGGCTCTATGCCCGCACTAAGCGTAACGCAGCCCGAGTTTAGCAGATCTAGCGCTATTTTATGCGCGATATATGGCACGTGTGGTAGTCGTATTCGCATGATCGTTCCTTTAAATTCAGTTCTATGAGCGGTCTCGCCGCCCGCAACGGGTGAAATTTTAAAATTTCACCGGGTTTATAAAATTATCGTGTCGCTTCTTTCGGGACTGGTAGAGATAAAGCCCACCTTCGCGCCGCTTAGCTCCTCTATTTTGCGGATATAATTTTGCGCGTTTTGCGGCAGATCCTCAAATTTTGAAATTCCCTTGACGCTGTCCCAGCCCGGCATCTGCTCATAAACCGGCTCGGCAGCTTCCAAATCGATCGGAAAATAATCGATCTCCTCGCCCTTGTAGCGATACGCGCGGCAAATTTTAATGCTCTCAAAGCCGTCTAGGACGTCAAGCTTCATAAGCGCGAGCTTGTCGATGCCGCTAAGGCGCACGGCGTATTTCGTAGCTACTCCGTCGAACCAGCCGCAGCGGCGCGCCCGTCCCGTCGTGGTGCCGTACTCTTTGCCGATCTCGCGCATCGCCTCGCCTTGCGGGCCCTTATCCTCGGTAGGAAACGCGCCGTTGCCCACGCGAGTGGTGTAGGCTTTTAAAATTCCCATTACCGTGCCGATATCTTTCGGAGCGAGCCCGAGCCCGCTGCAAGCTCCGCCCGCGATAGTCGTCGAGCTCGTGACATAAGGATAAGTGCCGTGATCGATATCAAGCAGGCTTCCTTGCGCACCCTCTACGAGCACGCGCTTGTCGTAATCAAGCGCCTTCCACAACATGTGCGTGGTATCGGCGATGTATGGCTCGAGCGCGCTTTTATAGCGCTTTAGCTCATCGTAAATTTCAAGCTTGCTAGGAATTTTAACCCCAGCTTTTTCAAAAACGCTCTCATGCGAAGCAAAATCGCGCGATAGCGCCTCGGCAAGCCTTTCAGGCTCTAAAAGCTCCACTACGCGGTGTCCCGTGCGCGCGATCTTATCAGCATACGCAGGTCCTATGCCCTTGCCGGTAGTGCCGATCGCAAGCTCGCCCTTGCTCTTTTCGCGTGCCTGATCGATCAGTGAGTGATACTGTAAATTTAAAAACGCTTTCTCGCTTATGAAAAATCTGCCCTTTAAATTTTCAAACTGCGCCATCTCGGTAATCAGCACATCGGGGTTGATGACGACGCCGTTTCCGATGATGTTGATGATATTTTTATGAAGCACGCCGCTAGGCACCAGATGCAGCGCAAATTTCTCGCCGTTTATGACGATGGTGTGGCCTGCGTTGTGCCCGCCGCTGCTGCGGCATACGAAATCATAATTCGCGCTTATCATATCTACGATCTTACCCTTGCCCTCATCGCCCCACTGGGCGCCGATTACTACGTCAACTTTGCTCATTTTTCATCCTTTTGCATAATTTTTTCTATCAAAGCATCCACTAACAGCGCAAAGCCGCTGGATTTTAGCCCGTCAATCTCGTAATTTCCGCCGTTGCAATACACCGCGCCCGCATCTAAAAATCTAAAAAATAGCGCGTCGTAATAGCGCATTTTAGAGTAGTACAGCAGCGAAACGCAGATGCGCTCGTAATCCACTCCCAGGCTTAAAATTTCATCTAGGCACGGCACGAGCTCTTCAGGCACCTGCGCGCACAGAGCCCGCACGTCCTTTAGCGACGTGGCGCGAGCCGTAGCATCCAGCCAAGGCAAATTTTGCTCAAGCAGCGTCTCAATCTTGCCTTTTTCAAAAATTTCAAGCGGCAGGTTTAAAATTTCGCAAATTTTTTTCGGAATTTCGATATTGCTTAGCTGAAGCGCGGGCATAAGATCAAATTCTTTAAAAAATTCCTGCGCGATTTTAATCGCAAGAGGCAAATTTTTCTCCCCGATCAGCTCCGCGCCGATCTGATAAAACTCGTCGCTTGGGTATTTGAAGGTCGGCTGAACGTAAAATAGCCGCCTTAGCTTATCGTCTTTCAGCCGCTTGCGCACGATACGCACGACGTCCACGGTGCTGTCTGCGCGAAGCGCGAGCTCGTGGTTCGTGGGATCGGAGAGCTTAAGAAGCTTTTGCGGCGCGACGCTTAGGTGCTGATGATATGAAAAATATGGCGTTAAAATTTCGCTAAAGCCGTTTTTGGCGAGGATTTCGCTCGCTTTATTTTCCAGCTTGCGCTTGAGCTGCGCGCTCTTTCCGAAATAAAGCCTCGAGCCGTTAGGTATCTCGTGATCGAAATCGGCGCTAACGCTATCTATCATGCTGCCTCCAAATCGCTTATGAACTGATCCAGCCGCGTTTTAAAGCTCTGAATGAAGCTTGCCAAAACGCGGTAATCAAGCGAAAGAATATCTAAAATTTGCTTACGTATTTCTGTATTTAGCGCAAATTTTTCGCTGCCGGCGTTTTGAGTTTTGTTTAAAATTTCGCGGAATTTCGCTCTAAAGCTTTCAAATTCTCCCGGGCTAAGCTCGCCCGTTTGACCGCGCGTGATGAAGCTTAAAGCAAGCTCTTTGTAATCAAGCGCGTTTAAGAAGCTGATAAACTCATCTTTATCGATGGCTGCGAGCTTCGGCGTGTCTTTAAAGCGCGCGATAAAGGCGTCTATCTCTTTGCGATCCAGAGCCTTGGCGATAAAATTTCCCTGCAGATAGTTAAATTTCAAATTATTTAAAAGCCGCAGCGACAGCGCGTTTTCGACCCCTTGAGCGCCGAGAGCGAATCCAAACTCCCGCTTTAGCTTACCCGTGATCTCCACCATCGCGCGGATAGCATTTTTTTTCTTGCCTATGTCAAGACAGAGCTCGCGGTCGATTTTAACGATATCAAAAGGCTGGGCATTCAGGAATGGGATATTATTTTTATTTGCGCTATTAAGAGCAAATTTAACCCCAAGATCTGCATAACGCCCACGCGCAGGGGCGAATTCCTTAAAATTTTGCTCGCTAAAATCGGTTATCTCAAACATCAACTCGCCTTTTGCATTAGCTCTGTCTCGCAAGCTATGAGCTACGAAATCGTAAAATTCGTCGTTTGTAAGCACGGCTAAACTTACGTTTATGGAGCAGTTTGCGCCCGTTTGAGCGTTAAATTCCATCATCTTTGAAAACGCAAATTTTGAGATCGGCAACTCAAATCGAGGCTCGCTTAATATCTGCGCAAAATCCTGCGGGGCAAGAATTCCGCGCTTTCCGCGATCCCAGCGTAAAAGCAGCTCATATCCATAAATCTGCGCGCCGCTAATGATCGGCTGATAGAGCACGAAAAACTCCCCCTCTTCGATCGCTGCAGCAATCCCTTCCTCGCTAGGTTCGTCTGCTTCGGCGCGCTCAAAGATGCAGTAGCGGTTTTTGCCGCTCGTTTTGGCGCGATACATCGCTCTATCGGCGCGCGATAAAAGTCCTGGAAAATCGATCTTTTCGCTGCCGTCGTAAAACGCCGCGCCTACGCTGATGCTCGCGCTAATCTCATTGCCTTTAAGATTAAATTTCATCTTTGAAATTCCAAGCAGACGATCTAATAGCACATGCGCGGCATCCTTGCTTTGCAGATCGCCGATGATGGCGCCGAACTCATCGCCGCCGAGGCGCGCCAAGATATCGCCTTTACGCAGTAGCCCACTCATCGCCTTTGAGATAGCCTGCAAAAACATATCGCCGACCTCGTGCCCGTAGGTGTCGTTGATCGCCTTAAAGCCGTCAAAATCGATGAAAAGCACCGCCATAAGCTTAGAATTTTCGCCCGAGTTTGCGGTAAATCTCTGCGCAGCCTTCATAAAATACACTCTATTCGGAAGCCCGGTAAGCGCGTCGTGATGGGCGATCTTGGCTAGCTCGCTCTCTTTTTGCTTAATCTGCGAAATTTCGGTAAACATCAAGATGAAATTTGAAGTAAGCGAAAAATCATCCTTTATCGCAATTGCCGTAAATAGCGCAGGAAAGGTGCCACCACCTCTTTTTAGTCCGTAAATTTCATCTTTATAGGAGGTCTGTTTGCCGACGAGATTTTTTCTAATCCTCTCCATCACGTCTGCCCCGCCCTCTGTAGGAGCGAAGAAATTTGGAATTTTGCCGATGGTTTGGCTTTCGCTATAGCCGGTGATTTCATAAAAGGCGTTATTAGCGCGCAGCACGCGACCGCTCTCATCTGTGATTAAGATCGCCTCTAGCGAGCGCGAAAAGACGTTGGCGTTTAAATTTAACTCCAGCTCCGTCTGCTTGCGCGAGCTAATATCTTCGAGCGTAGTTTTTACAAGGCGAGAGCGAGAGCCGTGCTTTTCAGTGACGTAGCCTTGCATACTAATCCAAGTATAGGCATTAGCGGCATTTCGCAGACGAAATTCGCAGCTAAAATCGCTCCTAAGCCCGGCGGTGCATTCGCGGATCATTTTATTGAAATTCTCTAAATCCGCGAAGTAAATTTCATAACTAAACTCCCCAAAGCTCATCGCAGTATTTAACCTTTTGCCGCGATATTTTAAAATTTTAAAGTAATTTTTATCAAACGACAGCGTCTGTGCGTCAAGATCGATTAAGCAGGTACAAAAATTCCTAGTCTCGATTACGGTGCGGTAAAAGTCCAAATCCTCCTGCAAGCCGCGGATCGCCTTAACATCGTCGTCGATATTTTGAAAATAAAACGCAGCCCTGGCGGCGGACTTTTTGACATAGATGCTCACTTCGTAGCTATAGCGGATATTATCATTATGGCGAATTTTATAGCTTTGAGAAAAGCTTAGCTCTTCTGAAGGCATATCGGCTAAGCGGTTTAAAATTTCATTTTTAGCCTCATTCGCATCTTTTTCATCCAGCAAATCCCATAGCCTTATCTCGCCGCTTAAAAACTGCGCCGCTTCGTAGCCCCAAAGCTCTTTTATATTTTTATTCGCATCTACGATCTTGCCCGAAGTGTAGTCAAACACGAGCGTAACGATAGGCGCGTGATTTAAATACTCATATTTTTGCTTAGTTTCATCATAAAATCTGCGATATTTTGACGCGTCAAGCACCACAAAAAGGGTTGAGATTTTACTTCCGTCGCGGATATAAGATTTTTTTACATAAAGGTCTTTGACGCCATTTTTGGTCTCTTGGCGGGTTACGACATAGTTTTCTTTGACATAGTTTGCGCGCTGGGTTTGATAGGCGTGATCGTAAAACGAGCCTGCTTGCAGCGCGAATATATTCCGTCCTACGACGTCATCGCCGTAAAGCTCGCGTGCGCCGTTGCTAGCGCTTTCGATCGTGCCTGCGACGTTATCGATGCTAAGCACTGAAAGGGAGCTGTATTTTAGCGCATCTTTAAAGCTGAGGCTAAAATCTCCGTGGCGCAAATTAGACTTCAAGACCTCGTCTATGGATTTAGAAATTTCTAAGACAGAGTTCAGCGGACTTAGCGCTTCTATATCGCGAATTTTGGAGTGGTAATCCCCTTGGCGCAGAGCGTTTTGAACTGCCGCAAGCGGAATAAAAACGCGCTTTTTTAAAAACGTAAAATTTGAAATTAGAAGGATTAAATAAGCTAAAATAGCCGCCGCTAGCGCTACGACGATAAAATCGTCCGCGCCTAAAAAATAGCCGGCTCGTTCGCGAGCCATTACGAAATTATCCCCAAATTTCGCAAGATATGCAAAGCTTAGCCCAGATTCGTCTTCAAAGCTTACCACTTCGCCTAGGCGCGAAAAATCAAAATCCTGCCCTAATATATCGGTTACGCTGCCAGGAGCGTTAAAAAATTTACCTTCGGCGTTAAAGACCAAAATATCTCCCAGCGAAGAGAGCCTGGCAATCGGCCTAGCGGTGTTGGCAAAACCTAGCAGATATGAATCAGCGTTTACGCGCTTGATTAAAAAATACCGCCACGCCCCATCCATCATCATATAGCGCGATACCCATTCATCCTTTTTTAGCTCGCTTGCGATATCCGCAAGCCGTATCTCGCCAAGATCCGAAATACGCACATCTGATGAAAAATGCGCCAAGCTCTCCTGCTCCGCGCCGCGGGCGCGCAGATAAAAAATAGCGTCAAATCTATGAGAAGATTTTACGACATTGCGGATCAAATCCGCGTAAAGCTCGCTTTGCGCAGCTTCGTGCCTTGCGTCTAAAGAAAGGATAGTTTCTTTTAGAATTTCAAGCTCGCTAAAAAGCGACTCGTCGGTATTTTTAAGTAAAGTAATCGCCGTGCGCGTCCGCAAATCAAGCTGCGTAGCGATCCTAGTGCGCAAAAAGCTAATCTCGCAAACTACTACAAGCGTAAGCAGCGCAGCGCCTAGAATCAAGGCGGCGTTAAATCTTTCGGTAACGAAGTCTTTTTTGTTTTTCATGCCAAATTCCAAATTTTGCAGGATTTTAGCAAATTTCGTTTTAAAGCCTATTTAAGCTTTGATTTTTGCTCCGCGCGCGCCCAAAAAATGCATAATCAAAAGCACTGCAAAGCTAAAAATAAGCATCAGCGCCGAATATGCGTGAGCCTGCGCAAAATCCAGCGTCTCAGTCGCTTCATAAATCGCAATGGAGGCAACCTTGGTCTGCTCGCTTACGCTGCCGCCGATCATTAGCACGACGCCAAACTCGCCCATCGTGTGCGCGAAACAGATCACTAGCGCGCTAAGCAGGGAATGTCGAATCGCGGGCAACGCGACGCGAAAAAGCTTGGAAAAATAGCTCTTATCCAGCGAATCGCACGCCCAAAAAAGCGAGCGCGGAAGCGAGCGAAAGCCCGAAACTAGCGGCGAAAACATAAACGGCAGCGAGTAGATACAGCTCGCGATCACGAGCCCGCTGAAATTAAATACGAGCCGAAGCCCGAAGTGTTTGTCAAAAAACTCCCCTAGCACCGAATACGGCGATAGAAAAACGAGCAGGTAAAACCCTAGCACCGATGGCGGAAGCACGAGCGGAAGCGAGATAATCGATTCGATCACGCTTTTGCCGCGAAAATTTTTTCTCGCCATAAAAAACGCGAGCGGCACGCAGATGATAAACAACGCAAATGTCGTTAAGCTCGCAAGCTTTAAGGAGACGAGAAACGGCGTGTAATCGAGCCCCTTTAGAATTTCAAACATTTATCCTCCGAGCCGAGCCGCTGGGCCCAAACTATAAAATTTTAAAAGCCTAGCTCTGCTTTAAAATTTAGAGGCAAAGCTGGATAGAATTTACGCAAACCTCATAGTCATAAGGCTTTGCAAAATGAAATTTTAAAAATTTCTGCGCAGACCTAGCTGCACAAGAGCTTTAGCGAAATGAAATTTTAAAATTTCGCGCAAGCTAAAGCGAACGGAATTTTATAAATTGCTTAGCTAACAAATTCCTTCAAGCGTTCAAATCCTGCTGAACCTTTAAGCTCTACCAAGCTGGCAAATTTTTAAGACCACGAATTTTGCCTAGCCAAATTTCAAAAAGCTTCAATAGGCTTGAAAACTTGAGCGGGCAGGATTCATCTGAGCGCAAATTTCACGCAAGATAGGCTAAACGACGCCCTCCGAACGACCTAGCGAAATTTCATTGAGTCCGACAAGACGAAATTAAAATTTCGCATAAATCTAAAAAACCGGGTTAATGAAAACCTGTCATAGCTCATTAAGCGAGTTTAACGCGCAAGCTTCGAGCCGTTAGAGCTTTTCAAATTTCAAAGCCACAAAATTCGGGCAAAATTCCAAATCTAAAAATTTTAAGTTTTTGCGAAGCTTTACATTAAATTTTTACCAAGATCGCATGATAGAATTCGCGTAACTCCTGCCAAAAAAGTAAGTCAAAAGTCGCTAAATTTAAAGATAAACCCACCACGCTAATTAATAAATTCAAAGGAGAAATTTAACGATGCCTGTCTGCGCAAAATCTAAAATTTAAAGCTTAATTTCCCCACGCTATCTAGGCTCGCATTGCAATTTTGCTCTAGCCTGCGTTTAAATTTTGTGTTTCATGAAAATCTAAGCGCGATGCGAATGAAATTTTAAAACATCCCCGTATTTTACGGACAAATCTAGCTAAAATTTTGCAAAATTCCTCTTCTAAATTCTACGTAAAATTCCATAAGAGTCTACATTTAAATCTCTAATCCAGTTGAAATTTCTCACCCAGGCGCGCCCAAGCTTGCCTGCAAGTTTAAATTTTACGCAGAGTGATATTAAAGGCTTTAGCGCCTGTTTTAACCTCATCGCCTACTTGCAAGCCCTCGGCTTCTGCACCACTTAACACCACTTCGCACAGCTGGCTACCGATCGCTACGACAGCTACTTTGATCCCGTCGCGAGCTTGCAAATCGACAACCTTGCCCACGAAAGAAAACTTCTGTGAGCCGCTAGTTTTAAGAAAAATTTCCTCCGGCGTACCAGTGCGGACGATCCTGCCGTCCTTCATCTCATAAACTCGCTTGCAAAGTCTATAGATCTCGCTTACGTCGTGGCTTACTAAAATCACGGTCTGATGAAACTGCTCGTGGATTTTTAGCAGATATTCTTGGATTTTTTCGCGCATCGTAAAATCAAGCGCCGAAAGCGGCTCGTCAAGTAGTAAAATTTCAGGCTCTTGCATCAGTGCGCGAGCAAGCGCCACGCGCTGCTTCTGTCCGCCGCTAAGACCCTCGACGCCGGATTTTGCAAACTCACTAAGCTCTAAAATTTCAAGTAGCATCGCAGCTTTTTGCGGATCGTTTCTAGCAAAAAGTAGATTGCCCGTCACACTCATATTCTCAAAAAGTGCGTAGTCTTGAAATAAAAAGCCGATTCTACGCTTGCCTGCGCTTAAGAATTCATTGCCTTCTTGCAGCACACGATCGCCGTCTTTTATGCTACCGCTATCTGCGCGCAAAAACCCCGCTAAAATGCGCAGCAGTGTAGTCTTACCGCTGCCGCTGCGCCCATATAGGCACACAAACGAGCCTTTGTTAATCTCTAAGCGAGCATCAATCGAGAAATCATCACTGATTTTTTTCTTACAATCAATCGTTATCATATTTTTCTATATATATCGCAGTGGCGCTAATGTATGCGAAAACCTCGTCGCCCTCGCGTAAAGCAAGCTCCTGCGCGCAATGCGCGCTAATGAGCACATCAAAGCTTATCTTGCCTTCAAACCTGAGCGTGCATAGAATTTCACCTAAGCTTAGGCTCATAATCTTGCCGTGAATTTCATTTTCGCTAGATACACCACTTAGGGCTTCGCGAGATAAAAGCACATCGGTGCTTTTAAAACCCACGTAAACTTCGCTACCCACCTTAAGCTCGCTACTTAGCTGCAGAAATACGCCACGTAGCTTGATGCCGCCCGCGATAAATCCTACAGAATGGATGCCGTCTTTTTGTAAAATTTCGTTGATTCTCGCTCTAATCATTAAAACTCGTATCCGTATTTAGCAAAGATCGCCCTGCCCTTATCGCTTAGGATAAAATCATAAAACGCCTTGGCTTCGGCATTGTCTTTGGCGCGGTTTAGCATGACCATACCTTGAGCTATCGGCTCGTAGAGGTCGGTACCGACCAAGACGAAATTTTCGCCCTGCTTGCAAGGCTTGCCGTTGCAGCCGTCCTTTGCCATCTTAGGCGCATACATCGCGCTAGCCACGATAAATCCGACGTCGGAAGCTTTAAGCGCTTGCGAAAGAGCCTCGCCGATCGATTTTGCTTCTACGATTTTACCTTTAATCTCATCGTAAACTCCCGCTTTTTGGAAGGCCTGTACGCTTGCGGTGCCGTAAGGAGCGGTCTTTGGATTTGCTATGGAAATCGTTTTAACGCTAGGGTCTTTTAAAATTTCAAGCCCCTTGCTAAGATCTACGCCGCGCACGCTAAACATCGCCACTTTGCCTTTGGCGTAAGTTTTGGCAGGCGCCGTCGCAAAGCCCTCTTTATGCAGATCGTCTGCAAATTTCATATCCGCCGCCATAAAAATATCAAACGGCGCGCCGTTTTTGATCTGCGTGCTAAGCGCACCGCTGGCACCCAAGCTCACGTTTAGCGTGGTTTGCGGATGCAGCTTGGCAAATTCTGCCTTGATCTCGTCAAACGCATACGTCGTGTTCGCAGCGGCTGCGACGCTGACCTCTCCGGCGCCTAGCACGCCTGCGGTTAAAATTCCTAAAAGCACTGCTTTTAACTTCATTTTATGCCTTTCGCTTCGGCTCTCACCGAGAATTGAATTGTATCTAAAATTTTAAATTTACGCCTTAAATTTTAAAATTTTGCGCACCCAATTTCACCCTATTACGCGCCAATAATGATCTCGCTAGGCTCGATGATCGCCGTTACCTCATCTCCTACTCCTAGAGCCATCGCGGTGGCAGATTCTCGCGTGATGATCGCGGTGATGTTTTGATGCGAGCTTGTGCCTAGACAGATCTCTGCGTTTACCGCGCCGATTTTGACCTCGCTAATCGTGCCCTTGATTTGATTCGTCGTACTAAGTTTTAGCTTCTCCGAGCTTCCTTTGGCAATGATGACGCTTAGAGCCTTAAATAAAAACAGCACATCCTTGCCCACCTTTAGCTCTAAATTTTTTTCGCTCTCTACGGTTACCGTCGCGCATAAAATTTCGCCACCTGCGAGTTTAGCCGTGATTTGAGAATTTACAGCGCCTGTTTGAACATCCGTAATCTCAACACTTAGCTGATTGCGCGCAGAAAGCTTCATACCGATCTTCTCTAAGCTTAAAAGGCTCTCTTCGGTGATCTCGTCAAGCTTTAAAATTTCACTCAAAAACGTCTCGCCCGCGTGGCTGATAGCATCATAAGCGCGAATCAGCTTGTGAGCGTATGGAGTGAGCTCCGAGCCGCTATTTTTCTTAGTGCCTTGAGTGCGGACGATGAGCGGCTTTTTGCTCGCGTTGTTGATTAAATTTAACGCATCCCAGCCGTTTTTATACGACACTCCTACGATCTCTGCGGCCTTTGTAATACTTTTAGTCTCGTCCACAGCCTTAAGTAGCTTAATATGCTTGGCTAGAAGCGATGTTTCCTTACCAAGTAGGAATTCCAAAGCAAATTTTGCGTCCATTTTCATCCTTTCTTATTTACTTTCGCGTGATTTTATAATATATCCTCTGATATATTTCTTAAAGAGCCGCAGGCTTTATTCTACGATATAAAGAGGGAAATTCTATACGAAATTTTACCCTTATTGACAAAATTTCTTTAAATTTGTAAAATCGCCACTTTGATTTATAAAGAAGGGTCGCATTTGAAATTTATAAAAATTCTATTCTTAGCCGCGGCATTGGCATTTTGCGGTTGCTCGCAAAAGCAAGACGTAGCGCCTAGCGATACGGATGGTTTTGATGAGGAGTTTGCCAAGCGTGAGGTTTTCGATCCGCTTAGCGGCTATAACCGCGTAATGACGGGCTTTAACGACGTATTTTACTCATACATATTAACTCCCGTAGCCAGCGGCTACGATTACGTAATGCCCGATCCGATCCAGGGCGCGTTTTCAAATTTTTTCTATAATATTTTATATCCGATGAGGCTCGTAAATAACCTATTGCAGGGTAAATTTGAAAATTCTTGGGACGAGACGAAGCGATTTTTAATCAATTCGACCGTCGGCTTCGGCGGGCTTAACGATATGGCAGGCAAATACTACGGGATTCCGCGCCACGACGAGGATTTCGGGCAAACGCTCGGGTATTGGGGCGTGCCGGCAGGTCCGCACATCGTCTGGCCGATCTTGGGGCAAAGCAATCTACGCGATACAGTGGGGCTTGTAGGAGATTATTTTTCAAACCCGATAAATTATATTAAAGACGGCACTGTTCGAAACTCCGTCAATGGATTTAGAATATTTAACGACTACTCGCGCGATCCGAAATTTTATGAAAAAATGACCAAAGATGCGGTGGATCTATACCCATTTTTACGCGATGCTTACGAGCAAAATCGCGAGAAATTAATAAAGGAATAAAAATGAAAATTTTAAAAGTTCTAGCGCTTTGCGGAGCGCTTTTGATTTCGGCGCACGCCATTAGCGACGCGGACATTGAGTCCGTGATGAGCCAAAAGGTCGCCGAGGCCGTGAGCGTCATGCGAAGCAGCACTCCCAAAGACGCAAAACCTGCGAAAATTTTCGCGCTTTTTGACGGCTACTTCGATTACAAGATGATGGCAAAGCTCTCTTTGGCCAAACACTACGCAAACTTGAGCCCCGCGCAGATCGAGGAATTTAACAAAGCTTTCGAAGCGCATCTTAAGCGCTCGTTTATCGAAAAGCTCTCGCTTTACACCGATCAAGACATGAAGGTGCTCGGCAAACAAAGCCCGAGCGATAAGCGCCGCGTGCTAAAAACGCAGATCATCGGCGAGCAAAAAAACTATGCCATAGATTTCAAATTTTATCCTAACGGCGCGGACTGGCGCATCTACGACGTCGATATCGTGGGCGTTAGCCTCATTCAAACATACCGCTCGCAGCTAGGCGACGTCGCGCAGAGCCTGGGCTTTGACGAGCTCATAAAGCGATTAAATTCCACCGTCATCAAAAGCGGCGAATAGCGACGCGCCCGAAAGAGCGGTATTTGAAAAAAATTTTTCGCCTAATCGTCGCATTTCCAAAAAGCACGCTTGCGCTATTTACGGCGCTGGCGCTGTTTTTCGGCTACTACTCCACCAAGCTTGAGATCGACGCTTCGAGCCAGACGCTACTGCTCGATAACGACAAAGACCTTCAAATTTGGCGCGAAGTATCCAAGCGCTACGAAACGCCGAATTTCTTGGTGCTTGCATACACTCCCGCGGGCGATCTTTTAGCGCCCGAGACGATCCGCAAGATAGCGCAGATGGATGCCGCTTTTTCTAAGCTGGATTTCGTCGCCAGCGTCACGGACATCACGAACGTACCGCTTTTACTAAACAAAGGTGGCGGCATGAGCGAGCTGCTTAAGCACATACCCACCCTTACCGACGCGGACGTAAATTTAACTGCGGCTAGGCACGAGTTCGCCACAAGCCCCTTTTACGCATCAAATTTAGTAAGCGCCGATTTTCGCACTACCGCAATTTTAATAAATTTAAAGCCGCAGACCCGCTACGAGGAGCTTCTGCGCCTAAGAGACGGAGCCAAAAGCGCTCTAAAGCAAGCGGAGCATGAAGGCAACCGCTCCAATGCCCAAATTTCACAGCTTAAAGACGCGCTTAAAGTTGCGGAGCAAAATTTCAAATCCTACCGCGACGAACTACGCGAAAAGGATCACCGCGACATTGTGGCTTTGCGTTCGCTGATCGCGGGCTTTGAGAAGGAATTTGCGGGCGACCAATTATTTTTGGGCGGACTAAATATGATCGCCGACGACATGGTAGGCTACGTCCGCTCGGATCTGGCGACCTACGGACTCGGCGCCTTGGTGCTTCTGCTAGCTTGCTTTTGGCTCTTTTTTAGACAGGCGAAATTTATCCTGCTGCCGCTCATCATCTGCGCGTATTCGGTCGTGCTTGCAGCGGGATTATTCGGCTTTTTGAGCTTTGAGGTCACGGTGATTAGCTCAAATTTCATAGCGCTTCAGCTCATCATCACGGTTTCGGTCTGTATCCACCTAATCGTCGCCTACCGCGAGTTTAGCGCGCACTTTCACGCCTTTTCACAGCGCCAGCTCGTTTATGCGGTGCTGTGCGAGCGCGCAAGACCCTGCTTTTTCGCAATCTTTACGACCGTTATCGGCTTTATGTCGCTAATTTTTTGCGATATAAAACCCGTAATTTCTCTGGGAATTATGATGAGCGTAGGCATCAGTATCTCGCTAGTTACGGCGTTTGGAGTATTCGGCGCAGTTATGTCGCTTCTGCCGCGCACGCACAATAACCGCAGCTTCGAGCAGCACTTTAAATTTACGCTTTGGTGCGCCGAAACGGCACTACGTAGCAGAGGCGCAGTCTATGGCATTTGCGCTGCGGCGGTGATCTTCGGGCTTTACGGTATCTCACAGCTGCGCGTCGAAAACAGCTTCATCGGCTACTTCAAAAAAAGCACCGACATCCGCGCAGGTATGGAAGTCATAGACACAAATCTCGGAGGAACGATCCCGCTTGATATCGTCGTTAAATTTAAAAGTGCGAGCGGCGCAAATCCCGCTAGCGAGAGTGAAAATTCCGCAAGCGGCAGCGCGAATTCTAAGAACGGCGAAAATTCCAATCCCGCTGGGAAAAATTTTGCGGCAAATTTTACTCGGCAAAATTCTATCGCGCAAAATTCCGCCACTCAGAATTCTACCGCCACGATACAAAATTCTATTGCAGAAAATTCCATACCTCAAAATTCCGTCGCCGCGGTGCAAAATTTAAATGATCAAAATTTTATCGTGCAAAGCTCCGTTACGACATCGCAACCAAGCGAAGCCGTAAATTCAGATCAAACCCACGCCGCAAATTTAGAGCAAAATTCCACCGCGAGCGACGATTTTGGCGATTTCGAAGCCGAATACGCCGCCAACGAAAACAAGCCGCAGTATTGGTTCACCTCCGAAAAGATGCGTATCATCGGCAAAATAGATGATTTTTTGAAGGACAAAAACATTACGGGGCACGAGTTTATCGGCAACGTAAGCTCGCTCGCATCACTTTTAAAGCTCGGCAAACAGATTAATCAGGGGCGCGATCTGGACGATCTGAGCCTTGCTTTGATCTACTCTGAAATGCCCGCAAACTACCGCGAATTGGTACTTTCGCCCTTTGTTAATATCGAAGCGAACGAGGCGCACTTTAGCATCCGCACGATAGATAGCGATCCAAATCTTCGCAGGGCGCAATTCCTAGCCGATCTTAAGCACGATCTGAACTCCCTGCTCGCCAAAGATAACGTCACGGCGCAGATCAGCGGCATAATGGTGCTTTATAACAATATGCTTCAAAGCCTGATGAGCTCGCAGATAGACACCCTGGGTATCACCGTGCTCGTGCTTTTCGTGCTTTTCGTGATCATCTTTCGCTCGCTGTCATATGCGCTTATCGCGATCGTCGTAAATTTGATCCCGCTTTGCGCCTGCTTCGGCATCATGGGGGTTGCGGGCATTCCACTGGATATCATGAGCATCACGATAGCGGCGATTAGCATCGGTATCGGCGTGGACGACGTCATCCACTACATCTACCGCTACAAGCGGGAGTTTGCGCGCAGCGGCGACGAGGCTGCGGCGATCCGCGCGAGCCACGCAAGTATCGGATACGCGATGTATTATACGTCGTTTGCGATCATTTTGGGATTCAGCGTGATGATGATGAGTAATTTCTGGCCTACGATCTACTTTGGGCTACTGATATGTCTAGTGATGAGCCTTCTACTTTTGGGCGCGCTCATAATCCTGCCGTCGCTAATAATGAGCCGAAAGGGATTAAAATTTAGCCTCTTTAAAGCTAAATAAATTTTATCTCGCTATAATTCCCGCATTTGGAGAGGATGGCGACCTGGTGGCGTCTGCGGACTTCAAATCCGATAGGAGGGCGGTTGACCGTTTTCCGGGGGGTTCGATTCCCTCCCTCTCTCGCCAAATTCTTTCATAAAATTTCACTTTTACGATTCTTGATCTCTAGCGCTTTGCGAATTTATTTCAAGTTTTAGCTCTAAATTTATCCATTATTAAACAGAGGCGGGTAGCATTGCTCGTTAACTTTTCTTGAAGGAGCGAGTATGAAATACGTATTGGGCGCTGCGCTTGCGGCGTTGATTTTTGCAGGATGCGGCGATAACGATGTGGAGCTTGTCAAAAACTACACCCTGCCCGATTTTAAATCTATGAGTATCGGCGCGGCGATCGAGGGTTCAAAAATCTGTAAAAATATCACGTGGAGCAAAGAGGAAAACGACGGATTAAAGACGGTTAAGATGGTCTGCGATGTGGATGTAGAGCAGAGGCTTAAATCATATAAACAAGAGATGTTGGACTCGTCTTTAAAAAGGGTTATGACTTTTTATGAGGGCAAGGCTTACGACGCGCAGGGTTTGCTTAAGCTGGCAAAGGAATACTGCAAGTTAAACGAAGTCAAATTTCAAGAAGCGCTTAAAACCAAAGGCAAAATAGAATTTGAAGAAGAATGGAAGTCGGTCGATTGCGACGACAAATTAAAAGGGGAGATACTAAAAGAAAGCAATACCGAAATCTACATAGACTCTATTGTGGAGCGCTTAAAAGCAGCCGCTTATTACTCGCAAATAACGGCAGAGCAATTGGACGCAAGCTTCGGACATAAAGAAGGCGGATCATCAAAGCTTGCTATCGAGCTAAATTTTATCGTAAATGCTGATAAAAGCGTAAGTCTGTCCGATAAATTTAAACTCATCACGAACGGCAAAGAAGATCCCGTAAATAAAATGAAGTCAAAAGATGTTATAGCGGGCTTCTACGAAAGACAATAAGCGCCCTATCTCGCGGCTAAATTTGATGAAATTTTAAAATTTAGCCGCCTTTTTTGTATCAAAATTTCATTCAAAATTTCAGGCGTGATTTTAAATTTAAAGCGCGACGGAAGTAGCTTCGCCCGCCGCGCCGTGAAATTTTACGCCGAAGGTAGGTTTATTTATCGTGTCCTTGCAGATACGCAATCGCGCTAAGTGCGGCAACCGCACCGTCGCCCGCCGCGCAGACGACCTGTTTAGGCGCATCCTGTCTCATATCGCCCGCCGCAAATAGCCCGTGCACGCTTGTTTGCATCTTTAAATTTACCGCGACCTGTCCGCCCGGTGTGACGTCGCAGATGAACTTGCCATCATCGCCCTTTAGTACCTCGTTTCGCACGTCAAGCCCCACGAATACGAAGATCCCAGGCAGCTGCAGCTCGCGCGTGGCGTCACTTGTTTTATCCTTGACTACGACGCCAGTTACCCCGCTTGCATCGCCCTTTATCTGCTCTACGAGCGTGTTTGTGATGAGCTCGATATTCTCACTTTCGCGCACCTTTTGCACGGTCGAAGGCGCAGCGCGAAACTCATCGCGACGGTGAATCAAATAGACTTTAGAGCAAATTTTAGCCAGATACAGCGCCTCCTCTAGCGCCGTATCGCCGCCGCCGAGGACGGCAACCTCTTTGCCCTTGTAAAAAAACCCGTCGCAGGTCGCGCAGGTACTGACGCCGCGACCGAAAAACTCATCCTCGCCCTCGATCCCCGCGCGGCGCGGAGTAGAGCCCGTAGCGACGATAACGGCACGCGCGCGTCGTGTTTGATCGCCCTCGAGATAGATCGTAAAATTTCCATCGCCGTCTTTTGAGACGCGCAGCACGCGCACCATCTCATGCTTTAAGCCAAAGCGGAAGCACTGCTCCTGCCAAGGCGCCATAAAGCTCATCCCGTCGGTTACCGCGGCGACGCCCGGATAGTTTTCCATCTCGGAGCTTGAAGTGATCTGCCCGCCGGGCATCCCCATCTCAAACATCACGACGTCCTTTAAACCGCCTCTTGTAGCATAAAGCCCTGCCGCTAGCCCCGCAGGACCGCCGCCGATAATTGCTAAATCTAACATTTTTTCTCCTTAATTATTTTATTAAGTAAAGCCGCAGGCGTTAAATTTACGAATTTAATTAATAAAACGATGAGTGGAAGAAAAAAGGGCGAAAGCCGCCCTTTTAAAATCTACAGAAGCGAGTTTAACTTGTCGGCTATGATCTGCTTAGATTGCGCGCCGATGAGCTGAGCTTTTAGCTCGCCGTCTTTGAAAAATAGTATCGTAGGGATCGAGCGAACGCCGAATTGCACCGCAAGATCCTGCGCTTCGTCGGTATTTACTTTGCAAATTTTAGCCTTGCCCTCGTAATCGTTCGCAAGCTCCTCGATGATCGGGGCGATCATACGGCACGGCCCGCACCAAGGTGCCCAAAAATCGACTAGCGCGACACCCTCTTTAATAACGTCGAAATTCTCCGAAGTAAGCTCTATATACTTTCCCATAATGTTCTCCTTGTGTTAAAATTCCGCGAATTATAGTTTATTATCTTAAATAAATAATAAAAATTCTAATTTAAAAAGATATGTTGGCGATAAATTTTATCTGCTTTGGATAAACTTCCACGACGTCGATCTGCCACGGCTCGTCCGTATCACAGCTCATCAGATAAAATTCCGCCGCCTTTAAAATTTTAGCCATCTTAGCGCCCGTCACGCGCTCTGCGGCGTCATAATCGCCGCTCGTAGCCTTCACCTCTATAAAGTGCAAAATACCGTCTTTACGCGCGACGATGTCGATCTCGCCGAAGCGGCAGCGGAAATTTCGTTTTAAAATTTCAAATCCTTCGCCGCGTAAAAATTCCGCCGCACGGTCCTCGCAGGCAAAGCCGAAAATGTATTCTTTTAAGCTCAACTTAGCTTTCGATCCTGATCATAAAAGGCTTCTGCGTGATGAAATTTTCACCGCCGATCACGCTTATGGCGCGCTTTATGTCCTTCTCGCAGCACGTATGCGTCGTGAAAAACAGCGTCACCTCCTCATCCGTTTTGAGCTTAGGCTTTTGCAAAAAGCTGTCGATCGAAAGATCGTTTAAGCTCATAATGTTCGTAAGCTTCGCAAGTACGCCTTTCTCGTCGCGCACGCGCAGCCTAAAATAATACTTCGTGCGGATCTGCTCGCTAGGCAAAATTTGCATAAAATTTTCGCTCGGCAAAATTTTATAGCCGAGCATCGGATTTTTGTTATCGCGCGCAATATCGATGAGATCGCTTATAACCGCACTTGCCGTAGCGCTGCCGCCCGCGCCCGGTCCGTAATACATACTCTCGCCGACGCAGTCTCCGTAGATGCTCACGCCGTTCATTACGCCATCGACTTTTGAGAGCATTTGATCCTTTGAAATGAGCGCAGGATGGACGCGCAGCTCGACTTTGTTGTCGCTCGCGCGCTTAGCTACCGCAAGCAGCTTGATTATGAAGTCAAATTCGCGCGCAAAATAGATATCCTCCTGCGTGATCTCCTCGATCCCCTCGATTAGGATATCTTCGGGGTCTCCGTGCACGCCGTATGCGATGCTAGCTAATATCAAGAGCTTATGCGCCGCGTCGAATCCGCCGATGTCAAAGCTAGGATCGGCTTCGGCGTAACCGAGCTCTTGAGCTCGCTTTAGCGCGTCCTCAAATTTCTCATTTTTTTGCATCATATTCGTAAGGATGAAGTTGCTCGTGCCGTTTACAATGCCGATTATTTTTTCGATACGATTGGCGCTTAGCCCCTCGCGCAGGGTTTTGATGATCGGAATTCCGCCCGCCACGCTCGCCTCAAAGCCAAAAGGCGTATCGCCCGCTAGAGCCTGGAGCTTGTAGCGATGATAAGCCAAAAGCGCCTTATTTGCGGTAACGACCGCCTTTTTGCGCTTTAAAATTTCACTTACGATCTCATAGGGCTTTTCTACCCCGCCCATAAGCTCTACAAAAACGTCGATGTCGTCGCGCTCGATAATGCTTTTTGCGTCGCTGCTAAGCGGAATTTTCACGTCGCGCTTTTTGCTCGTATCGCGCACGAGCCCGATTACGGGCTCTATGCTAACGCCCGCGCGCGCAAGGATGATATCTTTGTTTTTTATCAAAATATTTGCAACTTCGCTACCTACGGTACCGACGCCTAAAATAGCTACTTTCATCAAATCTCTTTCAAATATTTTTTTATATTTCTAGCGGCCTGGCGGATCCTGTTTTCGTTTTCGATAAAAGCGATCCGCACATAATCGTCTCCCGCCGCGCCAAAGCCAACGCCCGGACTTACGGCGACGCGCGCTTTGGTAAGAAGTTGCTTGGAAAACTCCATACTCCTTAGATGAGCCGCCGCTGGCGGCAATTTCGCCCACGCAAACATCGACGCGCTAGGTTTAGCGATTACCCAGCCCGCATCCGCAAAAGCATCGATCAAAAAATTCCTACGCTTCTCATAGCTCGCGCGGATATCCTCTACGCACTCTTGCGGCCCGTCTAGCGCGATCGTTGCGGCTACTTGTATCGGCGTAAACATGCCGTAATCAAACCAAGATTTGATCTTTTTAAGCGCGGCGACGAGCTTTTTATTACCGCTAACAAAACCCACGCGCCAGCCCGCCATGTTGTAGGTTTTAGAGAGAGTGTATGCCTCGACTGCGACGTCTTTTGCGCCCTGAACCTCAAAGATCGAGGGCGTTTTGTAACCCTCAAAAGCGATCTCTGCGTAAGCGATATCGCTGATGATATAAAACCGCTCCTGTCGCGCCATCGCCACGAGCCGCTCGTAGAAGCTCTTTTGTACGACGACGGTGGTAGGGTTATGAGGGAAATTTACGATGACGTATTTTGGGCGCGGAATGCTCTCGTCGAAAGTTTTTTGCAGATCGATGAAAAATTTATTCTCGTTAAAATTTAAATTCTCATCATAGGCAAGCGGGATTTTAACGACGTTGCCGCCCGCGATGATGAAGGCTTGAGTATGGATCGGATACGCGGGATCGGGCACCACTGCGACATCACCCGAATTTACGATCGCGCTAGTTAGATGCACGAAGCCTTCCTTAGAGCCCATCACGGCGACGATCTCACTTTCTGGGTCCAAGATCACGCCGTATTTGCGCTTGTACCAATTCGCGCACGCAAGTCGCAGTTTGTAGATACCTTGACTTACGGAGTAGCCGTGCGTCTTGTCCTTTTGCGCGCTTTCGCAAAGCTTGTCGATTATATGCTGCGGCGTCCTGCCGTCGGGATTGCCCATCGAAAAATCGATTATATCCTCGCCGGCTCTGCGCGCCGCCATTTTTATGGCATTGACCTCGGCAAAAACGTAATTGGGCAAACGCTCGATTTTTGAAAAACGGATTTCGTCAAACATCTCAAACCTCTTATCTTAAAGTAATTTTCAAGCTTTATTTAAATTTAAAATTTTGCGCCTTAACGCCGCGATCTGCTCGCGCTGCACGGAGGCTAAAATTTCAAGCCTTAGCGTCGATGCGGCGGCGCTTTTTATATTGCTCGAGCAATTTAAACTTTTACCTCGCTAAAATTTTAAAACCGCGGGGGCATTGATTGTTTAAATTTAGAGCATCACGACCCTTTGCGGCGCTGTTTAAATTTACGTCCGATCAAAACGATAACGATTAAAGCTGCCGTTTTGCACGGCGCCGTGGACGACGCCTCTTAAATTTAACACTCAGGCGCCCACAACGCTTAAAATTTTATATACACCACTTGAAATTTTATCCAAGGCAGCGCATTTTAAAACTCTTTAAATTTACGCTCCTAGGTTTAATTTAGGTCGCACTCGCCGCAGAAAGCCAAAATTTTACTCTCGGTGGCGGCAAAAGCCCTACGAGCGAGAGCTTTACCACTTTTTGCCCTTGTTTAGGCGCAGAAACTCATCGGCTGAAATTTTAGTGATATTGCCATCTTTGACGTGGAATTTTTGAGTGTTTCTTTCGCTGAAAGTTACGTTGCCATCGGCTTTACCGAGCTCAAACATCCCGTGACCGGTAGAGATTAGTAGCTCCTCATCTCCTTGCGAAGCGACGACGTAAGGGGTATTGATGACCATCTCGCGCTTCTTGCCACTTTTTAGATCGATAATGCCTATCCACATCTTACCGCGCGGGCTAAGCACGATATCTTTGCTGGGTGCGGGCGCGCTTTGCGTGGCGTTTTCATCGGTAGAATTTTCCTCAGTCTTAATGCTCGCGCGTTCGATCCTAATAGAGCGGTCCAGCGCGTTTAGCGAGCTTAAATTTTCATCCGCAGCAGCGGCTGCATTAATATCCGATTTTAGTGCGAATTTTTCATCTGTAGCGTTGTGCGAAACGACGTCGATACCGATGTTTTCAAGCTTTTTTTGAGTGTTATTTACGATTGGAGCGTCCGAGTAGGTGGTTTTGTTTTGTTCCCATAAAAGCGAGCCCAAAAATTCGCCGAAGCTTTTATAAAGTCCGAAATAAAAGATTGCGCCTATGATTAATACCATCGCAAGCAGCCACATAAGCCAACCGCTGCCGCTTTTGTTAGGGCTAACCCTTTGACCATAAACCTGCTCGACTTTAGCCTTTTTAACGGGCGCGAAGCTCGCTTTGGCGCTCTCAAACTCGCTAAGCCAGTCCGATAGATCCAGCCCGAACTCGCGCTCTAAAATTTTAATATAGCCCCTAACGTTAAAATTCGCTAGCTTCTCGAAGTCTTTGTTGATGATGTATTCTAAATTTTGCGCGTCGATACGCGTCGTGCGCGCTATCTCGATCAGATCCATAGATTTTAATTTATCCAGATCGCTATTTTTTGGCTGCTGTGTTTGCTCCAGCTTCTCGGTTTGTTCCGCCTGCTCGTCCGTATTATTTAACTTCTCTTTTACTTCTTCCATTTAAAATTCCATCGCATAGTATCGCAAATGCCGCGCTTACGTTAAGCGAGTCCCAGCCTTCGCGCATCTTTATCGATACCGCGCAGTCGCATTTTTTAAGCGCCCTAGCAGGTATCCCCTCTTCTTCGTTCCCCATTACGAGTGCGTTTTTTGCGCCGAGCTTTAACTCCTTAAAGTTCGTCCCGTCCGCACTCGCGGCGTAAATTTCAAAGCCGCTTTGTTTAAGCTCGTTTAACACGCTAAGTCCGTCTGTAACCTTAACGACGTTTAGCTCATACGCCGCGCCCGAGCTTGCGCGCACTACGCCCGCCATATTTAGACTATTTGCGACGACGATCACGCTGTCCGCGCCCAAAGCATAGGCGCTACGCATTATCGCGCCGATGTTTCCGACGTCGGTAAGCCCGTAAAGGATCGGCACGAATTTATCGTCTTTGACGCTAGCTAGATCGCCGAAGCTAAACTCCTCCACCTCAGCCAAGAAGCCTTGATGGTTGCCGCTGCGAGCGAGGGCTTGAGCTTTTTTCGCATCGGCGCGCTCGATCTTTACACCGATCGCGGCGATCTTTTTAAAAATTTCTTTCTCGCACTCCTTAGCAAGGATGATGCGGATAAATTTCTGCGGATGCCGGTTTAAAAGGTGCAAAAACAGCTGCTTGCCGTAAATAATCATTTTGGGATTTTAGCGAAAAACGGTTAAAATATGACTTAGCGTATCAAATTTTTATATATTTCTTTGGCGGGTTCGCCGTTTATTTTTGAGAGTAGTTTTGCTTTTATTTTCGGCGCGATCTCAAGCGAGAGAATATCTTCTTGCGTGATTTTTTCAAAGCTTTTCTCGCCTGCGCCGTCAATCACGACGCACCATTCGCCGTTTAAATTTGCGCTTTTCAGCTCCAGCAAGAGCTCCGCGGCGCTACCGAAAAATTTGGTTTCAAATTTTTTAGTAGCTTCTTTGATCGCAAAAATTTTGCGCTGTGCGTCGATCCCCGCGATCTGCTCAATTAGCTTTATCACGCGCTTTGGAGATTCGTAAAGTACGCATGGATATGGACTTTGCATTAAATTTAGGATCTGAGCTTTGCGCTGCGCGCCGTCATTATTCAAAAAACCTAAAAAGCTAAATTCTTTCTGCACCAGCCCGCTTGCGGCGGCTGCGAGTAGCAGAGCGTTTGCGCCGCTAAGCACTTCGTAAGGCACGCCGCTTCGTTGCGCAAATTTAACGAGCGCAATTCCAGGATCGCTGATGCAGGGCATGCCGGCGTCGCTTACGTATGCGCAAGCTTTTTCGCGCAAAAGCGCCGGATCAAGGCCCGCGAAAAACTCCGCTTCATTGTGCGTGTGCAGAGAGTAAAACTGTAAAATTTTAAATGAAATTTGAAATTTATCGGATAATAAGTTTAGAAGTTTTTTTGAAACCCTCGTATCCTCGCAGATTAGGATTTCGCAGCTTTGCAATACCTCAAGCGCGCGGCTCGAGATATCGCTTAGATTTCCTATCGGCGTAGGAATGAGATATAGCAACTATTTCATTCCGTATTTTTGCTTAAATTTCTCGACGCGGCCCGCGCTATCTACGATCTTCTCGCTGCCGGTGAAAAACGGATGGCAATTAGAGCAGATATCGACGCGGATCTCGGCCTTGTTCGAGCGCGTTTTAAAAGTATTGCCGCAAGCGCAGGTAACGGTCGTTTCGACAAAGTTAGGATGGATATCTTTTTTCATTTTTGATCCTTTTTGATGATTTTAAAAGGTTGCGATTATACAACTTTTTTATCTAAAAAGCAAATTTAAAGGGTTTTTTAAAACTCTCGGCGAAGTGGGGAATTTTCTTCTCAAATATGCTTTTTGTATGCTTTTTAGACGCGAAATTTTAAAATTTAGCCCGATTTGCTGGTAAAAATTTTGATTTACCGCGACCTGCGGCGGCGTGCAAAATACAGCGTGCAAAGATGCGCCGCGGCAAATACGCGTCGCGCGTCAAGCCGCAGATAAACATAGCGGATCGCGCAGAGCAAATTTTAAATTACAAATTTTAAAGCGCATGATCTTTTTAAATTTTAAAATTTGCCGAGCGCTTAAAACATCAGCTTCGCGCAAGTTGCGATCAGCGCGGTGTTTGAGCGCAAAATATAGGGGCTATTAAGCGCATAGGCGTTTTTAAATTTCTCCCTTTCGCGCAGCGAAAATCCGCCCTCAGGGCCGATGAAGGCGATCTCATCGCCGCCGAAAATGTCGATGTTCTTGCCGCCAAAATCGATCAGACTTACGTTTTCATATCTTTGCGCTAGCTCGTCCGAGCCGCCCAAAACCTCGATCTGCATGATGGAATTTCGCCCGCATTGTTGAGATGAGTTGATCAAAATCCGCTCCATCCTCTGCGGATCGAGCCGCACGTTTTTCTGCGACAGATCGGCATAGACCAAAACAAGCCGCCAGACGCCCATCTCGTTTAGCGCAGGCAGGCTCTTTTCGATCACGGCGCTCTCGACGACCGCCCAAGCGACGCAAAAATCGTGTGGCGGCGTAAAAACCGAGCTTTTAAAAACTAAATTCAGAGCTGCGCCCTTGCGCGAAATTTCGGCGATCTCATATAGATAACTCGCCCCGTCCTTTAGATTTCGCACGTCTATGCGCTCGCCCGCCCTTGCTCGCCTCGCCTTTAGGTGCAAAAACTGATCATTCTGCAAAATCAGGCTCTGTTCGCCTGCAAACTTATCGTAAAAATATACCATCAAATAACGCTCGCTATCAAAATTATCGCTAAGTTTAGCCCCAAAATCACCCGCATTTTGCGCTGATACGGCGCAAAATTCTGGCTTAGATACGCGATTTTCAGCCGTTTGTACGATACCGCGCTAAGCGCGATCATCGCTAGCGATCCGACCGCCATAAAGTAAATTTTAAAGCTCAGATCAAAGCGCAGCACCGGCAGCATCACGCTTCCGCTAATTATCAGCGCCGCGAGAGTCGCATAATAGATCGGCAAAAACAGCCTGATGCGCCTAAGAAATCTAAGCCCTGATCTACTCTTTTGCTTTAAATTTTTAGCTTGCGGCGCGGAGGCGGCGGAATTTAAAGCCTCTTTGCGCGGACAAAATTCTGCCGCCGCATCGATCTTAAGCTGGGTAAAAATCAGATAAATTATCGTTAAAATCGCCGCAGCTAGCGCGAAAAATTTATGAAAACCCAGGGCGCTTTGATACAGATAATCCATCACTTCCGCCAGGGGGTTAAATTCGCAGGATAAAATTTTACGCGGCTAGAGCCGAAACGACCGAATTTTAACGCAAATTTTTTCGGCGCGAGATAAAGCAGACCTGCTCCGCGCCTTTGAAATTTTAAAAACCCTTCAAAGCGACCGCAGCTATTTATTGCGCCAAAATTTACCGCGTGCGCGTTCAACCCCGATTTCGCGCCGTATCTCTCGCGCCAAGAATGAAATTTCGCAGATAGAGCTTTATAGAATTTAAAATTTCTCTGCGCAGATCGCACGGACAAAAATGACGCTAAAATCGCGCTCGCACGCCGCATACAAACTACGCAAATTTTAAAAATTTTCAAATTTAGCCGCCGATTTTTCAACGCTCCGTCCTATTCGGTCACCGGAAGAGGCGGCATATCGGCATTTATATCGACTTTAGGCTCGCTAGGCGCGATAGGCACGTCCTTCGGCACCTCGCTATCTACCGGCGGCTTTTGCAAGGTGTCCTTTTTCTCATCGTTGCAACCGCCCAAGGCAAGCGCGCAGGCAAAGATCGCGCACGCGGCAAAAACGCGCACGAACCCCGCGCCAAATTTAAAGAAATTTCTCATCAGCAGTCCTTTGGATAGATGATTTTTTCGCCGCGCAGTAGCTTTTGCCAAAGCTCCGGCTGCCTCCACTCCTCGCGCACGGCGGGCGAGAATTCTATCTCATCCAGCGCGATCTCGCCCATCTGCGCGTTATAGGCATCCTCACGGAAGCACTGTGCGTAGCCGGTGGC
This sequence comes from uncultured Campylobacter sp., assembly GCF_938030145.1. Lineage (GTDB taxonomy): Bacteria > Campylobacterota > Campylobacteria > Campylobacterales > Campylobacteraceae > Campylobacter_B. Next base: position 136,401 of record NZ_CALHGM010000008.1, read on the forward strand.
CGTTTCGTGCACGATGACGCTGTGAAGCTTTACTTCGCGCTCGCCGTTTTGCATCTGAGTTAGGCTCAAAAGTCGGTCGATTAGAACGAAAAAAATTCTACAAAACTGTTCCGCGCTCGGATTTAGCGGTATCTGCACCCAGCGCGCGCTGTGTTTTTTCAGATCCGCGATGTAGCTGGCATCATCGCGCGCGTAGATCGTCGTGGCGTGATCGAAACTATCGATAAGCTCGCGGATACCGAGCTTCATATAGCCAAAGTCGTAAACCATCCCCGCTTCATCCAAAAAATTTGAGCTAAGCAAAATTTCGCATCTGTAGGAGTGGCCGTGAATGCTCGTGCGGCACCGCTTCGAGCCGCACAGGCGCACGATGTGAGCGTTTTCGAATTCGTATAATTTCCTGATTATCATACCCCGTCCTTCTCGCCCCAAATTCTAATATGCAGGCGATCAGAGTAATTATATCCGTTTTTTAGGCAAAAATCCACGCAAAATTGCGCGCCGTTTTCCAGCTCGCGACGATCTGTGCCGCGCGGCATGCAATAAACCTCGCTCTCGCACGCCGCTAAAATTTCTCTGATCTCGGGCTGCGCGTCAAACTCGGGCGAGACAACGAACTTGTAAAAGCTATCTTTTGCGTTTTGCTTTAAGCTTCGCAGCGCGGCGAAGTTTAACCTGCGTTCGCGCGGCTCGGCGGAGTTTGAAAGCTTAGGCGAGACCGCAAAGACGCAGCTTTTGTAGGCGGGAAATTTTTCAAAATCCACGAAAATCGTGCCGTTGGTTTCGAAGTGCACCGCGTGTCTGCACGCGAGCAGCTCGCAGACGAACTCGTAAAATAGCACCTCTTTATAGTGCAGTAGCGGCTCGCCGCCAGTGATAACGATGATGGGCTTTTGATAAAGCTTAGCGCTCTGCGGCGAGGCGGAGCTTTGCGACTTTAAATTTGAGGAATTTTTCGCCGCGGAATTTAAAGAATTTTCACTTGTTAAATTTAAAGAATTTTCTGCGCTCTTGCCTGGGCGGAGAAGTGTTTGCGCGGCGGCGGAATTTAACGTATCGCTTTCAGAAAAAGGCTCGGCGTCGCAAAAACCTAGCGCAGAGCACACGGGTGCGGAACAGGACGGATCTGATAAATTTGGAATTTTATTCAAAAGCTGCGCTAAATTTAAAATTTCTTCGTGTTCGAAGTGGTTTGCAAACACCGCGCGGATCGTATCGCAACCGCGCAAGATCTCGCCGGTCTTTGGCGAAATGCGCTCGCCGCCGAAGCCCTCGCAGCGCAGATTGCAGCCCGCAAAGCGAAAGAAATATGCGAGCCTGCCCGCATACTTGCCCTCGCCCTGGATACTTAAAAAGCTCTCTACGAGCCTCATCCGCCCGTCTCGTAAAATGCGCGGCTTGAAATTTCATTCGAAGCGTCCGTTTGCCAGCGATTTTTTTCGGGCTTATTCGCTAAAATTTTAGCCAAAATTTCGGCGGCTGCGGCGATGTCGCCCTCTTTGACCGCCTTTTTGATACTTAGCGCATCCTCGAAGTAAAGACACGGGATCAAAAGCCCCTCGGCGCTTAGTCTGATGCGGTTGCAACTCTCGCAAAAATCGTGCTTGTGCGGATCGATGATACCGAAGGTGTAGCCGTCCCCGAGCGCGTAAAGCGACGCGGGCGAGCTTTGCGATTTCGGCAGAGCGGTAAAGATAAATTTACGCCTTAAAATATCTAAAATTTCATTTGATTTTAATCCCGCAAGATCGCCGGCATGGGTGTTTTCCATAAATTCTATAAAGCGGATCTGACAATCCTTCTCGCGGGCAAATTCCAGCAAATAAATAAGCTCGTCGTCGTTGATCCCTTTTAGAGCGACGGTGTTTAGCTTGACTTTTAGTCCCGCTTCAAGTGCGGCGTCAAGGCCCTCCAGGACGTTATAAAGCACGCCGCGCTGAGCTATAAATTTAGCTCGCTCCGGTCGCAGCGAGTCAAGCGACATATTAATTCGCTTTAGCCCGGCGTCTTTCAGGGCGCGCGCGTAGTTTTTGAGATAATATCCGTTGGTAGTAAGCGCAAGATCGATACCCGGAGCGTAATCCGCGATCATCTTTATAAAATCCTCGATCCCCTTTCGCACCAGCGGTTCGCCGCCGGTGATACGGATCTTTTTTACGCCGCCGTCAATCGCAACTTTGACGAATAAAAACATCTCCTCAAAGCTTAAAATATTCTCTCGCGGCACCCAATTAAACGGCGTAGCAGGCATGCAATATCTGCATCTGAAATTACACCGCTGCGTAACCGAAATGCGCAAATAATCGATCGTTCGTCCAAATTTATCAATTAGCATATTTTGCCTTAATATCAATTTGCGGCGATTATATAAAAAACAAAGCGATTTTGCAAAATTTTATTTTTATATTGCTCTGGCTATTTTCTTACCGAGCCGATGAGCTCTTTAAGCTGATCTAGTAGCGGTCTGATCTGCTTTTCTACCCGCTCGTCGATCATCGTAGGCACTACATCTAGTCTCTGCTCTATCGTCTCGTCGATCACGTCTGCAATCGCGTTTATATCGATATTTGGAGCGACTTTACCGCCCGAATCGATCATCTCTTTTAGCTCCTCGACCTTCTTTTTAAGCAGATAGTTTTCCTGCATAGCGTCAGTCAGCACCTGATCGAAGCGTTCGAATTTTTTATCCGCTTGCTTATCCTTAAAATATATGACGAAAAACATCAAAAATATAACGACGCAGAGTCCTAAAATGATGAGAGTGTTAAGATCCATAGGGGTTCCTTAAAATAAATTTACAAAAATAAAAGCGAAAAACGCAATGCCCAAGTAGCCATTCAGCGTAAAAAACGCACGATCAATCTTGCTAAAATCACTACGTACGATCCTATGCTCGAAGTACAGGATCGTCGCGCACGCAGCCACGCCTAAATAGGCAAAAAAGCCTAAATTTGCCGCTGCGCAAAACAGTAGCCAAAAAAGCACTGCTACGGCGTGAAAAATTTTAGAGATAAACATCGAAGCTTCCTTGCCATAAAGCGCAGGGATACTGTAAAGCCCGTTGCTACGGTCAAATTCCATATCTTGAAGCGAATACAGCACGTCAAAGCCGCCCACCCAAAACACTACCCCGAGGCATAGCAGCACCGACCACAGCGGAATTCCGCCGCTAACGGCGATCGCCCCCGCAATCGGCGCAAGCCCCAAGCAAAAGCCCAGCATTAAATGCGCGGTTTCGCTAAAGCGCTTAAAATATGAATACCCACCCAATGCCGCTAAAATCGGCACCGAAAGCTTAAGCGCCAAAGGATTTATAAACGCCGAAACCGTTATGAAAACCACCGCGTTCGCGATTATGAAAAGCAGTAAATTCCCGCGCCCGATCCGTCCGTCCACGCTAGGACGCGAAGCGCAGCGCGGATTGGCGCGGTCGATATCCTCGTCCAAGTAACGATTTAGCGCCATTGCGAAGCTTCTCGCGCTTACCGCGCATAAAATTCCCAAAAAAAGCAACTTCCAGCCGAACCATACCGAGCCGTTTTGCAGCTTGCTCGCAGTAATCATCGCCGTAAAGATAAACGGCAGCGCAAAAACCGAGTGTTTAAAAACTATTAATTCGTTGATGTCGGATAAAATTTCTTTAAATTTAGCCATTTTGCCCCTTATTTTGGGCACCATTGTATCAAAAAAAAGTAAGAATAGCTCTAAATTTGATATAATTTGAACGAAAAATTTACGGAAGGAAACGCCTTGAGCCAAAATCAAAACTCGCACGCAAGCCCGCAGATCGCGATCATCGGCACCACAGCAAGCGGCAAAAGCAATCTTGCGCTAAGTATCGCGCGCGAGACCGGCGCCGTGATTTTGAGCCTTGATTCGCTCTGTATTTACCGGCAGATCAACATCGCAAGCGCCAAGCCAAGCGAAGAGGAGCTACGCGAGATCAGGCACTTCGGCGTAAATTTAATCTATCCAAACGAATACTTCAGCGTCGGCGAGTTTATCAAAGAATACGCCTACGCGCGGGCTTTTGCAGGGCGTAGCGGCGCGCCTTTGATAATCACGGGCGGCAGCGGGTTTTATCTCAAAGCTATGCTAAGCGGGCTGGCGCCGAAGGTTCCCGATTTTAAAAGCGAAATTTCAAACGATGAAATTTACGCCCTAGCGCAGCGGATCGATCCGGAATTTGCCGCGAAATTTAGCGCGGCGGACAGTTTTCGGTTAAAAAAATGGCTAAGCATCTATAAATTTTGCGGCGAGGCGCCGAGTAAATTTCTGCGCGAAAATACCGCTCTGCCCGTCATTTCGGATATTAAAATTTTTGAGATCGACGCGCCCAAGCAGTGGCTTGCGCAGCGCATCGAAGCGCGCACGAAGGCGATGTTTGAGCGTGGGCTTTTAGAGGAGGCGGAGTTTTTATTCGCTCGCTACGGCGCGGAGTGCAGGGCGTTAGGCTGCATCGGGCTAAAGGAGTGCGGGCAGCTTTTGCGCGGGCAGATCTCGCGGGCGCAGTGCGAGCAGCTCGTAAGTCTGCACACGGTACAGCTTGCAAAGCGCCAGCGCACCTTCAACCGCTCGCAGTTTGCGGATAAAATTTCAGCGCCGCTCAAAAGCTTATATTCTGAAATTTTAAAATTTCTTCGCCGCGAGATTTAAAATCGAAATTTATCAAAATTTGCGCGTTTGCTAAAAAACAACGTAGTAAGGGAGTAAAATTTAGATTTAATTTACCGCGCTGAATCGCGTCTTTAAAATTTTGCGGGTCGCGCCGAGATCTTGTGCGGCGCGAAGCTCAGGTTAAATTTAATCACCTTCGCAAATATTAAAGCTAAATTTATAGTTATCAAGCCTACTAAAATTTTGATTTTCCGCGCTTGCGTTGCGCTTGAAAATAAAGGCGTAGCCGTATTTCTCGAAGTGCTGCGAGCTGTTTTTTAGCCCAACGATGCAAAGCTCGTAAGTGCCGCTTTGCAAGCCAAGCTTGAGCGTGGAATTAAATTTTCGCATCTTGCCCGCAGCGCCGCTTTGACACTCATAGCCTAGCTCGAGTTCGCCGCTTTTTAGCGTACCAGCGCGATACTGCAAAGTATCGAAGCTCGCCAGGATCACGGAGTCGCTTTGCGGGGCGAAATACAGCCTATCGCGCTTGAAAGCTACTTCGTAGCCCGCAGGCGGCGCAAAATCCCCGTCTGTGCAAACGAAGATCTCATAGCTGCGCACCGTAAGCGGGTAGAAGGGTAAAGCTTTAGCACCCTTTACGGCGTCATAAAACAGCTGCTTGTGCGCGTCCCAGCAGCTTAGAAGCTTTTTTGCTCTGCATTTTCGCTCCTTTAAAAACTCACTCAAATCGCGCACATCAAGCAGCGCAAAACCGTAGGCGTCAGCACTTAGCTCGCCCAAAAACATATCTCTCCTTGCCAGCAAAGCGCGATGGGTTCAATTCGCGCTTAAAATTTTAGCTCAATACCCGCTTAAAAAGACGAAATTATTTACCGCGCCGGTTAGGAATTTTACCAAAAACGGCGCCAGCACGCACGCCACGCTAGCTATCACGACGGCGAATTTTATCTGCACCGAGACCGCGCTCAGCGAGCCGTCAAGCTCCGCGTCCTTTCGCGGCTCGTGCAAAAACATACGCACGATGAGGCGCAGATAGTAATACAGTGCGAGCGCGCTATTTACCGCCATGATGACGGCGAGGGCGAAGTAGCCCGAATTGACCGCTGCGCTTAGCAGATACATCTTGCCCCAAAACACGCTAAACGGCGGAATGCCCGCAAGCGAGAGCATAAAGATCGCCGCGCATAGCGCAAAGAGCGGATGGGTGCGGATCAGACCGTCAAATTTCTCAAACGGATGCTCGAAGCGAGCCGCGAACTTGGAGCTTTGCTCGCAAATTTTGGCGCCGGGCTCGCAAGTTTTAGTGCCGAAAAGGCTCGCTTCCACGCCGGGCTCAGTCGCTTTCAAATTTGACCCGCCTGCTTTAGAATTTTGCTCGGTCGTTTTAAAATTTTGCTCGGCGCAGACTGAATCTTGCCCGCTTGAGCCTAAATTTAACTTGCCGGCAAAGCTCGGCTCGCGATTTTGCGAAAAAGCGGGCTTTGGGTTTGAGATAGAGCTCTCGCTCCCCTCGCCGTTTACGTTTAAATTTAAAGCCGGACTTTGGGTTTTAAATTTTAAATTTAACGAGCGCGCACGCCTTTGCCGCACGCACCAGATGAAGGCAAACGCGCCGAGATTTGCCGAGGCATATAGGATCCAGTAGGTGAGAAGTGCGGCGTTTGCCTGCGTCGAGCCGATCACGATCGCGCAGAGCACGAAGCCTGCGTGCGAAATGGAGCTGAAAGCCAGCATCCGCTTGACGTCGCGCTGTACGAGCGCCATGAGGTTCGCTAAGCTCATCGTAAGCACCGCTACGGCGTAGAGCACGATGTTTAGCCACTGCACGCCGATGCTTTGCAGCGCTTCAAATAGCCTGATCGCCACGACAAAGCCCGCGATCTTGGGCACGACGGACAAAAAGCCCGCCATAGCGGAGCTCGCGCCCTCGTAAACGTCGGGCGTCCAGGTGTGAAACGGGATCAGCGAGAGCTTAAATCCTATCGAGACGATCATAAACGAGCAGGCGGCGAAAAGTAGGACGCTGGTTTGTAAATTTGAACTCTTGGCGATCTGCGCGATATTTGAAATTTCCATAGAGCCGGTCGATAGAAAAAACATCGCCGCGCCGAATGCGAAAAAGCCCGATGCCAGCGCGCCCATTATGAAGTATTTTAGCGCCGCTTCGACCGATCTGGCGCGGTTGTGAAGCGCGATTAGCGTATAAAGCGCCAGCGAGCCTGTCTCAAGCCCAACGAGGATCATCATTAAGCTTTCGCTCGCGACCATAAACTCATACCCCACGAGCACGAATAAAAACAGCACGAAAAACTCCGCCGTGTGGTACTCGTGCGCGCTTCTTGCGCCCAAAGATAGAAATATGAAAAATATCGAGCCTGCGAGCATGATAAGCATCGATAGCGTCGCGATTCCGTCCACCAGCATCACGTCGAAAAGCCCGCGTATGCCGCTGTTGTATCCAAAAACGAGCCCAAAGCCCAGCGCCAGCGCCAGTATCGTGATGACGGCGTAAAATTTATACGATAACGTGCGCGCAAAAAGCGAAACCGCGAGCATCAGCAGGGCAAATCCTCCGAGTATCGCCATAGGCGCGATCGAGGCTAAATTTAAAAGATTATTTTGCATCGCTTCTTACCTTAAAATTTGCTTTTTCCATATAGGCGCGAGTCGCGGTCTGAGAGGCTTTGTTAAACATCAGCTCAAGGATTTGCGTCACACTAGGCTCGATGCTCTTTAACATCAGATTCGGCGCGACGCCCAGCACTACCACCAACACGCAGATCGGGATGATAGAGCAAAGCTCGGTTCTGTTTAGATCTCTTAGCTTTTTATTCTCATCATGCACGAGAGCGCCGAAGAAGGTCTTTTTATAAAGATTCATCGAATAGATCGCGCCCATTATGATGCCGAGTCCGCCCAAAAGCGCGTAGCTAAAGCTTATTTTAAAAATCCCCGCAAGGCTTAGGAATTCTCCCACGAAGCCGATCGTAAGCGGAAGGCCTATCGAGCCTAGTAGCACGACGCAAAAACAAAACGCATAAAGCGGCATCACCCGCGCAAGCCCGCCGAACTCGCCAAAAAGCTTCGTGTGCTTGCGGTCGTACAAAAAGCCTACGAGCATAAAGAGCCCTCCGCTTACGATACCGTGGCTTATCATCAAAAATACCGCGCCGCTCATTCCTTCGCGGCTCATTGAAAAAATTCCAAGCATTATGACGCCCATATGCGCGATCGAGCTATACGCGATTACCTGTTTGATGTCCTTTTGCGCAAAGGCGATGAAACTCGCGTAGATGATCATAACGATCGCTACGACGCACATTATCCCGCTAAAATAGACGCTCGCATCCGGAAACAGCGGCAGCGAAAATCGCACGAAGCCGTATGTGCCCATCTTAAGAAGCACCGCGGCAAGCAGAACCGAGCCTATCGTAGGAGCCTGCCCGTGCGCGTACGGCAGCCAGGTATGAAAAGGAAAGCAAGGCGTCTTGATCGCAAAAGCTACCGAAAATGCCAAAAACAGAGGAATTTGCGTGCTAAGCGGTAGCGACAAGCTCTGCCAGTTTAGGATATTAAAGCTATACTCGCCCGTAGCCTCGTGATAGAAATAGCTCATCGCTACGAGTCCTACGAGCAGAAACATCGAACCTAGAAAGGTGTAGATGAAAAATTTCACGGCAGCGTAAATTCTTTTGCCGCTGCCCCACGCGCCGATGATGTAGAGCATCGGAATGAGCGAAAGCTCCCAAAATATGTAAAACAAAATCGCATCCAGCGCCACGAAAACGCCCACCATCGTCATCTCTAAAAACAGAATGCAGATGATTAAATTTTTGGCGCGCTCTTTAATGCTTAGACTAAGCAGCGCCAAAAATGTAACCAGCGTGCTTAGGATCACTAAAAACAGCGAAATTCCGTCCACGCCGATGAAGTAGTTGATGCCGTATTCGCTTATGAAAGGGTGCAGCACGCTAAACGCGATGCCGTCCACCGGCTCGTAGAGTATCCACAAAACAAGCGAGAGCACGAACTCTATAAAGCTCATCGTAACGGCGTAGGTCTTAATGCTCGCTTCGTCGATCAAAAAGCCCAAAACCGCAGCTACCGCCGGAAAAAATATAACCAAACTTAAAAAGTATTCCATGCCCACCTCACAGCGCAAACGCCAAAATCAGCAAAATGAAAGATCCCAAAACCATCCACCTTAAATTTGCGCTCAAATCTCCGCTATTGCTTACGCGATCCGCTCCTTCGCCGCTTTTTACCGCGATGCGAGCGATCAGATCGACGCTGGCGTCTATGATCGCGCCGTCGCATTTAGCGCAGATTTCGCTAAGCTTAGCGTATCCGCGCACGATCACGCGCTCGTAAATTCGCGGGATAAAATACTGCGCGATCAAAATTTTATAAAATTTGCAGTTCTTTAAATTTTGGCTAAATTTACCCTTGCCGTATGTCCAAATCGTTCCGATCGCTACCGCGCTTATCATCGCTAGCGTTAGAGCGATCAAAATTACCTCTACGCCGTGCGGGATCGAAGCTTTAAAGCCCGGAAGTATGCTAAGCACGAATTCCGCGAAATCGTGCTCGAAAAAGCCCGCTATCACCGCAGGCACGGCTAACACGCCCATCGCGATGAGAGCGAAGCCTTTCGCCTCGTGCGGATGGTGGGTAAATTTTTGCTTGCCGAAAAACACGAGCATTATTAGACGCACGCTGTAAAATGTCGTCATCGCAGCGCCCGCAAACAGCAGCGCCCAGATAAAATACGCGTCCGCGCTCCACGCCGCTTCTAAAATTTTATCTTTTGAGAAAAAGCCCGCGAACGGATAAAATCCGCAAAGCGCAAGCGAGCCTATACACATTAAAATTGCCGTAGGTCGCATAAACTTATATAATCCGCCCATATTTTGGATGTTTAGATCGTCCTTCATCGCGTGCATTACATTGCCTGCGCCCAAAAATAGAAGCGCTTTGAAAAACGCATGCGTCGCTAGATGAAATAGCGCGATCCAATACGCCCCGAGCCCCGCAGCTACAAACATATAGCCAAGCTGCGAGAGCGTAGAATAGGCGATGATTTTTTTAAGATCGTTATGAATCAGCGCCATCGACGCCGCAAAAACCGCCACGAAAGCGCCTAGGCAAACGATAAAGCCGCTTACTTCTGGCGCGAGCGCGAAAATAGCGTTTGCGCGGATCACAAGATAAACGCCCGCCGTAACCATCGTCGCTGCGTGAATGAGCGCAGACACGGGCGTCGGACCCGCCATCGCGTCGGCAAGCCAGGTATGGAATGGAAACTGCGCGCTTTTGCCCATCGCACCGATAAATAAAAGCGTGGCGATCAGAGTTAAAATTTCAGGCTCCAAGCCCGCCGCGTTCGCAAATACTACCTCGTAGCGCAACGAGCCGAAATTTAAATATATTAGAAAAATTCCAAGCAACATCCCAAGATCTGCGATGCGGTTCATTATGAAAGCTTCATTGGCGCACCAGCTGTAATTGCTCCTATCATACCAAAAGCCTATTAGCAGCCACGAGCAGAGTCCGACCCCCTCCCAGCCGATGAAAAGTCCTAAAAAATTATCGCTCGTTACCAAAACCAGCATCGAAAAAACGAAAAGCCCCAGGAAGCTGAAAAATTTAGCGAAGTTTTCATCATCCCACATATAGTAGATCGAATACACGTGCACGACGCTGGAAACGATGCCTACGACTACCATCATCACCGCACTTACACTATCTATGAGAAAGCTAAATTTTGCGTCCAAAAATCCGGTGCTTATGAAATCGGCTAAGCTTACGCTGATTAGGCGGTTGTCAGAGACGAGCTCCATCAAAGCAAGCGATGCGATAGTACTTAAAATCACCAGCGCTGAGCAGACTACGCCAATAAACATCTTATCTTTGGCGCGAATGAAAACGCCTGCGAAGATCGCCGAGGCAAGCGGTGCAAAAAGGGCGATTAAAAGCCATACAAAAACGGTATCAAGCATCCGGCCCGTCCTTAGAAGGATTTTTAAAATTTACGAAGCTGTCAAGTTCGATGCTGCCCGTTTTCTTATACCACAAGATGAGCAGCCCAAGCCCCACGGCCATCTCGCTCGCGGCGATCGCGACGATGAAAAGCGCAAAAATTTCGCCGTTTATGTTGTCGTAAAATTTCGCCACGGCGACGAGGGCTAAATTTGCGGCGTTTAATAAAATTTCGCTCGAAAAAAAGAGCATGATCAAATTTCTTCGCTTCATCATACCCGCAAGCCCGAGCCCAAACATCATCGCAGCGACGATCAGATAGTGATTTAGACCCATTTTACCCCTCGCTCTCTTCGTATGTCAGGCTCGCGTCCATCTGCTTATGCGCAAGCACGATAGCGCAGATCATCGCCACGAGCAGCATCACGGCGGCAAGCTCGAAAATCGCCAGATATTTCGTAAAGATAATCATCCCAAGCGCCTCGGTATCGTCGGTGTTTAAAATTTTAAGCGTTTCTACGTTGTTTGCGACCACCGCGCCGAGCACGATAATCACGAGCAAAAATGCAATCACGCCGCTAAGCGCAAAAAATAGCCTTGCCCCCTTTTTCGGCTCGCTTACGTTTTTATCCGCGCCCAAAAACATCAGCGCAAAGCCGTAAAGCACGATCACGGCGCCAGTGTAGACTATGATCTGCACTACGCCCAAAAACTCCGCATCCAGCAAAAAGAAAAATCCGCTCATAAAGACCATGCCGCCGGCCAGCGCGCTAAGGGCGTAAAGGACGTTTTTGCTAAAAACGCTGATACCGAAAAGCGCCAGGCAAATCGCGCTGAAAAAATAAAATGCAAGCGTTTGTATCATTGTTCTTCCCCCTGCACGGCGGAATCCGGCGCGGAGCTTTGCGTAGAATTCTCAGCGTCCGCGGCGGAATTCTTTTTGGAATTTGCCTTAGATTTTTTACCTCGCGCGGCGGAACTCCCCGCGTCTTGCATAGCGGAATTTTCTTTAGAATTTTCCCCGGAATCGTCGTTCGTAGCAAGACCGCCCGTGGAATTCTCGACGTGCGGCACAACCGAATTCTCTTTAAAATTTTTACTTTGAACGGCGGAGCTCTCTTTAGAATTTTCCGCCAAATTTTTACTATCCATAGCGGAATCTTCGGCGCTTTGCGAAGCAGAATTTTCTTTGGAATTTTGCTGCGAATCAAGCGTAGAATTTCGAGCGTCCGTAACAGAATTTTCTTTAGAATTTTTAGCGTCCGTGGCGGAGCTTTCCTTTAAGCTTGCCCGCTTGGCGTCTTGTCGCTCGGCTAAAATTTCGCCGCTTAAGCCTGCGTCCTTTGAAAATAGAATTTTATCGCTAGAGGCACCCTCTTTTTTAGAGCTTTCCGCGGCGCTTTTTAAATTTAAATCCGCGCTCTTTAAGCTTGGCTCGTCGCTTGCGGCGTCGCTTTTTATATAAGCGTTCGGCGTCACCTTGATCCGCGCGCCTGCGTTTTCATCTAGGCTGCCGTAGCCTGCAAACTCCTGCGCCGCGCCGTTTAAGCATAAATTTTCGCCGCGAATTAAAAGATCCTCTTTAAAGCCGTAATACGCGCGCTGTTCGCTCGCAAGCTCGTATTCACAGCCGTGCACGATAGCGATCTCGGGGCAGACGTCCGTGCAGAGCCCGCAATAGACGCAGCGCCCTAAATTTATCGAGTAGTTATCTACCTTTTTGCGACCGTCGCTACCGAGGCTTGTCTCCATCGCGATGCAGTTCGCCACGCAGATCTTCTCGCACAAACCGCATCCGATGCAGCGTTCGCTGCCGCTTTCAAGCAAGCGCATGAGCTTATGCACCCCGCGGTATCTAGGCGGCATGACAAATTTTTCCATAGGATATCGAAGCGTGTGCGAGCCGCCGCGCTTAAACATATTTTTTAGCACCACCCACAGCCCCACGAAAAGCTCGCCGTTAAAGGTGCGGGAGAGGAATCTACGAAACTTATCGCCGCCGGATTTAATAGGGGCTCGTTTATCGATCTGGACGTATCTTGCCATCACACCCTCCTTAAACGATCACTAGCGCGGTAATTAGCACGCAAGCAAGAGCTAACGGCATGCAGACTTTCCAACAAAGCCCCATCAGCTGATCGGGGCGCAGATGCGGCCACGCCGCGCGCGCCCATAGAAAGCAGAAAAACACGAGGCTTGATTTTAATACCATCATAATGCCGCCGGGGATAAACCAAAACGCGTTAAATCCGCCCAAAAACAGTAGCGTCGTAACGACGGAGTAGGTTATGATATTGGCGTATTCGCCGATAAAAAACATACCCCAGCGCATGCCAGAATACGCCGTCCCCGCACCCGCTACGATCTCGGTTTCGTTTTCGGTAAGGCACAGCGGCGTGCGGTTGCACTCTACGAAGGCGGCGATCAGAAATAGCGCGAAGCAGACGGGCTCTTTCCAGATAAACCACTTATCAATACCACCGCTTTGCGCGCTTACGATGTCTATAAGCGAGAGCGAGCCCGTGATCATCACGATAGGGATCAGGCTAAGCCCGTTTATCACCTCAAAGCAGGTTATCTGCAAAAACGCGCGAAACGCGCCTATCGTGCCCCATTTATTGTAGCTCGCAAGCCCTCCGATCAGCAGTCCGTAAACGCAGGTGCCACTAGCTCCGAATAGGAACAAAATTCCCACATTTATATCGCTTAAAATCGGCTGTATCGTCCGCCCGCCGATAGTAAACTCAGGCAGCAGCGGCACTACCGAAAGCGCCACGAAAGCTCCCGTAGCCGATATGATCGGCGCGATCTTAAAAAGAAACTTATTTGCCCGCGCAGGGATCGCATCCTCTTTTGTAAAAAGCTTTATCATATCCGCGCCCACCTGCAAAAGTCCCGCAGGCCCGACCATAGAGGGCCCGATCCTGCGCTGCATAAAGGCAAGTACCTTGCGCTCGGCATAGGTCGCAAGCCCCGAGAGCAGCGCGATGACGGCTAAAATCACGAGCGCCTTTAAGACGGTGGCTACGAAATAAAATGCACTATCGCTCATCTGCCCTCTCCTTTAGAATTTGAAATTTTCTCGATTTTTACGCTTGCGTAGCGTGAGGTTTTGAAAAATATCTTGCCGCCTAATTTCTCATCAAAATACGGCAGATACGCGCCGCTAAAGCCCCTATCGATCTTTACGCTAGCGACGATTTCGCGCTTTAAGCTTACGAGCCCAGTTGCGCCGCTTTCTCCATTTTCATTACCGGCGGCATCGGCTTTGCGAGCACCCCTTGCACGATCCGCTTTTTTTACATGGCTAGCGCCGTCCTTGTCGCTTTCATTATCAGCAGCGCCCGTTTTGCCCGCGCCGCTAGTTTTTTCACTATGGCCCGCATCGTCTGCTTGGTAAATTTTAACGACATCGCCCGCGCTTACGCCCAGAGCTTCGGCGATGCTAGGGTTTAGATACAGTGCGCCCGCTTCGCCCAGAGCGCTGCTTGCGCCGCTAAATTTATTGAATTGATGCAGCGGATTCGCCTCATAGATTAAAATTTCGCCCTCGCCTGCTCTAAGCGGCGCGGAAGGAGAAATTTCAAACTCCTCCTCGCTAGCGACAAACTCCTCATTTCGCAGCTCATATCCGCGGTGATTTGCGCCGCCGTTGTCGTAAAAATTTTCTAAATCGTCAAATTTAACCTGCTCAAAATCCGCGCCCAAGTTTGACGTATAACTGATCGCATGCTCCGCGCAAACTCCCAGCGCACAGGCGATGTCGTTTAGCTCGTATCCGCCGTAATCAAGCGCCGCATTCGTAGGCACTACGCGCTTGTCGTAGTTCGTAAACGTGCCCTCCTGCTGCACCAAGCTAGGCGCGTCCAGATCCGCTTCCAGCACGCCGAAGCTTATATCGCCCGCTTCGTTGTAGCCTAGCGTCTCGCCCGCATTTTCTTGCGCGCTAAGCTCGCAGATGAGCGCGACGCCCAGACTGTTCGTGCGCGGCGGCACCAATAGCACCTTAAATGGCGTGTAGCGCTGCACCAAGCCCGCTAGGCGCGCGAGCGTGGCGCTATTTGGCGTGCGGATAAAATCCTCGCCGATGATGAGCGAAAAACTCTCCTTTTTAGCCAAAAGATCATCCACTTTCTGCTCGTCCAGCCCGAGCGTGCGGGCAAAATTTGAAATTTTACTTTCCGTAACATTTTCGGAATTCTGCGCGGAATTTTTTGCGGGATTTTCAGTGCCACCGTCCGCGCTTGCGGAATTTTTGGCACCGCTCTCACTCGCAACATTCTCGGCGCCATTAGCCTCCGTAGAATTCTTGGAATTTTGCGAATCTGCGGGTTTCTCGTCTAAATTTTGCTTCGCCGCGGCGCGCGAAATTTTAAATTCCGCCGCGAGTTTCGCATCCAGCCACTCAGGCAGATTGCGCCCGAACTTTTGCAAGATCCAAAGCAGGATCTGTGCCTCCAAGCCCGCGGCGTGCGGCTGATGGATGAAATTTTTACCAAAGCCCTTAATGCCCTCGTCGCAAAACGGATGAAAATAGATCCCGCTTGCCTTATTTAACTTGCAGGCGCTATTTACCGCATAGCCCATATTTGGAGCGTCGCTGCGTAAAAACGTGCCGCAAACTACGATAAAATCGCTGTTTTTAACCGTCTGCGAATCCGCATTATAAAATTTCGTGCCGCTAAGTTTAGAAAATTCGCGCAGAAATTTTTGATACGCAAGCGCTTCATCGTTAATCAGAGCGAGCTTAAATTTTTGCCGCAAAAGCTCTAAAATCTGCGCTTCTTCGTTGGTGATGAAGCTATTAAATTTGATATTTTTAATCTCGCCGTCCTCGATGTCGCGCACGATGCGGTTAAAAACCGCATCGTTTTTGCTCGCCCGCTCGTTTGAAAAATCCCAGCCGAAGCGCGCTCCTGCATGCAGGACGCTAAAGTTTATGTCGCTACTAACGCGATAAATTCTTTCACGCGGCTCGCCTATGCCGCGGCGCTTGACCTCGTAATAAAGCAGTTCGCAGTCGCTGCTGTGCGGATTAGAAGCGGGAATTTGGCGCAGCTCCCAAGCGTTTGAAACATATTTAAACGCGCTCTCTACCAGAGCTCCCGTCGGGCAGACCGCCGCGCTCTCGCCGTAGTTTACGCAATCATCATTTTCATTTACCCGCGCGATTAGGCTTTTTTGAAGTTTGTTCCACACGGCGTAGGCGTCTTTGGGCATCGCGTCCTTTTGCTCCTTACTCGGCGCGTCTCCGCCGCGCGGAACGAGCTTAAACGCATCTACGCCCAGGCGGTCTTTCGCGGCGGTGATACAGCGCTCGCAAACGATGCAAAGGCTAGGATCATAGCTCAAATATCCCCAATCCTGCACCTCGCGCGCCGTATCGCGGATAGCGTAGCTTTGGGCATTTGTGCGCATCAAATGGGCTAAATTTTGAAGTTCACATTCGCCGCTTTGATCGCAAACCCCGCACGCCATCGGATGGTTGATGCAATAAACCTGCGTGATCGCCTCGCGCTCGGCGTCGATCTCGGGGCTGCGGCTGTAAACGACCATGCCGTCCTTAGCCTTGGCGTTGCAGCTATAGACGCGCTTGCTGTCCGCTTCGACCATACAAAGCCTGCATGCAAGCGTCGGCGTACCGCCGCTTAGATAACAAAGCGCAGGGATAAAAACGCCGCAGCGACGCGCGACCTGCAAGATGTACTCGCCCTCGTCGCACTCGCAAGCTTTACCGTCGATCGTGATTTTTGCCATTTTAAACCTTAGAAATTTCTGCGAGTTCGAAATTATAGCCGCTAAAGCCCCGTCCGCCCGAGCCTAAAAGCGCGATCGTGCCCTTTAGCTCCTCATCCAAAATAAATTCTTTTTCTAAATTTAGATGCGGCGTTTTGATGCGGACGCGATCGCCGTCCTTGATCTTTGCGACCATACAAAAATACCTTCCGCCGATGAGTTTATCGTTCGCATCGTGTTTGAAAACCACGGCGCCGTCGAAATTCTTAGGCTCTTTAAGGGGTCTTAAATTTGCCCGCCCTTGCGCGCCCAAATCAGCTCGCTCGCCGCATAAGCTTAAAATTTTAACCCCGAACTTCGCCGCTATGAGAGACAGAAAAGCTTTGATATTCCCCGCATCGGGATGAGTTTTAATAAGCGCATCGTCGATCAAAATCGCATCGCAGCCGCTTTGCAGAAACTCCGCGATCTGCTCGATCTCCTCCTCGCCCACGCTGCTTTCGCCGCTTAGATACTCCAGATCCAGATCCGCAAAATAGGGCTCGTCGCAAAAACTAGCGCAGATTAGCGCCAGCACGAAGCTTTGCGCGCCGATCTCGCATTTTATCAGCTCGCCCGGAAGATGCGGATCTTGCAGCGGCGATACGCTTAAAATTTCAGCGCTCTTAAAACCTTCTGCAAGCGCGGGATTTTGCAAGCTAAGCAGCGACGCGAAATTTAAAATTTTCATCCTCTCCCCTTTTTGGCGACAACCATCCAATCGACTTGGTTATAGCGGATCGAGCTTAAAAGCGTGGAATTTAACCCCTCCACCAGATCGGCGCTCTTTTGAACCGCGCTGAAATCGCCCATCTCAAACATAAAGATCATCGTCTCGCCGTGAGCGGAATTTTTTAAAATCTCGCCCATACGGTTTAAAAATTTATCGCCCAGATGCCTCAAATCGTAGCGTTTCATCGATCCACCTCGCCTAAAATGATATTCGTGCTGCCGATGATCGCCGCGGCGTCGGCAAGATACTGCCCGGGTAAAATTTCTTCATAGACCGCGCAGTGCCAAAAGCTCGGCGTGCGGATCTTAAGGCGGTACGGGCGGCTTTCGCCCATCGAGCGGATATAAAATCCAAGTTCGCCCTTAGGACTCTCGCTCGCGGCGTAAATTTCGCCCACGGGCGGGCGTAAGCCCTGCGTAACCAACACGAAATGTTGCATCAGCGAGTAGTTTTGCGTCATGATCTGCTCTTTGCTAGGATTTACGTAAGCGGGATCGATCGCTAAAATTTGCGGATCGCTCAGCGGATAGAGCTTCGCGCACTGACGCAAAATTTTAAGGCTCTCTCGCATCTCCGCCATATAGCATTTATAACGCGCGTAGCAGTCGCCCTCGCTCGCATACGGCACGTCGAAATCAAGCTCCTCGTAGATGAGATAGGGCTCTTCTTTTCGGATATCCCACGCATGCCCGCTAGCGCGCAGCGTCACTCCGCTACAGCCGCAGCTAAGGGCATCTTCGTGCGAGATCACGCCCACGCCCTCGGTTCGCATTAGCCAAATTCTATTCATATCGAGCATATCTTCAAATTCTTTAATGTCGCTTGGGAATTCGTCGCAAAATTTCAACATCTCTTCTAGCCAGCCGTTAGGTAGATCCAAAAATACGCCGCCGATTTTGACGTTATTGTGCGTAAGGCGCGCGCCGCAGTATTTTTCTATGAGATCAAGTATGTATTCGCGCGAGCGAAAGCAGTAGAGAAACACCGTCATCGCGCCGATATCAAGCGCGTGCGTACCCAAAAACAGAAGGTGCGAGCTGATGCGATTAAGCTCCAGCAAGATCGTGCGGATGATCTGCGCGCGGCGCGGCACTTCGATGCCGCAGAGCTTCTCGACCGCGGCGCAAAAGCCGTAGTTGTTCGAGCCTGATGCAATGTAATCGATGCGGTCTGTTACGGGGACGAACTCTGCGTAGATCATATTTTCGGCCATCTTTTCGATGCCTCGGTGCATGTAACCTACGCCGGGGCGGGCTCGCACGATACGCTCGCCGTCAAGCTCCAACACGAGCTTTAACTGGCCGTGCGCGCTTGGATGCTGCGGACCGAAATTTAAGATCATATTCGCGCCCTCACGCTCATACTCGATGTTTTCGAAAAAAGGTCTTAGCTTGCTTGGATTTTGCATTATTTTCTCTTTGTGATGATCTTGTAAATTCCGCGTTTAGCGCGTTTTACAAAGCGCACACCGCCCTCTTCTTGATATTCTTGTAAAATTTTATCTTGCGGGCGCGGCTCGCCTCTAGCACCCTCGTGATAGAGCCGCGTAAAGTTAAAGGTATCTTTTTCGTTCACGAATGCGGAATTTCGGTTCTCTTTGCCGATCCGCTCGCGCGCGCCGACCCCAAAAATTTTATCCACCTCGTACCACTTGGCAAACTCGTCTCCTTGCAGCGGATAGGACTTCAAAAGCGGGTGTCCGAACCAATCATCGGGCATTATTAGGCGCGCCAAATTTGGATGATTTTCAATCCAAACGCCCATCATATCGTATAGCTCGCGCTCCGCCCAGTTCGCGCTTTTGTAGATGCCCGCAGCGCTTTGCAAAAAGCTCTCATTCGGCACGAAGCACTTTAGCCGCGCGCGGCGCGCTCTTTTGATATCCAAAAGCTGATAAAAAACCTCGATGCCGCCGCGAGCCTCGGTAAAATCCACACCGCTTAGCTCGCATAAAATTTCATATCCCGCGCTCTTAAGCGCACGCAGCGCCGCTAAATTTTGCGCAGACTCCACATAGAGCACGAGGGTGTTAAATTCCACATATGAGTTTAAAATTTTAACGCCTTCAAGCGCGTCAAGATCGTCTTTGAAATCGCTCGCGCTTGCGTCTAGCTTCTGCGTCTCCTCGGGGATGAAAAATCTGTCTTTATAGTAATTTTTCTGGCTCGCATCGTTTTTTGGGCTATACTTTCTCATCAGATCAGCCTTTTTGCTTTCTGCGCGCGGCGCGGAGTTTGGGTGCGGATCTTTTTTTGTAGCACCATCAGCGCAAACTGCAGCGTCTCGGGGCGCGGCGCGCATCCGGGGAGATAAATATCCACAGGCACTATGCGGTCGCAGCCCTGCACCGTAGCGTAGGTATTAAACATCCCTCCGGTATTGGCGCAGCTACCCATACTGATGACCCATTTGGGTTCGGGCATCGCGTCGTATAGGCGGCGCGTAAACTCGGCGTGCTTTTTGCTAAGCGTGCCTGCGATTATCATCACATCCGATTGCTTGGCGCTTGCGCGAAATATCGTACCGAAGCGGTCAAAGTCAAATCTGCCCGCGCCCGCCGCCATCATCTCGATCGCACAGCAAGCAAGCCCGTACGTAATCGCCCACAAAGAGTTACTTCTGCCCCACGCAATCAGCTTATCGACGGTGGTGAGAACTACGGGAAGCCCGTTTTCGCGCGCGTAGTTTATCTTATGCTCTGCCAATCAAGCGCTCCTTTTTTCCATGCGTAAATGAAGCCTACACCTAGCAGTACGATGAAAAACACCATTTCCGCCAGCCCAAACGCACCTAAAATTTTAAAATTTACCGCCCATGGAAACATAAAGATAATCTCGACGTCGAAAAGTATAAAAAGTACCGCCGTTAAAAAGAAGTGAGAGTTCATGCGGTTGGGCTGTTTGACGGCCTCGGGTCCGCTTTCGTAAATTTCGCCCTTTAGCCGCTCGTCGCGCCTGTCTGCGAGCTTTGAGCCCACTACCGAGGAGAGCTTTACGATCAAAGAAAATATGCAAAAAGCCAAAATAAGCATCACGAAAATTCCGAAATACGGGTGCTCCATCGGTATCCTAGACATTTTTTACCTTGGTTTTAAATTTAGCGATGATTGTAACGAAGTATTGATTTAATAAAGCTTAGCGCGCGCCACTAAATTCGCTTTTAAAAGTAAAATTTAATATACCTCGCTCGTGCGATTTAGTGGGGATTAAGGCGCGTGTGGTAAAATTTCGCGGATTTTAAGGGAGAGCTATGAAATCTAGCAAGATAAGTCTCATTTTCTACGGCATATTCTGCGGCGTAACAATCTATTTTCTTATCTGGGGATTCGGTTTTATAGGAAGCGGCGATAAAATGCTATTTTTAGTTTCGGTATTTTTGGGCATCTTTATGGCCTTTAATATCGGCGGAAACGACGTGGCAAATTCCTTCGGCACTAGCGTCGGAAGCGGCACTCTTAGCATCGCGCAAGCCCTTTGTATCGCGGCGGTATTTGAAGCAAGCGGCGCGGTAATCGCAGGCGGCGAAGTAACCTCGACGATCCGCAGCGGCATAATCGATCTTAGCAAAATGGACGTGCATCCTAGGGATTTTATCTATGTAATGATGAGCGCGCTTTTTGCGGCGGGGGCATGGTTGCTTTTTGCCAGTAGAAAGGGTTTGCCTGTATCTACTACGCACGCTATCATCGGCGGTATCGTGGGTTCGGGACTTACTCTCGGAGCGCTGCTTAATACCGCAGAGACTTCCGCATTCTGGCTAGTGCAGTGGGATAAGATCGGCAAAATAGCGATCTCTTGGGTACTCTCGCCGATTTTGGGCGGAGTGATCTCCTTTGGAATTTTCTGGCTCATCAAACATTACATTTTGGATTACAACCGCTACGCTCAAATAAAGATCGACCGCATAAAGCGCGAAAAAAAATCCCTCCGCAAGCTGCATAAAAAGACCTTCGAGACTCTGGACGACATTCAAAAGATCGCCTACGCAGAGGCGCTAAATCACGATATCTACGCGATGCGCGATCCAGATTTCGACCCAAGCGAGCTTGATAGCGAGTATTATAAAAAAGTGATCGAGCTTGATGCGAAAAAAGAGAAGCTCAAATCCCACAAGGCCCTAGAGTACGGGATCCCTGCCGTAGCCGGTATCGGAGCCTTCGTAATCTCTGCGATGCTGATATTTAAGGGGCTGCATAATCTAAATTTCGGGCTTACGAATTTTTACAACTACCTCATCATCGGTATGTCGACGCTAATTACCTGGCTTTTGATGTTTATTTTCGCTAAAACCCTGCGCCGCTCAAATTTAAACAAATCTGCGTTTTTGATGTTTAGCTGGCTGCAGGTGCTCACCGCTAGCGGATTTGCATTTTCTCACGGCAGCAACGACATCGCAAACGCCGTGGGTCCGTTCGCCGCCATCATCGATACGATGGCTACGAATAGTATCAATCCTTCCACTCCCGTGCCGCAGCAGATTATGATAATGTTCGCAGTAGCCCTCATAGCGGGGCTTTGGTTCATCGGCAAAGAGGTGATCGCCACCGTAGGCACAAATCTTACAAAAATCCACCCAGCCTCGGGCTTTAGCGCCGAGCTCGCAAGCGCCGTCGTCGTCATGGCGGCATCGGTGCTGGGGCTTCCGATCTCCTCGACCCACGTGCTAATAGGCGCGATTTTGGGAATCGGCTTGGTAAATCGCAGCACAAACTGGTCGCTGATGAAGCCGATCGGGCTAGCATGGATCATCACTCTGCCCGTTTCGGCGCTGCTTTCGGCGTTTGCATTCGTGCTTTTGCGCCACGTATTTTAGGCTAAATTTAAAGATCCGCTCTCTTAAATTTTAAAATTTCGCAAAATTCTACGCAGGCTAAATTTTAAAATTTTACGGCGCCGAAGCGAGTAAATTTTACAGCTCTTCTTGCGGCGCATCACCGCATAAAACTCGCTAGCGGCGACACAGATCTCGCCCGCACGCCTTTGAAAATTTAATAAAATTTTAGCTAAAATCGCGCTTTTAAATTTAGGAAAGCTATGAGTAAATTTGAAATTTTCAGATCCACCCTCGCCGTGATGATGGGCTACGTGCCGCTGGGGCTGGCGTTTGGCATCTACGGCATCAGCCAAGACCTGCCCGTATGGGCGCTGGCGCTAACCTCGCTGCTTATATACGCAGGCAGCGTGGAGTTTGTGCTGATCGCCTTCATCGTAACTCACGCCTCGCTCGTAGATACCTTCGTCGTGGCGTTTTTGCTAAATTTCCGCCATTTTTTCTACACGATGTCGCTGCTGGACGAGCTGCGCTTCGTGCGTCATAAAATTTACGCCGTATATGCCCTTACGGATGAAACCTTTGCTCTGCTAAAAGCGCGCGCGTTTTTGCGCCCCGAGGAGCTTAGCGGCGAACAGCTCGTAACGCCGCAAAGGCTAAAAGAGCTTGATCTGCTTTATAATCTAACCGCGGTCTTAAATCATTCCTACTGGGTCGCGGGCGTCGTCGTAGGGGCTGTTTTGGGAGCAAGCTTGAAGCTTGATTTTAGCGGAGTCGAGTTTAGCCTGACGGCGCTTTTTGCGATGCTAACCTATGAGGTTTTTAAAGCAAATCCGCAATACAAAGTGCTATTGCTAGGATTTGCCTGCGCATTTGCGGGGCTTTTTATCTTTCCTACAAAATACTTTTTATTCGGTACTCTGATTTTTGGCACTGCGGTTTTGCTGCTCTTTCGTAAATACTTCGAGCGACCTTCGCGTACGGGACGCAGGCTGCGAAAATTCCTAAAAAGGAGCAGGTAGTGGAAATTTTACCCTATATCTTTCTGACCTCGCTCGCTACGATTTTGACGCGATTTTTGCCGCTGCTGCTTTTTAAGAAAAAGACCGCGAGTCCAAGCTTATCGTATCTGCAAAAAAACTCGGGCCTTTTGATAATGGTCGTTTTGACGATCTATGCGCTTAAGACGATGCTGCCTAGCTTTTCTGGCGAGCGAGCTTTTAGCGCGGACGCGCCGCAAACGACGATGCTGCTATTTTGCCTAATTATGGCGTTTGTCGTGCATGCTAAATTTCGCAATTCCCTCGTTACGATAGCGCTTCCTACGCTAATATATATGGCGGCGCTACGCTTTTTATTAAATTATTGATAAATTTATAAGTTAGTTTTCGATAAACTTCAAAAGTTAATTTTTAAATTTAAAAAAGGTTAAAGTTTTATGAATTTTATCAGTCAAATGGTGCATAGCTTCGCTAAAAAATACGCCGCCGAAACTATGCAGAAATCCCTATACAACTCCCTTAGAATCGACATCACGCAGGAAAATATCGCTAAAATTCCAAATCCTGATAAAAAATATATGCTCTACATGCACGTGCCCTTCTGCCACACGTTTTGCCCGTACTGCTCCTTTCATAAATACGCTTACGAGCGTGGTGCGTGCAAGGAGTATTTTAGCGCGCTACGCACCGAGATGCAGCGCACAAAGGACGCAGGCTACGACTTTGAGACGCTTTACGTAGGCGGCGGCACGACGCTCATCGACGAGGATGAGCTAGCACGCACGCTGGAGCTTGCCAAGTCGCTTTTTAGCATCAAAGAGGTCTCGTGCGAGAGCGATCCCAACCACATTGAGCCTGAGAGCTTGCTGCGATTTCGCGGGCTGATAGACCGCCTAAGCGTGGGGGTGCAGAGCTTTGATGATGATATTTTACGCAAAGCGTCGCGCTACGACAAATTCGGCTCGGGCGAAATTCTGCAAGAAAAGCTATCCCGAGCAGTCGGAATTTTACCGATTTTAAGCCTGGATCTGATCTTTAACTTTCCGTTTCAAACGCGCGAAATTTTACTGCGCGACATCGAAGCGGCAAAAGCGGTAAAACCGGAGCAGATCACGCTGTATCCGCTGATGAAATCGCCTTTGATGCGCGATCAAATAGCGCGAAGCCTCGGCGTTAGCAATGTAGATCACGAAGAGGAATTTTACTCCATCATCTGCAAAGAATTTTCTAGCTGGCACCGCAGCAACGCATGGGCCTTTGCTCGCGAAAAATCAAACATCAACGACGAGTATGTAGGCACAAACCACGAATACGTGGGCATCGGAAGCGGCGCATTTAGTTTCCTAGACGGCAGGCTGCTCGTAAATGCGTTCAATCTCGAAGAGTACGCAAGCAGGGTGCGCAAAAACGAAAGCACCGTCATCGCCACTTGCGATTTTAGCAGATCCGAGCGCGCAAAATATCTGTTTTTGACCGAGCTTTTCAACGGCGAGATCGACATCGCTAAATTTAACGCTGCAAACGATCTAAATTTGCGCCGCGAACTGGGCAGAGAGCTTAGCCTACTAAGGCTTGCAGGAGCCGTGCGGATCGAGGGCGAGATCATCTACACGACGGAATTCGGCGCGTATCTGTGCCTTGTTTTGATGAAGGAATTTTACACCGGCATGGACAAGGTGCGCGCAGCGTTTCGCGACGATGCCAAGATTAAGCGTGCAAAACAGCTCATCATTATGGACGAAAGCGAATCCGCCGCAGCTGGCGCGGCAAAAGGCGAGATAGCGTCGTAAATTTTGCGCCCTGCCACCGCTACTAGCGCTTGGGCACACCCGCGACTTGAGCGCAAATACCGTCTGGCATTTAAAACACAAACGAATTTTTGATTTCAAAATTTAGGAGCGCCGCTGTGAAAGGCAGAATGGTCAAACTATTCATTTTGTTTCTGTTTTTTGTCCTTGTATTTGAGCTCGTCGGCAATCTTTTTAACTTCGGTCGCTTCCCATTTCATAAGAGCTGCGAGCCGTTTATGATGATAAACCGCCATATAACCGGTGATTCAAACGATAGGTGCATAATGCAACTTATGGAGCAGGGCAACAAAAGAGATCTTTCGCTATATTACTATAAAACTAAATTTAATCTTGAGGAGCCATTGTCCGAACTGGATGAAAAAGCTATAAAATTTTTAAATATTCCGAACTCGAAGATAATCACCATAAATAAAGATGGCGTGGAAAAGAAATTTTTAATAAGCGATTAAATTTAAATAGCAAAGAAGCCCTGCTTCAATTGCAATATCAAAGCCTAACAAATCGAGAATTTTAAAATTTATAAAATTAAAGGAGGAGCAATGAATAATCTAAAACTCATACAAAACTGGTACGCTTCCAAATGCGACGGAGAATGGGAGCATGAATATGGCCTTACGCTGGAAACGGTCGATAATCCCGGTTGGTTGATTAAAATCGATGGCGAGAGCGGGAAAAAGCCGATCAAAATAAATATCGATAGAGATGACGAGGATTGGTTTTTCATCAATGCCACGGAAAACGAACTCAAAGGAAGTTGCGGAGCCGAAAATTTAGAGGAATTATTGGAGTATGTGGTAAAATGGCTAACGGATTAAAATTTAGCAAGACAAATAAAGGAGCCTAGATGATCGAAGTCGAGATAAAAAACGAATCTTGCAAAAAGACCGAAGTTACGCTTGCAAATATCGAAATTGTTAAGGACGCCGTAAAGGAATTCGCCTATAAAAGCTTTAAGGGCAGTTATCTGTTTTTTGATATTTACGGCGAGATAGATAGGAATTTTCGCGTGCTTGGAGTAATCAGCGAAGGAGATGAAAACAATATCGGAAAAATAGATCTTAAAAAATATGAAAAAAGCTCCTTGGGCGCCACCGACATATCGCAAGATATAGAGGGCGCGAAATTCTGCACCTATTTCAAGCTGGATCAAAGTGAAATTTTAAAGTAAATATTATATTATATAGCCTATGAAAGATTTGAAGGCGGTTATTACGCAAAGGGTAAATTTATAGGCAAAAACAGCGATGATCTTGTTTTTATCGGCATCTGCGGCGATGTAAAAAATTGCGCCGAAATAAAGAGCGCCGATTTAGATGAAATACTAAAAAGTATGCCTAAACTCTCGGAATCAAATAATTTTTATATTAGCGAGTTTATATGAGATCGATTAAACAGATCGATGAGGTAAATTTTATATCGCCAACCGATTAAATTTAAAAAGGAGATACTATGAAATTTAAAATTTTGAAACCGAATGAGCCAGATGATTGGAGTTTTAACTATGATGAAGAACTTTATAAGGCTTTAGGATTTGATTGTTGGATGGATTCGTTTGTTCGCATATTAGCTAAAATTCCGGGTGCCAGGAAAAAAGATATTTTGGATTACCTTGAATATGAAATCTTTGATTGGTACGAATGGTTTGAACTATATGGGATTATCCAAAGCGACTATAAGCTAGCGGACGAAGATAATCCTGAAATTTCAGCCTATCCGACATACGCGGGAGAATACTTCGGAGTAATGGGACAGCTATTTTTAGGGGGTATGATAGACTTCGGCATAGAGCGCGGAAATTTAAGAAAGAAATGGGCTGACTTCGATACGAATTTATCCAAGATCGATCTGGGTATGTCGCTTTATGAGAAGTGGATCTATTTTAGAGATAATTTCTTTTTTGGGTATAAATTTTTAGAGGAGGACAAAATAACTCCCCCAAGCAGAGATAACTTGGAAAGACCCTAACACATGGAGCAGATTTAGCCATTGGATATGTATGACTAATGCGGGCAAAGAGTATCGTGATAAAATTTTAAAGCCGAGGCTTTATGAAAAGTATAAGGATGTGGTTATCGAGGTGTAATTTAGCGATTACAAATAACGAAAATTTATTATGAACATGTTTAATCTAGCAAGCAAAAAAGGACTTTAAATGACCATCTTACCAATATCAACCTTCGACAATGATTTACAAAGAGGCGATATTATAAAATTTAACGACGATGAGCTTATGGTCTGCGATGAGCGCTGTTTCTGGACAGAAAATCCTTGCCTTTTAAATTTAAAAAATACCAGATATTTTGAGCTTCCTAGCGAGATGCTATCAAGCAAAGCGGGGTTTGTCGTGGATAAGGAGCAATTGATTCGTAATTTAGCAAATTTCGGCATCAATGCGAGCCCCCAGGAGGTATTTATATGCTCCGATAATTACCTTAGTAGCGATGAACTGAAAGATTACAAAGAAGACTGCGACGAAACAATCCCCGGTTTCAGACTGACAAAACCTAGGGATAAATTCGGACGCAATAGACGCATAAAGAGAAATCTAATGAAAAAATTTAGCATTCCTCTCTTAAAATTTCGCGGAAAGATCGAGGTTGGAGATATTATCGAGTGTAGAAAATCCAGCTATCCATATGAGAAAAATGTAAGCTTTATCGTAGTAAAAGCAAAAGACGATGATGGAGTAAATTTTATAAAATTGGTCGTAATTAGCGGCTACAAAGCAGGCTTATGGGTTCTGCCGTCTTTGTTTAAAACAGATAAAAATATGATAGAGGCAGACTGGCTAATTAAAAATTGGAAATATATTTTTTATAGATGCTGCGATATAAGGCACACTTATGTAAATTTACAAAACCGAAAAGAAATTTTAAATTTTACCGATAAAGAGTTGGAAAATTTTATAAAAATAAAGCGAAAGAGATTAAAATTTAAAAATAAGAAGTGATATAATTGCCTCGCCAATCGACATTATCAATATATACAGGCAAGAATACACACAAGGAGAAAATATGGTTAAAGCATTAAAATTTATAATTTACGCCGTAGTAATTTTGTTATTATTTATAATTTATGAAAGTACTTTGTGTGCAAAGTGCGATTATACGTTTTTTGTAGAGGAAAGGCTTATGGGTAGATTATTGATAGCAATCGATACAAATGATATAAATTTAGTAAGATATATTGCTGCTGAAGGTAGAGTTTGCAAGCAAGCCAATGTCTATAATAGAGCGCTTAAAGAATTAAGAAAAATGGAATCGGAAAATAATAGGACTAATGAGTAAACCGGTTTTTGCGGAACAATAGAGAGATGAAATTTACAAGATAGCTTTCTTGCTTTACTTTTACGCGCTTATCTGTTACCGCTCTGCTATCCCGATACTTCGCCGCTTTGCAAAATTTCAGATATAGGCGCTAATTTATGCGCGCATCTAAACACCGCATGAAATTCTAAAACTCCGCGTGAAATTTTAAAATTTCAAATCCTTTACGTCTTGCTAAATTTCTAAATTTTACAGTTTCTAATTTCGCAGACTAAACTCCGTACAAGATTATCGTATAAAATCGATCGCGCGAAAACGCGCGACAAACGAACCTCTAAATTCCGCCGCGCGCCTACTTTGACTCAAGCAGCTGCTCGCGCGAGCGGGCAACTTCGCGCGCAGGCTTTAAGCTACTCAAACCGGCGGCGCAAAGCAATTATAAGCAGCTATACGACGAAATTTACGCCAAAGTCTCGCCGCAAGCTTTATTTAAGCACCTTACCCAAAATCCCCGCACCTTTGCCGACGGCGCTGCTGCGAAGCGCGCTTTCTTTTTCCCTCATCACCGCAAATAGCCCGTCCAGCGTCTTTTGCGTTATGTAATCATTCAGATCCTCGCCCTGCTTAGGCAGATACTCGCTCGCACCCAGCCCGCGCGCGATGTTTTGCACCGCTTCATTGCCGGCGATCTTATTTTGCGCGAAGGAATTTAGCCCATTATACGCCGTCGCGAAGCTGTTTTTGCTCATCATATCGCTTACAATCGGCCTAAAAACCGCCCGCAGCTTCGCGCCCGATTTGCCCTGTAAATACTCGCTAAGCGCGGTGTCGCCGCCGCCGATGAGCTTTTTAACGTCGGCATCGCTCATAGATTTCAGATCTTGCAAAAATATCTTGCTCGCACCGCTCACCGCCTTGGTAGCGGCATCGTTCATACTCACGACGAGCTCGCGTTCCCATTTATCGCCGCCTACCTTTCTCGCAAGCTTCGCAGCCGCCTTCAGCGAAGGAGGAAGCTCGACTTTAGCGGTCTTGCTGTGGATGTAGCCCTTGGCGAGCTCGGCTACGGCGCGATTCGTAGCCGAGGCAAGCAGGTCTTTGTAGTTTCCGCTCTGAGTCGCACCGAGCACGTCCGCGCCCTGCTTTAGGATATCCGTTACGTCCGCATGTGCAAGCGACAGCGACGCAGCGGCGAGCAAAATCATAAATTTTTTCATATTGCAACCTTTGGATAAAATTTGCGCCATTATGCCGAACTGCGGTAAACGCTAGGCTCGCGCGGTGTAAATTTACGCGCTGCGTGGACGATTTAAGATAAAATTTAGGCTAAATTTAAAAGCGGATTCGAGGCTAAATTTTAAAAGCAGCGCTACGACGAGCTAAAATTTTAAAATCGCACTGCTTGGTGCTATTTAAATTTACGCAGCGCACACGATGCCAGCGTAAGGCACATAAGGCAAATTATAGCGATGAGCGGTTATATCCTCGGCGCAAACGATTAAAATTTTATCAAAGCAGCCAAAAAGCTCGCCGTAAATTGAAAGAGTTTAAATTTAAAAGCGAGCTGCCGCTTTTGACAAAATAAAGCGAGTTGAGCTTAAACTAGACCTTGATCCAGCATCGCATCGGCTACGCGGCGAAAGCCCGCGATGTTTGAGCCTAGCACGAGATTGCCCTCCGCGCCGAATTCCTTCGAGGTCTCGTAGCTGGTGCGGAATATGTGGCGCATGATCTCGCGCAGCTTGCTATCGACCTCCTCGAAGCTCCACGACGCCATCTGCGCGTTTTGCGCCATCTCAAGCCCGCTCGTAGCCACGCCGCCAGCATTCGCCGCTTTGGCAGGGCCGAAAAGAAAGTCTTTTTGCGCGAGCATAAAATCGATCGCCTCAAGCGTGCTTGGCATATTCGCGCCCTCGCAAACCATGCGACATCCGTTGGCATAGAGAGTCTTTACGTCTTGCAGATTAAGCTCATTTTGCGTAGCGCTCGGAAATGCCGCGTCGCACGGCACGCTCCACACGCCGTTGCGGCCTGCGGGATAGGCGCTAACTGGGATAAATTTTGCGTTAGGACGCTCCTTGGCATATTCGCAAAGCCCTACGCGCAGCTGCTCTTTTAGCTTTTTAAGAAGCGCCACGTCTATCCCATCGGCATCATAGATAAAGCCCGTGGAATCGCTTACGGTGACGGGCTTAGCCTGCATCTGATAGAGCTTTTCGGCGGTGTAGATCGCGACGTTGCCGGCGCCCGAGATCGTGCAAATTTTACCGTGCAGCGAATCGCCCCTGGTAGCTAGCATCTCGTTTGCAAAATAAACCGATCCGTAGCCCGTAGCCTCGGTGCGCGCGAGGCTGCCTCCCCAGCTTAGCCCTTTGCCCGTAAGCGCGCCGTCGAATCTGCGGGTGAGCTTTTTATACGCGCCGTACATATAGCCGATCTCGCGACCGCCCACGCCGATGTCGCCCGCGGGCACGTCGGTATTGGAGCTGATTAGGCGGTGAAGTTCTAACATAAAAGCTTGACAAAATCTCATAATCTCGCCGTCGCTCTTGCCCTTGGGATCGAAATTCGCGCCGCCTTTTGCGCCGCCGATATTAAGGCCCGTGAGGGAATTTTTAAAAATTTGCTCAAACCCTAAAAATTTTAAAACGCCCAAATTTACGCTCGGATGAAAGCGCAGACCGCCTTTGTAAGGGCCCAGAGCGGAGTTGAACTCTATGCGATATCCAGTATGCACGCAGGGCTCGCCGCCGTCGCTCATATAGACGACGCGAAACATCATCGTGCGCTCGGGCGCCAAAATACGCTCTAAAATTTTATTTTTCACGTATCGCTCGTCGCGCTTTAGAAGCGGTATGAGCGAGTATAAAATCTCGGTCGATGCCTGGATAAAGACCTCCTGACCGGGATTGGCGCGCTTTAAATTTAGCAGCAAGCCGTCGATGTAAGATTTCATAGTTCCTCCTTTTGAACCGGATTAAATTTTAATTTTTTGGCTTTAGCGATAAATTTTTTCAGCGCCAGCTCCTCGCGGACGCCGATTTTATAGCTTATAAATTTCAGATAATTTAAAATTTCGCGCTCTTTTATGCCGCGCGAAAGGGCGTAGCTTTGCAGGATATATCTTGGAATTTTAATGCGCGAACGCAAAAATTTCGTCGCCAGGCGTGAGTAGGCTTTTTCGTTTTTCACGCAGCACAGCCGCCCGAAAACAAAGGGCAAGCCCGTGCGCTGCTGCCAAATTTCGCCCAAATCGTAAAATTTATCCCTGCCCTGCGCAAGCAGCGCCTTTAGAGCATTATCGCCGATTAGCACCTCGCCGCTAAGATCCAGCACGCGAGCTAGCATATTTGAGCTCATCGACGCGGGATCAAGCCTGGGCGCCGAGTTTTTGCGAACGAGCACGCTTAGCACCTCGCGCTTTGCGACGATTCCAAGAGGCAGCTTGCGGTATTTTGCGCGGCGGCTTTCGATGCTTGAGATCACCGCGGCATCTATCCTGCAATTATAAAGATCGACGCAGAGTTTGCTCGGCACCCCTTTTTTAAATTCTATCGATTTTTTAACATAAGACGGCAGCGGAAGGGATTTTAAAAATACGTGAAAAGGGAGCAAATTTAGATAATCGATTTTGCCTAATAACATGACTTTCTCCGAATTTAGCGCAGGAAAGAGGTTAAATTCCGGCGCTAAATCGGAATTTAACCAAAAATTTTAAAGTTTATTTGACCTCGGTGATCGGGATAGATTTGTATTTGCTAAACTCCACTATGCCCTCACCTTTTTTGAAGTGGATGCTCACTCCGTCTTTGTTCTCCATATAGATGCCGTCGGCGGCTCGGTCGCGCTTGAGGTTGTAACTTTTGCCGCTATCGTCCTTTAACACGGCGGTATTGAAATCGTCGTTTGAACTAAGCGATAGTTTTTTGCCCTGCTCATCGACGAAATAGAAGGTCTTTGCGTTCTCTTTGGTTATGGTTTTTTCGCTCTGTGCTTGCTTATTCATAGCGCTATCCGGGGATTGGCGGAGCTGGTTTGAGCCGCATCCTAGCAAAACTAACGCCAAAGCGGCGCACGATAGAACTTTAAACATATTTTTCCTTTAAATTTAGGTTGCACTCGTTGATGAGTGATTTTCGGATATCCCAAAGCTTTTGAGAGAGATCCACTTTATAGCTTTGCGGATGGACGTTGCGAAGGTGCTCGAGCCAAAATTTACTCTTCTGCTCCTTGCTAAAACGCGCGATCTCGCTTACCGTGCGGCGCACGCCTACGAATTTACCCTCCTTAAAAACGGGACGTAAGAGCTTATGCGCGCTGAAATTCGTTAAAATTTTACGCTTGTAGGTGTAAAGAGGGTGAAAAATTTCAAGCGGCGCGCTATCGTCTATGCTCTCTCCATCAAGCGCGATCAGATCGGCAAGCGCCATGCCGTTATCCTTGTCGAAGAGCCTAAAGACCTGCTTATAGCCCGGGTTGTTGATCTTGCGCGGATCGTTTGAAATTTTGATCTTAGCCACGATCTCGCCATCTTTTTCGATACCGCTTAGCTTATACACACCACCTAGACTCGAACTATCTCCGCCGGTGATGAGCCTCGTGCCGATCCCCCAGCTATCAATTTTGGCATCAAAAAGCTTGAGTTGATCGATCGCGTATTCGTCCAGATCGTTAGATGCGGTGATCTTTGCGTTCTCAAAGCCCGCAGCGTCGAGCATCTTACGCGCCTGCTTGGTCAGATACTCCAGATCGCCCGAATCGATGCGGATTCCAAGCGGCTCATAACCGCTTGCGCGCAGCTCCTCAAAAACCTTGATCGCATTCGGCACGCCGCTTGCGAGAGTATCGTAGGTATCGACGAGCAAAAGCGTGCTGTTCGGATAAATTTTAGCGTAGGCGCGAAACGCCTCCAGCTCGCTATCAAAGCTCTGAATCCAAGAGTGCGAGTGGGTGCCGATCGCGGGCACGCCGAATTTCTTTGCGGCGAGCACGTTTGACGTGGCACTGCAGCCCCCTATAATCGCAGCTTTTGCGCCGTAGATGCCCGCACTTCGCCCCTGAGCGCGGCGCAAGCCAAACTCCATCACCGAATCACCCTTAGCGCTAAAATTGATGCGCGAGCTTTTCGTGGCGATTAGAGTTTGAAAATTTATAGTATTTAAGATCGCAGTCTCGATGAGCTGCGCCTCCATGATATTTGCCTTGACGCGAATTAGCGGCTCGTGCGGAAATACGATCTGCCCCTCATCCATGGCGTAAATTTCGCCGCTAAATTTAAAGCCTCTTAGAAATTCCAAAAATTCAGGCTTAAAGAAATTTAGACTTTTTAGATATGCGATGTCGTCGTCGCTAAATTTTAAGTTTTCGATATAATCCACAACCTCGTTTAAGCCGCAAAATATCACGTAACCGCCGCCGCTTGGGTTTTTACGATAAAAAACGTCAAAAACCGCTGTCTGATCGGGCTTTGTTAAAAAATAGCCCTGCATCATACTAAGCTGATAAAAATCGGTAAGTAAAGCCAAATCTTTCATTTACGCCTCTTAAAATTTAATCTCGCCTCGTGCAGGAGCAAGAAATCATATCTTTTTTGCTTCCAGGCTCTTTTTATAAGCCGCAGCGTCGAAGCCTTTGACGCGAGCGACGCCGTCATCCACCGCAGCTTTTGCGACCGCCGTCGAGATCACGGCAAATACGCGCGGATCAAAAGGATTTGGGATCACGTAGTCTTTGCCGAATTTTAAGTTATCCTTGCCCAGCATCTTGCGGATTTCTGCAGGAACCTCTTCG
Source organism: uncultured Campylobacter sp. (assembly GCF_938030145.1). GTDB lineage: Bacteria > Campylobacterota > Campylobacteria > Campylobacterales > Campylobacteraceae > Campylobacter_B. The sequence goes on from NZ_CALHGM010000008.1 coordinate 170,146, forward strand.
CGAGCAAGATCCGCCATCGCGCGAGCGGCCGCAATCTTCATATTTTCGGTGATCTTTTTGGCTCTTACGTCAAGCGCGCCGCGGAATATATACGGAAAGCCCAAAACGTTATTGATCTGATTTGCAAAGTCGCTTCTGCCCGTACCTACGATCGCGTCGTTTCGTACTTCCTCGACCTCGCTTGGATAAATTTCGGGTACCGGATTTGCAAGCGCAAAAATGATTGGATGCGGCGCCATAGTCTTTACCATCTCTTTGGTTAAAACGCCCGGCTTACTAAGTCCTAAAAACATATCCGCGCCTTTCATCGCATCCTCTAGCGTGCGATCTGCAGTGTCTAGGGCAAATTCTTTCTTTTGCTCGGTAAGATCGGTGCGGCCCTTGTGGATCACCCCTTTGGAATCGAGCATTATGATATGTTTGGCGCCTAAATTACGATACATCTTTGCGCACGCTATGCCAGCAGCGCCCGAGCCGCTAACTACGATCTTCATATCCTCGATCTTTTTGCCGCTGATGAGGGCTGCATTGATTAGCCCTGCGCCTGTAATCATCGCGGTGCCGTGTTGATCGTCGTGCATGACGGGAATATCGACGACTTTTTGCAGCTCGCGCTCGATCTCGAAGCACTCGGGAGCTTTGATATCCTCTAAATTTATACCGCCGAACGTAGGCGCAAGCGCTTTGCAAATTTCAATTATCTTTTTTGGATCCTTCTCGTCGATCTCGATATCAAACGCATCTACGCCCGCAAATTTTTTAAATAAAACCGCCTTGCCCTCCATTACGGGCTTTCCGGCGATAGCGCCGATATCTCCGAGTCCTAAAACTGCCGTGCCGTTGGTGATGACGGCTACGAGATTGGCTTTATTAGTGTATTTAAATGCGGCTTCGTGATCATTCTCGATCACCTTACAAGGTTCCGCGACGCCCGGCGTATATGCAAGCGCCAAATCCTCCGCCGTAGCACATGGTGTTTTTACATTCGTTCCGATTTTACCACCTATGTGGTACTTCAAAGCCGCTTCAACGTTTACTTTAGCCATTTTATAATCCTTTTTTGATTAAATTTGAAATTCTCGTTTTAACTTCGTCGCTTCCTAAAATTTCACAAATTTCAAAAATCGACGGACTAACGCTTCCTCCCGTGATCGCAACGCGCAGAGGCTGAGCCAGGTCTTTCAGCTTGGCGCCGTTTGCGTCCAAAAACTCCATCGTCCTTTCCTCGCACTCCTTTGCATTTAAATTTGCGCTTAGAGTATCCGCAAATTTTGCGAGTAAGCTTAGCGAACTTTCGGTTACAAATTTCTTATACGCCTTCTCGTCGTAGCAGCTCGGGCGATTTAGAAGAATTTTAATGCCCTCAGCCATCTCCACTAGCGTCTTTGCGCGCTGTTTGTACTGCTGCGCGATGAGATGTTTTTTCGCGTGCGAGCGGATATCGACGCCGAATTCCACAAGCTGCGTGGCAAGCTCGTCGTCGCTTGAACTTTTAATATAATGCGCATTGAGCCACTCAAGCTTGGTTTGGTTGAAAGTGCTAGCGCTCTTGCTGATATGGTTAGGATCAAAGTATCGCTTCATCTCCTCCATGCTAAAAATTTCATCATCCCCGTGGCTCCAGCCCAGACGTACTAAGAAATTTAGCAAAGCTTGCGGTAGATAGCCCATGCGCTTGTACTCCATCACGTCGGTAGCGCCGTGACGTTTGCTTAGTTTGCTACCGTCGGCGCCGTTAATCATCGCGACGTGGTAAAATTTCGGGATTTTAAAGCCCAGCGCGTTATACAGCACGATCTGCTTTGGGGTGTTGCTTAGATGATCGTCGCCGCGGATCACGTCCGTGACGCCCATCAGCGCGTCGTCGATCACGACCGTGAAGTTGTACGTAGGCGTGCCGTCGGAACGCGCGATGATGAAATCGTCCAAAATATCGGCGGCATTAAATTTTATCTCGCCCTTGATGCCGTCACTAAATTCTATCGTGCCGCTAAGCGGGGCTTTTATACGCACTACAGGCTCGATCCCAGCAGGCGGCGTGCCGGTAAAGTCGCGATAGCGGTTATCGTAGCGCGGGCGCTCTTTGCGAGCTTCCTGCTGCGCGCGCAGCTCATCCAGCTCGTCCTTACTCATATAGCATTTGTATGCCTTGCCCTCATCTAGCAGCTTTTGGATGTATTGTTTATAAAGATCGAAGCGCGAGCTTTGATACACGATCTGCCCGTCATAGTCCAGATTGCACCACTTAAAGGCTTCCTCGATCGCCCTAGCAGCCTCCTGCGAATTGCGCTTCAGATCGGTATCCTCGATGCGCAGCAGGAATTTACCGCCTTTTGCTCTAGCGTAAAGATAACTAAAAAGCGCCGTTCTAAGTCCGCCGATATGTAAATATCCCGTAGGACTCGGCGCAAAACGAGTTACTATCATAAAAATTCCTTTGCAAAAATTACCATTTAATGTTATAATCGCGATCTTGTAATTATAAAGCAAAAAGACTAAATAAAGGTTAAAAATGATAAAGAAACTGCTTTTTTCCGCGATGATCTGTGCTGTTTGTGCAAATGCCGAAGTAGTAAACGGTGTCATCGCCGTGGTAGATAATGAGCCGATCACCGGCTACGAACTAGCCAAAGTTCAAAAACTAACGGGCACTTCGCCGCAAGCCGCGATGGAAATTTTAATCGGGCAAAAGCTTCAACAATCCGAGATTAAACGCCGCGGCATCGCGGTAAATGACGCGGAGATCGATGCGAGACTCAAAGCGATCGCCGATCAAAATAAGCTTAGCTTAGACCAACTCAAAACCGCTGTGCAAAAGCAAGGCATGAACTACGATGACTTTAAAGCAAATGTCCGCCGCACACTGCTTGAAGAAAAGCTCTATGGCTCGATATTCGCAGACGTACAGCACCGCACGACCCCTGAAAATGTCAAAAAATTCTATAGCCAAAATAGTTCATTATTCACGACTTTCGACAGCATCACGCTCACCCGCTATATCGCAAAATCGCAAGCTCCGCTCGATAAGATCCGCGCAAATCCGAAGCTCCGTCCGAGCGACGTGTATGTGATGAAGGGCACCCTCAAGGCCAATCAAATGGATGAGGGGCTCAAATATATCGTCACAAACGTTGAGCAGGGCAAATTTTCGCCGATCATCCCTACGCGCAACGGATATGAGATGTTTTATGTAAACGACAAAAAAGGGCTTCGTACGCTTGATTTTGACAGCGTGCAAGAAAAGGCGATCGAAGGCTACGTGACCTCTGAGCGCAAAAAGGCAATCACCGAGTTCAATGACAGACTCCGCTCAAACGCTAATATCCGCATTATCGAGCATCCGCAGGCAAAAGCGCAAGGCACAAAAACCGCTCCGAAAGTTAAAGTGCAAAAAAGGCAGTAAATTTTAAAATCCGATGCCGTACATTAAATTTTATAGAATTTAACGCCGATAACGCAAGGGCAAGCGCGGGTTCGCCCTACTGTACGTTAAATTTGATAAATTTAAAGGATTTGCGTGATAGTAATCAACGATTTTACCGAACTTAAAAGCGATCCTAGAAGCGGCGGCATAAGCGCTGCGGACTTCGGTGCAAGCAAATTTTGCTCCCACATCGATATCGCCTCAAACCTAGTAGCCGTTTGGGGCGACGAAACCGGCGACAGGATCTAAATTTAAAAATTTATATAAATCTGCTTGGAACAAATTTACTTTTGATGCATTGCTTAAAGCCCCATCTACCGAGCCTCATACGCGCTTTGTAGTGCCCAAACTTTATCTTGCAAATCCTTGCGTTGCCTATCTCCACTCATTTAATAGTATCTCCTAAAAAATTTTATGCATATAAAATGGGGATGCTGCCGATAAAATTTAGAAATTTCATACGTTAATTTCGTAGCAGAATTTCGCTTCCTAAAATTTCATCGCAGCATGGTGCCGGCGGAGGCCTGCTCGCGCTACCTGCCGCTTAGATACTCCTGCAGCGTTTTAACTTCAAGCGCGGAGTCGTCCTTTATCGAGCAGATCGAGCGCGTAGCGGCGATCGCCGCCTTCATCGTCGTAAAATACGGTAGTCTAAAGCGCAGCACGCTCTGGCGGATCTTCGCGGCATCGGTGGAGTTTGATTTGCTATCACTAGTGTTGATGACAAGTGAAATTTCGCCATTTTTGAGCTTGTCCTCGATATTTGGGCGACCCTCGCTGATTTTATAGACAAACTCGCACTCCACGTCGTTTTCTCCCAGCAGCTTGTGAGTGCCGCTCGTAGCCGCGATACTAAAGCCTGCTCTCGTAAACGCGCGTGCAAGCTCTACGGCTCGCAGCTTGTCGTGATCGGCTAGCGACAAAAATACCTTGCCGCCGCTTGGAAGCGCGTTGCTCGCGCCGATTTGCGATTTAGCAAAGCTTTTGGCGAAGCTCTCGCCGATACCCATCACCTCGCCGGTGCTTTTCATCTCAGGCCCTAGGATCAGATCCGCACCTGCAAGCTTGTTGAAAGGAAAGACGCTCTCTTTTACGCAGATATGGTTTTTAATACGCGGCTTTAAAATTCCCTTCTCTTCGACCAGCACGCCGAACTCGTCGTAAAATTTCAAAGCCTCGCGTAGACCGCCTTGCCACATTACGCGGGTAGCGACCTTTGCCATCGGAATTCCGGTCGCCTTGCTGACAAACGGCACGGTGCGGCTCGCGCGCGGATTTACCTCTATAATGTAAAGCTCGTTTTCAAAAATCGCGAATTGAATATTCATAAGCCCCACGACGCCGAGATTTAGCGCGATCTCTTTGGTTTGGCGACTTACCAGATCGATCATCTCCGCGCTTAGACTAAGCGGCGGCAAGATACTCGCGCTATCGCCGCTGTGGATGCCCGCCTCTTCGATATGCTCCATTATCGCGCCGATATACACGTCGCGCCCGTCGCAGATCGCATCCACATCAAGCTCGGTCGCGTCAAGTAAAAATTTATCTATAAGCACCGGCGAGTGATCGCTCACGCGCACCGCCTCGCTCATATACTGCCTAAGCTCGGCTTCGCTATGCACGCGCCGCATCGCGCGACCGCCGAGCACGTAGCTAGGGCGCACGAGCACCGGATAGCCGATCGCAGCGGCCTTTTCAATTGCTTCGGCTTCGCTTATGGCGGTATCGTTTTTCGGCTGCTTAACGCCGATACTTGCGATAAACTCGCTAAATTTTTTGCGATCCTCCGCTACGTCTATCGTGCGCGCGCTCGTGCCAATGATCTTGGCTCCCACGGTGCTTAGGCGCTTGGCAAGCTTTAGTGGCGTTTGACCTCCGAAATGCACGATCACGCCGTCTGGGTTCTCGGCCTCGATGACCGCTCTAACGTGCTCGAAATCGATCGGCTCGAAGTATAAAATATCGCTCGTGTCGTAGTCGGTGCTGACGGTTTCGGGGTTGCAGTTATACATTATCGTGGTGATGCCCATATCGCGTAGCGCGTAGCTAGCGTGCACGCAGCAGTAGTCAAACTCGATGCCCTGCCCGATGCGGTTCGGACCGCCGCCGATGATGAGGACCTTT
>NZ_CALHGM010000009.1 GCF_938030145.1 uncultured Campylobacter sp.
CGGTGCGAAACAGAATTGTGATTATACAAGAGCGATGCTTAAAGGGGGCTGAATACGCATTAAGAAATTTAAAAACGGTTTTGAAATTTCAAATTTTATTACGAAATTTTAATTTCGGCGTGTTCCGATACAAAATTTCATATTCTCCGCCCTCCGTAAAAATTTTATAAATTTCGCAAACGACCGCATCCAAACTAAAATTTGATTATACCGCGATATGCCGCAATATCGCTACTGCCGACCGCACCCATTCGCCCGTAAAACCCGCTTGCAAAACACTTAAGCGCACGATTATAAGATTTCGCTATAATCACGTCCGATTTAAAATTTATCAAAATTTAAAAGGACCTTTATGCGCACAATTTTTTCTATTTATATCTTCATCATAGCAGCCCTTATCGGCATCGAGCTCTCACTCGGCGCACTCGTCGCACCCGTAGTATTTTTCCCGCAGCAGATTATCGGAGAGGGCGTGCTATCGCACTTTCAAAGCGGCAAGCTAATGAGCGAGATCTTCGTAAAATACGGCGGCATCCTCATCGCAGTCTCGATCATCTGCCTCGTTTTTGAGATGATAAATTTCAACAACAACAAATCGCAATCCTTTCGCTTGCGCCTTTCGACCCTGATGCTGACGCTCGTAAATATCATACTTGCCCTACTTTTCGTGCTTTACTTTACCGACTACGTCATAAATGCCCAAAAGATCGGCGCAGAAGCGACGATGACGCCGGAATTTGCCCAAATCCACGCGGCTAGCGAGTGGTGCATGAAACTCATCATCGTGTTTCAAACGGTGCTGTTTTTCGCAAAAATTCTCCCCGCCCTCACCGCAAAAAAGGCAGCACCGGAGCAAAGCGCAGCCGATGCAGATTAAGATTTACTACGAAGATACCGACGCGCAGGGCATCGTGTATCACGCCAACTACATTAAATTTTGCGAGCGGGCGCGCAGCGAGGCGCTTATGCAGGCGGGAGTGGACTTCGCGCACGCGGACGCACACTTCGTAGTTAGCGAGCTTTGCGCTAAATTCTTCCGCCCCGCGCACCTCGGCGATACGCTTGAAATTCGTACGAGCCTAGCTGCGCTCAAAAACGCCAGCGCCCTTTTGCGACAAGAAATTTACAAGATCAAAGATATTAAAAACGTATATTTCAGCGAGCTTTTATACGCGCAGGACGTAAAAATCGCCTTCGTAAAAGACGGCAAGCCGATCAAATTTAGCGCCGAAATTTTAGAATTTTTCAAATCTTTGAGATAAATTTATCTCGCGAGTTCAAATTTACCTAGTCGTGTGGTGCAAACATAGCGCAGATCGGCTTTTCAGCGTAAAGTTTAAGAATGCGCAGAGCTCTTGGACAGTAATAAAATTTGCAGGCTAGATAAAATTTTACGACATAGAATTTCGCTCGGCGTTAAGGTTTAAATTTTGATGCTACATCGCGACATAAATCCCTCACGCACCCGAGATAGCCAGATAGAAAACAAAATTTAAAATATCGGAATTTTGCAATGGCGTTAAATTTTGCCTTGCCCCGCCGCTTTATGAAATTTCTCGTCTTCAAATTTCAACCCGCGCAGATCGAGTCTGTGTTTTGCCTCGCTAATCCCGCTAGTCCGTGAAATTTAAGCAGGTCAAATTCGCCCCGTCTGCTTGCCCGCCGCAATGAAAATCGCGGCGCCCGCGCAAAAAGCTGCACACAAAATTAAAATAGCACGCAAAGAAAGCGCCAAAATGCGCCTCACAGCAGCTCTTTTATCTTCTGCAGATCCTCTTTGAAAAGCTCCGCCTTGCTCGGATTTTGCGCGATGAATGCAGGATCGAAGCTCGGCACGAAGCTGATGCCGCCCTCGTTAAAGACCGAGCCGTGTAGCACGTCCATGCCCGCTAGATCGCCGTTTCGCAGCACGATTTTACAGCAGAGCTCCCCTAGGCAAAGCACGACTTTGGGCTTTAAAATTTTGATTTCGTCGGTCAGATAGGGCGCGCATTTTAAAATTATTTCCGAGCTTATGCGCCTATTTTGTGGCACTGCGCACTTTATCAGAAAGCTAAAATAGATCTGCTCGGGCGCGCAAATTTGATCTAGCGCCGCTGCTACTTCAGCCTCCAAACCGCCGCCAAAACCCTCGTTAGCGCCTGGCGCGAGAGCTACGATCATAAGTTTTACGTTCGCGGGAGTTTTAGAATTTTTAAAATTTTTGATAGTTTTGAAATTTTTAAAATTTTGCTCGCTAGAGCTCGTGCGCGTTTTGGCAAGCTCGCAGAGATTGCACTCGGAGGTAGCGGATTTTAGCGCATCCAGCGCCTTAAAAAATCGCGCGCCGCCGCTTAAAATTTCGGCGCCTACGTAGCGGTAGCCGAACGCTTTGTAGTAAAGCAGCCTGCGTAGTTGCGAGCTTTGCACGGCGCGCCTACGATCTGTTTAAATTTCGCGCGACGAATCCGCGATCAAACTGCGCCAAATCTTTGTAAAATTCCGCTCTAAAGCCCTGCTCGCGCAAAAACGCCGACAGGCTCTGTTTTTGATCATAGCCCATCTCGCAGGCTAGAAATTTTGCGCGCCGTGCGGCGATCAGCACGATGCGTTTTAAAATTTCATCCCCCCGCTCGCCGCCAAACAGCGCCTGTTTCGGCTCTTGCAGCACGCGCGCGTCCAATGCGTAGGAGTTTGCGATGTAGGGCGGATTTGAGACGATGAGATCAAACTCGCCCGCGATCTCATCAGCGTAGGCGCAGTGCACGAACTCGACGTCCGCGCCTAAATTTGCGGCGTTTGCGCGCGCCACCTCAAGCGCATCCGCGCTGATGTCACTGGCCGCGATGCGGCAAGAAGGAAGGAGTTTTTTTAAGCAGATAGCGATTATGCCGCTGCCCGTGCCGATCTCGCAAATGCGCGGCTCGCCCAAGCTCTGCGCCAAAGTAAGCGCCTTTTTCACTAAAATTTCGGTCTCGCAGCGCGGTATCAGAACCCGCTCGTCGACGTAAAATTTAAAGCCCATAAACTCGCAGCTTTGCGTGATGTATTCAAGCGGCCGACCGTCTTTGAACTCGGCTATCTTGGCGCGAAAATCCGCTTCATGCGCGAGCTCTTCCGAGCATCTTAGCACGAGCTCTTCGCTGCTAAGTCGCTCGCAAAGCTTTAAAATTTCGCGTGCGACGTATTTTGAGCCGCACTGCCCCAAGCCCCATCTTAGCGCCTCAGCGATCCTCATCAAGCTCTCTTATGCGCTCATACAGGCTCGGGTGCGAATGATACACCGCGGCGTAAATTTTATGAGCGAGCGGAAACGCCTTGTTTTCGCTGCCCAGCTTCTTTAGCGCGCCGATCATGCTCTTTTTATCCTGCATGCTAGCGCCATGCTGGTCCGCGCTAAATTCGTGCATGCGGCTAAGCTTGGAGATCACCGGCTCAAAAAACGCATGCAAAATCGGCGCAAACAAAATCATAAAAACTAGCGTCGCGCCGCCGCCCTCGCTAAGCCCTAGCGCGCCGAACACGCCCGCGGGAAGGTTTCCGAATACCGCGAACGTCGCGCCTAAAAGCACAAAGCTAAGCGCTAAGCCTTTCAAAATATCGCCGTGTTTGAAATGCCCGAGCTCGTGCCCTAAAACGGCTAAAATTTCATCCTCGCTCAGCTTCTCTATGAGCGTGTCGAAAAGCACGACCTTTTTCGTCGCGCCGAAGCCGCCGAAATAGGCGTTTAGGCGCTTGTCGCGCTTACTTGCGTCAATCGTAAAAACGCCGCTACTTTTAAAGCCGCAGCGCTGCAAAAGCTCCTCTATGCGCTCTTTTAGCTCGCCTTGCTCTAGCGGCTGCATCTTATTAAACAGCGGCGCGATAACGGTCGGATAGATTAAATTTATCAGTAAAACTATGCCGAAGCTTAACAGAAAGCCCCAAACCCACCAGTGCGCGCCCAGGCTGTTTACGCAAAAAACGAGCGCAGAGGCTACTGCAAAGCCAAAAACCAGCATGAGCGCGAGCGATTTTAGCGCGTCTTTTACGAAAACGGCGGGCGTTATCGTGGAAAAGCCTAAACGCCTGTCTTTGACGAAGGTTTTGTAAATCTCAAGCGGAAGCGATATCGCGCCGCCGATGATTAAAAATGCCGTTACAAAGCAGCTCCCCGCCAAAATCCCATCGCCCGCTAGATCATATATCGCGCGCTGTAACGCGCCAGCGCCCGCAAGTATCCAAATAAGCGCCACCGCAAACGAAAAGCAGTGCGAAAATATATTAAATTTTAAATTTACCGCGCCGACCTCGCCCGCCTTGCGATAATCCTCCTCGCTAAGCACCACCGCAGGCTCCTTTAGCTTAGCGCGGATGAAACTTAGCTCGAGCAGATCGAGCGAAATTTTATAAATCGTGTAAAGCGCGTATAAAAAGATCAAAAACCAAACCATCGCGCCTACTTTAGGCTCTCGGCGAGCGAAAGCACTTCGTAATATTCATTTTCCATACTGTTTAATGTTCCTCTTTTTTCTTCAAGTTCTTCAAAAAGCCCCTGCATACCGAGCTTTTGATAAATTTCAGGCGTCGAAAGCGCGTGATTTAGTTCTTTTATGCGCGCCTCGATAGCCTCGATCTTAGCGGGATACTCCTCTAAAATTTTATTCTGTTTGTAGCTAAGTTTGGCGGCGCTCGTTTTCTCCTTTTTATTTTCGCGACCGCTCTCGTCTGTGCTCGCGCTCGCGCCAGCGTCGGCCTCGATCTGATCAATCTCCGCCATCTCGTCTTCAAACTCCAAATACTGCGAATAGGGCATTTGAATTTGATCGATCGTGCCGTTTTTTTCAAAAACCCAAAGCTTATTCGTGATCTTATCGATGAAATAGCGATCGTGGCTTACGATGATTACCGCACCTTCGAAGCTTAGCAGATAATCCTCCAAAATATTGATCGTCGCGATGTCAAGATCGTTCGTCGGCTCGTCCAAGATCAAACAATCGTACTGCTCGGTAAAGAGCTTGGCAAGCGCCAGACGGTTCTTTTCGCCGCCGCTAAGCACGCCCACTGGCTTATCCAAAAACTCCTTCGGAAACAAGAAATTTTTCAAATATCCGTATACGTGCATGTAGCTGCCGCGGACGCTTATGTGATCGCCGCCATTGGGGCAGAAAATTTCGATTATGCTTTTATCGTCCGTAATGCCGCTGCGGGTCTGATCGAAGTAGCCGATCCTGATCTCGCCGCGTTTGATCTCGCCCGCATCGATCTTGCTGCGGCCGAGTAGAATTTTAAGCAGAGTGCTTTTGCCCGCGCCGTTAGCGCCTACGATACCGATGCGCTCGCCCTGCAAGACCCGCGCCGAAAAGCCCTTAAAAAGCACCTTGCCGTTTAAAATTTTACCGATATTCGTGCATTCAAAAAGCATCTTTTTGCGATTGTCGCCGCCCGTGCCGTTAAAGCTCCTACTCGCGCGCTCCAGCTCGAGCCGCACGCGACGGATCGCGCCCGGGTTTTTCTTCGCATCCTGCCTCATCTGCATGATACGCGCCTTGCGCCCTTCGTTGCGTTTTAGGCGCGCCTTTACGCCGCGGTGCAGCCACTCCTCCTCGGCGCGCAGCTGTTTAAGCAGCGTCTCGTGGGACTTTTCGAGCGAGGCGAGCATCTCCTGCTTGCGCCTTAAATAATTTTCATATCCGCCGTCGAAATTTGAAATTTTACCCTCTTCGATCTCGATACTGCGCGTCGCCAAGCGGTCGATGAAGTAGCGATCGTGACTGATAAAAACGATCGTCTGCTTCGAGCTAAGCAGCATGTCCTCTAGAAATTTCACCATATAGACGTCGAGGTGGTTCGTGGGCTCGTCCAGCAGCAGCACGTCGGGCTTTTTAAGCACCAGCGCGCCCAGCGCCACGCGACGAATTTCGCCGCCGCTAAGCGTGCAGACGGAGCGGTTTTCGTAAATTTTAAGTCCGAAATTTTGCAGCACCTGCTCGATCTTATTGTCGATCTGCCAGCCGTCCTTAGCCTCGATAAATTTAATCAATTCGTCTTGGCGCGCTAAAAGCTCCTTGTTTTCGGGCTGCGCGGCGATTTCGCTTGAGATCGCGTCGTATTCGCTAAGGGCGGCGTAAATTTCAGCTAGCTCCCTTCGCAGCGCGTCTTTGACCGAGAGATTTTCGTCAAATTTCGGCGTTTGAGCGAGCATCTGGATATTTAGCCCGTTTTGAGTGATGATCCGCCCCTCGTCGATCTCGCACAGACCTGCAATTATCTTCATCAGCGTGGACTTGCCGCCGCCGTTTTTACCGATCACGGCAACGCGTTCATTGGCGTCCAGTGCGAAATTTACGCCGTCTAAAACGACGTGGGAGCCGAATTTTTTCGTAACATCGATAAGCTCGATCAAAGCCAATTTTAAGTTCCTCTAGTGTTAAATTTGATGATTTTACACAAAATTCTATTAAATTTTAATAACTTTTAAAGGTTCAGCGATGCAAAGTTTGGAATTTAACGACCTGCGCGTAGAAATTTTCGCCCCGCACGCGCCGTCTTTTGGGTCAGCCACGCGTGCGCAGCCTCTCAGATCCACGCTGGATACCCTGCTCGACACCTCTGCATCCGCGCAATTTGTCTCATCTGAGCTTCCCGCACCTATCACGTCCGCTCAGGATGATCCACCTGCCGTTTCGTTCGGTCTGTCTGCGCAGGCTACTTCATCTGAGCCTCCCGCGTCTACAGCACCGAATACACCGCTCGTTACGCCCGCCGTACCCGTTTCGCGCTCCTCTCTCGCCGCGCCTAAGGCACAGGCCATTCAACCTGCCGCGTCGCTTGTGTTAAATACTAGAGCAGAATTTACGGCGGCTATCGACTCGATTTCGTCCGCGTCATCGATGCCGAATACAGTGCCAGCCGCGTCCGCACAAACCGCCTCGCCCCGCTTGGGTGCCGTGCCGATCATCTACCTGCACGCCTTGGAGTTTAGCGCGGCCAGTGTGGGCGAAATTTACGAACTCGTCTCGCGACGAAGCGGCGCGGATTTCGTGCTTGCGGCGATCTATCTAAGCGAGGCGCAGTGGGGCGATAAGCTCAGCCCGTGGGCGGCAAAATCGCCGTTTAAGGGGGTGCGCGATTTCGCAGGCGGCGGCGCGGCGCACTTGGAAAAATTTACGAACGAGTTGATCCTGCGTGGCGAGCGGCACGTATTCGGCGCGGGCAAACCTGCGTGGCGAGCGTGCGCGGGATACTCGCTGGCAGGGCTTTTTAGCGCGTACGCGGCGTTTGCAAGCGATAAATTTCAAAAGATCGCCTGCGTCTCGGCGTCGTTTTGGTTCGGCGGATTTGACGCCTTCGTCGCCGCACACTCGCCGCAAAGGGGGCTGGCGCACGTCTACGCGTCCTTGGGCGAGGCCGAGATGAACCCGAAAAATCCGCGCGGAACACTCTGCGGCGAGACGGCGCGAAATTTCATCGCAAAATGCCGCGGTGCGGGCGCAAAAGCGGAGTTTGAGCAAAATCCGGGCGGGCATATGCAAGATGAGATCGCAAGAATTTCAAAGGCGCTTTTAAAGCTGGTAAACTCCTAAAATTCGGGTAAATTTAAAATTTAGCTGGGCGGGCAATTAAATGGCAGGCTCGACAAATTGGCGCTGCGAGAGATTGAAACAAACGAGCCGAGAAGCGACACGAAGCGTAAATTTAAAGCGAGCCGCCGCTAGAATTTTTCGCGCAACGGTTTTTTGTGTGATGCGATGAAATTTAAAACAAACTCGCATTAAAATTTTATAGCGCAAGCGGTGTGGCAAGGATGGTGCAGCGCAATTCGGCGCGAATAGGACAGCGCGTCGTCATACTATACTCGCGTAAAGCGGTAGTTCCGCCATAAGTACACTAACAACACGGAACGTCGTTGGTATTTTAGCAGCTTTGAGCGTAAATCATACGACGCGGCGCCGATGCGGCACAGGCGGCGTGGTGTATGCGGATTTCAAGCAGACTGCCGCTAAATTTTTGCAGGTTGCGCTAGCGGTTTGAAACTTAAAACGAGCCGTCGTTGTAAAATTTAAAGCAAATCGTGTCGCGGCTAGGATTTAGCGTGCCTGCAAGCTAAATTTAAACAGCAGCGCGCCGCGTATGATCTCGCCGTTTCATTTAGTGTAACTGCTAGCTAAATTAAATCACTGAAATTTCAAGATTTGCGCTGCGCCAAAGAGTGTTTTGATACTACGATACACGCCGATAGGTTTAAATTTTAAAATTTAGCGTCGAGTGAATGTACTCGACCAATATCTGCCGAATTTGCGGCGGCGTAATCGGCGTAATATGCGGAATTTTGCCCTGTGAAATTTCGCGGCGCATGCTTCATTATCAGCTCTCTACTGAGCGCTTTGCCCGACGCACGTTTCGCCTTTTCTCTCGCTATACAGACAGCGCCGACCGCTCCATTACTCGCGCTCACTATGTCATTTGCTACATTTGCTCGGAACCAACTGCGAAAAGCTGCAAATGCACCGAATTCTAACCGCACGCCCGAATTTCACCGTCTACGCAAAGGGCAGAATTTTTTTGTAATTGCTCCACAGCTCGCTATCCTCGCCGAAATACGCGAGCAGTCCGCGTGCGTTGCGATCGAAAGGGTTGGGCTCTTTATGCAGCGCGATACGCTGCGACAGACGCAGATCGTAGGTATTGTATATCGCAGAATACGGCACCGGAAAGTCCGAAGCGTAAAGCAGGCGCGAGTGCACGTCCGTTTGGCTCGCCAGATGCGGCAGGGCTTTCGCGCGCACCGGCGTCATTAGCGCGGAAACGTCGGCGTAGAGGTTTTTGTGCGTACGCAGAAGCGCCAGAAGCGCGAAATAATCGTGTCCGAAATTTCGCGGACGACGCGAGAGCGCACGAAAGATATGCGAGTACTCATAGTTAATCGCCATGTGCGCGCACACCGTCGTAACGCCCAGCTCAAGCGGCGCGTAGATCATCTCCAGCGCCTCGCAGCGGCGAGTGCTCGGCACCGAGCTTTCGTTGCCGACGTGGATCACCAGCGGCAAGCCAAGCTTGGCGAGCTTTTCAAAATACGGCACGTAGCGAGGCAGCCTCGTATCCAGATCCCAATAGTTTTGTAAAAATTTCGCCCCCTTAAATCCTAGCTCAAAGCAGCGATCGATCTCATCGAGCGCGTCCGCTCGCTTCGGATTGATGCTAAAAAACGGCACGATGAGATCTGGGTTTTTTTGATAAATTTCAAACACGCTGTCGTTGTCCGCGCAAACGGTCTTATCGCGATGGATTAGCTCGCCTGCGTCGCTAAATTTAGCATCCACGCCGAAAAGCACCGCTTTTTTAACGTATTTCGAAGCTCTAAGCCCGCCGAGTAGAGCGTCCACATAGGCTTCATAGGGCTCTTTGATCGCGCGCGATACGTCTATGCCGAAGCGCCTGCCGAAAAGGCGCAGCGCGAGCCTGTCGTAAGGGCGATCGAAGCGCACCTCCTTGCTTAGCAGATGGACGTGAAAATCAAGCGTTTGCATCGGGGATCCTTGGGAAAATTTTGCCGAGTTTATATCAAATTGCGGTAAATGGTTAGATTTTAATTCGGGTTTAAATTCGCGCTCCGTGCCTTGCCGCGCCTTTAAATTTTAAAATTTAAACCTCTCCGCAAGAGCCGCTAATTGATATTTAATGCCGTTTTAAAGCTATGGCGATATACTTGCGATTTGAAAAGCTATTTCAATTAAGGAGCGAAGATGGAGTTTGAAATTTTAGAAAATTCCGCCGATTTCAAGCCTAGTGATCTGGATGAGATAATGATCGGGGTCGCTGGGATACGAAGCAAAACGCAGCCTCCGTGCCGCCGCACGAGACATACAGAGTGTGGCGCACCTATGATTACGTGGCGATCTCCAAAACGCAGGGCAAGACCTTGGGGGTGCTGGAGGCGTTTTGCGACCGCGACAACTTCGCTACGAGCTATCTTTACTGCGTGATAGTTCATAAAGATTATCAAAGGCGCGGTATCGGCACGGCGCTCGTAAATGCCTTTAATAAGCGCTTTGCGCACACCACCACCTTTGTCGTAACTCCTCTGCATAAGGCTGAGGGCGCCGGAGAATTCCTACAAAAGTGCGGCTTTAAGGACGCGTCGGAGCACTTCACGGTTCATATGAGGAAGCGAAATTCGATCTAGCGGGCGTAAATTTTAAAATTTTATCGAGCTTTAGCTCTAAAACGGTTGGAATTTTAAATTTAGCTATGAGCTGCTATAATCGCTAAAATTTAAGGAGCCAAAATGATCACTATGCAGATCCAAAGCAGTGTCGATCGCGATACTCTCGAAACTTTTAAGAAGCTTTTTTTAAAAATTGATCCCTCCGCACAGATCACTCTAAGCGGCGAGAAAAGCTTAGAAACGATTCTATCGGAGTTTAAATCCGGCGAAAGTTACGACGAGATAAAAAACGGAATGGATACAGATTTAAAATCATACGCAAACGGCGATCTAAGCGGCTTCGAGGAGCTAGGCAAGGGCTGGAAAAATTGAAAATAATCCAGTCTAAAAGATTTCGTGCGCAGCTTAGCAAGATCGTAGAATTTATCGCAGAGCACTCAGAGGATGCGGCGGAAAATTTTAAAAACGAGCTTTTTGCGCGAGCAGGCAAGCTTGGCTTTATGCCGTACAAATTTCGTAGATCAAAAAGCTTTGACGATGATAAAATTAGAGATTTCATATTTAAGGGTTTCGTAATCCCGTATCTAATAGACGAACCCAACGATACAATCGTTATCCTGGCGATATTTAAGCAAAATTTATTGAGATAGCTTGACGCCTGTTTAAAACATCCGCGTTTAAATTCCGCGCTCCATTTATTAAAACCGCTCATTCGCCGCCGCGGCAGCGCCAAATAAACCAACCGCTCGCCCCGCTAAATCACCGCATATTCGCGCCGGGCGCCGTAAATTATAATTCTATGCGCGGCGCGCGAAAACAACTCCGCTCACCCCCTGCGCAAAAGCAAACCTAAAAGATTTTTCGGCTACAATTTCCCCCCAAATAAAGGCAAAATATGAAAGAAATCTCGCTGTTAAGGCTCTCGCTCGCAATCTACGTCGATATGTTTTTGCGCCTAGTAACCACGTTTATCAACACCTACATGATCTCGCGCGTGGACGTCTCGCTAGTAGGCGCGCTGGGGGCGGGCAACGAGATATTTTTGCTCTTCGTCACCGTTTTCGGCTTCCTCGCCGTGGGCTGCTCGGTTCTCGTAGCGCAGGCGCTGGGGGCGAAAAACAAAGTCCTAGCGATGCGCGCGATCCACACAAGCATCGCATTCAACGCGCTAGTGGGGCTTTGTAGCGGCTTTTTCGTCTTTAGCTGCGCGCCATTTTTACTCCGCGCGCTGCAAGTGCCCGCCGAGCTTTTGAGCGAAAGCGCGATCTATCTTAAGGTCATCAGCATTGTCTTTGCGATAGACGCCGTCGCGATCGTGCTTAGCGCCATCGTTCGCGTCTACGGATACGCAAATTTCATCATCGCAGTCTCCGTGGTGATGAATCTAGTAACTCTCGCGGGCAACTACGTCGTGTTATTTAGGCCGTTCGGACTACCGTACTACGGGCTTGAGGGTATCGGCGTGAGCACGATCGCGGGGCGCATGATCGGCGTATTTTTATTCTTTCTCATCATCACGAAGGTGCTAAAGATAAAATTTTACCTCACGATGTTTTTAAAGATCAAGCTCGCCACGCTGCGTAAAATTCTATCCGTAGGGCTTCCGAGCGCGGGCGAAAACATGCTGTGGATCGTGCAGTATCTAGTCGCCTTCGCCTTCGTCGCGAGCATGGGCGAGGCGAGCCTTACCGTGCAGACGATCTATTTTCAAATTTCATCATTCATCTTCTTCGGCGGAAGCGCGATCAGTATGGCAAACGAAGTGATCGTAGGCCGCCTCGTAGGCGCCGCCAAGCCACAGGAGGCGTACCGACACACTTTTACCGCGCTGCGCTTCGGGCTCGGGGCGACGGCGCTTTTCGTCGCGATCGTATTTTTAGCGCGCGAGCAGATCATGGAGATGTTAAGCCTAAGCGAGGCGCACAAGCAAGTCATGCGGCCGCTTTTTTACCTAACGCTCGGGCTTGAGTTCGGGCGGACGCTTAATATCGTGTTCGTAAACGCCCTGCGCGCAAGCGGCGACGCGAGGTTTCCCTTTGCGATGGGCGTGATCTTTATGTGGGGCGTCTCGATCCCGGTGGGCTGGCTTTTGGGCATCCATCTGGGGTATGGAATTTTGGGCGTTTGGATCGGGTTTTTCTGCGACGAGTGGCTGCGCAGCAGCGCGAATACGGCGCGATGGATAAGTAAAAAATGGCAGAGCAAAAAGTTAGTCTAAATTTGCTAGGCTTGCCGATCAGCCTGCGCTTTAAGCGGATGAAATACGCGCGCATCCGCATTAACAAGGACTGCGAGATCAGCGTGAGCGTGCCGCGCTCCTACACCGCGGCGCAGGCGAAAGACTTCATCCTAAAGCACGAAAGCTGGATTCGTCAAACGCTAGAGCGGCTGCGAAGCAAGCTCTTAGCAAGCGATCAGGTTAGAATTTTAGGCAAAATTTACAAGCTGAAATTTAGCCGCGAGGTTGAGCTCGGTACAAACTGCGGCGCAGATGAAAGTTTAGGTGAGAGCGGCGCGCGGGACTGCGTAAACTGGGCGAATGGCGATGCGGGCGACGACGCAGGCGGCGTAAATTCAGCTCATTTACAAAGCAGCGCAGGCATAAGCGGTAGCGGCGGCGATGGCGACGATGTGAGCGGCAGCGCAAACAATGCTATGGGCGACATGGGCGACGGTGCGTGCGGCGGCACGGGAAGTGAAATTTTAAAATTTCACTCGGGCGAACGCACTTCGCAAAGTAGTGCGGCGGGCGAGAATTTGAAATTTGACCTACCCGGCAATGCTGCGCAAGGGCTCGCGCAACAGAGTGAAATGCGACAAGGCGGCGGGTTTATAAATATCGCAGTGCAAAATGGCGCAGCGGACGCAGATTTGAAATTTAATCTCGCACGAGAGGACGCAAGCCTGGAAGGCGGCGAAAATTTAAAATTTAACCCAAATGCTTTGGGCGCGCGGGGGCAAAATTTAAATCGCGACGGCGCACAAAATTTAGCGGGCGAGGAATTTTTCAAATCGAGCCGTATCCAGACAGAAGCGCTAGAGCAAAACGGCGGCGAACAATCCTGCAGCGAAAATTTAAAATTTCACTTGGGTGGGCGCGTTCCGCAAAGCAATGATGCGAGTAAATTTAACTCCGCCTCAAGCGGCGAAATTTTAAAATTTGATCCCGCCGCAAAGGGCGAAATTTTAAAATTTAAACCTATCGCGGGTGATGGAATTTCAAATTTTAAACCCGCTGTGAGCGGTGAAATTTCAAATTTTAGCTCTGTCGTGGGCGAAGGAATTCCGCTCATGAGCGAAAGAATTTCAAAATCCGCGAGCAAAAACGTGCCGCAAAATGTAGCACAAAGCGCGCAAGCGGCGGATATCGAGCGCGACGAGCCCGATTTTACGATCAAAAATTTTATCCAAAGCTCTAAATTTAAAGATAAAATTTTCGTATCGGGGGGCGCGATCTTTTGCGAGAGCGAGGGCGAGTTTGCGGCGTTTAAAAAGGCTTTTGCGCTTGAACTTTATCTGCGCTATATCGAGAAATTTTCGCCGCGGATAGGCCGCAAGATCGCGCGGGTGCGGGTACGCACAATGCAGACGCGCTGGGGCAGCTGCAACCACGCTAAGGGCTATCTCAACTTCTCGCTAAGCCTGATAGAGCGGGATCCGCGCTTCGTCGAATACGTCGTGCTGCACGAGCTCGCGCACCTCATCCACGCAAACCACGGAGCGGACTTTTACGCGCTCATCGCGCAGATCATGCCCGATTTTAGGGAACGTATCAAGCTAGGCAAGGGCTAATTTGCGAACGGGCGCTCGTTTAAATTTCACGCCGCTGCGGCACAGTTCTTGCCGCAGTCGATAAATTTCAACTGATCTTTCACTCCTCTTTCGCCCCGCCGTAGCCGCGCAACCCGCCCCGAACTTGCGCAGCGTAGGCGGCGAAATTTCGCAAATTTTCGCGGATCCAAACGCTAATCTAAAGCCGCAAATTCCACGTATTTCTCCATCGCAACTAGCAGGAGCCAGCGCGCGGTAGGGCTGAAAAAATAGTGGTGTTCAGGGACCTGCTCCATTATAAATTTTAAAAAATCGTAAAAATATTCAGGCGCAAATTTAACCTCGGCGCTCGTTAGACTATCGCCCAGATAGTAGATTTCGCCGCTCAAAATCCTCGCTTTTACCGCGGGGGTTGCGTCTATGAAGTTCCCGGCGCCAGCAAAGCTCAGGCAGTCCGCGGTCGCGTAATCTTTCAAACCCCGCAAGACGGGCTTGGAGCCGACAAAGGTAAAATTTTCCTCTATAAAGCGCGCTCCGCCCTCGCTCACCTGCCAGCAATCGCCCAAACTCGATAAAAACGCAAACATCTCATCATCCGCGGATTTGAAATTTATAGGCTCATTTTTGCGATCCATCTTTGTCCTTTTTAAATTCATAGTTGCTTTTATTTTGAAATTTTTACGATAAAGAATAGAAAATATGTTTGATTTAATCTTTTTAAAATCATTATATTAAATTAGGCTAATCAAGGTTTTCCGAGCTCTTTTTATTTCAAGCGAAATCCTTTACCGCCCTTTAAAATTCAACCAATTCAAATAATCGTTCTTTCTTTATTTTTTTTGAACTTTATTTATTTGTTATCATCAGTGAACTGCTCTTTGACAAGATCTTTGATATCGCTTTTAATACTTTTAGTATCAACTATTGAATCCTCACCCAGCTTCTGAAATTTTTCTTTATCCGCCTTCGTATATTCCTGTTCATCATCATATTTTTTTGTGATCAACCGAATCATCTTGCGACGCAAAAACTTCTCATCTCTAATATTTGACCTCTCTTTGATCCACCCAATTAGTAATACCATCAACATTATAAAACCAATATAACCTAGAATTGGATACATAATCGATACTAATTTTTTAAAGCCCATAAAGGATAATATATACCCTACAACTACGGTGCCAATCATAATTGGATAAAAACGTTTTGATTGATTAGATGAGAAACGTTTTGCTAAGGCATAGAATAAACTGAAAGCAGTATTAAAGATCAAGCCGAAGATAACAAGTGCATACACAAACGCAAATGCAGGGTGAATCTGTTTGGCAATAGCCAACATAGGAATATCAACAGTCGTTGCAAGTTTTACATTTGCATATAAGATACAGGTTGTAACTGTGATGATAATACCGATTATAAATCCACCCAAAGTACCACCTTTTTCTGCTACACCAATCCTCATAATGGATCCCCCTAATACAAAAGCCATTGATACACCTGTCATAACGCAGAGCGAAAAATAATTCAGAACAGAAAACCAGATATTTGGCATTGGAGTAGAGATTGTATTTGCAAGTGTTTCTAATTCTTTAAAATCAAAACGTTGACTTGCAAAGGTATACACTGCCATAATCATAATCATGATAAAAATAATAGGCGTAAATATTCCGATCACATTCGTGATTTTTTCAAAATTAAGAAAGCTAACAAGGATTATCAATACGGCACATAGGAGTGCTCCTGACCAGAATGGCATGCCAAATTGCTGATTAAGATTTGATCCAGCCCCGGCAATCATGACAAAACCTACCACAAAACAGCAAATAATTAAAGAAATATCAAGAATTTTATTAGTGATAGATCCAGCAATTTGTGAAAGAACTTCAAAGTGATCATTGGATCTAAAATAACTACCGAATGTAATAATGATTTTACCAAAGACGGCATTGAGGATACCAAGAATAACGGCTCCAAGAATACCCCATTTGCCAAAACTGACGAAATATTGCATCAGATCCTGACCGGACGATAATCCAGCACCGACAATAACCCCAACATATGCTAACGCTACATTTAAAATTTGTTTTAACATCATCCTACCTCTTAATTATAAAAATTTTAATTTGCTTTACTAATATTAAGAATCTTTAAATTTAAATAATATTAAATGCTAATTAAATTTTATCCAAATAATGACACGAAATTTACACCGAAATTACATCCAAACTCTTAGCGAGATTCCAAGCGAAAATCCCGTACTTTGGTGAATAAAACCGCAAGACCACCGCGCAAAACAGATCAAGGCAAATCAAGGCAGTTTACTTGAAAAAATTCTTGATTTTATCGAGTATCCCCTCGTCGTCTCCGCCCTTGCTACCGAAGCTTTCTTGAAGCTCGCGCAAAAGCGCCTCTTGCTTCTCGTTCAATTTTTTAGGGGTTTGGACGTTTACCTGCACGATCAGATCGCCGTTTTTCTTGGTGCGGATATTCGGCGCGCCCTCGCCGTAGATCGTGAAGCGCTGCTTGTCCTTCGTGCCTACTTTGAGCTTCAGCTCCGCCTTGCCACGCGGCGTCGGCACCTCGATACTCTCGCCCAAGATCGCCTGCGTGAAAAACACCGGCACCTCGATATATAGGTCATCTCCATCGCGCAGGAAGTGGCTGTCTTCCTTCACGCGCACTATCACATACAGATCCCCGATCTCGCCGGTTTTAGAAACGTTGCCCTTGCCGCTTAGGCGCACGCGCTGTCCGTCGTCTATGCCTGCTGGAATGTCAAATTTAAGACTTACGTCCTCTTCGGTAAAGCCCCTGCCGCCGCAATCCTTGCATCTATCCTTTACGATCTCGCCCGTACCACCGCATTCGGAACAGCTTTGGATGAAGCTCATATATCCGCGCCTGACCGCGACACGCCCCGTGCCGCCGCAAGCGGAGCAGGTATGTCTTTTTTTGTCCTTCGAGCCGGTAGCGTCGCAGGCAGGGCACGGCTTTTTGATTTTGTATTTTATCTCCTTGTGAACGCCCTCTAAGGCCTCTTTAAACTCCAGCGTTACGGCCAGCTCTGTATCTATGCCATATGGATCGCTAGGGCGAGTCGAGCGACCGCCGCCGAATGCCTGCTCAAAAAAATCGCCGAAAATGGAGCTAAAATCAAATCCTCCGCCGCCCGCGCCGCCATATGCGCCGCCGATGCCCTCTTTGCCGTAGCGATCATACATCCTGCGCTTTTGATCGTCACTTAAAATTTGATACGCTTCGTTGATCTTTTTAAATTTCTCCTCCGACTCCTTGTCGCCTTGGTTGCGGTCAGGGTGGAATTCTAAAGCGAGTTTTCGAAACGCCTTTTTTATCGTCTCGGCGTCCGCGTCGCGCGCCACGCCTAAAATTTCATAATAATCCTCTTCCATGGAATTCTCCTTAAGCTATAACAAAAGGGGCAATTTTATCTAAATTTAATAAAACTCAAGTTAAGACTTAACTATTTTTATGTATAATGCAATATTTAAAATTTCAAATCAACGATTCAAAGGATAAAAAATGATAAATGTATTGATGATAGAAGACGACAGCGAGTTCGCACAGCTTCTAACCGAATATCTGGCTAAATTTAACATCCAAGTTACAAACTTCGAAGACCCGTATTTGGGCATTAGCGCTGGGATCAAAAACTACGATCTGCTGATTTTAGATCTTACGCTTCCTGGGATGGACGGACTTGAAGTCTGCAAAGAGATCCGCGAGAAATATGACATCCCGATCATCATCAGCTCGGCTAGAAGCGACGTGAGCGATCGCGTCGTAGGCCTTCAGATCGGAGCGGACGATTATCTACCCAAGCCTTATGATCCAAAAGAGATGCACGCGCGCATTATGAGCCTCATCCGCCGCTACAAAAAAGCTAGCGAAAAGGAAGAAACCGCCGCAGACAGCGTATTTCGTATCGACGATAAGCGCCATGAAATTTACTTCGGCGAGGAGTCGCTCGTGTTAACGCCTGCGGAGTATGAAATTTTAGAATACCTAATCAAGCAGCATAGCTTTTCGGTATCTCGCGAGCAGCTCGTATACCATTGCAAGAGCCTAAAAGATAAGGACTCAAAGAGCTTAGACGTCATCATCGGACGCTTACGCACCAAAATCGGCGACAGTTCCAAGGCGCCTAAGCATATCTTTTCGGTTCGCGGTATCGGCTACAAGCTCATCGGATGAAACACTCCTTAATCACTAAAATTTCGGTTTTTTTTGTAATCGCGATCATCTTAGTCTGCGTGCTTTTTATCACGTTCGCACGGATGCAGATGAATAGAGCTTTAGGCAGCATGCAGGCTAATCAAATAAACGCGGTCAATAATCTACTTGAGCTATACAAGCGTAATGCCCCTCCCAGCGATATTGAGCGCTACTTCTCCAGCTATGGCTTGGAGCTTGTAAAAGACAAAAATATCATCCAAAACATCATCACGAGCGGTAAAATTTTTTTCGTCCAAGACACCTCTATCGGGGAGTTTAGCTCGGTCGAGTATAATAATTCACTGTTTTTAAATATCAAAAACAACTCTTTCGTCGTGGTTTTCGAAAGCCTCGGCACGAAGAATTTAAACGATCCGCTTTGGGTCGGGTTTTTGCTTACGATGGCGGTTTTGATCTCACTTTATCTATCGATAGTGCGAAGCTTCACGCCGCTAAAAAAACTAAGCAAAAATATCAAAAAATTCGCCCAGGGCAACTTGGACGTAAATTTAGCCGCCGCGCACAGCGAGGATGAGATCGGGCAGGTCGCGCAGGAATTTAACAACGCAATTGCCAAAATTCAAGAGCTGATCCGCTCGCGCCAGCTGTTTTTGCGCACCATCATGCATGAGCTTAAAACCCCGATCGGCAAGGGCAGGCTCATCACCGAAATGCTAGATGACGAAACACAAAAGGTGCGGCTCGTAAATGTCTTCGAGCGGCTTGAAATTTTAATCAACGAGTTTGCCAAAATTGAGCAACTGCTCTCAAAAAGCTACTCGCTAAATTATCAGGATTATCATTTCAGCCTCATTTTAG
Organism: uncultured Campylobacter sp.; assembly: GCF_938030145.1. GTDB lineage: Bacteria > Campylobacterota > Campylobacteria > Campylobacterales > Campylobacteraceae > Campylobacter_B. Next base: position 18,950 of record NZ_CALHGM010000009.1, read on the forward strand.
AGCAAGTAAAAGATATGTCGATGCTCGATAACTGGGACGAGCTCATCAGCACGGATATCGAGTGCGATGCGGTGATAAACGTGGATTTCGGGCTATTTGCACTAGCGATTAAAAATTTAATCGATAACGCCCTAAAATACTCCAGCGATAAAAAAGTCCGCATCATCTGCGATGAAAACAAAGTAAGCGTCGCCAACCGCGGCGCAGCGCTTGCAAAATCATTCGAGCACTACAAGCAAGCCTTTATCAGAAATAAAGACGAGAAAGCCACCGGCATGGGGCTTGGGCTTTACATCATCGATAAAATTTGCGAGCTGCATAAATTCCGCTTCGAGTACAATTACAGCGACGGCACACACTACTTCTCGATCGTCTTTTCGCCAAAAGGCGCCATATGAGCGGCGGAGATAGGTTCGAAGAGCTCGTTGCAAGCTTTGAAAAGCTTCCCGGCGTGGGCAAAAAGTCCGCCCTGCGCTTTGCGTACTACGTAAGCGTGCAAAATTCCTTCCTAGGGCTAAATTTAGCGCACAATATCGAAGAGGCGGTGCGCGGACTGCACAGATGCCGCATCTGCGGTGCGGTATGCGAGGGCGAGATCTGCGAATACTGCGCTGACGATGAGCGCGAAAGCGATAAAATTTGCATCGTCGAAAACCCAAAAGATATCTTTATTTTAGAGAGCAATAAAATTTACAACGGTCGCTACTTCGTGCTAGACGCCGCTGACGAAGATAAAATCGCGGCGCTGCGCGAGATGGTGAGCCGAAACGGCGCGCGCGAGCTGATATTTGCGCTGACGCCGGGCATCAACTCCGACGGCATCATGCTTTATGTCGAGGACAAACTCGCGGATCTGGGTTTGAAATTTACCAAGCTCGCTCAGGGCGTGCCTACGGGCGTGAGCTTAGACAACGTCGATATGCTCTCGCTAATAAAGGCGATCAACGGGCGCACCGATATTTAAAATTTCGACGAAATTTTAAATTTATGCGGGTAAATTTGAAGCACAAGGCGACAAATAGGATTTGCCGCGAAGCTCAAGCGGCGAAATTTGAGGCGTAAATTTATATAGTTTGGTGCGCGATGAAATTTACCGAAATTTACGCGGCTTCGGCGGCGCGATACGATGCGGCAGGCACGGCGGCAAACGGCTTCTCGCTCGCTGCGAGGTTTTAACAGCGGATTTGAGCCGTAAAATTTAAGCACGCCGTTTCGAAGCGGAGTTTCGGGCGCGGAATTTCTAGCGCTTAAATTTTAAAAGGCGAAATTTTAAGCAGCAAATTTCGGGCGCTAAATTTTAAAAGCGGTTTGGGGGCTACCGAGACTGCACGACGCAGCGAGCTCGTAAAACTAAAGGTGAATTTTAAGGCGCACGGGAATGGTTTAAATTTTTCAATTTCGCCGGCGCGGGTGGGATTTAAAAATTTAAACGTAATTTTCCATTATAATATTTAAGGACAAAGGTGAAAAAGGTTCATTTTATCGGCATCGGCGGCATAGGGATATCGGCATTGGCGAGATTTTTACACGAGAAAAATTTTATCATCTCAGGCTCTGACATCAAAGAGAGCGAGACGACCTACAAGCTAAGAGCGGACGGTATGGAGATCATCACTCCGCACGACGCTTCGGCGATAAAAGATCAGGAGATCGTCATCTACTCCGCCGCGATCAAAGAGGACAACGTCGAGCTGCAAGCCGCGCGCAAAAAAGGGATCGTCTGCCTCTCGCGTAAGGAGGCCCTGCCCTTCGTGCTAAAAGACAAGCGCGTCTTCGCAGTCGCCGGCGCGCACGGCAAAAGCACCACGAGCGCGATAACCTCGGCGCTGATAAACGGCTCGGTCATCATCGGCGCGATCTCCAAGCAGTTCGGCTCGAATATGAAGTACGAAAACAGCGAAAACATCATCTTCGAAGCCGACGAGAGCGATTCTAGCTTTTTAAATTCCAACCCCTACGTCGCGGTCGTGACCAACGCCGAGCCCGAGCATATGGATCATTATGACAACGATTTGGATAAATTTCACGCGGCGTATCGCGGCTTTTTGGAGCGCGCCAAGATCCGCGTGATAAACGCCGAAGATGAGTTTTTAAGCTCGATTAAACTCGGTTGTATCAAACTCTTTCCTTCGCGCGACATAACGGATCTGAAGGTGCTGCTGCGCGATCATCAGCCGTTTATGAGCTTTAATCTTAAAGAGCTCGGGCGCTTTGAGGTTTACGGGCTAGGAAGGCACATCGCCATAGACGCGTCACTAGCGATCCTAGCCGCTGCATGCGAGACGGGGCTAGAGCAGATCCGCAAAAATTTACTGAATTACCAAGGGATCAAAAAGCGCTTCGACATCCTGTGCGCCACCCCAAACTTCGTGCTCATCGATGATTACGGCCACCATCCCACCGAGATCAGAGCGACGCTGCAAAGCGCGCGCGAATACGCTAGCCTGCTAGGGCTTAGCAAGATCACGGCGATCTTTCAGCCGCACCGCTTCAGCAGGCTTAAGGCGAATTTAAACGCTTTTAAGGAGTGCTTTACGGGCGTGGAGGAGTTAGTCGTACTGCCCGTTTACGCCGCGGGCGAGCCGAGCAACGGCATCGATCTGAAAGAGGAGTTTAAGGGGCTCGGCGCGCTATTTACCGAGCGGGTCTTTAGAAACGGCGAGAAGATAGAATTTAGCGATATTTTCGGCGTCCGTCACATCATAAACGATGGCCTCGTGATCGGATTTGGCGCAGGCGACATCACCTATCAGCTGCGCGGAGAATTTTAGACTTGAAAACTCTCGCCGAATTTACGAGCCAAACTCCGCTGCGAGCGGGCAAGGATAAAATTTGAGATTTTTAGTGTTTATTTTCGCATTTTTATTTATCGCGGCGATCTTTTTCGTGCGGGACGAAATTTTAAGCAAAAGGGCTAAAATCATCGCCACGGCGCTGATCGTGCTGCTGTGCGCGGGGGCGTATTTTTACGAAAGCGTGAGCGAGCGATCCGCCAAGCTTGAGGAGGAGATGGTGTTTAAATTTAACGCGGGCGCGCGGCTAAGATGCGGCGGCGCGATAAATTCCGCTGCCGAAGCTCGCGGCGCGGCAAATTCCTTCTCCGAAAAACATAGCGCGGATGCGAAAAATTTGGGCGCGAAAGCCGGCGAGGCAAATTTAAACGCGCAGAGCAAGGCCGCTTCCACCGCGCAAGCAAATGATACGCAAAACTCCGCGGTGCAAACGAACGAGCAGGCTTCCGCCGCGCAAGTAAACGGCGCCGTCTCGGGCGGGCAAAATTTCGCACAAAGCCCTACTTCGAAAAATTCTAAGCAGCAAGGCGATACGCAGAGTCTCACGCCGCAAAATTCCGCGAATCAAGGAGGTACGCGAAGCTCTGCCTCACAAAATTCTACGCAAAATTCCGCGCAACGAGACGACACGCAAACCTCCAATCCGCAAAGCTCCGCACAGAATTCTAAAACTACGCAAAATTCCGCGCCGCAGAGCTTAAATTTGCAAAGCTCCGCGCAGATCGTAACGCGAGAAAATTTCACCTACTCCTTTTCGATGGGCGCTTTCATCGCCAAAAAGAGCGCGGGCGCGGAGTTTAAGGGCAAAACCTACAAGATTAAAGAGTGCGTTTATGATCAGTGACGAACTCTTTACGCGCCTCGATCTGGGCGAGTATCTAGCCAAATTTAAAAGCTTTTTGGCGCGCGAAAAGCCGCTGTTTTTAAGCGGCGATAGCAAGCTAAATTTTGAAAAAATTTCAGAGCTTACGAAATTTGATCTCGCGCAGTGCGAGAGCGTTGCAAACCTAGACGACGCGCTGATGCGCATCTCAAAGCATGGCGTGCTTCATATCAGCGAAATTTACGAGTTTAGCAAGATCGTCCGATATTTTCTGTACCTTAAAAAGCAGCCCTTCGAAGGCAAACTCGCCGCTTGGCTTGCAAAGATCGAGATTCCTGCGCCCATAGCGCAATTAAAGGATTATTTCGACGACCAGGGCGGCTTTCGCGACGCGATAGACGAGCGCTTCGGCGCGCTAAACGAGGCGTTTAAGATAAAAAAGGGCGAGATCGAGCAGACGCTAAAAAGGCTGATCTATTCCAAAGCCCTTTCGCCCTATCTCGCCGACACGCAGATCCACTACATAAGCGACACCGAGGCTCTGCTGGTGCGCGGCGGCTTTAATCACGTGCTAAAAGGCAGCGTCGTAGCGCGATCAAGCGGAGGCTATTTTTACGTGCTTCCAGACGCGATCGCGGCTCTGAAGTCCGCTCAAAGCGCGATTTTGGATAAAAAAGAGCAGATCGTTTTCGAGCACTGCAAGCAGATCAGCGCGGTTTTTAATAAGAATTTAGCTTTTTTAAAATTTATAAACGCCGCTTTCGATGCGATCGATGCGCTGATTGCGCGCGCGGCGATGGCAAGAGCGAGCGATTATGAGTTCGTCCTGCCTGATCCCTCGCGCGACATCGTCCTAGATAGCTTCGCCCACCCCGCGCTTAAAAATCCAAAGCGCGTGAGCGTGGAATTTAGCGGAAAAATTCTGCTCATCACCGGCGTGAATGCGGGCGGAAAATCGATGCTTTTAAAAAGCATTCTAAGCGCGGCGCTGCTAGCTAAGTACCTCCTTCCGATGCCTATTCGCGCAAGCGGCAGCCGCATCGGCACCTTTAAAGAGTTCGAGCTCATAATGGAGGATCCACAAAACTCCAAAAACGACATCTCGACCTTTGCGGGCAGGATGGTTGCCTTTAGCAAGCTGTTCGGGCGCAAAGAAATTCTAATCGGCGTCGATGAAATCGAGCTGGGTACCGATTTTGAGGAGGCTGCGAGCCTATACGGCGCGATGATCGAGCAGTTGATAGGCGGCGACGTGAAGATGATCATCACCACCCATCACAAGCGCCTGGCGATGCTACTTGCGAAGGATCCGCGCGTGGAGCTGCTGGCGGCGCTTTACGACGAGAAAAACAGCGCGCCGAAGTATGAGTTTTTAAAGGGCACGATCGGCAAATCTTACGCCTTTGAAACCGCACTGCGCTACGGCATAGCGCAAAATTTGATCGCCGCGGCGCGCAAAAACTACGGCGAGAGCAAAGAGAACTTAAACGAAGCGATCTCAAAAGCGATAAATTTAGAGCTTGAGCTAAAGCAAAAACTAGCTCAGACGCAGCAAAAAGAGGAGAAGCTGGATGCGCTGAGCGAAGCGCTAAAAGATCAGCGCGAGCGCGCGCAAAGCGAGCTGAAGGCGGAGCTTTCAAGGCTACAAAACGAATACTACCGCGCCATTTCGGAAGCCAAACGCAGCGTGAGCCTAAGCGACGTGCGCGAAAAGCAGCGCGCCATAAACCGCGCAAACGAGCTCGCACGGGCCGTGCAACAGCCCGAATTAAGCACGCCGGAGCCGCAAAGCCTCAAGGTGGGCGATCGCGTAAAATACGGAAAGATCAAGGGCGAAATTTTATCGCTTAGCAAAACCCAGGCGCTGATGCTAAGCGACGGCATTAGGCTGCGCGTGCCGCTTAGTGAGCTAAAACGTAGCGGTGCGGCGCCCGCGCCCGCAAAAAATATCAGTATCAAGGTGCAAAAGCCCTCCTCTGCGTCGCTCGTGCTCGATCTGCACGGCTTGCGCGCCGAGGAGGCAATCAGCAGGCTCGATAAATTCATCAGCCAAAGCCTCGTGATGGGCTTTGATGAGATCATCGTAAAACACGGCATCGGCACGGGCAAGCTCGCTTATGCGGTAAAGGAGTTTTTAAAATCGCACCCGAGCGTCAAGGGGTTTCGCGACGGCACGCCCGCAGAAGGGGGCTTCGGCTCAAAGGTCGTCTCACTTTAGGCTTTGACTAAAGAGCTTTTCGCTCCAGGCGTGAGCGCGAATGATGCGGAATTCGCTCATTTCATCTATGCCTTCGCCGAGGTTTTTTAAGCGCGGGTACTTTTAACGTAGAATTTCGCCGCGGAATTTTAAATTTTACGCCCGCGAAGCTATAAAGCTTTTAAATTTAAACTTAGGATTTTAAAAATTTAAAACGCAAGAGCTCAATTTGAAATTCTAAAATTTTATGCGGCGTAAGCCGCTAAATAAAAATGCGCGGACGCAGTCCGCCCCTTGAGCGTACCAGGGGTTAGGGGATTTTAAGGGGGAAGGGGAGCGCCTCGCAAGTAGCGCCCCTTCCCCCTTAAGAGAAAACGCCGCCACGCCCCAAATTCTAGAGGTAAATTCTACATAGAGAAATTTTAAATTTATTACAAAATGAAATTCCGTTTAAATTTTAGTCCGTGATATGTTTCTATTGGGACCGAAAGGGGCCCCATTGCGAGGTCACACTTCTCGCAGAGGCGACGTTGTCCCACAGCACCGCATTGCTCTGCTCGCCCACAAGCCCCCACCCATCCCCCTACGACGCTTTAAGCGGTGCGAGCCTTATGGCTCGCGCAATTTATTTAACGGGGCGCGGCGTGAAATTTTAAAATTTGCAAACAGGGACGTAAAAATTTTAAAATTTCACCGCTACGGAATTACAAAATTTAGCCGAAATTTATAGCTCACAAAATTTTAAAATTCCAAGCGCAAAAGAATTTTGAAATTCCAAATACGATAAAATTTAAATGGCGGCGGAATTTTAGAATTCCTATTGGCGGCGAAATTTCGGAATTCTGATCGGTAACAGAATTTCAAAATTCCGTAAATTTGAGCGGAATTCTGAAATTTCGTAAATTTAAAACGATTGAATAAGGAGGCCTCATTGAACCCGATTACCGAAAAGCGCAGCGTTTCGGGCTACTACTACGCCGAGGATCGCGAGTATGTGTACTTCGTGACGGACGCGCCGCGCGAGCAAAACTATCGCTTTATTTTTGATGCGGGTGCGATCTATTCGCAAGATGACGCGGACGGCGAGGTACGGCTTAGCAGCGAAGCGGAGTTTTTCGCGATCGTTAAAAAGATCCTCGCGCAGTACCGCGATAAAATTTTAGAGCACTCCGCAGAGCTTGAGAATTACGAAAAGATCTACACGCGCCGCGGCGATTTTTCAAAATTTATGAAAAGGCACTCTGTCCTAAAATACGAAATCCGCAAATTTCAAAACAAAATTTCGCATTTCTACGAGGCGCTTCTCATCTGCGCAAATGAGCAGCCGGCGCTTAAAAAGCGGTTGAAAAACTACGCCTACGAAGCGGGCGTTTTTAAAGGCGTAATGAGCGAATATGCCGTCAGGATCGAGGATATCTATCAATTCATCCAAGGCCTCAAAAACGACAAAATTAGCCGCAACATCTACATTCTCACGATCATCTCGTCGCTGCTGATGCCGCTAAATTTCATCACGAGCTTTTTTGGGATGAACACGACGGGGCTGTTTTTAAGCGGCTCGACGCATGGCACGCTCATCGTGACGCTTGCGATGTGCATGATCTTCGCGGCGATGGTTGGCTTTCTTATGCTCTACACCAAAAAGCGAAACTAAAGCGGAGAAATAAAATTTGAATAAAAACGAGCTAAGAAATATCCTAGGCGGATACCTCGGCAGGGAGATTGCGGGCGATTTTAGAGTGCTGAAAGAGTATGAGATCGCACGCTGCAACGATGCGGTGAAATTTCCTTTTGAGGGCGATAGCGAGCTGCTGCGCGAGTTTTGTATCTTCGCAGACAGCGGCAGCGGCGATCTTTGGCTCGCGAGCTTTAATAGCGGCAAGATCGCGTTTTACGACCATGATTTGGAGTTTTTGTCCGAGGCAAATTTGAAAAAATTCGATCTAAATCTTGCGGGCTGGCTAAAGATCGCCGAGCTTTTTTCCAAATTTGAAGCCCTTGGCGACCCGAGTAGCACGCAAAAGGCGGAGTTTAAGCAAAGCGTAGCTAAAATCTGCCCGCAAATTTTAGAAATTTGGGAAATTTAGGCGCTATTTGCGGCGCTAAATTTAATCGCAAAAGCGCAAAATAGGAGCAACGATGAAATTTATATCATATTACGACTCGCCGCTTGGCAAAATCACGCTCGCGGGCGATGAGGCGGGACTTTGCGGACTGTGGTTCGAGGGCGAGAAGTACTACGCGCACGCTCTTGCAATGGGCAGCACGGACAGCAAATTCTGCGCGCGCGATATTGCGACAAAAACAGATGCCGCCGCGAGAAAGGGTTGCTACGAGAAGAGAGGCTGTGCGCTAGAGGCGAAAAGCGGCGCGGATAAAAAGCGGGACAGCGCCGATCTGCTCGCAAAAGAGCAGCGCGCCGCGAGCGAAAAATTCTTCACGCGCGATTTTGTGGCTCAGGATGCGGGCGAAAAATCTCGCGCGACCAATCTTTCGGTGCAAAGCGCGGGCGGAAAATTCTGCGCAAACGAGCAAAGCGGATACTTCGAGGAGAGAAACCTGGTCGTTTTCGATCAAACCAAGCGCTGGCTCGATCTGTATTTTAGCGGACGCGAGCCGGGTTTTACGCCCGCTCTAAATCCCGTGGGTTCGGCGTTTAGGCGCGCCGTGTGGGAAATTTTGCTTAAAATTCCTTACGGACAGACCACGACCTACGGGCAGATCGCGCGCGAAATAGCCGCAGCACGCGGGCTAGCGAAGATGTCCGCGCAAGCCGTAGGCGGCGCCGTAGGGCACAACGAAATCTCAATCATCATCCCATGCCACCGCGTCGTAGGCACGCACGGCAGCCTCACGGGCTATGCGGGCGGCATCGATAGGAAAATAATAAAGCTGCTGCAGCCAGGGGGCGTCGATATGCGAGGATTTTTTTCACGCCCCCAAATAGCACCGCGCCGTAAGAATGCAATTTAAGCGGCTGGTAGCGCGCCCAAGGCCTAAATAGCTAGCCCGGATAGCAAAACCGCGCAAGATGTGGGGCCTGCCGCCAAAAGGACGATAAGCGTTGCGAGCTGTATTGCTAAATAAGCCTAGCTGCGCCGCCGAAACGGCGTCCCGTGCGAAGCTCAAATCGGCGCACCGCAAAACGTCCCGCACCGGTGCGCTCAAAGAGCGGATTGAGTAAATTTTAAAATTTCGCCGCTTTTTCTCCGCCTCCCACAGAAGCCGCATCGATTTAAAATTTTAACGCGCCGAGGACGGACAGATCGGCCGCCAGTTCGGCCGCTACAAAATTTGCGATAGCCAAAATCTATAAGCGGCGCCGAAACGGGCGCAACAAAGCCTGCAGTGAAAAAACTAATAGGCGGCGTCGCGCCTGCTTCGTAAAACTGCGGTGGGCTGATTACCAAGGAGCCCGCTTGAATTAGCGTTTTAAACCGCCGCGCAAAAAAGATAAAATTTATCTTTTCGCGCATGATGATTTGCGCCGCATCTACAAACAAATGAAGCTCGCAGGCTCTTAGCGATCGGTAGCGCTGCCGCTACGCCGCTTAAACCTGCGCGGATCTAAAAATTTTATAAATTAAAATTCCATGTCGCGAACAATTCAAAATTTCGCGCTTCAAACGATCCGCAAATTCCGTGCTTCAGTCTGCGGCGATTAGGTCTTAGCACTCCCAGCGGTGCTTTTTCATACGGGCGCGCTCGCCTCTAAATTCCACGCCTTCGGCCTCTAGCAGTTCGCGCTGAGTCGCAAAGCTCGCCGCCAAGGCTCCTGCGTGGTTTACGACGCGGTGGCACGGGTAGCTGCCGTAAAGCTCTGCTTGCGAGAGCACGCGCCCCACGAGCCGCGAGCAAGCGGGTAGCCCGATCAAGCGTGCGATCTGTCCGTAGCTAGCGACCCTGCCCGCGGGGATCTCCTCCACAAGGGTAAAATTTCATAGATCAAATTTTGTGTCAAAACCATGGCGTAATTATACTTTTTCGCATTTAAATTTAGACCTAAATGTAGCCGCTTTGCAGCGCCAAATTCGATATAATTTCTAAAATTTAGCGCTTTAAAAGGAGCGAGCTGTGGACGAGAAATTTCAATCAGACACGAAAGAGCTGGACGAGAAATTTGCCGCTATCCCTGAAAATTTAAAGAAGCGATACGATATGCATAGATTTATTAGACGCGTGATTATAGGGTATTATTCGTCGGCGGCTACAACCATCTATTTCTCGCTAATGCTACTGTTTTTTCTTGATTTGCTTTTTTCGAATATCGGTATAGAATCGTCGTCTAAAATTTTTAAAGATATCCGTGATATCGCGATAATAGTTTTGCCCATATGCGCGACGATCTGCTTTTTAAGATGCACTAAGACTAAGCGATACAGCAACCTTTTTATTAAGGATCAAGGAGATAGTTTGTTGGTCTTTACGATAGAAAATTTTGCCAGTATAATTTTGCTTTTATATCCGACCTTGATTTTTACCGGAATATTGGAAGGTGCCGCAGCTCATATATTTTTGTACGCCTTAATCGTAGCGCCGATTTGCGGAATAGTTTTTGGGGTATGCTATTTTTTCAATACGGGCTCATATACCCCGAAAGACGAAGCGTAAATTTCATTAAATTTAGCCGCGCTTTTAAAATTTTACAGCGCGGCGCCTCGTCGAATTTTGAAATTTAATAGCTTTAAAATTTTACCTTGCCGAGAGCTCCGCGCAAGCGAAATTTAAACCGAATATTCAGCCCCTCTTTATATGCAAAGGAATATAATTTCAAAACAGATATCAACTTTGATTTAAAGGAGAAAAGATGCAAAATCAAAGACGAGACCTACTAAAGGTAGCCGCTTTGGCGGCGGGCGTTGCGATGCTCGGTACGAGCAAACTAGCTGCGAGCGAAAAGACGTTTAAGCTCTCAAAGCGCGATCATAGCAAGCAAAGAGCGCTGCTGCTCTCAAGCTCGGGCTACAAAGACACGAAGTATCTATCGCACGCGGTGTCGTGGATCGGTAAATTTGCGCAGGAGAACAACCTCGCGGGCAAAAAGATCGTTTTCATCCCTTACGCAAGCCTTCGCAGGAGCTACGACGAATATGAAAAGCGCGTCAAAGAGGCGCTTGCGAGCTTAAATTTAAACATAGTCGGCGTCCATCACGCTAAAAACGCCGCGAAGGAGGTCGCGAGCGCGGATTGCATATTCGTAGGCGGCGGCAACACCTTCAAGCTCGTGCACGATATGTACGAAAACGAGCTCATCGCTCTGATTAGCAAAATGGTCGAGGACGGCACGCCGTATATCGGCTGGAGCGCGGGCTCGAACGTCGCGGGCGCTACGATGATGACGACGAACGATATGCCAATCATCGAGCCTGAGTCGTTTAATACCTTCAACATCTTCCCGCACCAGATCAATCCGCACTTCATCTCGGGCAAGCCTGCGGGGCACAACGGCGAGAGCAGAGAGGAGAGGCTGGAGGAGTTTCTGATCGCCAATCAAAAATCGACCGTTTATGCGATGCCGGAAGGTACGGCGCTTTGGCTTGAAGGCGAGAAGGCGACCGTGCTCGGGCCTGCTGCGGTGCTAAAGATGAATTATAAACAAAAGGTTAAGTTGATCGAGCCGGGCAGCTCGTTTAAGTATTGATCGCACCCGCTTAAATTTAACCAAGAGGTGCGCCTGATCACACCGCTCGTTTGAATGCGCAAATCGGTTAAATTTTTAATTGCGGCGCTCGGCTAAATTCGGGCGCCGCTTTTTAAATTTATGCGGCAAAGCGCGCTACTTATGTGGACGCATGGTCAAAAGATAAGCATCGATTTAAAGCGACGCGCGACCCCTGAAGCCATAAAAAGTAAAATTTAAAACGCAGATAAAATGCCCCGCGTCCGCCTTCCGATGCCTCTTTTACCTCATATATCGCGCAGATGTCCTTGCCGGCTGCGGCGGGACGGTATATTTGCAAAAAGAGCGCCTATGGTGCCGCCAAAACCAGTTCGAATGACCTCCGAAACTTAACCGACCTGAGGCAAAGCTTAAAATTTTTTATTTCGCTGGAATCGCCGCAAGAGCCCGAATTGCCTGCAAAGGTATTTTACGACGATCTATATCGAAGCATCATAGAAGGCACGGGCGAGCAGAAACGCAAGAAGCTATAGAGATGATCGCGCTGCGACTCGTCGCAAAAAAATCCGGGCGCGGCTACTTGGGAAAATTTTCTCCGGAAATAAACTAGAAAATGACGAGGCGATCCGTCACGGGCTTAGCTGCGGCGCTTCTTTTTACAAAGATTATTTTTACGCGAAGCGCTGCGTGGACGGTAAAATTTTGAAATTTGATCTGAACAACGACAAACTGCCGAATATTACGACGCCGTAAACGGGCGGCATCGTTAGCGCGAGCAAAAGGTGGCGCCTACGCAAAAAAGCGCCGCTTGGATCACGCGCGCTTTTAGAATTTAATCGTTTTCCCGCCTAAACGGCTTGGTTATGCAAGAAAAGGCGATCACTCGCACAAGGGCGTCCATGTAAGCAAAAATCGCTCCGCCGCATCGTAAGCCGCACGATCTCAAAGCCGCCTTCGCCGCCGCTAGTTTGCGCCGCTTCGCAGACGGCTCGCAAAGGGCTATAAATTTAAAACGCCTGCAAAATTTAAGCGTTTAGCCACTATAAACGTATCCACTCAGACGCCACATTAGGCTTCGTTGCAGGCGCAAATTTAAACGGCAGGGCACAAGCAAATTAAATATAGCTAACCCTGTAATGATCGCAGCTAGGCTTACGCTCCTCGCATTTAGCGCCGCTTTTACCGATCGCAAGCGAGCAAAGCGGCGAGTATCCCTCGGGAATGCCCGCACGAGCTGCGAGAACAGGCTCGTCAAAAAGCGTAACGACGACTGTATTTATCGGGCACGAAGTAAGCTCAAGCGAGGTTGCGCGAAGCTGCATATTTTGCATCACAGAACCCATCGCCCAGTAAATCCCGCGGTGTAGGTTTTCAAGCTTGGCGCCTTCGCATTCCTTCGGCAGTTCCGTCGCGAGTTTACCCGAAAGCAAGATAAGAACGGGCGCGCCGTAAAGTGTAGTTTTGGTTTTCATCCCCATGTTTTCAAGCATTTTGCCGAATTTCTTAACGGCCGCCGCATCAAGCTCGCGCAAAAGATCTTTGTCCGTAATAACGCTTATGTGAGCGTCCTTCGTGGTAAAAAGAGCGGGCGCCAGATACGCTGCCTCCAAAATCGCCTGGATTTCCTCTTTTGACGGGACTTCGGCGTTAAATTCGCGCACGCTTCGACGCTTTTTCATAGCTTCGAGTAGTTGCATTTTCTCTCCTTAAATTTGATTTTATATTTCAGGCTCGCCGCGCTTTACTCAAGCGCCCGCGAGCAGCCGTTTAGCCTAGTATTTTTTTCACGCACGCTTTTATCTGTTCAAAGCTAGCCGTCGGCTCAAATCTCGCTACGACTTCGCCGTTTCTATCCACTACGAATTTCGTAAAATTCCATTTCACGCCGTCGCCTTCTAAAATTTCGGGGAAGTTGCTTTTTAGCGATTCTTCAAGTTTTGCGCTTAACGGATGGGCTGCATCAAAGCCTTTAAATCCCTGTTTTGAAGTTAGAAATTTAAACAGCTCTATCGCGCTCTCGCCGCGCACGTCGCCTTTTTTAAATAGCTCAAACGTTACGCCAAAATTTAGCTTGCAATTTTGCTCTATCGTCTCGTCGTCGTCGGGTTCCTGATGAGCGAAATTATCGCTAGGAAAGCCCAACACGCAAAGTCCTTTGTCTTTAAACTCCTGATTTAGCGCCTCAAGCTCCTCGTATTGGTTCGTAAAGCCGCATTTACTGGCCGTATTTGCGATGAGCAACACCTTATCGCGGTACTCGCCTATAGATTTTTGCTCGCCTCTGCCTGTAATTACGTTAATGTCGTAGATTTGCATTTTTTCTCCTTTGTGGCACTTTTCGCCTTAAAATTTTGGATGGATTTTAGCGAGCGAATGTGTTCTTAGTGTGTTCTTTTGCGATTTTAAAAATTTATCTGCCGTCCCATTCGCCGCTCCTGCATTAAATTTGCCGAATTTTAACATAATTCGGCCGCTTCCTTGCAGCACGAACGATCTTTTTGATCGGCTCATTACGAACACGGACGAGCCTGCGCGGCGCCGTATAAATTAGCAAGACGAGGCGCGGAATTTCCGTCCGATTTGCAAAGCTTGGGTTTGAGCTTAAATTTAAAAATCCGTCCCGTCGCCGTAAGCTGAAATTTTGCGCGATTGTTTTAAAATGCGTTTAAAATTTTAAAGAGAGCTCATGGCATTTTCAGATTTTTTCAAAAAAGGCGGCAAAAATAGCGCAAACGCCGCAAAGATCGGCAAGACCGCGCAGGAGCGCAAGGATATAAGCATCGAAATTTTAAAATCGCAGGGCGTGCCGTATATAGATCATCTGCCGCTACGGTACGAGACGAGCGAGATCACTCCGCGCGAAAAAGACGAGGTCATCGCTCGCGCGATCTGTTCGTACGCGGCGATAATGTGCGCCTGCTCGATCAGAGACGAGGGTAAGCTTGCAGACGAGGATAAGCAGGGCGTGCGGGGCTTTCTAGATAACCGCTACGGCTGCATAGGCAAGCTCACGCGCATGGAGCGCCGCATCGTGCAGGGCGAGGCGAGCCGCGACGAGGCTGTGAATATGGGCTGGAAATACGAGTCGCTGTGGGCGCTGATGTGGGCGATGGGGCTCGTGGAGGAGCTTAGCTTTCCAAGCAAGATCTGCGACTGCACCTTTGTGATGGACACCTTTGGCGGCGATTTTTCGGCGCGCGTGAAGCTGCGCGATACGGATGAAATTTTACAGGCGCTCGATCTCGTCTACCGCTACCACTGGGCGTGCGTCAATGCTCGCGTGCACGGCTCAGACAGCGCGGGGCTCGACGAAGAGGTCGTGATGGAGAGACGTGGCGGGCTAGAGTGGCTGTGCTGCAAGGGAGCGGAGAATGATAATCTGACGGATGAATATAATGCGTGGGATTATCCGGACTTGAACACGTAGCAACCCCTTTTTCCTTTATACGTCGTTAGAAATTTCGCCGAATTTCAGTCACGTATTATAATATACGCTCCTTCATTCGGCTCATTTCCGCCTCGTCTAAAGAAAAATACTGCGCCTTATCTCGCGAGCGTCTTTAAATGAGTTTGAAATTTTAAGTCCGCAATAGGCTATATGCCTTATCTTGACTTAAAATTTCTGCACAACATTTAAATCCATCTCGCGATACTGCCGCTCTTGCATTCTTTAACTCAAATTTCAACTAGCCTACGCCTAAAAATTAAATTTCGCCTCGTTTAAGCGAAAAATACTTCGCCTTAATTCCCGCGTTTTTTCTTTTTGCTATACATCGTTGCGTCTAAAATTTGCTCGGTTGCATATTTACATACACGCTCCGCCCGCAAATTTCATTCGCGCCTAGTCTAGTTTCGCAATACTGCCGCCTGTATTTTTGCGCTAAAATTTAACCCCGATCGCGCGCTGTTTTTTCAAATCATAATATGCGTGAGTAGATAAAAAGTACGCCGAATATGAGATAAATTTATAAATTGATTGGGGATAGAATTTTAAAATTCTATTGCGAACTGCACAAGAAATATCGCAAACGCGATTCGCCGAAATTTAAAACATGGCCTGCTAATTTAAGGGCGCCGTGGAATTTTAGAATTTAAAGTTGCTGGCGAGCGAGGCGCCCGTCCGCGTATTTTAAGCCCGCTAAATTTAAGCGGGCAACGTCTGCACCGCAGACCTAGAAATTGCATCAACCCTGCGTTGCAGCGCTTCCGCTCGCAAATGCCGCCGCATTGAGCGCCGCATCGTAATCGGGCTCATCTACGATGTCGTTCGTGATCTGCTTGTAGGCGATCTTGCCCGCGGTATCCACGACGAAAACCGCGCGGCACGTTAGCCCTGCAAGCGCGCCGTCCGCGATCAGCACGCCGTATGCGCGCGCAAACTCCTTATCGCGAAAATCGCTTAGGGCGCGTAAATTTTTGATCCCCTCGGTCGAGCAAAATCTGCCCGCGGCAAACGGCAGATCCATCGAGATCACGAAAACCTCGGTATTTTTTATACTCGCGGCGCGCTCGTTAAATTTGCGCGTCTCGGTCGCGCACACGTCCGTATCCAGGGACGGCACGGCGATGATGACCTGCGCCTTGCCCGTGCCGCCGCCGACTTTGACCTCGCTAAGATCGGCCGCGACTAGGCTGAGCTCGGGCGCCTTATCTCCCAGCTTAAGCTCGCTGCCCGAAAGACCGACGCTTACGCCTTGCAATTTGGTTTGTTGCATGATTTTCCTTTGTTTTGAAATTTAAAACGGGCACATTATAAGCCCGTGAAGGCAAACGCCTGCTAAATCCGAAAATGGGCAAGTTCGTGCGTCGGCTCGGCCTATATGAACGGTGCGTAGATCGCTGCGCTAAGATGAAATTTTACGGCGCAAAGCGGCGGCGCAATTAAAGTACCCCGAGAATACCACTACTCACATAAAGCACTGATGGTCGCGATCTGATATAAGTCTATGATAGTTGCGCTCCGCCTTAAGGCTGTGCCGAAGGTAAAATTTCGCCCCGTTTGCGCGATCCCGCTTGCGGCGACTTTGTCCGTGAATATAAATCAAAGCGCGATAGCGTCGCACGCGCTTTATCTGCGAATGAATAAATCTCTAGTAAAATGATAGGTGCGGCATCATGGGCACATTTTAAGTTATGCTTTAAATTTTTAAATTTAATTGAAATTTTTTAATCTAAATTTGCAATCTACAGAAATTAAAATTTATGGGTTGAAATTTTATTTGAAGCTAGAGTGTGAGTTAAAATTTCGGCTTGTAAAGCAGGTTAAATTTAAGCGCCTTTTAAAATTTAAAGAAACGCCGGGGGTTGGCGATAAAGCTATCGCCGCGCCCTAGCGCCCGTTAAATTAGCCGTTACGCTTTTTGATGATCTCTTCGCCGACGTTTTTAGGAACCTCGTCGTAGTGATCAAATTCCATCGAATAGGTCGCGCGACCCTGCGTCTGAGAGCGCAGATCGGTCGAGTAACCGAACATCTCCGAAAGCGGGCAGAACGCGTCGATGATCTTGTTGCCGCCGCGCTCGCTCATATTATTGACCTGTCCGCGGCGCTTGTTTAAATCGCCGATGACGTCGCCCATATACTCCTCAGGGGTTTCTACCTCGACTTTCATCATAGGCTCCAAGATTACGGCGCCCGCTTTTCTAGCGCCCTCTTTAAAGCCCATAGAAGCGGCAAGTTTGAATGCCATTTCGGAGCTATCGACTTCGTGGTAGCTTCCGTCATAGACAGTTACGCGCACGTCCTCGACCGGGTAGCCCGCCAAAACGCCGTTTTGCATCGCCTCTTGGCAGCCCTTATCGACTGCGGGGATGTATTCTTTAGGAATCGCGCCGCCTTTGATATCGTTTACGAACTCATATCCGGTGCCAGGCTCCAAAGGCTCTAGGCGCAAAAATACGTGACCGTATTGACCGCGACCGCCCGATTGTTTGGCGTATTTGTACTCTTGCTCGACCGTTTTGCGGATAGTCTCGCGATATGCGACCTGCGGCTGTCCGACCTCGGCCTCAACCTTAAATTCTCTAAGCATTCTATCTACGATAATCTCAAGGTGTAGCTCGCCCATTCCCGAAATGATTGTCTGTCCACTCTCCTCATCGGTCGCAACCCTGAAGCTCGGATCTTCTTGCGCCAATTTTTGAAGCGCGATGCCCATTTTTTCTTGATCGGCTTTGGTTTTAGGCTCTACCGCTACGCTGATAACGGGATCAGGAAATTCCATACGCTCTAAAATTACTTTATCTTTTTCGCTAGCTAGAGTATCGCCCGTAAGAGTGTCTTTAAGACCCACAACGGCGCCGATCTCGCCCGCATATAGCTCTTTGATCTCTTCGCGTTTATTCGAGTGCATCCTTAGCAAGCGTCCGATGCGCTCTTTTTTACCCTTGCCGGTATTTACGACGTAGCTACCGCTTTCCAAAACACCGCGATATACGCGCACGAATGTAAGCTGACCTACGAAAGGATCGGTCATAATCTTAAATCCAAGACCCGCGAACTCGCCCTCGTCGGTAGAGCTTACATGAACCTCGCTGCCGTCCTCATACTGACCCTTAATCGCAGGCACTTCATCAGGCGCAGGTAGATAATCTACGACCGCATCTAGCAAAGGCTGCACGCCCTTATTTTTAAATGCGGTACCGCATAGCATAGGAAAGAAGCTTAGGCTTAAGCAGCCTTTCTTGATACCTTTTTTGATTTCCTCCACGCTTAGCTCTTCGCCGTTAAAATACTTCTCCATCAAAGCTTCATCAGTCTCTGCTACCGCTTCGATCATCTTGTCGCGATATTCCTGTGCTTTTTCTCGTAATTCAGCAGGAATTTCAACGATCTCGGGAGCAGAAGGACCCTTGCTATCATCCCAAACGAGCGCCTTCATAGTAACCAAATCAATAACGCCTTTAAAATCGTCCTCAGCGCCAATCGGAATTTGAATCGGAACCGGATGAGCTTTGAGCCTATCTTTGACCTGCTGTTCGACATTATAAAAATTTGCGCCTACGCGGTCCATCTTATTTACGAAAATGATGCGCGGAACATGGTATTTATTCGCTTGACGCCAAACGGTCTCGCTTTGAGGCTGAACGCCGCCTACAGAGCAAAATACTGCTACCGCACCATCTAAAACGCGCATCGAGCGCTCGACTTCGATAGTAAAGTCAACGTGGCCCGGGGTGTCGATCAAATTTATCTGATGATTATTCCAAAAGCATGTGGTAGCGGCAGATGTGATCGTGATGCCGCGCTCGCGCTCTTGCTCCATCCAGTCCATAGTAGCGGCGCCCTCGTGAACCTCGCCAATCTTATGGCTCATACCGGTAAAAAATAGAATTCTTTCGCTCGTAGTCGTCTTTCCGGCGTCGATGTGAGCGGCAATTCCGATATTTCTAACCATATGTAAAGGGGTTTTTCTTGCCATGATGCCCTCCTACCAACGATAATGCGCAAAAGCTTTGTTGGCTTCTGCCATCTTGTAGGTGTCTTCTTTCTTTTTAAATGAAGAGCCTTTAGAATTTGCGGCGTCTATAAGCTCGTAAGCCAGGCGCTCTATCATCGTGCGCTCGCTTCTTTTTCTTGCAAAAGAGATGATCCAGCGAATAGCCAAAGCCTGCTGTCGAGCTGGCCTGACCTCGATCGGAACCTGATAAGTTGCACCGCCTACACGACGAGATTTTACCTCCATCAAAGGCTTAACGTTATCAATGGCATCGTTGAAAACCTCGATACCTTTCTTCTCGCCGCCTTTATTGTCGATGAAATTTAAGGCGCCGTACATGATCTCGGTAGCGACGCTCTTTTTACCGTCGAACATAAGCGAATTAATAAATTTTGTGATTACTTTGCTGTCATAAATCGGATCAGGCATAACTTCCCTAACGGGAGCTTTTCTTCTTCTCATTTTATTCCTTCAAATTTTAAAATTTTACTCAAACTCGGCAAAATCTAGTGCCGGTCTGTTTCGGCTAAACTATTTTTTAGGTCGTTTAGCACCGTATTTTGATCTTGCAACGGTTCGTTTCGCAACGCCTGCAGTATCGAGCGCACCGCGGACGATGTGATATTTAACGCCCGGAAGGTCCTTTACGCGACCGCCGCGAACTAGCACGATGGAGTGCTCTTGTAGATTGTGACCTTCACCGCCGATATAGCTGATGACTTCAAATCCGCTAGTAAGCCTTACTTTGGCAACTTTACGAAGCGCTGAGTTTGGCTTTTTAGGGGTCGTGGTGTAGACCTTAGTACAAACTCCTCTTCGTTGAGGGCAATTCTTTAGCGCCGGAGACTTCGATTTCTCGGTAAGCTTCTTGCGCTCTTTTCTGACCAATTGATTTATGGTTGGCACATCTTTCCTTTCACAAAAATTTATTCAAAAAGATTTGGATTATACTTTGTTTAAACTTACAGAAACGTAAATTTAACTAAATTTTAATCTCTAATCAGTACAAACTCTCCGCCGCCGCAGATCACTAAGCAGATCGCAGTGGAAAGATACAGATATACGATTTCAAGCTCAAATCCGCCCACGCCGGTAAGCGCGCTCAACGGAGTGTGTAGGACATATATTATCATGAGCACGTTTGCGATCACAAGCAGAGCGCCTATGCGGCAAAATACGCCTATGATTATCATCGCTGGCGCCAGCACCTCGCCTACGTATGCGCCGTAAGCCACTAAATCCGGAATTCCTCTGGCTACCAGCATCGATTTTACGCCGTCGATACCATGAGTAAGCTTAAAAATTCCGTGCATTAAAAGACAAACTCCAAGCCCCAACCTGATAAACAACAGACCGAAATTTATGTTGATCATATTCATGTTTCATCCTTTAAATTTAGGGCTTGCGCCCAAAATTATTTTTTGAGTTTAACTTCCTTATCTTTATACAGACCCGTTCCCACAGGGATTATGCGACCTAAAATCACGTTTTCTTTTAAGTCCTCCAATCGGTCAAATTTACCCGCGATACTAGCCTCGGTTAGAACCTTCGTAGTCTCTTGGAAGGACGCTGCCGAAATGACGCTATCGCTTCCTACGGCCGCACGAGTTACGCCCAGTAGCACGGACTCCGCGATCGCAGGCTCGCCACCAATTTTCATAATGCGCTCGTTTTCTTCTCTAAATCTACGGCGGCTAATCAGATCGCCGACGATTAGCTGAGTATCGCCGCTATCGACAATTCGAACCTGGCGGAGCATCTGAGATACGATAATCTCGATATGCTTATCGCTGATGACGACGCCTTGAGAGCGGTAAACCTGTTGAATTTCGCTTATCAGATAGTAATGCAGCGCCTTTTCGCCTAAAATTCTAAGCACGTCGTGCGAGCTGATAACTCCGTCGGTAAGCTTCTCGCCAGCGTGGACGAACTCGCCGTTTCGCACCTGTATCTGGCGGCTCTTATCGATTAGATACTCGGCGCTCGTTCCGTCCTCGCCCTCTATTATAATGCGCTCTTTCGCGCGCAAAGCTTTATCGAAGCGGACGGTTCCGTCGATGTCTGCGATGATCGCGGTATTTTTTGGACGGCGCGCCTCAAATAGCTCCGATACGCGCGGCAAACCGCCGGTGATATCTTTTGATTTCGCAGCAGCTTTCGGCGTCCTAGCCAAAATATCTGCAATCGCTACCTGATCGCCTTTATTCGTAAAAATCGCGGTCTTCGGCCCTAGGTTGTATTTGATAGGCTCGCCCTTGCTAGGAGTTACGACGATGGCCGGTTTAACGCCTTGAGGCAGATACTCGTTGATGACCAAGCGGCTCTGGCCGGTAGTCTCGTCATATTGCTCCGTAGCGGTATATCCAGGCTCGATATCCTCAAAGCTAATCTTACCCTCGCACTCTGCGGCCACAGGGATGGAATACGGATCCCACTCGGCGATAATCAAGCGATCGTCTTTTTTAGGCTTAGCGATAAGATCTTCGCTTTTTACGACGCTATTATCATCATAAGTAATGACCGATTCGCGCGGTATATAGTGGCGGATCGCCTCCCTGCCATTTTCATCGGAGATGACTACGTACATACCCTTCTCGCTTACGACATGACCTTTTTTGATATCTCTTAGTCTCTCTAAATAATCGCCCTTTAGGATGAAATACTTAAGCGTACCATTTGCTCCCGCTTTGATCTTTTGAGTTACCGGCTCGCCATCTTTTACGCGAAGTTCGCTGGCAAACGGAATTCGAGTAGGGATATTCCAGTCTTCTTTTATAACCTCTACTAAACTATCATTTTCTCCAACGGTTTCGCCGTCTTTAAATACGATGTAGAATTTCCCCTCAACTTTACCACTTACGCCCGCAAGCTCGGTAGGCTTAGCTAGATCATGGCGGCGGATGGTATATTTAAATTCTTCCTTCTTGCCCTTTAGCGTGATATTCACATCATCGTGGGTTATATCGATGCTTACTTTGCCGGTAATCGGAGCTTTGATCTTAGGCTCGACCAAAAGCACCGCGGCGTTTCTGCGGTTCATTACGATATTTTTGCCGCCGTTTTCGTAGGTCTTTACGTTGTAATATCTGATAAAGCCCTCTTTATCGGCGATTACTTGGCGATCTTGCTGCTCGGTAGATGCTGTACCGCCAGCGTGGAAGGTTCGTAGCGTAAGCTGCGTACCCGGCTCGCCGATTGATTGCGCAGAGATGATACCGACCGCTTCACCCGGTTTTACCAGCTTGCCCTCGCCTAAATTTACGCCGTAGCACTTCGCGCAGACCCCTTTTTCAGCCTTGCACGTAATAGGCGTACGGATGCTTACGGATTTGATGCCGGCATCGACTATGGTGCGTACCTCATTAACGCCTAGAAGCGTGCCTTCGGTGAATAAAATTTCATTCGATACCGGATCAATCACATCCGAGCTTAGCACCCTACCCATAATCCTATCGGCTAGACTTTCTATTTGCGTTCCGTTCTCTACAATCTCGGTAACCTCGATACCCTCGTGCGTACCGCAATCGTGCATCGTAACTCTAACATTTTGCGCGACATCGATCAGCTTTCGCGTCAGATAGCCCGCATTTGCAGTCTTGAGCGCAGTATCGGCAAGACCCTTACGCGCGCCGTGGGTCGAGATGAAGTACTCATTTACATTCAGACCCTCTCTAAAATTTGAAGTGATCGGCGTCTCGATGATCGAGCCGTCCGGCTTACTCATCAGACCCCTCATGCCCGCTAGTTGCTTGATCTGCTCCGCGCTACCTCGCGCGCCGCTATCGGCCATCATATAAATAGAATTAAAGCCGTCCTTATCCTTCTCCATCATCTTCATCATCTCATCGGCTAGCTTCTTGCTGGTGCTGGTCCAGATGTCGATCGTTTTGTTATAGCGCTCGCCGTCGGTTAGCAAGCCCGCGCCGTATTGGTTCTGAACTTCTCTGACCTGCTTTTTAGCTTCTTCTACAAGACCCGCCTTAGACTTCGGCACGATGATGTCCGAAACGGAAATCGAAACGCCCGCTTTAGTCGCGGATTCAAAGCCTAAGTTCTTAAGATTATCCAAAAATTCCGCGCTTATCTCAAGGCCGCCGTTTTTATAGACGTAATCGACAAGCTCGGCGATATCCTTCTTCTTCATGATCTTATTCCAAAGATGATCCGGAATAAAGCTAGGCAGGATCGATTTGATGATCAAGCGGCCCGCGGTCGTAAAGATAATGCGGCGATCGATCATCGTTTTGATTTTAGCGTGGATGTCTAGGGCGTTTGCCTCCACGGCGAGCATTACTTCATCGACGTTTGCAAAAATTTTATTTGTTCCTTTTGCACCCGGCTTTTCGAGGCTTAGATAATAAATTCCTAAAACCATATCCTGGCTAGGCACCGCGACAGGCTTTCCGCTCGCAGGAAGCAAGATGTTCATCGAGCTAAGCATTAAAATTTTACATTCCGCGATCGCCTCTTGGCTAAGCGGCACGTGCACCGCCATCTGATCGCCGTCGAAGTCCGCGTTGAACGCGGCGCAGACTAGCGGATGCAGCCTGATCGCCTTACCCTCGACGAGCACCGGATGAAACGCCTGAATAGACATCTTATGAAGCGTCGGCGCGCGGTTTAGCATAACCGGGTGATCTTTAACGACCTCCTCCAAGCACTCCCAAACTTCATTGATCCTATTTTCGATCATCTTTTTGGCCTGCTTGACGGTCGTAGCATAGCCCTTTTCTTGAAGGCGAGCGATTAGATGCGGCTTGAATAACTCAAGCGCCATCGTCTTAGGCAGACCGCACTGATCCATGCGTAAATTTGGACCTACGACGATGACGGAGCGACCCGAAAAATCCACACGCTTGCCGAGCAAATTTTGACGGAAGCGACCTTGCTTGCCTTTAATGATCTCGCTTAGAGATTTAAGCGGTCGCTTATTGGCGCCTTTTACGGCATTGGCGCGACGTCCATTGTCAAAAAGTGCGTCCACCGCCTCTTGAAGCATTCGTTTTTCATTGCGGATGATGATCTCGGGTGCGTCGAGTTCCATCAGCCTTTTAAGTCTAGAATTTCGATTTATGACGCGGCGATACAGATCGTTTACGTCCGAAACCGCAAATTTACCGCCCTCAAGGCTTACAAGCGGGCGTAGATCGGCAGGCAGTACGGGCAGATTTGTAATCATCATCCACTCGGGCTTATTGCCGGAATTTAAAAAGCTCTCGACGACCTTTAGACGCTTGACGATGGTTTTTTTCTTCGCTTCGGAGTTTGTGTTAGCCATCTCCTCCTTCAAAGAATTTAAAATTTCGACCAAATCAAGCTCGGCTAGCATATCGCGGATCACCTGACCGCCCATTTTGGCGACGAAGCCTGTCTGCGAAAAGCGCTCTTTTAGGCTCTGGTACTGCTCTTCGTTTAAAACGTCGTATTTTTCGACCTTTTTAGAATTTTCGTTGTCGTAAAATGCCTCGCCTGCACTTTCTACGATGTAAGCCTCATAATAAAGCACGCGCTCAAGATCTTTCATCTTGATATTTAGAAGCGTACCGATGCGGCTAGGCAAGGAATTTACGTACCAAATATGCGCTACCGGCGTTACCAGCTCGATATGCCCCATTCTAGTGCGGCGAACCTTCGAGCTCGTGATCTCGACGCCGCACTTTTCGCACTTCCAGCCTTTGTAGCGCATCTTTTTATATTTGCCGCAGATGCACTCATAATCCCTTACGGGACCGAAAATTTTAGCGCAAAAAAGCCCGTCGCGCTCCGGCTTAAGCGTGCGGTAGTTGATAGTCTCCGGCTTTTTTACCTCGCCGTGGCTCCATGCTTTAATCTGCTCGGGGCTAGCAAGCCTAATAGCAAACGCGTCGAAGTCGTGAACTCTGGCGTCCTCTTTTATTTCTATTCTTTCTAAATTTGAATTATCGCTCATTTATTCTCTCCATTCTCGTAAATTTCAACGTCTAGAGCAAGCGATTTAAGCTCGTTTGTTAAAACAAAAAATGTCTCAGGAATTCCGGTAGACGGAACGTTCTCGCCTTTTGTCAGCGCCTTATATGCAGCCAAGCGTCCGTCGACGTCGTCGGATTTGATCGTTAGCATTTCGCGGAGCGTGTATGCCGCGCCATATGCCTCCAGAGCCCAAACTTCCATCTCTCCAAATCTTTGACCGCCGAATAGCGCCTTGCCGCCGACGGGCTGCTGCGTGACTAGGCTGTAAGGACCGGTGCTTCTTGCGTGAACCTTCTCGTCGACTAGGTGGTGTAGTTTGAGATAATACATGCAGCCCACGTTTACGCGCTCTTTGATCTTTTCGCCGGTGCGGCCGTCGTAAAGCTCGGTCTTGCCGTCCTGATCGATGCCCGCCATTTCAAATAGCTTTTTGAAATCCTCCGGCACAATGCCTTCGAATATCGGAGCGGAAAACCTAACCCCTTTCGCCCAGTCTCTAGCGTATTTTAAAAGATCCTCATCGCTGATCTTTTCAAGAGTTTTTTTAGCCTGCATTAGTTTAGAAACGCCCGCGATCTCAATCATTTTGGCGCGAAGGGTTTTTAACCATTCGCCTGTTTTTTCCTCTAAAATTTGAGCAATCTGCTCGCCTAAGCGCCAGCCCACAAGACCTAAGTGGCTCTCCATTATCTGACCGATATTCATACGACTTGGAACGCCGAGAGGATTTAGCACGATATCCACGCGCTGTCCGCTAGGCAGATACGGCATATCAACCTCAGGGACGATGTTTGAGACGATACCCTTGTTTCCGTGGCGACCCGCCATCTTATCGCCCACTTTTAGCTTGCGCTTGGTAGCGATATAGACCTTTACGAGCTTAACGACGCCGCTTGGCAAGATATCGTCTTTTTCTAAAATTTCGATCTTTTCGTCGTGTTCCTCTTTGAGCTTGCGCTTTTCGTTTTGGAAGTGGTTTTTTAGCTCCTCGTATTCCTTCTGAACAGCTTTAGAATAGGCCTTGACGAAGGAATTTAACGTAAAGCGGTTGGAGCTTTCAAGCTCCTCTTTTTTAACCTTATCGCCCTTTTTATAATCTTTTTTATTTAGACTTTGATCGCTTTGTAAAGCGCTTTTAGAAAGAAGTGCCACTACCTTTAGCATCTCCTCGCGATCAAGCATCAAAAGCCTATCGTGATGCTCCCTTTCGAGCTCTGTTTTTTCATCCTCATAGGCTTTGCTCGTGCGTGGATCCTTCTCGTAGCCCTTTTTGGTAAAAATTTTAACGTCGATTACCACGCCTTCCATCGAAGCGGTAGCATAGAGAGATTTATTTACTACATGCCCCGCCTTCTCGCCGAAGATCGCGCGTAAAAGCCTCTCCTCTGGGGTCGGCTTAACCTCGCCCTTCGGAGTTACCTTGCCTACCAAGATCATGCCGGGCTTGACGTGAGTACCGATCTTTACGATGCCGCTATCATCAAGGTGGGTAAGCTCCTCCTCTTTGATATTAGGGATGTCGCGCGTGATCTCCTCTACGCCGTCTTTAAGCTCTCTAGCCTCGATCTCCTTTTCATAAACATGCACGCTGGTGTATTCATCAGCACGAATCATCTTTTCGCTCATTACGACGGCATCCTCGTAATTATAGCCATGCCACGGCATGAAAGCTATAAGAGCGTTTTTGCCGATCGCAAGCTCGCCGCCGTCCATGCTAGGACCGTCGGCTATGATTTGACCGGCCTTTATCACGTCGCCTTTTCGCACGATCGGGCGCTGTGAAAAGGTAGTGTTTTGGTTAGTGCGTAAATTTTTCT
Source organism: uncultured Campylobacter sp. (assembly GCF_938030145.1). Taxonomy (GTDB): domain Bacteria; phylum Campylobacterota; class Campylobacteria; order Campylobacterales; family Campylobacteraceae; genus Campylobacter_B. Next base: position 45,586 of record NZ_CALHGM010000009.1, read on the forward strand.
CCATCGAGTAGTGATCGATAAACGGCCCCTTCTCGTCCTCGCCCAAAATAAATATATTTTTATTATCGACCTTTTCTACGACGCCGTCGCGTTTAGCTTTGATCGCTTCCCACGAATCGCGCGCGATGATAGCTTCCATACCCGTTCCGACGATAGGAGCAGTGGAGTGCAGAAGCGGCACGGCTTGGCGCTGCATGTTTGAGCCCATAAGCGCGCGGTTGGCATCATCGTGCTCCAAAAACGGAATCAGCGACGCCGCTACGCCCGCAACCATACCCGAACAAAGGTCTATCAGCGAAATATCCTCGCGCTTAGCCATGATATTTTCGCCGTCTTTTCTAACCTCCAAAAGCTCCTCTACGATATTGCCATCTTCGTCCAATTTGGCGGACGCCGGAGCGATTACGAGCCCCTCTTCCTGCGTAGCGGTAAGATAGACGATCTCGTCGGTGACCTTGCCGTTTACGACCTTTTTATACGGAGCTTCAACGAAGCCTAGATCATTTACCTTCGCATAGGTCGCTAGGGTGTTGATCAGGCCGATATTTTGGCCCTCAGGGGTCTCGATAGGGCAAATTCTACCGTAGTGCGTAGGATGGACATCGCGCACCTCAAAGCCAGCGCGCTCTTTAACTAGTCCGCCTTCGCCCAGCGCAGATAGACGACGCTTATGCGTAACCTCGCTAAGCGGGTTGGTCTGATCCATAAACTGGCTTAGCTGGCCGCCGGTGAAAAATTCCATAAGCGTAGTGGTGATGATTTTAGGGTTTACGAAATCATACGGCATAAGCTCGTCTAAATTTCCGCTAATGCCAGTAAATTTATCCTTGATCGCCTTTTGAACCTTGATAAATCCAAGATGCATCTCGTTCGCCAAAAGCTCTCCGATCGAGCGGATGCGGCGATTGCCGAGATTATCGCGATCGTCGATGAAGCCGTCGCCGTTTTTAACCCTGATTAGATATTTAGCCGTCTTGATAATATCCTCGCTGGTTAGTACGGTTACGTACTCCGGCGCCTCGATACCCAGCTTGTGATTCATCTTCATACGACCGACTTTGGTCAGATCGTAGCGCTCAGGGTTGAAAAACAGATCGTTTACGAAGCTCTTTGCCGCTTCTTTTACCACCGGCTCGCCCGGGCGCATAACCTTGTAAATTCTAATCGCTGCCAGATCGTTCTCGTCGTCTATACCCTCGCTTTGCTGCAAGAGCTTAAGCGCGTCGGCGTCTTGGATGAAGGAATTTATGATTGAAGTATCTACGCCACTAGCTAGGTCGTTGGCAATCGTAAATTTTTTCTCGGTGTTAGCGATCTTGGCTAGCTTGCCCTCATCTAGCGCAGTTAGCGAATCAAAAAGCACTTCGCCGCTGTTTTTATCTACAATGGCGCCCGCTAGGTAGCGCTCGGCTAAAATTTCAGCCGGATACTCGATGAGTTTTAGTCCGTCCTCCGCCAGCTTCTCCGCTTTTTTGGATGTTAGGCGCTTGCTTGCTTGATGAAGCACCTCGCCCTTTTCGTTTATAATGTCGTAATCGAGCCTGCCGGAATACTCTTTAGGATCGAAATCGGTTAGGAATTTTCCTTTTTTAATATATATCGTCTTAATAGGATAAAATAATTTTATGATGTCTTGTTTTTTGTAACCGAGTGCGCGAAATAGGATCGTGATCGGAACCTTGCGCCTTTTATTTATGCGCACGTATAGTACGTCTTTTACGTCGTATTCGAAGTATAGCCAGCTGCCGCGATCAGGTATTATTTGAGCGGTGTAGATAAGTTTATTTAGAACGGTTGGACTCTCTTCCTCTTTGAAGATTACGCCCGGGCTTCTGTGCAGCTGATTTACGACGACGCGCTCTACGCCGTTTATGATAAATGAAATTCTATCGGTCATTAAAGGAATGTCGCGGATAAATATATCTTGCTCTTTGATCTCTTTTACGCCGATTTTTTTACCCGTCTTTTCATCGCGCTCATGCACGAGCAGACGGAGCTTCATCTTTAAATTTACCGAATAAGTAAGCCCTCTTTCCATGCATTCTCTAATCGAATACTTTGGCTTTGAAATTTCGCTACTTACATACTCGATACTTAGTCTATTCTGTGCATCGTGGATAGGAAAAATGGCTTTGAAAACCTTCTCTATGCCGCTTTCTCCACCCGAGTTATCAAGATTTAAAAAATGATCAAAACTTTTCTTTTGTAGTTGTAATAAATTCGGAATTTCGATGTCTTTGGGAACCTTTGAAAAATCCACTCTAAGACGATTTCCTGAATATAGGCTGTTTAACATTCCACTACCTCGTAGTTGTATTTTAAAGAAAGAAGTGCCGATGCAGCGCACCGGCACACATTTGTATGCGAAATTTCAAAATTTCGCGATTTATTTGAGTTCGACTTTAGCGCCTGCTTCTTCAAGCTCTTTTTTAGCCTTCTCGGCGTCTTCTTTGTTAAGTCCCTCTTTAAGAACGGACGGAGTAGCCTCGGTAGCGTCTTTGGCTTCTTTTAGACCAAGACCCGTTAAGGCGCGAACAACCTTGATTACGTTGATCTTCTTATCGCCTGCATCAAGCAATACGACGTCGAATTCTGTTTTCTCTTCAGCCGCTGCCGCACCTGCGCCGCCTGCACCTGCGCCGCCAGCCACCATAACCGGAGCTGCGCTTACGCCGAATTTTTCTTCGAATTCTTTAACTAACTCGCTAAGCTCTAGCACCGAAAGATTAGAGATATACTCTAAAACATCTTCTTTTGAAATTGCCATTTTATTCTCCTAAATTTTAATTAAGCGCTAGCTTCTTTTTTCTGCTTAAGCGCATTTAAGCCGATCGTAAAATTTTGGATCGGCGCATTCCATACTTGAAGTAGCATCGCGATAAGCTCGTCTCTCGAAGGCATCTTCGAAAGCGCTCTAACCTTATCTATGCCAGCTACTTCCCCATCGATATGAGCGGTCTTAAGCTTAAAAATTTCATTTTTCTCTTCAAATTTAGCCGCTACTTTGCATACAGAAAGCTGCTCGCCCCATAAGAAGATATTGGTATCTTTAAAGCTAAGTCCGTTTTTTTCGGCATTTTTTAAAGCGATATTAGCTAGGGTATTTTTGATAACCCGAACCTTTACGCCCGCTTCGCGCGCGCTATTTCTAAGATCTTCAAGCTGCTTAACGCTAAGGCCTTTAAAATCGGAAATTACTATAGCTTCGCTAGCCTTGAAAGCCTCGCCAAGCTCCGCTACTATCTTTGATTTTTCGTCTCTCGTCATTAGGTCTCCTTTCCGATCGGTGATTTCAAGCCAAGCGATCGAAATTTTAAAATTTCGATCAATTAAGTTAAAAACCTTGAGCTATCTCCAATCTAAGATAAAAATTTAAAATTTTATTTTAAATCGATTATTTCTTGATTATCCAGCGTAACCGCAGGGCTCATAGTGAGTGAAAGCGATGCATGAGTTACGTATCTACCCTTCGCAGTCGCTGGCTTATGCTTATTTATGGTTTTGATAAACGTCGTAAGATTGTCTAAAAGCTGCTCTTTGCTAAAGCTCGCCTTGCCAAGGCCTGCGTGGATATTTCCCTGCTTATCGACGCGGAAATTTACCTGTCCACCCTTAGCATTTTTAACGGCCTGAGCGACATCCATAGTAACGGTACCGGTTTTAGGGTTCGGCATAACGCCTTTTGGACCAAGAATACGACCTACCTTACCGACTAGTCCCATTAAATTTGGAGTGGCGATAAGAACGTCAAAATTTATATTTCCCTTTTGAATCTCTTCGATTAGATCATCGGCGCCCACGATATCGGCACCCGCTTCGCTAGCCTCGCTAGCTTTTGCGTCCTTTGCAATCACGGCTACTCGAACACTCTTACCCGTACCGGCAGGTAAAACGACCGAGCCGCGCACCATCTGATCGGCATGTCTTGGATCTACGTTTAGTTTAAGAGCGATCTCCACCGTCTCGTCAAATTTAGCAGAAGCTAGAGTTTTTACCGTGCTTACCGCTTCGTCTACGCTATAAATTTTATTTACGTCAACTTTTTTTAAAAGTTCATTGAATCTTTTTGAATTTTTTGGCATATATTTCTCCGCAATTAAAGTGCTACCGCTTTTTTAAACCTTAGCGGTCAAAAGGTCTAGTCAGTGACCGTAATGCCCATAGAGCGAGCCGAACCGGCTATAATCCTAGCAGCCTGCTCTCTATCTTTGGTATTCAGATCGGCGATCTTTTTCTCGACGATCTCTAAAACCTGAGCCTTGGTTAGGGATGCTACCTTCTTTTTAAGAGGGTTGTCCGAACCTTTATCTATCTTCGCCGCTTTTTTGATCAAATCCGTCGCAGGCGGTTGCTTAGTGATGAAAGTAAAGCTTTTATCGGCATAAACCGTGATGATAACGGGAATATTAAAGCCCGCCATATCTTTGGTTCGCTCGTTAAACGCTTTGCAAAATTCCATAATATTAACGCCCTTTTGTCCTAGCGCAGGACCTACCGGCGGGCTTGGATTTGCTTTTGCGGCCGCTATTTGCAGCTTGATTTCGCCAACAACTTTCTTAGCCATAAATTTACTCCTTATAAAATTTAAATAATCTTTTCAACTTGCGAATATGAAATTTCAATCGGCGTGCTTCGTCCGAAGATCGAAACATTAAGGCGAAGCTTGCCGTGGATCATATCATACTCTTCTACGATGCCGTTGAAATTAGCAAAAGGTCCGTCGACGATCCTAACCGTCTCTCCGTCTTCGAAATTTATCTTCGGCTTAGGAGCCTCGCGATTATTGATCTTTTCTAGAATTATTTCGATATCTTTTTCCGGTAACGCAGAGGGCTTTTTCGCCTCGCCGATAAAGCGACTGACCTTAGGCAGCATCTGAATTCTATGCCATAAAGTGGTATCCAAATCTAAATTTGCAAAACAATACCCTGGATATAAGCTACGCTCTTTGATGGTTTGCTTTGTATTTTTGACCTCTATAACATCTTCGGTAGGCACTAGCACTTCGCCGATCTTAGCCTCAAGCGCTTCGTCTTGCTTTAGCGCTTCTATCGCGCGCTTTACCGCCATCTCGCTGCCGGCGTAAGTTTGTATCGCATACCATTTATTTGCCATATTACGATCCTTACTTAAGCAGTTATCAAAGCGGACATAATAAGATCCACTAGCGCTAAAAACAGTGCGATAACTACGACTACGACTACTACAGAGATATATGCTGTTTTAGTCTGATCTTTAGTCGGGAAAATTACCTTATCTAACTCTACTTTCGCTTGTTTATAATACTCTTTTACTTTTTCCATACCCAATCCTCGTGGCAGGGCAAGAGGGATTCGAACCCCCAACCATCGGATTTGGAATCCGGCGCTCTACCGTTGGAGCTATTGCCCTATAACAATTAGCCTTTTAACTTGACTTCTTTATGAAGCGTGTGCTTTTTTAATCTAGGGCAATATTTTTTAAGTTCTAGTTTTTCGGTCGTAGTTTTGCTATTTTTATAAGTAGTATAGTTAATATCGCCACTTTCGGAGCATTTTAATCCGACCTTTACTCTACTTGAATTCTTTGCCATTTGGTTTCCTTGAATAAAAAAGCAAGCGGAATTTTAAAATTCCGCTTGCAAAAAAATTAAGCGATGATTTTCGAAACGACGCCTGAACCTACGGTATGACCGCCTTCGCGAATCGCGAAGCGAGTACCTTGCTCAAGAGCAATCGGAGCGATTAGCTCAACGGTGATCTTAACATTATCGCCAGGCATTACCATCTCGGTTCCTTCAGGAAGGGTAATCGAACCGGTAACATCTGTCGTACGAACGTAAAACTGCGGTCTATAATTATTAAAGAATGGAGTATGGCGTCCGCCCTCTTCTTTAGTTAGGATATAAACCTCGCCCTCAAATTTAGTATGAGGAGTGATAGATTTTGGTTTACATAAAACCATACCGCGCTCTACTTCCTCTTTCTTAGTACCGCGCAATAAAACACCTACGTTATCGCCGGCTTCACCTTGATCCATCTCTTTTCTAAACATCTCAACGCCAGTGACGGTAGTAGTCTGAGTAGGTTTAATACCTACGATCTCGATAGTATCGCCAACTTTAACGATACCTTTTTCGATTCTACCAGTCACAACGGTACCGCGACCTGAAATCGAGAAAATATCTTCGATCGGAAGAAGGAAATCTTTATCGGTATCGCGAACAGGAGTTGGAATATAGCTATCAACAGCATCCATAAGCTCCATAATCTTTGCAGACCATTCGCCATCTTGTCCAGCTTTTGCTTCCTCAAGAGCCTTAAGAGCAGAGCCCTTAATGATTGGGGTCTCGTCGCCAGGGAATTTATACTCTTTTAAAAGATCTCTAACTTCCTCTTCGACTAGCTCTAAAAGATCCGGATCATCAACCATATCGGTTTTGTTTAGAAAAACTACGATGTATGGAACACCTACTTGGCGAGAAAGCAAGATATGCTCACGAGTTTGAGGCATAGGACCATCCGCAGCAGAAACAACTAAAATAGCGCCGTCCATCTGAGCCGCACCGGTAATCATATTTTTTACGTAGTCGGCGTGACCAGGGCAGTCAACGTGAGCATAGTGACGTTTCTCGGTCTCATATTCGATGTGAGACGTAGCGATAGTAATACCGCGCTCTTTTTCCTCTGGAGCGTTATCGATATTGTCGTAGTCTTTTAGCTCGGCTAGACCCTTCCTGGAAAGAACAGCAGAAATAGCAGCTGTCAAAGTAGTCTTACCATGGTCAACGTGACCGATGGTACCAATGTTTACGTGTGGCTTGTTACGATTAAATTTTTCTTTAGCCATCATATCCTCCGTTATTGATTTGTGGATTACACAACAAACTAAGCGACTCTATTTTATGGAGCTCATAGCGGGACTTGAACCCGCGACCTCTTCCTTACCAAGGAAGTGCTCTACCTCTGAGCCATATGAGCCTAAACTCAGGCAAAGAGAAATCGCTACCAATACCCAACAATGCGACCAAAATTTAGATTATGTAAGCATATAAAAGCAGTTAAGTTTTACAGCTCCCAGTAAACCTAAATGGTGGAGCGGGAAACGGGGCTCGAACCCGCGACCCTCAGCTTGGAAGGCTGATGCTCTAGCCAACTGAGCTAATCCCGCATCAAAAATTCATGGTGGTGAGACGTGGATTCGAACCACGGAAGGCAAAGCCAGCAGATTTACAGTCTGCCCTCGTTGGCCACTTGAGTATCTCACCCTTTGATGAAATCTGGTCAAACACTGTTACAAAAAATGGAGCTGGTGGACGGGATCGAACCGCCGACCCACTGCTTACAAGGCAGTAGCTCTACCAGCTGAGCTACACCAGCATTTTGAAATTGAAGTGGCAATTATAACCGAAAAATCCCCAATTGTCAAGGCTAAAACAGCCTATTTTAAAATTTCATAAAATTTCTGCTATAATGCGCGCAATTTTAAATTTTAAGGAATTTTATATGAAAATCGTACCTTGGATCATAATAGTTTTTATGATTTATTTGATTTATTATTTTATCTCCCGCTCCGAAAAGCGTCTAAATACCCTTGAAAAGCGCCTAAATAAGATAGAAGAAAACTTAAGCGAGATAAAAAAAGCTACCGAAGCCAACAGGCTTTTGATTGAAGAAGCAAAGCTGGACTCTGAAGATGACGCAAAAGAGCAAGAATAAAATTAAATTTAAATCCATGATTTCACTAGCTTAGCCTTTTTGCCAAATATCTCGTACTGAAAATTGTGAGTATATTTTATGCATACTTTGACATTTTTGAAAGAAATTTTGCCCCAACGTCAAAACCACAAAGCGCAAGAAGCCCATGCGTAACTAATTTGAAATTTTACGAAATTTAAAATTCGCGCTTTAAGCCTGCTGCGCCAAGCAAATCCGCGCAAATCAATAAATCAAAATTCCAGCCATTAGCCGCAAATTCCATAGAACTTCAAATAATGCCACGTAAAATTAAAATTCTGCCAAAATCCATCTTACAATTCAACTCCTTAAAATTTTGCGCAAATCCCTCAGCTAAAATTCTAAACTACAAAATTTTAGTATTTAAAATCATATTGCTCAATCCCACCGCAGCAGCAAAGCCTATGGGTTCGCACCGCACGCCACTTCAGGCTGATATATCCGAAAGCTTAAAAGCGTAGACCACAACCTCTGCAAGCTAATGATAAAATTTCATCATAATTTTTAAAAATCAAAATTTAAAAAGCACAGAATTTTACCCCAGGATTTGAATTGAGTAAAAAGACGGCGAAATGCAGGAGCTTCTAAAACGCAAAATTTATCCATTGGAATTTTCCTCGCCCACAAGCGCTTCAGCGATGAGTTCCAGCGGATTTACGCACCTCATCTGCGAGCCACTTAAAGAAAGCGAGTTATTTAGCTGCATCCTGCACGCGCTGCACTCGGCAGAAACTACGCGCACGGGTAAATCCGCCATTGCGCGCGCCTTAGCTAATCCTGCTTCACGCGCGAGCTCGTAACGCTCGGTCTGCATCGTCACACCGCCAAATCCGCAGCATTTATTAAGTTCATCCATCTCGATTATTTCGTAGTTTTGAGCGAGCAAGCCGCGCGGCTCTTTCCAAATACCCTGCATTTTGCGGGCATGGCACGGATCGTGATAAGTAATCGCTAAAGCCCTTTTGCCGCGGCGCATCAAAAGATCACTTAAGTTTGTAAATTTATAAAAGTATTCGCTCGCCATAAAAATTTTACTCGCAAGCTTTTGCGCACGGGCTTTCCATTGCGGCTCGTTTTCAAAAAAATGCGCGTAATCCACCCGCAGCATTGCAGAGCACGTAGCCTCGGGCACTATAATCGCATCAAGAGCAGGCAGAGCTTTTTCGAAATATGCTATATTAAATTTTGCCACGCGTTCAACCGCTGCAAAATCTCCCGTAAAATACGCAGGGGCGCCGCAACAGGCTTGTTCCTTCATTAAATTTACGTTTAGCTTTAGCGCTCGCGCGATATGTAAAATCGCCTCGCCTACGCCCGTGTAAGCGTAGTTTGCCATGCAGCCTATAAAAATTCCGATAGTTTTTTCGCCGCCGTTGTCGATAAATTCTGCGTGCGAGTTCATAAAGCTCTTTTTCGCAGGAGCAGGCAACAAGCGCTCTTTTTTAAGTAGTGGCAAGTCAAATCTAGGCGACATAGAGCTTTGCGTATCTTTTCGCATCTTAAAGCCACAGCTAAGAAACACGTATCCAAGCGCTGCTGCTAGATCCAGCGCTTTGCGGTGCCCGAGCAGCCAAAACGCAGCTTTTTTGTACCACGCGATGCCAAATTTTTCCGCAATGCGCGCGCGAACATTCTCGATTGCCGTATCTATGGGCAAAGACTCGCCGCAAATATCTACGCAGTTGGTGCATAAAAAGCAGCTTTCAAAAATTTTCTTAGTGTTTTTATCAAGCTTTAGCTCATTTCTGCCGTAAGCGCCCAAAAGATCCACAAATCCGCGCGGGCTCGTTACTTCATCGCCGTTAATGCCATGAACCGTGCAGACTTGGATACATTTACCACATTTTACGCAGCGCTCGCTAAGTGCCGCAAAATCGAACGCTACAAGCTTTGCCCTACTCATAGCCGCGCCGCTTAGACGGTTTTAGAAAAGCGTTTCTCGCCCAAATTTTTATCCATATACTCATCAAAGCACATCGCGATATTACGGATCAAAAGCGTGCCGGTGGGTGTTACGGAAATTCTATGCGGCGAGACTTGTACGAAATCCTTTAGCGCCTCAAGCTGCTTTAGGCTCGCGCCGAAATGCTCGAAAAATTTTATCTTAAATTTCTCCTCTATCGCTTCTATATCAACGCAAAAATTACTCATCAGCCCCATAATCACCTCTTTGCGCAGCAGATCCTCTTTATTTAGCAAAATGCCCTTGCAATACGGCAGCCTGCCTGCATCGATCGCAGCTTCATACGCGTCCATATCTTTGAAATTTTGCGCGTAGTGGCGTGCGCCCTCGCCGATGCTGGTTAGCCCGATGCCGATCAGATCGGCGCCGCCCTTGGTCGTATAGCCTTGGAAATTACGGTGCAGCGAGCCGTTTTTAAGCGCGGCGTGAAGCTCATCGGCGGGCTTTGAGTAGTGATCCATACCGATCATCTCATATCCGTTCGCGCTTAAAAAATCGTGCGTAAATTTTAAAATTTCAAGCTTCACTTTAGGCTCCGGCAAGGTCGTTTCGTCAAATTTACGCATAGATTTTTTGATCCACGGCACGTGCGCGTAGTTAAAGATCGCAAAGCGGTCCGGATCAAGCGAAAGCGCAAGCTCCAGCGTGTGCTTAAAGCTAGCTAGGCTCTGATACGGAAGACCGTAGATCAGATCCATATTTATCGATTTTATCCCTCTCTCTCGCGCCATGGCTATGACATCCCTCGTAAGCTCGAAAGGCTGGATGCGGTGGATCTCCTTTTGCACTTGCGGATCGAAGTCCTGCACGCCGTAGCTGATGCGGTTAAAGCCGTTTGAGACGAGCACGTCTAGCTGCTCGGCGTTTAAAAACCGCGGATCGATCTCGCAGCTGATCTCGGCTTCGGGGCTAAAATTTGTAAAATATTTTTTGATATTTTTTATGTGGCGCGCGAGCTGTTCGGCGCTAAAATACGTAGGAGTGCCGCCGCCGAAGTGCATCTGCACGACCTGGCGCGAGCCGTCCACAACGCCGCTTAAAATTTGCATTTCGCGCTCGATATAGTCCAAATACCGATCCATCTTGTCGCGCTTGCCCGTGTATATTACGTTGCAGCCGCAAAAATAACAGGCGGAGCGGCAAAACGGCATGTGAAAGTAAAGCGACAGCGGCGTAGAGCTTTTCTGATTTTTCAGTTCGTTCAAATACCCGTCGTAACTGAAGTTTTCACTAAATTCCAAAGCGGTCGGATAGCTCGTGTAGCGCGGTCCAGGGCGCGAAAATTTCGCATAAGCGTCGAAGTCTATGCTATTCACGGCCGCCCGCCTTGGTTTTGATAAGCTCTTCGATGTCGATGAAAAGGTTTGGATGCAGGCTTTTTACGCGTGAGACGACGGCATCGACGTCTAAGCTTAATCTTTTTGCACTCGGATTTGCGCCCGTAAGCCTTCTGATCTCGTCCATACACACGATCCACGCGTCGCCGAAATCCACCGGCGTATGCTGCAAGATCGAGCGCTCAAGCTTGAGATTAAAATTTTCCTGCATCGCGTTTTTGGTCGCGGCGATGAGATTTGCAAGCGATTTTATCGAGATCATCGTGTGCACTTTGTTATTTTCGTCGATGCCAAACCACGGCTCCTCGTCGCTCCACGAGCCACTTTTTAAAGTGAGTTTTTTCTCGTTGTCCTCGCCCTGCGAAATTTCAAAAACCGTCCTTTTCGAACTATCCAGCCCGAAAAATTCGCTCGCTTTGTCGATCTTTTTTAACGCTTTCTCTTTTTCTTCCATGCTTTCTCCTAAATTTACCTTCTTTGATTCAGCCAGACCATAACGCCTTTTTGCGCGTGCACGCGATTTTCCGCCTCTGCAAAAATTTCATCCGCGTGCGTTTCAAACACGGCCTCGCTCACCTCGTATCCGCGGTACGCCGGTAGGCAGTGCAAAAAGATCGCGTTTTTTTCAGCCAGAGCCATTAAGCTTTCATCCACGCAAAAGCCCGCAAAGTCGCGAATCCTTTGCTCCTTTTCGGCTTCTTGCCCCATCGAGACCCAGGTATCGGTCGTCACGACGTTTGCGCCCGCTACGGCTTCTTTTATATCGTTCGTTATTAAAATTTTAGCGCCTGAAATTTTAGCATTTTCTTGCGCCTGCGCCAGTATCTGCGGATCGGCCTCGTAGCCCACGGGCGTCGCTATTCGCAGCTCAAAGCCAAGCTTTGAGGCTAACATAAGCCACGAGTGCGTCATATTGTTGCCGTCGCCCACGTACGCGGCTTTTATCTTTGAAATTGGGATGCCGCACTCCACGATCGTCATTAGATCCGCCATCAGCTGCACGGGATGAAATTTATCGCTTAACCCGTTTATCACCGGCACGCGGCTAAATTCCGCAAGCTCTATTAGCGTCTCGTGGCGATTTACGCGCGCCATGATTAGATCGCACATTCGCGAGATCACGCGCGCAGTGTCTTTGATAGACTCGCCTCGCCCGAGCTGGATGTCGCGACTGCTCAAAAACAGCGCGTGTCCGCCTAGCTCGTTCATCCCCACGTCAAAGCTAACGCGCGTTCTAGTCGAGCTTTTTTCAAATATCATCGCTAATTTTTGATCTTTTAAATACGGCTTAAAATTTCGCGCCTTAGCCTCTTTTTTAATCTCAAACGCTAAATTTAAAATCTCGATTATCTCGTCTTTGCTAAAATTGTTTAACGTAAGAAAGTGCCTCATTTATCTCCCTTATATTTTATAAATTTACTAAAAAATTCTTTTAAATCACCTTTCGTCATATCGCCCGCAGCCACCTTTACGACTACGTCTTCCATCGCTGCATAAAATTCCTCGTCGTCCAAAACTATAGAATTCGCCGATAAAAACTAGCGTCAAATATTTCATTTATCCTTTAATCGCTCAAAAACGGCCCTATTGCTCGGCTTATCCAGTTTCGCAATAACGGCGCTCGAAAGCTCGTCGAAATTCTCTATGCACTCATCCCCGTTTACGGGTAAAATTTTAGCTTCAAATTTCATCTTTTTTGCTAGCTTCATCACTGCATCCAAGACGGCTTGCATTTCATTACTTTTAATTTCGAGTGCTATTTTATTCATCGCTAGCCCCTGTTTAAAATTTCCGCGATCTCTTTGGCGTGATAGGTGATGATCATATCCGCGCCAGCGCGCCTTATGCCTATCATCGTCTCCATCATCACGCGCTCATAATCGATCACGCCCGCCTTCTTGCCCGCCTGCAGTAGCGAGTATTCGCCGCTTACGTTATATGCGCAAATCGGCAGCAGCGTGCGCTCCCGCAGGTCTCTGATTAGATCCAGATACGCAAGCGCGGGCTTTATCATCAAGATGTCCGCTCCCTGCGCCTCGTCCTGCAAGCTTTCGTTGATCGCCTCAAATCTATTTGCGGGGTCCATCTGGTAGCTGCTGCGGTCGCCAAAACTCGGCGCGCTCTCAGCCACGTCGCGAAACGGCCCGTAGTAGCCGCTGGCGAACTTCGTCGAATACGCCATAATCGGCAAATTTTCAAATCCGCCGCGATCGAGCGTCTCTCGCAAGGTAGCGATAATGCCGTCCATCATGCCGCTGGGCGCGATCATATCCGCGCCTGCTTTGGCGTGGATGAGCGCTTGCTGCGCCGAAATTTCAAGCGTCGCGTCGTTATCCACCGTCTGATGCACATGATCGATGATGCCGCAGTGCCCATGGTCGGTGTATTCGCAAAAGCACAGATCGGTGATGACGAGCAAATTTGGAAATTTAGCCTTTATCGCGCGCAGAGAAGTCGCGATGATGCCGTCCTCGCTTAGCGCGTCCGAGCCGATACTGTCCTTTAGCGAAGGAATTCCAAAAAGCAAAATTTTATCCAAACCAAGCGATATGAAAATTTCACACTCTTTTAAAATTTCATCCAAGCTCATCTGAAATACGCCGGGCATCGAGGCGATCTCCTTTTTGATACCGCTTCCTTCCACGACAAAAAGCGGATAGATCAGCGAGCGGGTCTGCAGATCGGTTTGTCGCACCAGATCCCTAAGCGCGGGGTTTATTCGTAGCCGTCTAAATCGTTTAAACATTATTTTTCCTTTTTTAGCTAGAATTGCGGGATTCATAATATCACAATTGGAGTAAATTTAAGCATGGATATAAAAATTTCAGAGGTCGCAAATCTCCCCTCCCGTTTCGGAAGCTTCCGCGTTCAGTCGTTCAAGCAAGGAAACAAAGAGCATTTGGCGATATTTAAGCAACCTTTGGAGGGTGTCGTAAATGTGCGGATCCACTCGGAGTGCCTTACCGGCGATGCGATCGGCAGCCTAAAGTGCGACTGCGGCGAACAGCTCGAAGCGAGCCTAAAATATATCGAAGCACGCGGCGGCATGGTGATCTATCTGCGTCAAGAGGGGCGCAATATCGGACTTTTTAATAAAATCAACGCCTACGCGCTGCAAGACCGGGGCCTTGATACGATCGAAGCAAACCATCAGCTCGGCTTCAAAGCGGACGAGCGAACCTACGAGATCGTGGATTTCATACTCGCTCATTTTGGAATTTCGCGCATAAACCTGCTTACGAACAACCCGCAAAAGCTGCACGATCTGAAAGTAGAAGTGGTCGCGCGCGTGCCGATCATCATCACGCCTAATAAATTTAATGAAAACTATCTGCGCGTCAAAAAAGAGCAGATGGGGCATCTGCTGTGAAGCTTGCGCTGAGCGAGAGCTTTGGCGAGCAGGTGGCTAAATTTAAAGCTTGTCTGCAAAAATTTAACCGCGTCCATAGCCTCACGAATTACGATGATTTGGATGCGGTGGTGCGCGACAGCCTAAGCGGAGTGAATTTCATACCGCGCTACCCGCACATTGCATGCGACATCGGCTCGGGAGCGGGCTTTCCCGGGCTATTTTTGGCGCTCGCACTGCCGCTGTGCGAGTGGCATCTGTTTGAGCCAAATCAAAAAAAAGCGGCGTTTCTAACCTACGCGAAGGTTAGCCTCGCTCTAGCTAACGTAAAAATCCACGCCGAGCGCGTGCAAGACGGCGCAAAGCTGCGCGCCGATCTGATAAGCTCGCGAGCGCTGATGAGCGCGCGAAGCTTGGTTGAAATTTGCCGCGGCTTTTACGACGAAAACACGACGTTTTTACTCTACAAAGGCTCGGGCGCAGAGACGGAAGCAGAGGAACTCCGCAAGGAATTTGCAAGCGCGAGCTGCGAAATTTTTAGCGGCGAAAACGCTTTGAAAAATAGAAAATTTTTAGTGATCAAAGGGGTGAAATAATGGGGAAAATTCTAGCCGTCGCCGTTATCGCGGCGCTCATATATTTTTTGATAGTGCCTAGATTTCGCGTAAAGAAAAAGGACGATGCGACCGAGCTTTTGGCGTGCGACGAGTGCGGGACGTACTTTAGCAGCGACGAGCTTGCTCTGCGCGACAAAAAGCGCCTTTGCAAATCCTGCGAAGCCAAACTAAGGGGCGGCAAATGATCATCCTAGGCCACGCGCTCGTGCCCTACGAGCCGCTGTATCTCATCAAAAACGGCGACGAAGTTTTCAAATACGACAATCTGCTCTTTAAATTTAACGACAAGCTCATCGCCGCGGCGCAAAAGGCGCAGAAAAAATTTAGCGTTATTACGAACGATATAAATGAAATTTTACTCGCAAACGGCGCAGGCGCGCGCTTCATCATCGTGGATAAAAAATCAGCCGCAGCCGCGCAAAAACTAGCAAACGATTATTTATTCGACGCCAAGATCGCGATGTTTATCGGCTCTGCGCGGGCGTTAAAAGGCCTAGCCGAGCTCGGCATCGATGCGGCGATCTTTAAAGACGCGATCGCAAACGCGCCCAAATCGCTACTTGCAAGCATCGGAGATAGCGTAGGCTCGAAATTTCACTTCGGGCTTCCGAAAAAAGATGAAATTTTCGGCGGCGCGCAAAAGCTCGCGGATAAAATTTCGGCTCTGGATAAAAAGCTAAGCGCGCCCGCAGCTGGTAAAAATGACGATATCTGGAAAAAATAGCAAAGTCCTAAGCGAATTTATTCGCGGGCGTAAAATTTCTATGACTCACGCAAATTAAAATTCCGCGCATAATTTTGCTTAGCCTCGCGGCTTAGAATTTAACGCGAATTTCACCCGCTTACGCAGATAGGAATTCTACGCGGAATTTTGCCCTCTTTCGCAAATTAGAATTCTGCGCGAAATCCCACGCGTCCTCTGCAAAATTCTCTCGCTTATTCAATTTAAAATTTTACCCGCTCGGATATATTTAAATTTTACGTAGAATTTCGCCTGGCCTCGCGGCAAGAAATTTCAAAAAGAATTTTATCCTCCCGCGCGATGCGAAATTTTACTAAATTTTCTACGCGCGATATAAAATCTACGTAAATTTTACTCGCGCAATTAACGTAAATAAAATTCCGAACCTGCCTAAGCTTCATAGAATTTCGCGCAAAATTTACTCGCAGAGATGATATAAATTCCTAGCCATTGTTTTAAATTTTACTCGCGTTTTAGCTGATTTTATGCGCGCGGTAAGGATTTTTTAAAGCTAAAATTTTATATAATTATGCGTTTCAAAAAGGCATATTTTGAGTACTAAATTCTTTCTAGCGATCCTTGCGATAGGCGTTATAATGGGGCTTTGCGCAGGGCTCTTAAACTTCGGCATCAACGAAATTGAAACTTTTGCTTTCGGGCATAATGATGAGGAATTTCACATTATCACGGAGCAAACCACTGCGCTTAGGCGCTTTCTTAGCGTCCTCGCAGCCGGCGCAATCGTAACTTTAATTAGAATTCTGCTAATAAGACTAAAACCTTTTTTAAACGTAGCTTCGATGATGGAGGGACAAAATCCGCCGTTTTGGCAAAATTTAATCCACTCGGTTTTGCAGCTTGCAGCCATCGCCATGGGCGCACCGGTAGGCAGTGAGGCTGCCCCGCGCGAGCTAGGTGGCTTGTTTGCGGCTAAAATTTGCCGCACCTTAAATATCGGCGGAGATGAGCTTCGGCTATTTGTCGCATGTGGCGCGGGAGCGGGACTAGGTGCTGTATATAACGTCCCGTTAGCGGGCGCGCTTTTTAGCCTAGAAATTTTACTTAAAAGCTTCGATACTCGAGCGATTTTGTGCGCCTTTGCCACTAGTGCGGTGGCTACAGCTACAGCGGAATTCGGAGCTTCAAAAGAAATTTATTACACAGTTTCGAACTTCGCCCCTACCCCGCAGAATTTACTCGCAGCAGCGTTAATCGGACTTGTCACGGGGGTCGCGGCGAAATACTTTCAAGACGCGGTGCGCTTGTGCGAAAAGCTGCGCATAAAAAGCCTTAAAATCGCACTTACACTGCCGCTTGCGTTTTTACTTACCGCGGCGATCGGCGCATACGTACCAGAAATTTTAGGTAACGGGCGCTCCGCAGCGCAGTTTGCTTTTAACTCCGCGTCCTTCAGCCCCTATTTGCTTGCGATCTTGCTTTGCAAGGCATTTTGCATTTTGATGATCTTTCGCTGCGGCGGATATGGCGGCACGCTAACGCCAAGCTTCGCGCTGGGCGCAGTTTTGGGGCTATGCGTTGGATTTGCGATCGGCGAAATTCTACCTATTAGCCTAAGCGCAGCGGGGGTTTGCGGAGGGGCTGCCTTTTTAGCGATCAACCTAAACGCGCCGCTTTGCGCCTTCGCCCTAAGTGCAGGATTTTGCGGGCTAAATATCAACTCATATTCGGTCGTCGTTTTTAGCATCGTATGCGCCGTGATCGCTAGAAATTTACTGACGAAAAATTTAGCGTAGCCGCGGCGATGATGGTCCAAGAACCTGCCCCGTCAGCATAGAGTGAGCGCCATAGGTCGCGCATCACTGGGCTAGGGCGGAGTCGTAAGGATATGCGCCTAAGCTGATCGTTGGTAAATTTAAGATAAAATTTCGCCACTTTAACCAAAGGAGAAAACAATGGGTTTACTTTCATTCGTAGCCGAAGCAGGCAAGAAACTACTAGGTCTAGGCGATGACGCCAAGCACGTAAAAGACGAGATCGCCACCAATCTCAGCTCTACGCCGGTAGAGGGGCTAGAGGTCGAGGTACAGGGCGATACCGTCAAAATCAGCGGCAACGCCGATAAGGAAACTCTCGAAAAAGCAGCCCTCATCGCGGGCAACACCGCAGGCATTAAAAACGTGCAAATCGAGGGCATTCGAGAGGATAGCGCCGAGAACTACTACACCATCGCAAAGGGCGACAACCTCTCTAAAATCGCGAAGAAATTCTACGGCGACGCGAACAAATACAAGATTATTTTCGATGCCAACCGCGAGGTTATCAAGGACGCGAATCTCATCTATCCGGGGCAGAAGATCAGAATTCCAAAAGCTTAAGCTCGCTTTTGAATGCCGCGGCTTGATTTTGCAAGCCGCGAATTTTACTTTTGCGAGCATTGCGCTGCGTTTATGCGAGCTGCGATTTTATAAGCCCGCGACGCAGCGCGATTTTACGAGCCGTACTGCGGTGGGTAATTTACTATCCGCCGCACCTGCGCGCTACCGCCCTATTTGAGAGCATATAAAACACTTTGAAATTCTATTTATAAAGAGCTAAATTTGGATAAATTTAAAATCAGCACTACGCTAAAAAAGACCGAAACTAGGGATTACGACAAATATCCGATAATCATAAAAGACAACTCGATAGAGATGATTAGGCTATATCTGCCGATTGTATTCATCTTAGATGTGTTGTTGCATTTTGCACCATATAGGCCGCCACGTCCAGGAGAGTTAAATGAACGGCTAAAAGAGCTGGGAACCTGCTATATTAAATTTAAAAATTCCGCGATAGAGTATTTTTCTACGAAGAAGAATTTGATCTTATTTGAGATAGAGCTATCAAACATAGCGGAGATTAAGCGAACCTTCGGGCCTTCCTCCGAATTTCAATCATCAATTCCTACAAAAAAACTTATACTTAGCATCATTATAATTTATTTTGTTTTGATGTCCGCCGTTTTTTACTTTAAAGGTTACGCTATCGCCCCATTCGTAGTGCCGATAGCATTTGGGCTCAGCATACTCCCGCTACTGATTTTTAGATTAGTAAACGGGCTGGGGCTCGGACTGGATATGCTAAGCGGCGATAGTTTGATTATCTTCGATAAGCATTTCATTATCGACGCCTCGATTTTAACGAGCAACGAATACAAGGAGCTAAAAACCTATTTTTTACTAAAAACGGGTAAAAATTTAGATAAAATCCAGCCGCAAATTTTTATATAAATCAAAGGAGTAAGTAATGGCGACACAAAGTAAAAATAGATTAGGCTATGCGAAAAAACCATTACGATAAATCAAAATTTCATAAAAAGAATGTAAAGTAATGGAAATTTCTAATAAGCAAAAACCCAGGGATTACGACAAAGAGCCGCTAGTCATAAACGGCTATGAAAAATTTTTTGCGATCGCTTGGTATTTGGTATTGTTATTTTCAGTCTTAACGATAGCTATAATAGAGGATTTTATGGAATGTGGATCTTTATGTTCACCAAAAGGCGTAGTTATGAATTTGGTAATGTTAGGAATTCTTATTGCGATATGTATCTTTAAGTTAATTCGTAGCAAGCAACAAATAAGGTTTACGGATAGATATATAGGATTTATCGAAAACGGCGTCGTTAAGAGATTTTGTAAAGTAGAATTTGACGAACTGCGAAGGAGCTTTTCGATTGACGTATTTATTAGCTCAGAAATTTTGCAGTATATCTGCAATTTATCTCTTATGATAATGGGGCTCATAGCTTTAAAATGGGAGCTTTTGAAGATAATATTTTTTATCTACCTATGGGGATTTTTCTTAAATTTTATATTTTATCTATCAATGAATAAAAACCTCAAAGGCTTTAGAGCTATGCCGTTTATAAGGGTCGCCGAACCTACGACCAACCCCGGATATCACAATATTTTACCAAGATATTATCTTATCTATATCTACAACGATAAAATTTACAACGATATCAAAGAGTATTTTTTGCAGAAAAATATAAATATCGACTACATCAAAAAGAATTATCTGTTTGCCTAAAATCATAAAGCTGCAAGTATAAGCCTAGACGATCGACGCTCGGTTTGCCGCAAAAATCTATAAATTTTATCTAGCCGAACTCGCTCGTCTAAATCCAAATCCTCACATTCAGTTTTAAAATTTTAACGATACTCAAAAAGCTTAAAATTTCGCTCTTTATCTCGCTTGCGGGGTCGCGGCGCAGCACGCTTTCATAGACGCTAGGCTCGAAATTATCGCGCCTAGTGTGCACAAAAACATGGATCCGCCGCTCTCTGATGCTCGCCCAGATCTGCGCTCCCATCGCATCGCCCACCGCCAAAAATCGCTCCATAAATGCAGGGGTTAGCACGTACATCGCGTTTTGCGGCTCGTCGCTAAGCACCTTGTAGCGCGCGGCAAACTCCACGTTATCCATCGCGACGGGCCTTAGACCTACGTGCTGCTTACTTTGTATCTCGCGCGGATAGATGAAAACGGGCGCGATGATGCGCTTGTTAAATTCTGCTACGAAAAACGCCCCGATAAGCTCGTGCTGCAAATTTTGATGAAAAAAGCTCACGTCGCTAAATTCAAAGCTCACCCCCTGCCACGCGCCGCCCACGCGGTCGTTGCCGCGCAGATTTTCGATGAACTCGAACAGATCGCTCTGCACCACGCGCCAAAACGGCACGCTGCCGTAGGAGACGTATTCGTAGCCGAGCTCGCGCACGAAAGGCGCCAGATAGTGCTGCTTGTAACTTTGGCGGTATCGCCCGGTAAAGATATCTTGCGCGCTTCTTACGCCGAGCGCATAAAGCCGCGCCGCTAGCCACACCGCAAGCGCAAGCGCAGCCAAGCCTATCAGCGCCTGCGGCAAGGCTGCGGAGTATTTGAAGATCAAAAACGAGATCGCTACCGCGCCAAATTTCAAAATATTTTCCGTGCCGATGAGATCCTTTTGCCAGCCGTTTAGATGCACCTCGCGCAGGCTCACGGCAAGCGAGGCGACCGCCAGCAGCATAAGCAGTGTCGCGCTAAAACTCTGCGCGCCTTGCCTGCGCACGAAATACGCGATGACGCCGAATACCGCAAACAGCGCCACCGTGCTTATGACGGCTACGAGCTTTAGCTGCTCGACGTGCTTTTTGGCGTCCAGTCGCAGGCGCTCCAAATCGTAAATAGTCAAAATTTCGCCTTTTTTAAAATTTGTCCGCAATTTTAGCGAAATTCTAGGAATTTTAGAATTTTAAATTTCTCTATTTTCTAGCAAGGTTAAATTTTATTAGGAATTTCACGCGGTGGCTTAAATTTAAGGATAAATTTAAAACTCTAAGTTTAAAATTTCGCCGTAGCGGGCGGAGCGCACGGAAATGAAATTTCGTATAAAAGCGGCGCCGAATTTCAGCGCGCGGAAGCAAAATTTAAAGCGCAATTTAAAGTAAAATTCTGCGCGCAAGCAAACTCCCGCAAATCAAATCATCGGAGCAAAAATGAGATATATTTTCGGGCCCGTAACCTCGCGTAGGTTCGGGCGCAGCCTCGGCATCGATCTGAGCCCGCAGCGCAAGCAGTGCAACTTCAACTGCGTCTATTGCGAGCTGGGCGCGGGCAAGCCGGTAAGCGCGATGAGCGAGCCCTGTGAGATCGGCCCGGTCATCGCCGAGCTGAAAACTGCGCTGCAAAGCCACGCGGGCATTGATGTCATCACGATCACGGCAAACGGCGAGCCCACGCTGCATCCGCGCTTCGCAGAGCTAGTGGATGCGCTAAAAGCGCTGCACCTGCCACAGAAGCTGCTCGTTTTGTCAAACGGCTCACTCGTGCGCGAAAACAGCGCGGCGCTAGCGAAGCTTGATATCTGCAAATTTTCGCTAGATAGCGTGCTTGCAAAAAGCTTTCGCAAGGTGGACGGCCCGCACGCAGGCATTAGCACCGAGGATATCGTAAGCGCGATCGCGGATTTTGCGCGCGAGTTTCGCGGCGAGCTTGATATCGAAATCCTAGTCGTGCGCGGGCTAAATGACACGCAAGAGGATTTTGTGGCGCTGAATGCCGCTTTAGCTCGCATCAATCCGCACCGCGTAGATATTGGCACTATAGATCGCCCGCCCGCATACCGCGCAGAGGGGGTGAGCGAGGCGCAGCTGCGCTATCTGGCTACTTTCATCGAAAATCAAAACGTAAATATAATCGCCGCACCCAAATACGCAAGCGAGCGGCTGAGCTTTAGCGAGGACGAGATATTGCATACTTTAGCACGTCGTCCACAGCGCACTAGCGACGTGGAAGCGATGTTTGATGAAGCGAGCGCGCAGCTTTTAAAGCGTCTTGTGGATGCGGGTAAGGTTGTTTTCAGAGACGGCTACTATGAAATCGCCAAGAAATAGCGGCGGAATTGCGAGGTAGAATTTCGTTTCGTAATTTAATGGCAAAATTTTATCGAGATTTCGCAGGTGTAATTTTCGTCCAAATTTGCCGACAAAGTGGTGCGCCTAAGACACGGCAAACTCGATCGAATAGAACTTTTGGATCAAAGCACGATGAAGCACAATCTCGGCTCGCAAGATAAAATTTCAGATCGTAATCCAAACAAAAGCGCTTCGCAAAGCTCTAACGCCGAAGCTGCGAGCGAGCAAAATCCCGCTTCGCAAAATTTGGGTGGCGAAGATCAGAGTGCCGAAAATTCTAACGGCGAAAATCAAGGTGCCAAAAATTCGGGTGCGCAAAATTCCGATGCGTAAAATTTAGCTCGCATGATGAAAAATAAAGCTACGTTAAAATTTAAAAATTTCACCGCCCGCCCGCGCTCTTTTTGGGTTCATTTGCAGTTTGCGCAAGCAGGCGCGGCTCTTTGCTGCGCACGTCCCGCCGAAGCTGCTTGCCTCGAAAGATCAAGCACCGTTGCAAAACCGAGCGGAGTGGGTAAAAATTTTAAAAGTCTAAATTTTAAAATCGCACAGGCTCTCTCGCCGCATAAATTTCGGAGTCGCTTTTGCACGTTTAAATTTTAAAATCGCACGGAGGTAAATTTAATCCGAATAAAGCGTTATTCCGTGATTTTGGTGGGCTCACCGAAAAGCCTATTCATCTCGGAGATCAAAATTTCCTTGCCGTCCTGCGCGCCGTTTGCGAGCTCGGCGAGACCAGCCTTGGCGGCGCGCACGCTCTTACTCGTATCGCGGGGCTTTGCGGCGTAGTTTTGCGGATCAGTGGATCTTAACAGATCATCCTTGGGCGGCTGTTTTTCGCCCTCGCCGCTAGCGCCGTTTTTTTTCGGTTTTGCCGCTTTCGGCACGAAATTTTCTTCGTAATTTTCGCTGTCGTTTGAAATTTCATCCTGCTCTGAGTTTGCGGTCCTGCTCGCGCCCAAGTCAGAATTTTGCGCGCCGCTCGTCGTACCGCTAGAATTTTCAAGCGGTCTTTCTGTGCTACTTGTAGCGCTCTTTGCTTTGCCTTTTTCTACGCTATCTTTGCTGCTTGGGGCGGAGTTTTCCGCGCCGCTCGGCGCAAAATTTTCTTGCTTATGCGGCGCGCTTTGCTCGATCTTGATGGCCGCGCTCTCGCCGAAAAGTGATTTTAGCACGCTGTTGATCGCTCGCGAGCCCTTGCGCAGGTATTCTCTATCCTGCCCCTGCGCGCGCGAGAGCAGATACAGCGTGCCGCGCTCGAACTTTAAAAATTCCACGCACTTGCTAAATTTCTCGCCCAGATCATAATCGCGGTCGTAAATTTTGGCTAAAAAATTCTCGTAAATTTCATTTTGAGCGCCCGTTTGGACGGAAGAGTTAGAATTTTGCGCCTGCGCCGCCACGCCAGGTTTGATCTCGCCGCCTGCGTCAAGGTTCTGTTTCACTGCACCGCTGGCACCGGAGTTTTGTGCCGTGTTTGCGGGACGTTTCGCGCTTGTCGTAAAGCTAGGCACGCCGCTTGTCGCGCTACTCTGGCCGCTCGGTGAAAAAGTAGCGCCGCCCGGCTCGCTATTTGGCGAAAAATTCGCGCTTTGGTTGGAATTTGACCTAAAATTCGGCGCGGAGCTTTGCGCGTTTAAATTAGGCGCCGAAGCGGAAGGATAGCCCTCGCCTTGATCCAGGGATCTTCCGACCTCTATGAGCTCGTCGATTTCGCGCAGATTTACCGCCTCCATCATCATAAAAATCATCATAGAAATTGCGTAGGTGTTGTCGGGGCTGATGGCGAGCATGCTCTTGGCGCCCGCTAAAATGCGGAAAAACCGCTCATACATCAGCAGGCTAAATTTCGCGTCGCGGCGCAGGAATTTATCCTTTAAATTTGCGATCATCTCGTCGATTATCGTCTCGGCGTTGTAGTTTTCGACCTCTTTGATGATCTCGATCGCGCCCGCGCGGTCTTGGCGCAGCACGACGTCTAAAATTTCGCCTATTTTGGCGGGATCGAGCAGGCCAAGCATATCGGCGATCGCGCGCTGCGTGATTCCTTCGCGGCTAAAGATAATCGCCTGATCGAGGAGCGTGAGCGTGTCTCGTAGCGAGCCCGAGCCGCTGCGTGCTAGAATTTCGAGCGCGCCCTCTTCGTAAGCGATCTTTTCGGTTTTTAAAATTTGCTCTAGGTGCGCCACGACGGCGCTTTTTGCGATCGGTTTAAAGCGAAAGTGCTGCGTGCGCGATAGCACCGTGACGGGAAGCTTGAGCGGATCGGTAGTCGCAAGGATAAATTTTACATAGCTAGGCGGCTCCTCAAGCGTCTTTAAAAGCGCATTGGAGGCCTCTTTGGTGAGCATATGCACCTCGTCGATGATGAAAATTTTAAAGCGCGCGCTTGCGGGATGATACTTCGTCTGCTCGATGAGCTCGCGGATATCGTCGATCTTGCGGTGGCTGGCGGCGTCCATCTCGATGATGTCGATGTGGCGCCCCTCGTTTGCCATTACGCAGTTATCGCAGACCTCGCACGGCTTACCGGTAGGACCCTTGTCGCATAAAAGCGCTTTGGCAAAAATCCTAGCCGTCGAAGTTTTACCGCTGCCGCGAAGTCCGCTGAAAAGATATGCGTGGCTCAGCCTGCCCGAATCCAGCGCGTGCGCGAGGCTTTTGGCGACGGCATCTTGACCGATGAGCTGCTCAAAGCTTTTGGGTCTGTATTTTAAAGCGAGTGCTTGCAAAATTTCTCCTTTGATCTTGCAATGATACAAAAAAATCTATAAATTTTAAATTTAGTGCTACAATGCGCCCGAATTTCAGAAAAAGGATCAAAATGAAAAAATTTTTAATCGGCGTATTTGCGCTATTTTTTGTCGCCTGCTCGCAAACTAGCAGCGTCATCAGCCTAAATCCGTATCTTTCTAAGGCCGATCAGACCGTAAGCGGCAAGTCGGTAAATATCAACGCGATCAACGATCAGCGCGAAAATCAGATGGTAATCGCCGTTATAAACGACAACGACGGCAAACTCGTCGATGAGGTGCTTTTAAAAAATAATCTCTCGGCGTGGTTCGACAAGGCTTTGCGCGCGGAGCTTGAGGCTCGCGGCGTAAGGATCGATCCGGCAAGCCCGAATATCGTAACCGTAAATATTAGAAGCATCTCGGCGGCGATCAACGGCTACTCGAAGGAAAATATGAGCGCAAGAGGCGAGGTTGCGATTTCTATCGTGCAGGGCAACAAAACTACGACCAAGCGCGTTTCGCAGGATCAGAGCCAATTTACCGCGCTTCGTACGGCTAGATCGCTTAATCCTTTTGTGCAAAGCTTACTTGGCGACATCGTCAAAAAATCCGCCGATCAAATCATCTTGACGCTTTAGATGCGCTGCGTAAATTGCGGCGCGTTTAGCCTGCGCACGATCTGCGCCGCCTGCGCCGCAAATTTAGCCGAATGCCGCCTAGGCATGCGGCAGGTGGAGGGCTTTAGCGTATTTTACTACTACGGCTACTCCGAAATTCGAGAGCTTATACTTTCTAAACATCACGAATACGGCGCTGCGGTGCTTGCGCGCATAGCCTCTTTAAGCTTAGCGAAATTCCCGCTTGATCTGCGGCGCGAAATTTCTACAAATCCGCAAAATTACGAAGCGTTTAAAACAACGGACGGAATTTTTAAATTTAATGCCGTACCGCTGGATGATGACGCTCGCAGCGGCTATTCACATACGGCGATCCTAGCTCGCGCGCTAAAAAGCGAGCTAATTGAGCCAAAATTTCACTGCCTGCGCGCGCAAAACCGCGTCAAATACACCGGGCAGAGTTTGGAATTTCGCCTAAAGCACAAGCGAAATTTTAAAATTTTAACCCCGCCGCAATTCCCCGTGATCCTGGTAGATGACATCATCACCTCAGGCCTTAGTATGCTGCAAGCGCGCGAGAGCTTGATCGATGGCGGCTTTATGCCAGTGTGCGGCTTGGTTTTAGCTAATGCAAAAGAATAATTCGCTATAATCGCTCGTTAAATTTTAAAAGGATCTTTATGCAAGAAAGTATTTTTGAAAATCAAGAGATCATCGATATCGATGTCGAGGAATCGATCAAGACGAGCTATCTTGATTACTCGATGAGCGTTATCATCGGTCGCGCGCTACCCGACGCCAGAGACGGCCTAAAGCCGGTGCATAGGCGAATTTTATACGCGATGAACGATCTTGGCGTGGGCTCTCGCCAGCCATACAAAAAATCCGCCCGTATCGTAGGCGACGTCATCGGTAAATACCATCCGCACGGCGATACCGCCGTTTACGATGCGCTCGTGCGAATGGCACAGAGCTTTTCGATGAGAATTCCTTCCGTCGACGGTCAAGGTAACTTCGGATCGATCGACGGCGACGGAGCGGCGGCGATGAGGTATACCGAAGCGCGTATGACGCCGCTAGCCGAGGAGCTTTTAAAAGACCTGGATAAAGAGACGGTCGATTTTGTACCGAACTACGATGAGAGCCTAAACGAGCCCGATGTATTGCCTGCGCGCGTGCCGAATTTGCTGCTTAACGGCTCAAGCGGAATCGCCGTTGGAATGGCGACGAATATCCCGCCACATAGCCTAGATGAGCTTGTGGGCGGTCTTTTGATACTGCTTGAGAATAAAAACGCAAGCCTAGAGGAGATTATGGGCGAGATCAAGGGTCCCGATTTTCCAACCGGCGGCATAATCTACGGCAAAAAAGGAATCATCGAGGCGTATAAAACGGGCAGAGGGCGCGTTAAAATTCGCGCTAAAACCCATATCGAAAAAAAGGCTAGTAAAGACGTCATCGTAATCGACGAGCTGCCGTATCAGACCAATAAGGCGCGTCTGATCGAGCAGATCGCAGATCTCGTAAAAGAAAAGCAGATCGAAGGCATCTCCGAGGTACGCGACGAGAGCGATCGCGACGGAATTCGCGTAGTAATCGAGCTTAAGCGCGACGCGATGAGCGAGATCGTGCTGAATAATCTATTTAAGCAAACCACGATGGAGGCGACCTTCGGCGTGATAATGCTCGCAATCGACGGCAAGGAGCCGAAGATTTTCACGCTGATAGAACTTTTGAAGCTGTTTTTGAACCACAGAAAAACCGTCATCATCCGCCGCACAATTTTTGAGCTTCAAAAAGCGCGCGCTAGAGCGCATATCTTAGAGGGCTTAAAGATCGCGTTAGATAATATTGACGAAGTGATTGACGTGATTAGAAATTCCGCCGACACCAACGTCGCGCGTGAAAATTTAATGAGCAGATTCGGCCTTAGCGAGGCGCAATCAGGCGCGATTTTAGATATGAGGCTAAGCCGCTTAACGGGACTTGAGCGCGAAAAGATCGAGGAGGAGCTAAAAGAAATTTTAGCCGAGATAAAGCGGCTTGATGCGATCCTAAAGAGCGAGGAGCTGATTGAGGGGATCATCAAAGACGAGCTTTTGGAGATCAAGGATAAATTTAAATGTCCGCGCATCACCGAAATCGTCGATGACTACGAGGATATCGACATCGAAGATTTAATCGCGAATGAAAATATGGTCGTTACGATCACTCATCGCGGCTACATTAAGCGCGTGCCTAGCAAGACTTACGAAAAGCAAAAGCGCGGCGGCAAGGGGCGCGTGGCGGTCACGACGTACGACGATGACTTCATCGAGAGCTTTTTTACGTCCAACACCCACGATACGCTTATGTTTATCACCGACCGCGGGCAGCTTTACTGGCTCAAGGTCTATAAAATCCCGGAGGGCTCGCGCACCGCAAAGGGCAAGGCGGTAGTAAATTTAATCCAGCTCGGCGCGGATGAAAAGATCATGGCGATCATCCCTACGAGCGATTTTGATCCGAGCAAGTCGCTCGTATTTTTCACTCGCAACGGTATAGTAAAACGCACGAATTTAAGCGAGTTTAAAAATATCCGCTCGCTCGGTATCCGCGCTATCAGCCTAGATGAGGACGATACGCTAGTAACCGCTCTCATCGCTCCAAACAGCGCCGAGGAGATGCAAAACTACAAAGGAGGCGCTCTAAGCGGCGACGATCTGGACGGTGGCGAGGCTGAGGAAGCCTTAGAGCAGACCGAGCAGGATATTTTAGAAGGAAGCGAGAATGAAATTTTAGATGAAATTTCGCAAGACGAGGGCGCGCAAGAGGGCGAGCCGCAAAGCGCCAACGAAAATATGCTCTTCATCGCTACGAAAAAGGGAATGTGCCTTAAATTTAATCTAAATAAAATTCGCCAGATGGGGCGCATCGCTCGCGGCGTAAAGGGGATTAAATTTAAAGAAAAAGGCGATGAAGTCATCGGCGCCGCGTTTATTTTAAGCGATATGCAAGAAATTTTAAGCGTGAGCCAAAAGGGTATCGGCAAGCGCACGACTGCGAGCGAGTATCGCCTCACAAACCGCGGCGGCAAGGGCGTCATCTGCATGAAACTCACCAACCGCACGGGCGAGCTCATCGGCGTTGTGATGGTTGATGAGGAGATGGATCTCATGGCGTTAACCACCAGTGGCAAGATGATCCGCGTCGATATGCAAAGCATCCGTAAAGCGGGCCGCAACACCAGCGGCGTCATCGTCGTAAATGTCGAGGGCGACGACGTCGTGAGCATCGCGACCTGCCCGAAAGCCGAGGAGAGCGACGAGGTCGAAGCGGACGAGCTTGCGCAGGATGAAAATTTATTAAATTCAAATTTGGATAGTAAAGATTCGCAGAGCGACGGCCCTAGCGATGAAATTTTAAAAGGAGGAGAGGATGAGTAGTTACAATATCGCCATCGTAGGTGCTACCGGCGCCGTAGGCGAGGAGATTTTGCGCGTCTTAGACGAGATGAACTTCCCCGTAAAGGACATACTGCCGCTTGCAAGCGCAAAGAGCGCGGGCGAGAAGGTGGAATTCCGCGGTAAAGAATACGTCGTGAAGGAGCTTACCGACAGCACCTTCGACGAAAACGAGATCGACATTGCGTTTTTTAGCGCGGGCGGCTCCATTTCGGCGCATTACGTGCCTTTTGCTGCGGCAAGCGGCGCGGTGGTGATCGACAACACTAGTCACTTTCGCATGCAAGAAAATGTCCCGCTCGTAGTGCCCGAGTGTAATCCTCAGGATATAAAGCTATGGGAAGAGACAGGCATCATCGCCAATCCGAACTGCTCAACTATCCAGATGGTTCAAATTCTTAAGCCGCTTGATGACGCGTTTGATATCGAGCGCGTGGACGTAAGCACCTATCAAGCGACGAGCGGCGCAGGTAAAGAGGGTATGAGCGAGCTTGTAGAGCAGTTGCAGCAGTTTTTCGCTTTTAAGCTTGATGAGTGTGAGCCGAAGGTTTTCCCGCATCAGATCGCGATGAATGTCATCCCACACATCGACGTATTTTTGGACAATGACTACACCAAAGAAGAGATGAAGATGGTGAACGAAACGCAGAAAATTTTGCATAAAAACTTCGCCGTTTCGGCTACCTGCGTGCGCGTGCCGGTACTTCGCAGCCACAGCGAGGCGATCACGATAAAATTTAAAAAGGATTTCGAGATTAGCCGCGTGCGTGAAATTTTAAGAAACGCGCCTAGCATCGTGCTTGCAGACGATCCGAGCAAAAACGAGTACCCGATGCCGCTACTTTCGAGCGACACGAACGAAACCTACGTCGGCAGGCTCCGCAGGGACAATTTCGACGATAAAATTCTGCATCTTTGGTGCAGCGCAGATCAGATCCGCGTCGGAGCGGCTACAAACGCCGTGCGCATCGCGCTTCGCTGGATCGATATGCAGCAAGACAGATAGGATAAATTTAGCAGAGTTGCCGAGCCTTTGTGCGCGGATACGGTCGCGTGCGTGATTTCGGCGCCGAAGACCGGCGAATAAAATTTGCAAATCAGCCTAGTTAAAAATTTAATGCCGCGAGCTGAAATTTTGCGCCTTTAACCTGGCGCAAAATTTTAAAGACTCAAACGGGCGCGATCAAAAGAGATAAATTTACGCGATTGTAAACGAGCGTAAATTTAAACGAACGCTTCGGCATGGAGTGGTTTTTAAATTTATACGTTCGTTTGTGGAGCGGCTAATCCCAAATTAAAATTTAAGGAAGAAATGAAAGCTATATTTGAGAAATTTTTACTTTGCAGCAAATTTTTAACCCTCCTGCCGGTACTTTTTTGCATCGCGGCAGGCGCGGCGATATTTGTGGTGGCAAGCTACGAAATCTGCTCGGCGCTCTATAAAATCGTAGAATTTTTTCTAGCTCCGCAGAGCGAGCGAGCGTTTTACGTCGATATTTTAAGCGAGATAATAACGGCGATCGATCTGTATCTGGTCGCTATAGTGCTGCTAATCTTCGTATTTGGAATTTATGAGCTGTTTATCGACGAGTTTGTGGATCTGAATTTGCAAGTTTTAAAGATCGCCTCGCTGGATGAGCTGAAGCACAAACTCGGCAGCGTCATCATAATGGTGCTCGTAGTGGATTTTTTCAAGAGAATTTTGCACACCGATTTTACTACCCCTTTGGATATGCTTTTGCTCGCAGGGGCTATCTTTGCGGTTTGTTTGGCTTTGTATATTTTGAGTAAATTTAAAGGATAAAAATGGTTTTCATCGACGCATGCTTCGGCAAAGAGACCCCATACACGCCCATTTGGATGATGCGCCAGGCTGGGCGCTACCTGCCGCAATACATGGCGGTGCGCGAGAGGGCGGGCGATTTTTTGAGCCTGTGCCGCGACTATCGCGCCGCTAGCGAGGTGACGATCCAGCCCGTGGAGATTTTGGGCGTCGATGCGGCGATTTTATTTAGCGATATTTTGGTCGTGCCGATGCAGATGGGGATGGATCTGCGCTTCGAAGCGGGCGAAGGGCCGCGCTTTAGCAATCCGATCCGCTCTCAGGGCGATTTGGCGCGCCTTGATCCACAAAAGGCCGCGGCGGGGCTCGGATACGTTTATGATACGATCTCGCTTACACGCTCGCGCCTTGCCGCGGATAAAGCGCTTATTGGCTTTTGCGGCGCGCCGTGGACGATCGCTACCTATATGATCGAGGGCGGCGGCAGTAAAAATTACGCCGTTTGCAAAAGGATGCTCTACGAAAATCCGCAGCTTTTGCATGAAATTTTGCGCCTCGTTACGGAGGCGACGAAGCTTTATCTAGCGCGCCAGATCGGCTCGGGCGTTGATGCGGTGCAGATCTTTGACAGCTGGGCGGGCGCGCTGGAGCCGAGCGCGTACGAGGAGTTCGGCTGGCGATACATCTTGGAAATCACGGAATTTTTAAAGGCGAAATTCCCGCATATCCCGCTCATCGTCTTTGCCAAGGGCACGGGCGCACAGATGTCGCGGCTGAGCCGTATCGCGGCGCGGCGCGGCGCGGCGAGCTTTGACGTATGGGGCGTGGATTGGAGCACTCCTATGGGGCTTGCGCGCGAGCAGCTCGGGGGCAAATTTGCGCTTCAGGGCAACCTGGAGCCGATGCGGCTATACGATCGCGGCGCGATAGAATCGGGCGTGCGCGAGATTTTAGCGGCGATGAAGGGCGCTGCGCATATCTTTAATCTAGGCCATGGAATTTTGCCCGACGTGAGCGTGCAAAACGCCAAATATCTAGTGGATCTGGTGCATGAGCTAAGCGCACGCTAAAATCAGACTTTGCGATAGCCTGTTTGCAGCGCGCCGTTGTGAAATTTCATAGAGCCGTAATTTAAAATTTTGCTAGCCCGGGTTGCTTGATTTACTTCCGCACGATTTTTCCGCTGCCCATAAATTTTAAATTTTACACCACTTTCACGCCGTCAAAACAGCTTGCGGAACGCAAAGTTCTAAATTTTAAAATTCTGCGCCGTTTTGCGCGGCGGTATCGCTAAATTTTAAAATTTAGCCGCAATTTGAATTTTATATCGCTTTTACGCCGAGCGAGGCTTAAAATTTTACGCGCTATGTATGCGGCGGCGTAAAAATACCGCGAGCTCGCTAGTTTAAATTTAGCTCGCGCTTTAAATTTATGGCTCGCACGCCCCAAATTTAAGGATAAATTCAAAGCTCTAAGCTTAAAATTCCGTCCTAGCGGGGCGGAGCGCAGAAGTGAAATTTCGCATAAAAGCGGCGCCAAATTTCGGCGCTCGGAAGCAAAATTTAAAGCGAAATCTCGCGCCAAAAATGCCGTCATTCGTAAATCAAATCATGGAGCAAAAATGAGATATATTTTCGGACCCGTCGCCTCGCGTAGGTTCGGGCGCAGCCTCGGCATCGATCTGAGCCCGCAGCGCAAGCAGTGCAACTTCAACTGCGTCTACTGCGAGCTGGGCGCGGGCAAGCCGGTAAGCTCGATGAGCGAGCCCTGTGAGATCGGCCCGGTCATCGCCGAGCTGAAAACCGCGCTGGCGATGCATCCTAACATAGATGTCATCACGATCACGGCAAATGGCGAGCCTACGCTGCATCCGCGCTTTGCAGAGCTCGTGGATGCACTAAAGGCGCTGCATCTGCCGCAGAAACTGCTCGTTTTGTCAAACGGCTCACTCGTGCGCGAAAACAGCGCGGCGCTAGCGAAGCTTGATATCTGCAAATTTTCGCTAGATAGCGTGCTTGCAAAAAGCTTTCGCAAGGTAGACGGCCCGCACGCGGGCATTAGTGCAGATGATATCATAAGCGCGATCGCAGATTTTGCGCGTGAGTTTCGCGGCGAGCTTGATATCGAAATCCTAGTCGTGCGTGGGCTAAACGACACGCAAGAGGATTTTGCGGCGCTGAATGCGGCTCTAGCGCGCATCAACCCGCACCGCGTAGATATTGGCACTATCGATCGCCCGCCCGCATACCGCGTAGAGGGAGTAAGCGAGGCGCAGCTGCGCTATCTGGCTACTTTCATCGAAAATCAAAACGTAAATATCATCGCCGCACCCAAATACGCAAGCGAACGGCTGAGCTTTAGCGAGGATGAGATATTGCATACTTTGGCACGTCGTCCGCAGCGCACGAGCGACGTGGAAGCGATGTTTGACGAGCCCAGCACGCAGCTTTTAAAGCGGCTTGTGGATGCAGGTAAGGTCGTTTTTGAGGACGGTTTTTACGAGATCGCAAAAGGCTAGGGCGTTAAAATTTTAAAAGCTATTTTGCGGCTTGGCAAGGGGGGCTTACATTTAGACCTCGCGTCGCAAAGAGTGCAAAGGGTGTCGCCGCACGCCGAGCTAGAGAGGCGGTGCAAGGAGGCTAGCGTTAAATTTAGCGCCTAGTTGCGCCGCTGCCGCAAAGATGCTAGCACGCCCGGTTTTAGGAAACGATGCTGACGCGGCGTGCGTTGGTCTTTAATAGGCTAAGCGGTGCTTAAAAGCGCCGTTAAATTATGAAATTTATACACACGGCGCAAAGATACAGACCCCAAACGGCGCTTTTTGGGCGCCAGTGGATTATTGAAGTAGGCCGAATGGATGGCAAAAGCGGGTTTGGATCCGCGGGAGATCGCGAAATGTGCGCCTTTAAATTTAGCCCGCTACCGTGCTTCTTTGAGTTTTCTGCGTTCATTTTGGTGGATTTTTAATCACCCGCGCGTCGAATGCGCGCTTATGCACGATACTTGCGTGCTCAAATACCTGCGATCGGAAGTGCATAAACGCCGTGAAATTTTATCGCATACTTCGGTTTTTATTTTAGCCTGCAGAATTTGATTGTGCCGAAATTTTGGCGCGGATCGCGCTAAAAGCTCCGCGCCATAAATCGCCGTGGCCGATAAAATTTAATTCGCGTCGTTTTGTCGCGATAAAATTCTATGGAATTTTTTGAATGCTGGCTGCAAAATTTCAAGCCGTTACGCGCCTTGAGACGATGCCAAAATTTTAACGCGATAGAATTTCGCGGCAGAATTTTACCCCGCTTAGCGTATCTGCTAGAGCGAGCTTTGGGCGATAAAATTTAGGGCAGAGCTGCGGGCAAAATTTTAAATTCTAAGATGAAATTTTGCCCGTTAAGTCTAGCGCGCGACTATTTCGTCGATCCAGTCAAAAAGCTCCTCAAGATCGTAATCGCCGGCGTGTCCTTGCCCCCAAGGCACCGCAAAATCGACGTTTTTGCCCGCGTTTTGCAAGCTAAGCGCCAAAATCGCGGGAATCGCAAGCGCCGTATCGCGATCGCTCGCGCCGTGTCGGATGCGGTAAAATTTCGCGCCGTTTTCGTTGAGCACGAAGCTCATTGCATCCATCATCTCTACGATCCGCGCATCTGCGATTAGCACCCCTTTGGCGGGGTCATTCATCGCACTAAAATCCGTAAAATGTGCCGCGTTAAATTTAGCGCCGCCGAACAGCTCGTTTTCGGGATTTTCAAGCGCGAAGCCGTCGAATGCAGGCGGGGTCTTGGCGCGCGGCTTGGAGGTCGCGTAGCCCCAAAAAAGCATATGCGATTGCGACGCGTCGTCCTTGATCTTTGCAGCGAGGTATAGGGGCGCCTTCGCGCGAGGATTTTTCGCCGCAAAATCAGCAAACGAGGCCGATATAAGCCCGTTTATGTAATCTTTGAAGCTGCCGTCGCCGTTTTTATCCAGGCTTAGCGCGCGGCCGTCTCCGTCCTTTAAGCTTAGCGAGTTCAAATAGGCGGGGAATTGCGCCTTTAGCTCGTCTGAAATTTTAATCTGCGCTGCGCTTAGCTTGCCGCTTAGCATCTTGCGCGCGGGCTTTGCGGCGCTTTGATTTGCATCTTTTTTGGAATTTTTTTCAGCGCCGCTAGAATTTTCGCCGCGCTCGTTAAATCCCGCCGCATCAAGCCCGCTAAAATCCATCTTTTTATATTCGCTCTGCGCGCCGAACATCCACTCATACGCCGCGTCCGCGTGCTTTAGATTTGTGATCGGGCAGTATACGGACGCCGCGTAAATTTTATCGCTTGCCTTCGCAGCGCCCAGATCGTTCAGATACGGCTCGTACGCAGCCTCGTCCCCGCTTGCGCCCAAAAGCGCCGAGAGCGCTCCGCCCGCGCTCGTGCCATTTGAGACGATCCTGTTTGCGTCCCCCGGTATCGCCGCGTCGTTAAATTTCAGATACCGCACGGCGGCTTTTAGATCTACGATCGCTGCGGGCGCCTTGCCGATATAATCGCCGGTTGCGTCCTTTAGCGTGCGTCCGCGCGCTGCGGGAGCGGCTACAACGTAACCGCGCGAAAGCGCCGTAGCGATCGCGTTTGGTTTGCCGCTTGCGTCTATTTTGACCTCGCCCGCTTCGCCCGGCATGTAGCCGCCCACGCCGTTGGGTAAAAATATAGGCGCGCTTGCGGCGTCAAATTTGCCGCTCTTGCGCCCCTCAAAATACTGCTGCGGGATGAAGATATTCATGCTCTGATAGTGCGCGCTTACGGGTTTTGCGACGTAGATTATGTTTTTGTAAGCGCGAAATTTTATCTTTTTGCCACCTACGATCACGCTTTCTTGCGTAAAATTTGCGGCGTTAAATTTCAGATCTATTTGCGCGCTCTGCGTCGCCGCAACCTCGGCGTTTAGGCTTAGCGCGCCGCAAAGTATCGCGGCAGCGCCTAGGACAAGGGATTTTTTACTCATTGACGTTTCCTTTCTATTTTGATATCGCCGCTTTTTAGCCCTTTAAGCAGCTTAGTAACAAAGCTAATTTTAGCATTAAATCCGCTGCGTGCCTAAATTTTGAAATTTAAACGCAAAGGCGTCTGCAAGTTGAAAGGAATTTTAAACTCGAAGTGTTATTTTAGTGGGCATTTGCGATCCGCCGCCGTAAATCCGGCTGCATTAAATTCCGCTCTTTAATTTATAAGCTTGAGCTGTGTTTCGAAGGCGGATTTGGGGTAGAGGCCGATGAGTTTTTTGACCGCTTTGCCGTTTTTATCGTAGATCACCGACGTGGGGGTACCAAAAATTCCGCCTACGATGGTTTCAAAGTATTTCACCGAGCTCGCGCCGCTGACGCTTGGGAATTTTATCCCCTTTTCGCGAGCGACCGCGGCATCGGCTTCTAAGCCTTTGCCGTCGCCCAAAACGCCGATAACTAGCGCGTCGCCGCTAGCTTGCAGCTCGTTTAGCACGGGTACTTGGGCTTTGCACGCGCCGCAGCCGCTAGTGTAGAAAAATAGCACAAAGGGCTTGTCGTTGCCCTCGATCTTTAGCGTGCGCTCGGAGGGGTCGAACTTGGAGGCAAGCGAGGCGCCGTCGCTGCTTAGATGGTGCTTCCATCCGTCGCAGCCCGCGAGCAGTAGCGCGAACACGGCGGCAGCAACTTTTAAATTTAAAAATTTCATAATTTGAAATCCGTCCTTAAATCTACTTTTAAAACTGCTAAATTCGTTTTTAAATTTGCGTTTGAAATTTTAAAATTTGTGGCGAGATTTCTACCGGAATTTATATCGCGATCTGCGCTTAGGTGTATGTCGCGATCCGCGTCGTAATACGCACCCGTAGCGTTTTGGCTTTTAAAATTTAGAATTTTAAAATTTTTACCCACTCTACTCGGCTTCGCAACGGCGCTTGATATTTCGAGGCAAACGGCTTCGGCGGGATGCGCGCAGCAAAGAGCCTCACCTGCACGCGTGAGCTTTGTGCGAACCCAAAAAGAGCGCGGGCGGGCGGTGAAATTTTTAAATTTTAACGTAGCTATATTTTTCATCATGCGAGCTAAATTTTACGCACCGGAATTTTTGGCACCTTGATTTTCGCCGTTAGAATTTTCGGCACTCTGATCTTCGCCACCTAAATTTTGCGAAGCGGAATTTTTCTCACTCGTGCTCGAATTTTTATCGCCGTTCTTAGCTTTTAAATTTTCGGCGTTAGAGCTCTGTGAAGCGCTTTGGCTTAAATCGCGATCTGAATTTTCACCCTGAGAGCCTAGATGATGTTTCATTGTGCTTTGATCCAAAAGCTCTATTCGATCGAGCTTGCCGTGTCTTAGACGCACCACTTTGTCGGCAAATTTACCGAGCTCCTCGTTGTGTGTGACCAAAAGCAGCGTCTTGCCCTCGCTACGAAGCGTCTGAAAGAGCTGCAAAACCACGCGCTCGTTGGCCTCGTCGAGGTTGCCCGTAGGCTCGTCGGCGATGATGATGTCGGGGTCGTTGATGAGTGCGCGAGCGATGCAGACGCGCTGCTGCTCGCCGCCGCTAAGCTCGCTAGGGCGGTGCGTGATGCGGTGCCCGAGCCCCACTTTCT
The DNA here is from genome assembly GCF_938030145.1 of uncultured Campylobacter sp. Lineage (GTDB taxonomy): Bacteria > Campylobacterota > Campylobacteria > Campylobacterales > Campylobacteraceae > Campylobacter_B. The sequence continues at coordinate 82,870 of NZ_CALHGM010000009.1, forward strand.
CAAGTGCTGCTTTGGCGCTGTCCTCGTCCACGCAGCTGTGGTAGTATTGATTTAACATAACGTTTTCGACGGCCGTTAGATAGGGGATTAGGTGAAACTGCTGAAACACGAGACCGATCTTTTTGCGGCGAAATTCTAAAATTTGCTCGTCGTTTAGCGCGCTCGCGTCGGCTCCGCCTAGGATGTATCTGCCTGCGGTGGGGGTATCCATCAGGCTTAGGATATTTACGAGCGTGCTTTTGCCGCTGCCGCTTGGGCCCATTATGCTGACCCACTCGCCGCTTAAAACGTCGAAGCTGATATTATCGAGAGCCTTGACCTCGCCGAAGTATTTGCAGATGCCTTCAAATTTTAAAATTTCCATGTCATTCCCTTAATAGATTCGCTAAATTTGGATTCAGCGCCTTTTTGATCGGATAGTAGCTTGCCGCGAGCGCAAAAATCAGGCTCAGCGCGACCGCCGCAAAGAGGCTAATCAGCCTAAAATCCACGCTGCTTGAAAATATCAGATGCCCGAGCAAGATCGCTAGCAGGTATCCCACGAATACTCCAGCTAGCGAGCCTGCGACGCAGACGGTTAAAATTTCGCTCAGGATCAGGTGGAGCAAATTTTGTTTGCTCGCGCCGATTGCGCGGATGAGCGCGAACTCTTTGATGCGCGAAAGCAGGATCGAGCTAAGGCTCGTGTTGATGCAGACCGAGGTGATCAAAAGGATCGTAATGCCGATAAGAAGCATCAAGAGCTTGATTTTGTTTAAGATGATGCCTTGGGTCTTGGATACCTTGCCGATCGGCGCGAAGCTCATCTGCGCATCGCTTAGGCTCTTTGAAATTTCGCTTAGCTGCTTAAAATCGCCGCTTACGATCGCTTCGGCGTAGTTTACCTGCGCAGGCTGATTTAAAATTTTTTGCGCCAGCGGCAGCGAGATTAGCAGCATGCCATCCTCTTTCTGCCCGTCATAGACGATGCCTTTTATCTTAACTTTGCTCGTTTCGTTTGAGCCGATCGGCGTGATCTCGATACTGTCGCCGAGCTTCGCGCCCAAAAGTTTAGCGAGATCTTGTCCGATGAGAGCGTTTTTATCGTCGAAATCCACGCCGATAAACGAGCCCTCTTTGAGATCCAAAAACGGCATAGTATCGCGCAGGGAGGAGAAATTTACGCCCATGATGATGCCTGAGTTGACGCCTAAATTTGCGCTGCCGAAAAGATATTTATTCGCGCTTTTCAGTGTGGGGATTTTAGCAAATTTTGCATCGAGCGCCGCTTCGTCCATATGGGAATTTTCTAAATTTGCGGGGCTTACGATTAAATTTGCGCCGTAGCTGTTTAGCTCGCTGGCGACCTTTTTATCGATGTCGGCGTAGATATTTACGAACGCCGCGCAAACCGCGCTGCCTAGCATGATCGCGACGAAAATCACGAAGCTGCGGATGCCGCTGTTGATGATACTTTTAAAGATCGCGCCTCTGAAAAACGCTCCGTTATTTCCTACCATAAAGCACCTCCGCAGGCAGTAGCTTGATCACTCCGCGTAGCGGCAAGATCGAGCCGATAATGCAAATAAGAAGTCCAAAGACGATACTAAGCGGAAAGACCATAAGTGAGACACCAATGAATGAGCCAAAAATTTGATATGCGATCGCCCAGCTAAGCACGTAGCCCACGACTGCGCCCAAGAGTGAGCTTGCTACGCATATGACGAAAATTTCGGCGGCGAACTGGATATAGATCATAAAGTTGCTCGCTCCCAGGGCTTTAAGCAAGCCGATCTCCTTTTTGCGCTTGTAAATTTCGCTGCTTAGCAGGCTCGTGATGCAGATGCTTGAAATCAGCAGCGATAGGATGCTTACGACGCCCATTAAATTTTGAATTTTTTTCGTGATGCCACTTTGAGCTTCGCTGACGCTAAGCACCGCCTTAGCAGTTGCATTTGGATACTCCTCGGTGATCTGATACGCGATGGAGCTTACGTATGCCGAGCAATACCATGTGTCGTATTCTGTGGCGTCTAGATTATCGAGGCTTCTTCTTGCCTTTACGGACAGATCGTCTTCGGGGATCGTCATGGCGCTGACTTCTGCCTTAGCGATGAGGCCCTCTTTGTGCGTTAGCTTTTGCACTAGCGATAAATTTGCTATCAGCTTTTTGGCTTCATCCTCCGCGCCGTGCAAAATCCCAACGACTTTAACCTCATAATCTCCAAGCTTAACCGTATCGCCGATCTTAAGCCCCAGCGCGTCGCCTGCGAGTACCTCATTCTCGGCGCCGTCTTTTACCCACTGCCCCTCTACACTCCAAAACGGATAGAGCGAGTGCACGCCCGATCTGAAATCAGGCTCGTCGCTAACGCCCACGTCCCTTTCAAAGTAGGTTCCCACGACGTCGTAATCTCCTGCGCGGGTAGTTAAAAAGGGCGCAAAGGCGGTGATATTGTTGCGCCAAAAGATTTCTTTGATCTTATGCAGCTCGCTCTCTTTTAAAAAATCATCGTTCTTAAGCGGAGAGTATTCGCGCCCACCGATCTCGATACTTAGGCTTTGCGAACGCGGCAGCACGACGATATTTGAGCCGTAGCTGCGTAGCTCCTTAGCGACCTCATCGCCGATTTTTAGCGTGATATTTAGCATGCAAGCGATCAGCGAGACCGATAAAAATATCGTCAAAAACGCTAGAATTTTGCTATCCCTGGAGTTTAAAATGGAGGATTTGATGATGCGTAAAAACATTATTTAAGCTCCTTTAGCGTGCCGTTTTCATCTACATAACGCTCGGGGTGCGCGGTGAAGGCGTTTGCATTCGCTTCGCTTTCGAAAAAGTAGGTGCGTCCGTAGTAAAGATAGCTAAATTTAGAGGTGTTTAAAATTTCTTTTCTGCTGACCGGATCGATCACTTTTTTATCCACAATCTCCGAGAAATAGGACGCGCCGTCCTCAATTGTCTTAAGCGCGATGACGATATTTTGCCCCTCTAGCTTATAATCCAGCGGGATCGGATTGCAGCCGCCCAGCTTGCCGACGCTCGGCAAAAATATCCGCACGTTGCAAGCGATGCAGATGAGCTCGTCGCCTTTTTTGATATAGCCCATATCGCCGCAGATCGAGCACGCGTCAAAAACCGCGACCGGGGCAAATTTATCCGTGAAGCGGTTTAGTAGAAAAAATCTGACCTTATGCCCGTCGTCGGTGACGTAGGCAAAGCGGTGCAGCTTGCCGTCCTTTACGATGTTTGCATCGATTATGAATTCCGCGCCTTGCGGCTCGATAATCTTAGGCTCATCGATCGTAGGCGGTTTTGAAGCGACCAAGATATAATAAAGCCCCAAAAAGCTGATTAGAATCCCAAGCGATAAGATCAGGCTAAAATCTCTAAAAATGGCAAATCTGCCCGCTTTAACCTCTCTAAATTTTATAATGTCCGCTTCGCGAGGCACTCGACTTGGCGCACGAAATGCCGTAAGTAGCGCAATTAGCGTAGCTATAAGGCAAAGAACTAGCGTCAGATAGGAGTTGTTGTAGTGGATGATTTTGGCGATGACGCTTAGAAACTCGGACGAGCCGATCGCGTTTGAAAGCCCTTCAAAACCCTTCGCAGCTAGTGCTTTGGGCGCGTCTGCCTGGCGCAGATCAAGACCTAAAAAGCCGATTTTAGCGATAAAAGCAAACGCCCATGCAAGAGCGAATGACGCTAGCTTTGCGCCCCTGCTAGCGCGCGCTAGAGCTGAGCGATAAATAAAATAGAATAAAATGAGCGCCAGCGCACCTAAAACCGCCATAAAGAGGTTGGTTAGGCTAAAGCTGTCCAGTAGCTCGCCGGAGAAAATTTTAAAATTCATCCCTATGAAGCGGTATTCAAATCCATACGCGCAACCAAGAGCAAAAATAACTATAGCGGTAAGATAGAATCGCTTAAACTTAAACGCAAGCAGTAGCGCGAGCAGCGCTAAAAGTGCGAGCGCGTCAAATATAATCTTGCCCGTATCGGCGTTTGCCGAGCGCGCAAATGCGCTAAAGCACAGCGCCCCGAATGCAGCTCCCAAAAGCGCGGGCAAAAACGATGCGCTGATAAAGCGCCTACCGCCCAGATACGCGCTTAAAAACGCGAGCGGAAACAGAGCCAAGCTAACGTGATAAAAAAATATACTCATCAAAATCCTCATCAAGCCTAATGCGCGTAAATCGCCTGTAATCGCTTAAATTTTAAAATTTTAAAACCTACGCCATTTTGTAAATTTTAAAATTTCAAATCCACTCGCAAAAAGTTCGCAACGGCAAGAGCCGCCCGCAAAGAGAAATTCGCCTCGCTCTTGCTTTGGTTTTGTCTCGCCCTCGCGCTGCGCTAAATTTAAAATTTTAAAATTTCAAGCCTCTTGAAATTTTAAAATTTTGCCGCAGCTAAAAAGATTCGTAAGCTTAAACGCATTAAAGCAAAAACGATACGCTTTGGCTGCGGCGTAGCGGTTAAATTTAAACTAGCTAAATTTAACCGCCTTAAATTTAAAGCGTGCGGCTAAACCCAATACCGCTAGGACTCCGCCGAAAACGGACTCGGCGAAGCTTGAAGCGTGATTTTACTCTTTAGGAGCGCCAGTGTATTGGAAGGTGTATTTAACCGAGAACGGCTCCCACCATTTGCCTACGCCGGTCGCTTTGTCTGCGTGGCGTCCGAATCCGTTGGCGCTTGGATTTTCGATGTTATAGGTTAGCTCGTAGTTGCCTACGCCGTTTACCATCTTGATATTGGCGCCGTAGTGAGGGCCGTCGCTAGCTACCATCGGCATGAAATTTCCTTTTTGAATCTTGCCTGTGTCTAGGTTTTTAAGCACATAAGCGATCTTTAGATAAGGGATCCACTCGCCCTCGCCAAATCCGTTTGCGTTGCCTTTAATGGCGTGGATATCCGCCTCTAGGTGGATGTCCGCTTTGCTAGGGGCTAGATCGATGCCTTTAGGCTCCATATCGATAGGCTGAAGATACACAGCAGCGATCTCCATTCCATTTTGCTCAATCGGCTCGCCGATCGGATGCTCTCCCGCCATTGCTATAACAGAGGCTAGGCTTAGTGCCAACATACCTGAAAAAATCTTTTTCATCTTTTCTCTCCTTATTAAGATTTGTTTTTTTGCTTATTTTTTAAGATTAAAATTCCTACGATTAGAAGCACGATCATCACCGCTTGCGGCACGAGGCTCTGGACGTAAGGATAAAATCCGATCCACGTAATCGTTGGAAGCCCGTCTATTACCGTAGGCACGAATACCTTGCCCTCGACTAGCTCCATCACGCCCTTGCCCACAAATACGACGGACATATAAAATATGATGACCGATGTAGCGATGAAAAATGGCTTGATAGCGATTTTAAGCGAGAATTTTTTGATGACGATATAAACTATGATAAGAGCCGCCAGACCCGCTACGAAGCCTGCTGCTACCATGCTGGTGGCTGCCGGACTTTTAGCATCGAAAAGTAGTGCCAGATAAAATAGCACCGTCTCTGCGCCCTCGCGATAAACTGCCAAAAATACCGTCCACCAAAGCATCTTGCTATCGCCAGAACTTAGGCTGTTTGAAATTTGACCTTGGATATAGGCGCTCCACTTTTTGGAGCTTGCATTTGAAAGAAGCCAAAAGCCCACGTAAAATAGCAGCACCACGGCGATTAACATCACCGCGCCCTCCATCACTTCGCGCGTTTGTCCCGCATTTTCGCTACCAAAGATATAATTCAGCCCGTAAGCCGTAGCGATACTTAGCACAACCGCGACGCCAAGAGCGCTGTAAACGATATTTAGGTGCTTTGAGTTGCCGGATTTTATAAGCAAAGCGATGACTGCGGCTACGATGATGAGCGCTTCAAATCCTTCGCGCAAGATGATGATAAACGCGTATAAGAATAGATCCCAGTTGCTTGATTTCTTCGTTAGCTCTAGGCTTTGGGTAAGCTGATCAAATAGCTTGTTTTGCGCCGCTACGATCTGCTCTTTGGAAGCGCCCGCGCGCATAAGAGCTGAAATTTTATTAAAGCTTGCTTCGGTGTCTAGCTTGAGTTGAGTATTTTTAGCACCGACGATATTTTCCATGCCGCTCTCTTCGTATTCGTCGAAGTAGATATTGCCGCTTTCGTCGATCGCGTCATCAACCTTGCCGCTCTCGTAAAGCTGCAAAACCTTAGCCATTTTGTCTTTGATATTTTGCACAATCGGCGTAAAATCCTTGCCCTCATCCTCACTAGTATCGCTTTGTGCTAGCGCAGTCTGCGGCGCTATGGAGTAGCTTTCTTGCGGCAAATCATTTACAGCTTTTAATGCTAGATTATCTAGGGCGTTTATCGCTTCGTCAAATTTTGATTTGTCCGTATCTGCATCCTCGCGCAAGAGATTTCCGATAATTTGCTGGATTGATTGATCGGTCTGAGATGAGACATATTTTCGCACTGCCTCCTCTAGACGTTCGTTGCGGTAGATATCAAATTTAGCGCGATTTAGCGCAGCTTTTAGCGCAGCAGTGTCTTTCTTATCAAACGCAGCTTTAGCGTTATCCAGCTCAGCTTTAAATTCCGTATAGACGCTCATCCACGGCGAAGTTGTACCGGATGCTGCGGAATTCCCGCCTGAGGCTGGCGCAGAAGTGCTGCCATCGCCTCCGTCTTGATACTCGGCTACGAGACGATGACCAGATTCAATCACAGGCAGAACCTCGTCAATCTCGCGATTTAGATTATCGATCATTGCTTGGATCTCATTTAGAGGCTTTTCAGCTTTGATCGCTTTACGGATATCGCCGAATTGCTTCTCCATATCGTAGGATTTTTTCTGACTTAAATTTATGCGAATGCCGGCTTCTAAATTTTCAAAATGCCCGAAATACGCCTCTTGGGTTATCTTTCTGGCCTCAGAATTATTACCATCGACATAAAGCTTGATCGCTTGAGCGAATTTCTCTTTTATCGTCGCTGCTTCGGCGCGATAATCTGTATCCGCAAAAAGCATAGCAAGCGGAAAAATTAGAGCTAAAACCGCAAATTTAAAAAATTTCATCTGAACCTTCTTGAGTTAAATTCATACATTAAATTTCAAAATCGAGCGGCAATTATATGTAGAAAAATCTTAAAAAGTAATAAAAAAAGCGGTTATCATAAAGCACGAAAGCGGCTAAATTCTCAATTGCAAGAGCTTTTTGATAGATGGAATTTAATAGAATTTAGGATATGGCGGAATTTTAAATGGCAGTCGGATTTTACTCCGACCGCTAAAATTTTAATGAAGTTTCGACCAAATTTTGCTTTTCCAAAGACCTGCAAAAACAGAAAGGATCAAGAAATAGATCATAATATTTATGGTTGTAGCTTCACGCTCAGCTTTTTTGCTATCGCCTACGTCAGCTAGATATTCCACGACCTTGGCTTCAGCGTTTTCGTTCAAGCCTACGCGCGGCATCGAAGTGCCTGGAAGCTTCTTTTGCGTATCATTGATAAACTCGTGTAGATAGTTGGCGCCCTTAGAACGGATCATCATCGAAAGATCAGGAGGCGTCGAGCCCATATACGCAGCCAAGCTAGCCTTGTCGCTGGATGCAAAGAGCTTATCATATTTGACGTCGTGGCATCTTAGACAAGCATCCTCAAAAACCGCCTTACTTAAAAGGAATTTTTTCTGCGCTTCGTCTAGTTCGGTGCCTTGCTTGATGCCGCTAGCAGCAGCCTCAGAGGCGATTAGTTTATCCTCGCTAGGAGCTAGCGACTTTAGATAGGCTACGATATCGGCGATCTCTTGATTTAAATCGCCGCCTGCACCGAAAAACCCGGGCATCGGAAAAGGCTTTTCGTCACCAAATTTCTGATCTAGCTTAAGAGCCATGATCGGATCTTTGATGAGTGCAGCTAAGAATTTATCGGTGTATAGATAGCCTGCGCTGCTAAGATCCGGAGGATTGACGCCGTATGCGGCACTAGCGCTTGCTGCGTCCATAGGAGCGGGGATATTTGCACTTTTTACTCCATGACATGCGGTGCAGCCTGCATTTGTAAAGGTTTCGGCGCCTCGCACGGCATCGCCTTTGCTAAGATCGATTTTATTTATCTCATCCCAAAAAAGCACCGTTTTGTCTTGTTGCTCTTTTGCGCTGGCAAGGGCTTTTTTAGAATTTTTTATCATCGTCTCATCTCCGCCCTTTTCGGCTGCGGCCAAAGCGCTTTCTGCTGCGGCTACGTTATGCGCGGCTAAAGCCGTATCGCCTGCTGCAAAATCGTAATTTACCGGATCGGTGTGCGGACTAAGCTTAGTATGAGCATAAGGCTCGATAAACCAGTATAAAATTCCCACACAAAAAAGCACTAAGATTAGGGTTCTTATCTCTTTCATGGCTAGACCCTCTTTCTTTCTGCGATTGTAATTAATGGAAGCACTACGACAAGCAATCCAATATAGACGATCGATAAAGCAAAGCCCCAGTATTTATTTTCGATACCAAGCTCCGCGCCGTCTGCAGGGAGCTTGCCGAAAAGGCTAAGCAGGATCATGTCGATTACCAAAACCCAAAACCAAATGAAAAACGCCTTGTTTTTGTGCGCGGGGGCTACTACGCTGCTGCGATCAAATAGTGGGATAAAAAACAGCGAAACTCCAGCGAAGGCAAAGGCGATAAGCCCGATATCGGCGGCCTTAAGCGGTCCTACGTCAAAGTAAAATCCGCGCAGAATTTCATATTCCCAGAGGAAGTACCATTCCGGATAGATATGCGTCGGGGTTTTGAGGCTATTTGCCGGCTCGAAATTTATCGGATCCATCGCAAAATCGAAATGAAAGCCCACCAGATAAAAGAAAAATATCATAAAGATACTGACGTAGAAAAAATCTTTCGCCAAAAAGCCCGGCCAAAACGGAATTACCTTACTTTCGCTAGTTTTTCCTTCCAAATACTTCTCGCCCTCGAGCTCAAAGTCAATCTCCTCGCCGTCTAGGTTATTTACATGCGGAAATCTAAGCGAATAAAAATGCACTGCCAGCACCGCTACCACCACGAGAGGCAGCAAACAGACATGAAGCATAAAAAATCGTGTCAGCGTCGGATCACTAACAGCATAATCGCCGCGAATCCATTCGACTATTGCATCGCCAACTACGGGAATTCCACCGAATAAATTCGTAATAACCATCGCTGCCCAGTAGCTCATCTGCCCCCAAGGAAGCATATAGCCGCTAAAAGCCTCCGCCGAAAAGATGATGAAAAGCAGCATTCCGCTTACCCAAATCATCTCTCGCCCTTGCTTATACGAGCGGTAATAAATAGCTACTAAAGTATGAATGTATAAGATCAAAAATACGACCGATGCCGATACCGCGTGGATATGTCGCCATAGCCAACCGTATTCGACCTCCTTCATAATCGTAAAATTTACGCTATCAAATGCCAAATTGACATCTGGCTTATAATACATCACGAGCATTAGTCCACTAACGAACAAAACTATAAATAGCGTCATCAAAATAACGCCCATCGCCCAAAGGAAGCTGATATTTTTAGGAATCCAATACTCGCTTACCATCACCTTGAAAAATTTCGTTACGGCGAGCCTTTGGTCGAACCAATCCCAAACTCCCGTAGCCTTTCTGATATGTGCCATCTGCGCCTCCTATACTTTCTGCTTTAGGGCTTGGTATTCGGGGCCCTCTTCGCCTAAAACGAGTTTCGTTCCGTCGATTTTAAAGGGCGGTATATCCATAGGGCGTGGCGGCGGACCAAATACGTTTACGCCGTTAGCATCGAAAATCCCGCCGTGACATGCACAGATGAATTGTTGCGTCGATGGCTTGTAGCTAGGAATACAGCCCAAATGCGTACAAAGCCCTATGCAAAGCGTATATCTAGCATCTCCTACGACGACATCACGGGCATCGTTTTTAGGCATATCGGCGGTCTTTTTAAGCACGAAAATCGGCTTTTTGCGCCACTGCGTTTGATACAGCTCGCCCTCTTTGATCGGACTTAAATCTACCGTAGTGACGCCGGCGGCGCGTACGCTAGGTAACGGATCCCACGATTTCTTCATCCCCACGAGTGCGAAAACGCCACCCACAGCGGCAACCGCGCCGAAAGTAAGCCCGATAAAGCCTCGTCTATCCTGTTTTAGATCAGACATCTTTATCCTTTCAAATTAAAAAATTGATAAGCGTCAATTTTAGCCAAATAAAGATTAAATCAATATGATCATAAGCAGAAATTTAGCTTAATCTTGCAAGCTAAATTATATTTTAAGATAATTTTAATGCCTAGCGAGGCGTTTTCGCAGTTTAAAATTTTATAAATTTTCAAATTCTATCATGTTCTATCATGGCGCGGAATTTAAAATTTTAAAATTTTGTCGCGCAAGAGTTATTGCGACAATGGCGTGCGAAATTTTAAAATTTCGACATCATAAATCAAATTTCATAAAGCGCGAGATTTTAAATTTAAAGACGAGCATAGAATTTATAAAATCAAATTTTAAAATTTCACTGCTCGGCTATGGTAGCGGCGGGGCGAATTTTGCACTAGCGCGCTAGCTGAAATTTTAAAATTCTAAATTACGTCGCGCTTCCGTCGCATGCAAAAATTCCGCTAGAAGCAAAATTTAAAACATTAAAACCCCATAGCGGCGCAAATTCCAAATCATTAGAATTTTACTACATCACAAAGTTTCAGGCATCAAAATTCCCTTGCGATACATTCTGTCGCGATGCAAAATTTTAAAATTTAGCGCAATCACGAGCCATAAAATTCTATAAAATTCTGCGGGGTTTTAAAGCCTAGCCGATTTGCCCGAGCGGAAATACGCCGCGATCGCAAGGGCCACCATCGAAGCGACCATCACGTACGCCCAGCCGGGCACCGGAATGCGCTCGCCGCTAGCATATGAGTGCATGCCGCTTAGGTAGAAATTTACACCAAAATAGGTCATTATGACGCTAAAATACGCAAACATCGAGGCTACGGCAAAAGCGAATTGATTATTGAGCTTAGGCATAAATCTAAAATGCACTACCACCGCATAGATGAAAATCGTAATGAGCGCCCAGGTCTCCTTCGGATCCCAGCCCCAATAGCGCCCCCAGCTTTCGTTAGCCCACACGCCGCCTAGGAAGTTGCCGACCGTCAGCAAACAAAGCCCTAGGATCATCGACATTTCGTTGATATGCGTAGCCTCCGTGATATTGCGCGCAATCTCGGGGTTTTTCTTGTCGAACAGAAACATCACGAGGGTAAAAATTCCAAGCAGCATGCAAAGACCTAAAAATCCGTAGCTCGCGGTGATTACCGAGACGTGGATCGTAAGCCAGTGAGATTTTAGAACCGGCTGGAGATTAGTGATCTGCGGATCGATGTCGCTAAGATGCGCCACCATCAGCGTTATGCCCGCCATTATTGACGTTAGCGCCAGCGAAATAGCGGATTTGCGCGAGAAAAATATTCCGCTTAGCGACAGCGCCCACGCGATGTAGATGAGCGATTCGTAGGAGTTACTCCACGGCGCGTGCCCCGAGACGTAGCCGCGCAGCGCAAGACCTGCAGTATGTGCGATGAAAGCGACGATATTTACGACGTAAACTAGCTTAAACGCGCCGCCTAAGCGAAGAGTGGGCTTCATCATTCGCAAAAAGATAAAGATCAGAAGCAAAAATCCCGAGATAGTGTAGATCGGAAAGAGGCGAGAAAAAATTTTAGCCTTATTAAATAAAATTTCATATTTTATCGCGCTTTCGCTAGGCATTAAATTTGCGCCGTTTTGTGCCTGATATTTTTTGACGTAGCTTAGCATCTTTTCTGCGCCGCTCCAATCCCCGCTTTCTTGGGCATAGACCACGGACGAAACGAATATTCCCATCATCTTTTTAACTTCAGTTGATTCGTTTTGATCCAGCGCATCGCCTAGATATAGCGGCGAAAGCCACTCGTTATTTTTAGCGTTCTTAACCGGAATAATTCTAAAATAATCCCCCATAAACGCCGAGTAAAAGACGTTTACGCGCTCATTTACCTTGATGATCTCTTTATCTAGCACACCGCGATTGCCCAAAGGCTTTCGGTTGATTTCCTCGACCATTTTATCGAGCTTGTAGTAGCTCTCGCCGCCTTTAAATTCAAAAAAATCCATCATGCTGGCGTGGCTTTGCTTTTCATCCATACCTAGAATTTTTTTAAGCTCCGGCTCGCTAACCTTGATGATTGGCGCACGCCTCCAGTAGCTTTGATTTAGCATAAACGAAAGCGCAGCGGCGTTATGGTTTAAAATTTCGCCATTTGGAGCCTTGTAGTTGTCGGCACGGTAAATTTTATTTAAAAGCTCCCTAGAAACGGTATCAAAAGGCTCCATTCGCCCATCAAATCCCTGAATTACGAGGCTTGCTAAATCCTCACTAAATTTAGGATCAAATTTCGGCACGGCTAGTTCGCCTCCCATAGTAGAAAAATTATGCGGAGGGATGGAGTCTTGCTCCGCCGCAGATTCTTGCGAAACGGAGCTCTGCTTGGAATTTTCGGCGGCGGAATTCTGCACGGAATTTTGCGCAGAATTTTGCGAAGCGGGATCTTGCACGCTAGCCGAGCTTTGCGGCGCTGAATTTTCTGCGGCTGCATTTGAGGCAGAACTTTGCGAAATAGAATTTTGAGTCGTGAAGTTTTGTTCGGCATTTGCTGTGCTAGGATACAATGCAGCCGAGCTCAAAGCCAACGCGCCTACAAATGCTAATGCCGCGCCTTTAGTACCGCGTCGCGATTTTTTGGCGCGTTTTGATGCAGAGTTTTCTGCGGAGCTTGCGGGCACCGAGCTAGACGCCGAATTTTTAGAATTTACATCTTTTTCTCGAGCAAGATGCGTATTTTCGCTGATTAAGCGCGAGAGCTTGAAAAAGCGCGAGCCCCGGTTGAAAAAGTTAAAAAACATCCCTACGCAAAGCAAAAAATAACCGATGTAAGTTGGAACTTTACCGGGGTCTTTATTGACCGAAAGCACGGTGCCGCGCTCGTCTGTATCGTATGAGCTTTGGAAAAATCGGTATCCGCCGTAATCGAGCACGTGATTCATAAAAATATCATAATCAAAGCTCGTATTGCTGTCTTTTAGCGTGATTTCGCTTTTATATCCGGAGGGCGAATTGGTGCCCGGGTAGCGATCCATCACAAAGTCGCGAAGCGCGATTTTAAAAGGCAGATGAAGCATCTTTGGCGCCAAGGCTACGATGAAATTCTTATCACCCATCTTGTAGCTAGCACCATGCGAATCCCTAGGCACGTAGATTTCGCGACTCTGCCCCGCAAAGCTTAGCGTAGCTACTACGCCGGGCTCACCCGGTAAATTCGCAGCGACCGGGACGAATTTCTCGACCGCGGAGCTAAGCAAGCTAACAGGGGCGAAATTTATCCCGTCGAAGTTGTAAAGCAAGAGATTGCCTAGCGGATTATCCTCGTTTCTCTTAAGCGGCGCAGTGCTCATATCAGCCATTTTAGTGGCGTTTATATCAAGACTTGAGTTTAAATAGAATTTGCCGTCTTTGGATTTTATGTAGATGAAATTCTTACTTTTAGGCTCTGCGTTAAAAGTGATACTAAGCTCGCCTATCTCCATGCTTTCACCCGATTGCAAGGAGACATTTTGGCTGCCAACGTTGTTGGAAAATAATAACTCCACGCGCGCAGGAGCCTGTCCGGTCGGATCTTGCACCCATTTTAGCTCGCCGTGTTCTATTAGCTCTTTAAATTTTAAATTTGCGATCCTACCCTCTACGTCTAGATTGAGATCGAAGTTCATCCGTCCTGCGCCGTTTAAAAATTTGCTCTCGTCAGCAGATATAAACTCGCCGTCACTGCCTAAAGTAAGAAGCTGAACGACCTCGTCTTTAGTCGTTACGATCGAGCTCTCGCCGCCCTCTCTTATATGGATATTGCCCTCAAAGCCGAAATATCTAGTCAAAATCGCTCCAGCAAGCATAAACAAAAAGCTCGCGTGAAAGATTAGCGCAGGCAGCGTGCGAAGTTTAATCATGCGGTAGCGATAGATATTGTAGGTTAAATTTATTCCCAAAAGCACCATCAGCGCGCCAAACCATGCAGTAGAATAAACGATCGCCCACGCTACTTCCGTGCCGTAAGCGGTCTCTACAAAAGTAGCGATCGCACAGGCTAGCGCCAAAATCAGTAGCATCACTGACGCGCACTCCATACTAAAAAATGTCTTCATTGATTTCCTTTAGATTTACGAGGGTTTTCAAAATCGCGAGATTTTAGCAAAAATTGCTTAATTTTTCATTTTACGACCTGCAAGCGCACGCCTACTAGCGTAGCTCAAATATGCGTTAAGATGCTCTGATAAAGCGGTCAAATTCTCATCTTAGGCATTCGCGCAGAAATTTAACGGCGCGGATAAATTTTGTAAAATGCTGCAGAATTTGGCAAAATTCTATGTAAATTTCATGCGTCATCTCATCGCGTAATTTCTAATTTAGAATTCCGCTGCGATAAAATTTTATCTTTGCGGAATTCCTTATTATTATTTTTTGCCTTGGGTATATGCGAGCTCGCACACGTCGCCCACGGCTTGGTGGCACGGGATCGCCGAGATCGAGTTATTAGGCGAGCCATCAATCACTTTGTCTGAATAAACCAAATAGATCAGCGAGCCCTGCACCGCGTCGTAAAGCCTAACTACGTGGGTCTTTTTGAAGATTAACGAGCTGCGTTTTTCAAAAATATCCTCTTTTTTCAGCTCCTCTTTGATGATGATTTTAGGCGCTGTCTGCACGCACGAAACAGAAGCTTCGGAGCGGTCCTCCTCCACGCCGATGATCTCTTTGGCGCCGCCTTTTTTGGCGTAAGAGACGTAGCAGGTCACGCCGTCGATCTTAGGATCTTTAACCGCGATGACTTCGATGCGATCGTCTTTGCCAAAAATTCTAAACGAAGTATTTACGCTACCTACGAGCTCGTAATCGCCCGCGCAAGCAAAAGCCGCTAAAATCGCTACTAGAATAAATTTTTTCATAACCATCCTTTGGAATTTTAGCGGCGATTTTATCATTTATAATATAAATATTAAGCAAGTTTTTATAAAATACCGCGATTTAAATTTAAAGGAATTTTATGATCGAAGATATCTTTAGAGAATACGATATTCGCGGCATCGTGGGTGGGGAGCTAAACGAGCGCAGCGTAAAGGCGATCGGCTTCGCGCTTGGCAAACATATCGCAAATCTGGGGCTTGAGCGCGTTAGCGTGGGATACGACGCCCGCCTTAGCGCGGATGAGCTTTTCGGCTATTTTGTAAGCGGGCTAAATTTTGCAGCTCTGCGAGTTTATAATATCGGCTTGCTACCGACGCCGGTGGGCTATTTTAGCGTATTTACGCATAAATTTGACGCAAACGTAATGATTACCGGCTCGCACAATCCTAAAAATTACAACGGCTTTAAGATCACGATCGGCACGGACAGCTTCTTCGGCGAGGATTTGAAGCGCCTAGGTGCGCAGGTGCGGGAGCTGATGAGTTCAAATTTTGAAATTCCAACTGATGTAGGCGCCCAGAGGTATGATATTTTAAGCGAGTATCTAGCATATTTTGAGAAGGAATTTGCGGCTCTTAAGGGCTTTGCCGCGCCCTTTATCATCGACTGTGCAAACGGCGCCGCAGGCGTTACGGCTACTAAAATCATCGAAAGGCTGGGACTAAACGCTAAAGTTTTGTTCCCGCAGCCCGACGGCAATTTCCCAAACCACCACCCGGACCCCAGCGAGGAGAAAAATTTAGCGGATCTTAAAGCTGCGATGAAGCAAGACGGCGTGGCTCTAGGGTTCGGCTTTGACGGGGATGCCGATAGGATCGCCGTGCTAACTCCGCGCCGCAACATCAAAGGCGACGAGCTAGCCTGCCTGCTTGCTCTAAATATGACCCATCCGCGCATCCTAGGCGAGGTCAAATGCTCGCAGGCGATGTACGATACCATTGATAAGATCGGCAAAAGCTTCATGGGTAAGACCGGCCACAGCAATATCAAAAAGGCGATGAAAGAGCTAGGCATCGACCTTGCCGCCGAGGTTAGCGGGCATATCTATTTTAAGGAGCGATATTTCGGCTTCGATGACGCCGTGTATGCGATGATGCGCGTGCTTGAGCTCGTAGCTAAAGGATATGATTTAGACGCCGAACTAGACAAGCTACCGCGAGTTTTTAGTACCGACGAGATAAAATTTAATACGAGTGAGGAGGCGAAATTTAAGATCATCGAAGCTCTTAAAGCTCAAATCCACGCAGGTATCGCGGAGCTGCCACCCATCCGCGATATTATCGAGATCGACGGCATCAGAGTGCGGTTTGATAACGGCTGGGCGCTCGTACGGGCAAGCAACACCACGCCTGTGATCGTAACTCGCTTCGAGGCCTGCAGCCCTGAGTTTCGCGACGAGATGCAGCGCGTATTTTTAGGTAAACTAGAAAATTTAAAGGACCAGAGATGAACGAATCTGAAAAGCAAGAGGTTGAAAAAAATATAAAAGAGCTTTTGGCTGCGAGAGCGGAATTTTTTAAATTCTTAGATGAGCGCGTGCCAAAAATCGCGGATACCGACGTATTTGATTTCGAGCGCGCAGGTGCGGCTAGCCTGAAAGAAGTTTATGCGAAATTTTATGGCTACGATTACGCCGCGCGCAAGCTGCTGCCATATTTATACCGCACTTATGGGCTAGACTTCGATGTCTGAGATCATCTTAGATCGCGCCGCTTATGCGCACAATCTAGCGCAAATCGCCGCCAAAGTAGGTGGAGCGGAGCGAGTATTTTTGGTAGCCAAGGATAATTCATACGGCCATGGCTGCAGGCTTTGCTGCGAGGAAGCGGCAAAGCTAGGCTTCGTACGCGCCGTAATGCGAAGTGCTGCGGAAGCTGCGCAGATCGCGGATTTATTTGATGAAATTTTAGTGCTCTCGCACATTCCGCGCGGGGACGAGGACGAGCGGTTTTGCTACGCGGTAAATGATCTGAGCTACCTCTCGCGTCTTAAACGAGGGCTTAAAATTTATATCGCTGCAGATACTGCTATGCACCGCAACGGCATCGCTGCGAACGAGCTAGATGAGGCGCTTAGGCTATGCAAGGCGGGCGGATTTAAGCTTCGTGGCTTTTTCACACACTTTCGCGCAAGTGACGAGCTAAGTGGAGATTTTTTCGCACAAAGGCAAAATTTCATAGAATTTAAGCGTATCGCGGGACAAAAAGCCGCCGCTGCGGGCTTTGAAAATTTAAAATTTCATTCGAGCAACTCCGCAGCTATCGAGCGAAGTGCGGGCTTTGAGGACGAATACGTGCGCGTAGGCATGGCGCAGTTCGGCTATCCGCAATTTGACGAGAGCCTAAATTTACGCCCTGTGCTAAAGCTCTATGCCGATCTGATCAGCTCGCGCGTGCTGAAAAAAGGCGAGCGCGTGGGCTACGGCGCGAATTTTGAAGCGCCACGCGATATGATGATCGGCACATACGATCTGGGCTACGCAGACGGGCTATTTCGCTACGACGGCGAGGGCGAGCTAGCGCTTGCAAGCGGGCAAAAAATGCTCGGAAAAATGTCGATGGATAGCTTCTGCGCGGAATTCGGTGGCGAGCGTATC
The DNA here is from genome assembly GCF_938030145.1 of uncultured Campylobacter sp. GTDB lineage: Bacteria > Campylobacterota > Campylobacteria > Campylobacterales > Campylobacteraceae > Campylobacter_B. The sequence goes on from NZ_CALHGM010000009.1 coordinate 100,500, forward strand.
TGCGTGCTGGGCGACGCGCGAACCTGGGCAAAGCGCTTCGGCACGATCGAATATGAAATTTTAGTCAAATTAAATTCCAACATCCCAAGGAGATTTCAATGAAAGAGCTGCAAGGAGAAAATAACGAGCGTATAGGTTACGACGATAAAGGCTTATCCGCGCGAGGCGAGAGCTTTGGCGGAGAAGAGTATCCGCGCCAAAAAGGAGGGCTTCATATCTTAATCAAAGCTCTAATCGTCTTAGTGATTGCGGCGATTGCGTTTGCGATATTTGCAGTGCCGGTTTACAATAAACTCGTAAGCAAAGATGAAGAAGTTAAGGCTGCGTGGAGCCAGGTACAAAACCAATATCAGCGCCGCGCCGACTTGATTCCAAATTTCGTAGAAACCGTCAAGGGCTACGCAAGCCATGAAAAAGATACCTTAGAAGGCGTCATAAATGCCCGCGCTAAGGCAACCGCTGTCAATATCAATGCAGAAAGTTTAGCGCAAGATCCGGAGGCGTTTGCGAAATTTAACGGCGCTCAAGGCGAGCTTAGCTCAGCCCTATCGCGCTTGATGCTGGTAGTCGAGCGTTATCCGGATCTTAAGGCAAATCAGAATTTCGCCGACTTGCAAAATCAGCTCGAAGGCACGGAAAACCGCATCGCCGTAGCGCGCAAGGACTACATCGCTTCAGTGCAGGAATACAATAAGCTAATTAGAACCTTCCCTACGAACATCATCGCGCGCATCGTAGGACTAGGCGGCGCCAAACCTAGCTTTAGCGCTGATAGCTCAAGCCAAAAAGCCCCTAGCGTCTCGTTTAAATAACGCTAAAGGCGGCAAATGCTAAGCGAGCAGTGCAAGCAAAAAATCCACGAGCTAATCACGAAAGCCGAAGCTGCAAGCGGTGCGCAGATCGTCTGCGTGGTCGCGCGCGAAGCAAGCGAGGACTGCGAAGCTAGCTATGGCGCGGCGGCAGTGACGGCGTTTGTGATTGGCATCGTTATGTGCTTCGTGCCGCAAATAAGCAAAGCTGAGCTACTGCAAATCGTAGCGCTCAGCTTCATAGCGATTAAAGCTCTGCTAGCTAAATGCCCCACGCTTTTAACTCTAATCACGCCTAAATCTCGCAGACTTCGGCTCTCGGGCGAGTTTGCGATGCAAAAATTTTACGAGCGCTACGGTAGCGTAAAAGAAGCGATAATGTTTTGCGTATGCGTCCGCGAACGCTGCGCTCATATCATCTGCGGCGCGCGAGCGGCGGAGTTTATCTCTAAGGGCGAGTTTGAACGTATCACGACGGAATTTAACCCCAGCACGCAAGGCCTTGAGCCTGCTGTTTTAAAGGCGATGGACGCGCTGTGCGAGCTAGCTATGCGAGTGCCTAAAGATAGCGAAAATAACGATATAGAAGAGACCTTGGTGGAGCTGCAATGAGAGTGGCTTGGAGATTTGCTTTTGCCCTAATGGCGCTATTTGCAATAAGCCTCGCCGCACCTAGCGAGTATCTAGCCCATCCAAACGGCACCGCCGTAATTGATGAGGCTGGTATTTTACGCCCAGCCGCAAGAGAGAGTCTGAATGAAATTTTAATGACTTTCGATAAAAATTCCACAAACCAGATCATGCTCGTAAGCCTAAAATCGCTCGGTGGCTACTCTATCGAGGAAATCGGCGTAGAGCAGGCGCGCGCTCTTGGTATCGGGCAAAAAGGGCGCGACAACGGCGTACTGCTGCTCGTCGCTCCGCACGAGCATAAAGTGCGTATCGAGGTCGGATACGGGCTAGAGGGCGTGCTAACCGATATGCGCGCCAAGCGTATCATCAGCAATAAAATTCTGCCCTATTTTAGGCAGGGGGATTACGAAAGTGGCGTCATTAGCGGGATTTCGGCGATCATTAGCACGATCGAAGGCGGCGATATAAAATTTGATCCGCTTAACGCCAACGCGCAGCAGGATCCGAGCAACAAGGACTTTGCGATCTTTATGGTACTTTTTGCGGTCTTGCTTTTCGCGATACTAAGCCGCCGCGTGACGCGCCGCAGAAGAAGCGACGAAGATATAATCTCGAGTGCAGACATCATAAGCGAAATCGCGCGCTCATCGCGCATGAGAGGCGGCTCATCCGGGGATTTTGGCAGATTTGGAGGAAATGGCGGTTTTAGCGGAGGCGGCTTCAGTGGGGGCGGCGGAAGCTTCGGCGGAGGCGGTGCTAGCGGAAGCTGGTAGCCACAGAAATTTTATCAAAATTCCAAATCGTAGAATTTTGTATAAATTTTAAAATTTCAGAATTTCTAAATTCGGCTGCTAGTATAGAAAAAACAGCACGAACGGCTTGTCGTTGCCCTCGATCTTTAGCGTGCGCTCGGAGGGGTCGAACTTGGAAGCAAGCGAGGTGCCGTCGCTGCTTAGATGGTGCTTCCATCCGTCGCAGCCTGAGAGTAGCAGCGCGAACACGGCGGCAGCAACTTTTAAATTTAAAAATTTCATAATCTAAAATCCGTCCTTAAATCTGCTTTTAAAACTGCTAAATTTGTTTTTAAATTTGCGTTTGAAATTTTAAAATTTACGGCGCGATCCCTACTAGAATTTATGTCACGATCCGCGCTGAGGCGTATATCGTAATAATCTATGCTTGGGTTCATGCCATGACCCTTGACGAGATTTATGTCATACTCCGCACTAGAATTTATATCGCGGTATGCATTGAAATTTATGTCGCGATCTATTATCGAGGCGTATGCCATAACCCACGCCGTAATCTGTGCTGAAGCGTATATCGCGACTCGTGCTGTAATCTGTGCTAAAAGTAAAATCTATATGGCGCGACCTGCCTCGCAATTCGTACTCATAGCGTTTCGGCTTTTAAAATTTAAGCGGTAAAGGCAATATATAAATTTACGCGGCGAATGGAGCTTACCCGATAAATTTTAAAATTTCGCGGCGCACAATCAAGCTATAAAGAGCAAGCTTTAAATTTTCACCAAAGCAAAGCACATTTTAAATTTAACCGCCCAAGAAATATAAAATTTATGCGCCGCGGCAGCCTAAATTTAGCGCGCCGCAAAGTATTCGCGCAGTCTGCCCTGTGCAAGCTCAAATCTAAATTTAAACGCGCGCTCACTATGATTCCAAAGATAAAATTTTGCCTGTCTGTATCGCAAATATAAAATTTCGCGCTCATCGGCACCCTGCCCTTCGAAATAAGGTTTTGGCCGTATCCGCGCAGATACTAGCGAGAAAACGCAGGCTCCGATAACCTGCGCGCGTATCGGTTACAATCCGCAGTTAAATTTCGCCATGGTAAGACCGCGGCAAGCCGAGCCACCCTGAAATTTTAAAGAATTTATCTCGCAAGCGTGCGGCGGTCCGCAATGCTCGCTTATAAATTTTACGCAAGTGCGGCGGGCGAATTAGCTAAAATTTAGCGCTTTTGGTGTAGAATTCGAGCAAATTTCAATCCAAAGGTCATCAAAATGCGCGGATATAAAATTTTCTCCGGCACCGCAAATCCCGAATTTGCCAAAAAAATCTCCAAATATCTCTCGCTGCCGCTTAGCGAGTGCGCGATCAAAACCTTCAGCGACGGCGAAATCAGCGTCCAGATCGGTGAGAGCGTGCGCGGCAAGGACGTCTTCGTCATCCAACCGACATGCGCGCCCGCAAACTCCAATCTGATGGAGCTTCTGATCCTAACCGACGCGCTGAAACGCTCCAGCGCGAACTCGATCACGGCGGTCGTGCCCTACTTCGGCTACGCTCGCCAAGACCGCAAGGCAGCCCCGCGCGTACCGATCAGCGCGAAGCTCGTGGCAAATATGATGCAGACGGCGGGGATCGACCGCGTCGTCACGATGGATCTGCACGCGGGGCAGATACAGGGCTTTTTCGACGTGCCGGTCGATAACCTCTACGGCTCGCTGATATTTTTGGATTATCTGAAAGAGAAAAATTTAAAAAATCCGATCATCGCTAGCCCCGACGTTGGCGGCGTCGCGCGCGCCAGAAGCTTCGCCAAAAAGCTCTCGCTCGATCTCGTCATCGTCGATAAGCGCCGCGAGGAGGCGAACAAAAGCGAAGTGATGAATATCATCGGTGACGTCGCGGGCAAGGACGTGATCCTAATCGACGATATGATCGACACCGCGGGCACCATCGTCAAGGCTGCGGGCGCGTTTAAGGAACAGGGCGCGAAGAGCGTCAGCGCGTTTTGTACGCACGCCGTGCTGAGCGGCCCGGCATACGAGCGCATCGAAAGCGGCGCGCTAGACGGCCTCGTCGTGACCGACACGATCCCGCTAAAGCAGGAAAGCGACCGCATCAAGGTAATCAGCGTCGCTCCGCTTTTCGGCGAGGTCATCAGGCGCGTATATCACGACGAGAGCGTAAACAGCTTATTCAAATAAAATTTTAAAATTTAAGCGTTGTGCGGTTTGTTTTAGACAGCCGCAGGAATGCGAACAATAGGCATCTTATAATAAAAGATCGCGGCTCAGCCTAAGTCAAGCGCTTACGGCGGCGGGCTCTAAATTTATAGCATTTGAGCTCGTTGCGATTTGACTATTGTCGATTTAACTGCGATGCAAAATTAGCTTCTAGGCGGCGAATTCAATTTATGCGCGGCATTTACTCCGCGCGGCGGAAAATTTAACTACAATCGCAGAGCAAATTTGCCGCATTAGCCGCTGCAAGCCGCATTTTAACGCTTGAAAAATTAGTATTAAAAATACGCTGCTTTAAATTCGCCGTAAAAATTTAATTGCCGTTCGCTTCTGTGCGCATCGGCTACGCTTCGCAAAGTCTCATTAAATTTCTCTGCAAAAACCCACGGCGCACACTAATGACAGATATCCCGAGCTCACTGCATTTAAATTTTGATATTTACAACGCGGCGTAAATTTTTAAAGCTCATTGCGCCTTTAAATTTATCATTCGCTCCTTAAACCGCCAAGAGCAAATAAAATTTTATTCATCAATGCCTATAACTAGCGATTGCACAGGAGAATAAAATATGCTTGATAGCGATAACGCCTTTTAATATTTCATAAATATTTAATCTTTTCGGAGCTATAATTTCGTCCGTGAATTTCATTCGCAAAATTTTATCAAAAGGACATAATAATGCGTAGTTTGCATTTATCACTCGTGGCAGTTTCGGTTTTAACCGCACAACTATGGGGGGGGGCAAGAGGCCGATTTAGGAGAGATCGTCGTAAGCGCCACCGCCTTTGAGCAAGATATCAAAGAAGCGCCGGCATCGATCTCGGTAATATCTCAAAAAGAGACCGAAAAGAGAAATCACAAAGACGTAGCCGACATCGTAAAGGATATACCAGGCGTATATTCCGCGCCTAGATTTAGCTCAATGAAGGGCAAAAGCGATATCAGAATGCGTGGTATGGATTCAAAATATACTAAAATTTTAATCGACGGTCGTCCTGTTTCCAGCGAGAGCGCATTTCCGGGTTTCGGCTCGCAAGGAAGCATCCAAAGCTTCATCCCGCCCGCAAATGCTATAGAGCGCGTGGAAGTAATCCGCGGACCGATGAGCTCTCTATACGGTACCGACGCTATGGGCGGCGTGATAAACATCATCACCAAGGGCTTTTCTAATGAACCTAGCGCCAATATAAACGGCTACTACGACATCGCGCAGCACAAAGACATAGGCAATGGCTACTCTACTGGATTTTATGCAAGCGGCGCGATAGTGCCAGACGCACTCGGAATTTCGCTTTACGGGCGATATTTTCATAAATTTGAAGACGCCAAAGACTACGGCAATCCAAAAGACGCGGATAAGAATTTCGGCGCGAAGCTTATGTATAAGCCTACCGAGAACGACGATCTCGCGCTTGATTACAAACACACTAAAAACTTGACCTCAAGAACTCTAGGCAAAACGGCGTATCTAGGATATAACACTCACGAAGACGACAAAGACGATCAAATTTCGCTCTCGCATAGCGGAAGATACGATAAATTTCTAACCGATACCTATCTATCGCACGAGGTTACAAAAACCTTTTCCGATCAAGCCGCAAGCGACATCAGGCTAAGATCTACGATATTTAATACTCAAGGCTCGTATCTTTTTGACTCAAATACCTTAACGCTCGGCGCGCAGTATCGCCACGAAAAACTGGATTCATCACAAAATGAGCCGGGCTTTAACGATGATGCGCATCTAAAAAGATGGGATGTGTCGGTATTTGGAGAGGATAATTTTTATGTCACAGACGCGCTTGCACTGACCGCGGGCCTAAGATACAACTACGACAAGGACTACGGCGGACACTTTGCGCCGCGCGGCTACATCGTTTATCATCTAAATGAAAATTTATCGTTTAAGGGAGGCGTATCGGCGGGCTATACGACGCCTAATATCGACGATAGATCCGAAGGGCTAAAAATTCCGATAAATCACGGACGCGGTATCAGACTGGGACGAAGTAGCCTCAAGCCCGAAACTAGCGTAAATTACGAGATCGGAACGATGTATGACAATAACGATAATCTAAGCCTTTCGGCGACCGTTTTTCACACCGACTTCAAAGACAAGATCGATAGCGTCGTAAGGTGCGGCGGCTGGGGATCGGGAGCGGATTTTAATAATCCCGCTACTTGGACATGCGTCTATCAAGGCAAGACCTATTTTGGAATTTATGAAAACGTAAATATCGGCAGAGCCTCCATAGACGGACTTGAGCTTAGCGGCGAGTGGAAAATTTTATCAAATTTAGCATTTCACGCAAACTATACCTATGCTAAATCAAAACAAAAATCAGGCGAAAACGAGGGCAAAGCGCTGACCGACACCCCGCGCTATATGATAAAAACGGGACTTGATTACGACTTTAATAGCGATCTGAGCTTCTGGACGCAGGTAAATTATATAAGCAGGGTAAAAAATGGCGTATATGTAAACACTAAGGGCTACGCCGTCACCGATGTCGGGACTAACTATAAAATCACGAAAAACGCTAGCGTAAATTTTAGCGTATATAACGTATTTAACGAAAGAGTAATAGACGATAAACCGACCAGGGCCCTCATAGCTGAGGGTCGTAAATTTCAGCTCGGCTTCAACGTAAATTTTTAATTCGAGCAAAATTTAAAGATGAAATTTGAACGATGAGGAGAGTTTTAAAGAAAAACTTTTGGTTCAACGTCCATTTAATTTTGTCTCTGCTTTGTGCACTACCGCTGCTCGTAGTCGTCCTATCGGGCTGTTTCATCTCGTATCACGATGAAATTTTTGACGCGATTAACGAGCGGCAGTCTTTCGCCGTCCAAAAAGATGTACCTCGCCTAAAAATTTCTGAAATTTTAAAAATTTTCGGCGAGAAGCAAAGCAGCTTCACGCCGGAGCTAATCGGCATAAAAGACGGCGGCGCAAGCATCGAAGTCGCGGGCAAAGACGGCAAAGGACGAGCAAGAGCGTATTTTTTGAGCCCTTATGACGGACAAATCGTCGGCGAGAACTATGAAGAGAGGATAATGAACGTTGTGCTAAGCCTACATACAAATCTAGGCTTTGAGCTTGCCTTTGGCGAGGGGGCTCGCGAGATCGGCAGGCAAATCGTGGCACTTAGCACGCTAGGGCTCATTTTGCTTTTGCTAAGCGGGATTTTGATCTATTATCCGTTTTTTAGATGCAAGCTCACAAAAGCGCTGAAGATCAACTTCAAAACTCGCGGCTACGCGCTGCTTTATCAGATCCACGGATGCACGGGCATCTATGCGGCTGCAATACTTTTTGCTATAAGCGCGAGCGGGCTATATTTTTCTTATGACTGGTTAGCAAGACTAACGAATAAAATTTTGGGCGAGGAGCAAATTTACAAAGCTGAAAAATTTGAACCTAGACAAAAGTTGGGGTTTAAGGATGCAGGCAAACTGCAAGAGATCGATGCTGTGTTTGAAATTTTTACCCGAAAGCATGGCGAAAATTTTAAATTTTTTAACATAATGCTTAATCCGAAAGACGGAGTATATAGCGCGATATACGGGATTGCGAGTGACGAGAGCGATGAATTTAATAGGATCGCGATCAATGCTACGAGCGGCGAAATTTTAAGGGATGTTAAATTTGCCGATATGAAAGCGCAAATGCCGCGTTTTGTGACGATACGCACGGCGGTTTTAGATATTCATTCGGGCGAAATTTTTGGGCAGATCGGCAAGCTTATATTTTGCCTAGCTTCGATTTCATTTTTGTTTTTAGCCGCGAGCGGTTTTTGGATGAGCTTAAAAAGGCTTATAAGATAGATTACGCAAAACACGCAGTACTCTACATAAAGACTTTGCAAAAGAGGCTACGCTCATAGCCTATAAACAAGTGCTTTGTACCGCAGAATTTCAAATTTATAGCATTTAAGATTTGGTTATAACGCAGAATTTGACTGCGAGGAAGCAGAATTTTCCTCAGCAAGGCTACCATCTGCAATTTCAATTGATTTCTTAATTGCTACGAAACTGCACTTTAATTTACCGCGCAGGTTTGCAGCTGTTTTTTTAAAATTCCGCGATTTAGAAGTTCACAAGGCATCAAAAACTATTTATGATGGTTTAGATCATGCGAACCGCCACATACGCCCGCCAGTCGTGTTTTAAAATTTTACTGTAGTTTAGTTTGCAATGCAAAGCCCTTGAGCCACTAAAAGCTCTTTATGATCTCCATTAAATGCTTGACAAGAGCCGTAATTGCGGCATTTTCATAGCTATCATCCGTATTTTGTAACGCTATGGTTTTCATATTGCCGAAAAATCCCGGATCGTAATGCTCGATGTCATTTTGCACGTAGCTTCTTAAAATTTGGCCGTTTCTTACCAGTTTAACCTCATAGATAAACTCTATGCCACCGATTCTATCGCTAGGAAACGGAGTAGCTTCACCCGTAAAGCCCCTGTGGTGCTTTATTGTAATTTTAAGCTCGTCGGTAGAGTTTTGATCCAGTAGGTTCGCCTCTTTTAGCGCCGCTAAAAGCTGCTCGTTGTACTTTTTCTCGACCGCTTCCGGCGGTTGATAGACAAATTTTTTCGGATTATGGTTTTGGATGTGGTAGTAGGTAATGCCTTTGAATTTATACGCGCTTGCGATTGGTACTTTCGGTTGAGACTGCCCGCAACCGACAAAAAATAGCGCCGCAAGAAGCAAAGCAAAAAATTTTTTCATTTTTTCTCCTTTAAAATTTTGTGCAATTATATAAAAACGGGGTTTAGCACGGGCTAAATTTCAATTCCTTTAAATTTGAAATCCATTGAAATTTCAAAGCCTCTTCAAATTTAAAATTTAATCCGAATTTGATCTGAAATTTTATAAAATTCCGCTGTTTTAAACGGGCTTTAAAAGCGCGCGCAAGCTGTTCTGAAAGCCCGAAAGGAAGGAAGCTAATGCCTACTTTTAGCACCAAAGACTACAAAGCCGCCCTTCGCAGCCGCGGCGCACGAACCACGAGCACAGGCGGATTTAGCGTCAAAAACGATAACTCCTTCATCGTGATCTTCGTCATTGCGATGATGGCTTTTATATTTTTTTACGGCATGTCGGCAGGGCTCGATTTAGATAAAATTTTTTTAGGAAACGGTCACGGACGCGGTGGAGGCGGGATTTTAGGACTTTTGATCGCCGGCGTAGCTTGGTATCAAGGGCGCGATGGCGGCGGGCTGTTTAAATTTAACGACTACGCGATTACCTTCGTTTCAAACGAGCGCAAAAGCGAAATTCTGCTCTTTAACATCGACTACGTTAGGCTCACTCCAGGCTTTTTGCGCACCTGCACCAGCTACACGGCGCTTAGCCACTCCCGCTACGTAAAACACGAGCGACTCTTTAAATTCGGGATCGGATCGATCATCGTGCTATGGCTAGTGGGTATCGCCATGAGCGAGCGCGTGGGGATGGCGTTCGCGATAATGGTCGTGGGCGTCGTGATCTTTTTCTTCGCCAAGGCACTCTCGTCGTGGCGGCTAAACGGCGACTTTCACGATATCTTGCTGCGCGACACCGTGCTGATCCGCGGCAAAGATCTGAACGACCGCGTGCTGTGGTTTGCGATCACGCCCGGTCGCAACGACCGCCGCAGGTTGCGCGCCTACCTCAAAGAGCATCTTGATTTCGACATCGACGGCGGCTAATTTTGATTTAAATTTAGAGATTTGGCGTAAATTTAGCGGCAGAATTTTGCAACGTAAAATTTTAAGAGGATTTCGCACGGCGGAATTTTGCGATCTAAATTTTACCGAGCAAAATTCTAAGGCTGAAAATTTTAAGATATAAAATTTACGAAGCAGAATTTCGCGGCGTAAATTTCAAAGCCATAAATGCACGGCGTGATATTTGCAGCCTTATACGGCGAACTCCACCTCGCTTAGCCGCCCCAAATTATCACGAAAAGAGTGCGTCATTTTTAAAATTTGCTACGATCTTGCCCGCCGCTTCGCTAAATTTCGTGCCGTTTCTAAGTAAAAGCGCCTTAATAAAAACGGCGTGATTTAACTGAAATGCGCCTATATAATCGCGCGCCAAAGAGATGAGATCGCTTGCGTCCATACCGGGCTTGATCGTGCCATCGGAGCTCACGCACTCGCCTGCCGCAAACTCCACAAACACCGCTCCGCCGGCGTGCGGACAGCGGTAGTAGATTACGAGCTCCTGCGATAATCCGCATGCGATCGTGCTTAGAGCGTGGCCGTTTATCTCCGCGCTTAGTGCGAGCTTAGGCGTGCTAAGCTCCTCTAGCCCGTGCCGCAAGCCGAAGTCGCGCACATCTCGCGCAAGGGTAAGTAGCCGCTCACCTAGGCGATTTATATTTTCGTATCCCCACAGCCACGTGCGGCTGCTGCTCGCTTCGCCGCTGCCGATATACCAGATAGCGCGCGGCGCATCATCGCCGAAACTGATCTCACCGCGCTCAAAATCCACAAACCGATGCCTGCCCTTTACGATCAGCTTCGAACCCGCCTCCCGCATCACTACGCCGCAGCCTAAACATGCCGAAAACAGATCAATAAAACTGCTCCTATCCACGCCCAAGCGGTCTAAAAATTTCATTTTTCTCCTTTGATATCGCGCCGATAAATTTAGCGCTTTTGTGGGATTTACGCTTCGCCCTCTTATACGCCGCTTTGCTATAAAACATTCGCGCTATGAAATTTCACGCGACGCGCAGGAAAATTTAATCAAATTTTATAAAGTCGCAGCGGGTAAAATTTCATAGCGGGCGCCGCCCGGATAGAATTTTGCAGGAGGCGACGGGCGCGGCGAGTGCAACTGTAGGAGATGACGGGCGCGACCGCAATGATCGGCTGGCGGACATAAAATTTAAACCGCTCGCGGAATTTTAAATTTGAAAGGCAAAATTTTAGCCTAACGGCATGCGGCAAAATTCTACGACCGAGCAGCGAGCGCTAGAGCTTAAAGCGGCGCAAAATGGGTGCGCAGCAGCGAATGTATCAGCTTGGGCACGAGCGATAGAGCTCAAAACGCCGTGCAGTCATAAAATTTAAATCATCTCTTAAGATCCTTAAATTTAAAGACGAAATTTCATACCAAACGACGAGCCGCTAAATTTAAACACCCGAGCGATCGTCAAAATTTAAAATCAAATTTTACGGCCGCGCGGCAAAAGATGAAATTTAGATTGCCCGCATACTAAATTTAATCGATCTTCAGCACGCTCAAAAACGCCTCGCTCGGCAGATTTACCTTGCCGATCGCCTTCATACGCTTCTTGCCCTCTTTTTGCTTTTCGAGCAGCTTGCGCTTGCGCGTGATGTCGCCGCCGTAGCACTTGGCGGTCACGTTTTTACCCATGGCGCGGACGTTTTCGCGAGCGATGATCTTGTTGCCGATGCTTGCCTGGATCGCGACCTCAAAAAGCTGCCGCGGCACGATCTCCTTCATCGCTTTGACGAGGTCGCGCCCCTTGGATTCGGCCTTTGAGGCGGGTACGATGATCGAAAGCGCATCGACCGCTTCGCCGGCGACGCGGATGTCGAGCTTTACGAGATCGCCGCGCCTATAATCGATCGGCTCGTAATCAAAGCTCGCATAGCCCTTGGTGCAGGATTTAAGCTTGTCGTAAAAGTCCATTATGATCTCGTTTGTCGGCACGTCGTATTCGAGCAGGACGCGCTCCGGCGTGATGTAGTCCATCTTGGTTTGGACGCCGCGGCGCAAATTTAAAAGGCTGATGAGATTGCCCAAAAACTCGCTCGGGGTGATGATGGTCGCCCTGACGTAGGGCTCCTCGATACGCTCGATGAAATTTGGCGCGGGAAGCTCGCTGGGGCTGTGTATCCGCACGCACGAGCCGTCCGTGAGATACACGGCGTATGTGACGGTCGGCGCCGTGGCGATGAGATCGAGATCAAACTCGCGCTCGAGCCGCTCCTTCACGACCTCCATATGCAGTAGCCCCAAAAACCCGACGCGAAAGCCGAATCCTAGCGCGAGCGACGTCTCGGGCTCGTAGCTAAGCGAGCTGTCGTTTAAGCTGAGCTTGTCCAAAGCGTCGCGCAGATCTTCAAATTTATCGGTCTGCACGGGATAGATGCCCGCAAACACGAAGGGCTTTGCCTTCTCAAATCCGCCCACCGGCGCGGCAGCGCGTTTTTTAAAAAGCGTGATCGTATCGCCCACCTGCACGTCGGCGACGTTTTTTAGCCCCATTACTACGATGCCCACTTCGCCGCTGCTAAGCTCGCGGGTTTTAGCGGGCGCAAGCGGGTTGGGATACATAAGATCAAGCACCTCGTGGCGGTTCTCGCTACCCATAATATAGACCTCGTCGCCCTTTTTCAGCACGCCGTCGTATAGCCTCGCAAGCGCGAGCGCGCCTAGGTAGTTATCAAACCAGCTGTCGTAGATTAGCGCCTTAAGCGGCGCGTCGTCGTCCGTTTTGGGTGCGGGGATGCGAGTGATTATCGCCTCTAAGAGCTCCTTGATGCCCGCGCCCGTTTTGGCGCTGACCTCGATCGCACTGCTACAATCAAGCCCGATGACGTGCTCGATCTCCTCTTTTACGCGCTGCGGATCGGCGGCGGGCAGATCGATTTTATTGAGCACGGGGATGATTTCGAGGTTGTGCTGCAGCGCGATATAGACGTTTGCGATGGTCTGCGCCTGCACGCCCTGGCTCGCGTCCACGACGAGGATCGCCCCCTCGCAGCTAGCCAGCGAGCGCGAGACCTCATAGCTGAAATCCACGTGGCCAGGGGTGTCGATCAAATTTAAAACGTATTTCTCGCCGCCGAGCTCATACTCGAGCCGCACGGACTGCGCCTTGATCGTGATGCCGCGCTCCTTTTCGATATCCATCGTATCCATGATCTGGCTGCTCATCTGGCGCGCCTCGACGGCGTTGCACTCGCTAATCAGGCGGTCTGCGAGCGTGGATTTGCCATGGTCGATATGCGCGATGATGCTGAAATTTCTGATATTTTTTGTTTTCAAGTGGCTTTCCCTGATGAAATTTTAAGCCGCATTGTGCCGAAATTTCATTTAAAAACGGGTAAATGGGCGAATGGAGGAATGGAATTTATGAGGCGAAATTTATAAGGCGGCTCTAGGCGGATTGGAATTTTACGAAATAAAATTTTGAAGGATAGAGGGAATACGGGCGACTTTGAGTGATATGCTTTTAAGCATTATTGGCAATGCGCTTTGTCGCGGTAGGATTTTAGGATGAGGATTGAAAGGCGTAATTTTACAAAGCGGAATTCTGCAGCTATGTTTGGGGCAGAAAAATTCTGAGTGATGAAATTTTACGGCAAATTTTACGCGATCGCGAACGCAAAGCTTGCTATGCTAACAAGCGAGAATTTCGTGCGGTAAAATTTAACTGCAAAATTTTGCTTTGGAATTCTGCTGCTTAAAATTAGTGCGTAAAATTATATATCATTACGACGCGCAAATCTTAGTAAGTAAAATTTGTCGTCAAGTTTGCAGCGAAATTTCGCAATTTAAAATTCCAAAAAATTTATTTCATGGAATTTTTAGGAAAAAATTTGCAAAGCAGAATTTTGAAAGATCTATCGCCAAGAAAACCAAAATTCCGCCCATAAAAAAAGGCTAGCCCGAAGGCTAGCCTTTGCATTGCGAACTTAACACTAACGCTACCAATCGGTCTTTTGATTGTAGATATCGCGAATGTCGCCCGTACCTAGCTTGTTAGTTGAAGTATCGCTAGTGCTATTATCCGATGTGCTGCCGCCAGCGAATGATCCTACGTCGTCTTCCGTACCGGACTTGACTTGACCCTCGCCGCCCCAGACTGTAGGTCTAACAGCTCTTACATTTACAGTAAGAGGATTGAAATACTGTGGCACACCAGGGAACCTGCTAGAGTAAGCTCCAGTAGTAGGAGGTACGGTAAACATAGTTCTCTGATTTTCAGCAGGCGTATGGATAAGCCATGGGTTAGTTTCAATACGTATCCTAGCCTGACCTGGTACAGTAGCCTGGATAGCTATATCTTCCTTGCCGCCGCTTACTACATTACCCCTGCGAACAGTTACGCCAGTAGGTGTAAAGCTAGTATAAGCGCTTACGAATTCTGCTCCTATATTATTTAGGGTAGCCCTAGTATTTACTACGAACTTCGTAAAATCAGTTAGGCTATGATCTTGAGCCGCTAGCACGGTAAATATATTCGAGCCAGGGGCTTCATAAGCAAGTTCTGCGCTAGGAGCAGGCATATTCGCGCACCTATCGGTTCTACCGCAATAGATCTGCGTATAAATAGGTACGGTTACCCCGGTTCTGGTAGTAGCCTGATACACCCTGGATCCTAGGCTCTTGTCATACGACGTACCATAGACAAATAGTGCGTAAGTGCCTACGTTATCGCTAAAGTCTATAACGGTTTTACCTGTTGCATAGGTCTTACTATTGGAATTAGCAGCGGCTATATAAGCAGCTTTGCTTGCAGCTCCGGTTTCGCTAACCTTTCTAGTGATGAAAGCATTAAAGTTCTCTTGGGATAACTTTATATCATCCTTCTTATATTGCTCCGAAGTTATATCCGAGATAGCATTGTATGATTTATCAAATTTTGACGGCCAAAAATTTTCGGCGATACTAATCGTGCCATTTCCGATATTAAAGTCACTAGCGTAGATAAGCACCGGAGTGCTAGGGGTTTTATGCATCCTAGCGAAATTAAAATATACAGTTGAACCAGGGGTCTGCCCCTCTCTAAATCCTTGTGCTAAAATCCTGAAATCCGTTGATTTAGAATCGTACTTAATTCCTGTGCCGTCTTTTGGTCTATTAATAAGTCCGCCTACTAATGAAGCGTCGGAGTAGTAATTAAGCGCTATTCCAAGCGGTATAGGCAAGCCGTAACCCGTATCGGCAGCAGAAGCAGCTTCCTCCCACCCTCCGGTAACAGTTGGACTTAGGGTCCTTGCGTTATATGTATAGCATCTGCTATCATAACCCGTAGAGCCTAGGCACTCGTTAGAATTCTTAGCGAAAAACTGTGTACCACCACGAATATTGTAAACAACGGTAGGTCTATTAGGATATGGCACGTAATTTGTATCTCCGCCGGTCTTGCTAGCGGTAGCTGTGGAGCAACGCCCATCGGCACTATTGCTAGCGCAATCAAATCCAAAATTTAGCGCAAAATCAAGATCGCTCGAAAATCCGCACACGGCTTGAGGAGTGCCGCCAACATCCTGCTTATATCCGTCATAAAGCGTAGCGATGACATCCTTATAAACTTTGTCAGATAGATACGCCACGGCATTGACTTTAAGTTTGGCAAGCTGGCTTATCTGACGCGTTACAGCTAAATTCTGTGCGGGATCTTCACCTGGATATACTACGACATTATTCTCAATATACGGATCATTAAAATATGTATATGCAGATGTTCCGCCCGTGATATTATTATCACCTACGCCGCTTGTTATACCATTATCAAGGCTTACGAGCGATACTCTGATGCGATCCGGCTTGTAACGCAATACGATATTGTCGTTTATCGCTTTATCTTTATTAGCAGCAATTCTCATGCCGACGTCGCAGCCTACCATACCTTTAGCGTCCGGAGTATTGCTAGATGAATTGATAATACATTTAGCGCTCTTCCACTTTTTAGAGTATGTCTGATCGGAGTAGGCATCCGTCCATGAGTTATCATAGACGTTTACCAGTACATCACCGACATTATAGTAGTTAAAAATTTTATCGGCATTTGCACCTAATCCTTCAGTATAAATAACGGCATTTTCTTTATCTTTATCCACAGAAGCTTTTCTAGACTGAGTCATCAAATATGCGCCTTGAGCATTGCCTTTGCCGCTGAATTTCGCTACACCTCCAGTCTCTACGATATCTCTAGCATTAAAATCCGCCCATAAGCTTACGGCATTTTTATCCCATACTCTTCTATACGATGCGTCGAATTTTGAGCTTGTACCATTTAACACGCACGAAACATCATCACTCTTGCCAAAAGAGCCCTTTTTGATAGCCGATGGATCGATCTCATATTTGCCTGTCTCGGCATTATATTTAGCACCGGAATACTCTACTGCAGTACCGCCGTAGCAGCCGTCTTGCTTTACACCGCGTTTTAATGTAGTGGTGGCTGTTTTTCTATCAACATAGTAGGATTGGGTATCTACATTAGCCACACATTCATTAGATATGAATGGGCGCAAGTAAGTCTGGATGCCACGGATCTTAGTCGATATATCTTGAGTATCGTCGGAATCCGTACCATAACTTTTACGTAGATGATAGCGCTGATTACCTAGATCGCCGCCGATTCTTGCAGTATAGTTAGGTACGCCATTATCGCTATAACTTCTAGCTGATATTACGTGTGCCAAAATATCTGCGTTCTGCTCATAGTCCCCACCCACGCGAAGTTCGGTAGGATTATAAACATCGGTACTAACGCCTTTTTTAGTTATATCGCCACTAGCGGTAGTATCTACGATCTTGCTATATTTACCGGAATTATTTAGCGCATCGGTATCTACTTTGAAATATGCAGGGCGAAGCACGAAGTTATCGCTACCACATATATGGAATGAGCCGTCTTTTGACATTTTAATTCCGAACTCATTGCTAGCCGTATCTATACTATTTTTAAGCTCATCCAGCTTCTTTTGTATAATATTATCCCAGATATCCTTCTTTTGTTCCGCAGTCAGACTTTTATTGCACCAATCAAAATCTTCATTGGCTTCACAATACCCGTATTGCTTCTTAAGCTCCCATTTTTTAAGCTCTAAATAGTAAGCCTTAGGATCCTCACTGTTTAAGTCCTTATCTTTTATATACTTATCTAAATCGGATCTCGAGGTAGCTTGCTCGTCAGGACGATAACCAAGCATAAACGTAAGACCTTGATACGCATCACCTATCTCTATATTATTTAGAGTTAAAATGCTCTTGTTTTTAAAATCTAATTCCTTATCTACAGAATAGGAATCGCCATTTAGCTTAAACGGAATTTTTAAGGTATCAGTTACTGATCGGCATGCATAAACTACGCTATTTTTCTTATCATCCTCACTGACTTTGTCTGACGTAGTAGCAGCATTTTTTGCCCTGATGACGGACAAATATAATTTTCCTCCCAAGCCAAATTTCTCAAGCTTTCTATCCTTGCTACCGATATATACGAGCTTACCTGTATTAGGATCTTTTTTAAAGTAAGGAGAATTCGCAGCCGCACCGATATAATCTGTACATTTACCGGTTTTATCATCATAAGACTTACAATATTGGCTCTCGTAATCTGGTCTAAAGATGAGTTTTGCATCAAAAGGCTTATCGGAGATTTGAGTATATAGCCTATCATCGTCGTCGCTATTACTAAAATTCTTATTTACTACTTGCAAACCACTTAGCGGCTGGATATCAACACTTTTAGAAACCTTCGTTGCATCGCATAGCTCAAGTTCAGAGGCACTATCCATATCTAGGACGACTCGCTGACCGCCGCCGATATCTAGACTCATCTTGTAGCTTAATGTCACGGCAGGAGCTTGAAGAATTTTTGCACCGGTATTAACGGTAGCGTTAAACTCACCATACGCCGCTTTACCTGGTCTCATTAGACCGCCCACCGGAGTAGTCGTGCCAGCTTTTATCTCTCCTGCACCCTCGCCGATATAGAATTTTAAGACATTATTATCTAGCGTCGTAAATTGCCTATCATTATAGATAGGATCCGTAACATTTGGGGTGCCGCCATTTATGACATCTTTCATCGTCTTATATGCACCCTTTTGACCATCGCGTAGATAGACCAGCTTCTCTGCAGCCGCTGCAGGTATGGTATTTGTAGTGGTAGTGATAGGATCGTTTATGGCTAGTTCATTATTTATAGTAGAACTATCTTTGGTATAGGCAGCGCCTGCCTGAGCAAAATCGATTGACACTACTGCACCTACAGCATCCTCGCTATTACCACCATTTAGTCTGTTTTCGAATTTCATTCTATAGTAGATATGCTCGCCCGCAACTACTGGATTTTTGATCTGCTCTGGCTTATTGTCATCAATCTCAGTCTTACTATATCTGCTACCGATAACTTTGCCATTCTGCGGATCTTCATCTTTAGTTCTAAAAAATTTTACCCAGTTAGCGGCATTATATACCTCATACTGATAGCATAGTTGAGGAACATACAGATCTACTGATATTGCTATCATACTTATAAAGTTTTGATCGGATTGGTTGTTTGTTGAGTTATACGTACCGCCCAGTTCCAACTTTATACTTGATTGCCCGTAGCCCATTTTATCGCTTATATCAAATTCATCTAAATCCACGGCGGCTGCCTGATCCGTTCCCTCGTAATGCTTACCTCTTAGGATTTCCGGTATCGCAGCATATCCACCATTTTCGCTTCTTAGCCTCATAATGGTACCGCCGAATATATTAGAATACCATTCGCTTCCGATCTGAGCCAATGCGTTTATTCCATTAGACCAAGCGGCATTAGGAGTATATAAAGTATCCATTTTACCGCCCGCTTTTTTATTCTCTACTCTAAAAAATTCCTTCGTCTTATCATTGCCGCTCATTTCAGGTCCAAGTTTCGCCTCACCACCAAAACCTAAAAAACTAAGCTTAGCATTAACGCGACCGCTCCTAGGAGTGTAAAAGCCTTTTAACTCGGCTTTTACGTTTATAGATTCATTTGCGCCTGCCCAAGGTGTAATAGCTATAAAATCACCATATACGGTTACATTTTTAGGTTTGTAATAATCGTTTTTAAATTTTGCAGCCTCTGCGTAAGTAAACGGTTTCGCTACACCTACAGGATTAGCAGGGCTTTGTAAATCTGCCATTAGCTTATTTCTAGAGTCCAAGGTCTTATCATATACTATGATTACACCCCAGCCACCCCACATACCAAGTCGAATATTTTTTAGCTCACCGTTAATAAGTGCCGCGCCAGCATTGTCCCTACCATCGCTGGCTACTATGTTTCCTACGGTAAAATCTATACTATCAGAGTAATCAACAAAGTTTGCCTTCACTTTATCCGTAATATCTGCAAAGCAGCCGTATTCCAAACGCATCTCTACCTTCCGAGGGTTAGGAAGATTTCTATAGCTAGCATTCTCCCTATAGTTCCAGCCGGCTACGCCGTTACATCTATCCCTTGGGATATCTATAGGAGCGGTACTTGTTGCACTTTTTGAGCTTTTCATTCTAAGCTTAGCCCATTTATACCATTTGGCAAACTTAACTCCATCGCCATTTCCTACGTATTTATCCCATCCCTCATTAATAAGCTCTCTTGCCTCTCTTACGTTGCCTTGCCAATATAAAGCCGCAAAAACAATATCGTCTTTAGTGATGCCCTTAGGTAGTTTTAGAGTCGATTTGGAGCTATTTAGATAAAAGGCGCCCGCCGAAGTATCTGGATCCTCTTTTAAATAATGACCGTTTGCGCCAGCTATAAAGTTTTTATCCACTCCTTTTGTAACTCCGTCCCAATCAAAACTAAGCACTGTATTTCCAGCTACGGCATAGTCTCCAAATACATAGGTACCGGGACCGCCAAATCTAACTACAGGGGTTTGATTTTTCCAATCTCGAATACCACTAAAATTCCATGTTCCACAATGTTTATGACCGGCGCCATCTCCACATTCACCGCTTGAATACCAATACCAATGCGGATCACTACTATTGATCACGCCACTATCAGGGTATTCCCAAGGATCTATAACGGCGGGATTGATCTTAATATTGGGCCTATTATCCGCAAAGGCCCCCGCCACGAAACAAAACAACAGCGCCAAGATAGGCGCAAAGCTAAAACTCTTAACTTTCATGATACTACCCTCCGGTCAATAACATAATTTTTAGCTACTATTTTACATTTTTTTTGCTTAAATTTTATACGGATATGGAACAAATATAAATAAATTTTAAAGAATTTCTAAAAAAAGATTTTATAAGATGTGGTTTTATTTATCTTGAGCTACATTAAAAAATAATATAACAACAAATAAACAACGACTCTCAAACAATAAAAGGCGCGAGAATTCCGCGCCTTAAAATTCTAAAATTCTAAAATTCTAAAATTCTAAAATTCTAAAATTCTAAAATTCTAAAATAAGCCGAATTTACCGTCTTTACGCTTGTAAAGCACACGCATTTTAGCGTCCATATCATTAAAAACCAAAAACTGATCGGCGCTTTCTTTTAGCTTATTTAGTGCTTCATCAATCTCTAGCGGTTTATAAAGCTCTAGCTCGGTAGGGACGATTTCATCGACCTCGTCGTTTAAATTTGGCTCATTAACGCCGATTGCATTATCTACGGCGTTTTGCTTCATTTCGTCGCGATTTTTGTGAGAATTTACCTTATCGTGGTATCTGCGAAGCACTTTTGAGGCGCGCTCGACGATGAGATCGACGGCAGCATAGAGATCTTTATCTTTTTGGCGCACGACGATAGTGTCTTGATGCGCTAAATTTAATGAGAAATCCACCACGAAGCCCTTTTTACCTTGCTTCTCGTCAGCAGAAATTACACAACGCCCCGAGATAATGTCGAGATTATATTTTTCTAGCGTCTCAAATGCGTTTTCGACATAATTTTTGATAGCTTCCGTTAACTCAAACTGCTTACCTACGATATTTAAATTCATCGTCTCTCCTTTGCATTATGGTTTTTGAATAGTACGCCTATGATATGTGATCTGTGGCCTTCCCATAACCGCTACATTAGATTTTACTACCACATCTACAAGCGCGGCATGACTTAAAATTCTGCCCACACTACCGTTCGCAAGACTTTCTGACGAGCCTTGCCCAAAATTACTATAAGCGACGGTATGATTGCCGGGCGCACCCAGCTGTCTATCGAAATATCCGAATGTCACGGTGATATCAAACATCTTTTGAGCCGGATCATTTGACGGATACTCAAGCGTAATCGTATTTAATGTAGGATTAGTCGCAGCAGTAGAGCCCTTTTCCTTAAGCTCGGTAGTTAGATACTCATGCTTTTGCATAGCAAGGACGGCTAACTCCGTAGCGCTCTGAGCTAGCAGTAGCGCCTGCTCTCTGCCTTGGATATTATTGACATCGCGAGCCGTCATAGACGCGATAGATAGTGCCGTAATCGCCGTAGTTGCTACAATGATGATAAAAAATATGGCTGCTACTAGAGCAAAGCCTTTTTGCATAGTTTTCATTAGTACACCACCTGTGCTTTACAAACGTTTAGATCCAGCTCTGCGGGATCGAAATTTCTGCCGTCATCTCTCATACATAGTTTAAGCGCAACGGCGCCGTTATCATCCTTAAACCTAAATAAGCTCACATCCTCTGCTAGTAGTGAGCTGCTAGCAGTGTCATATGAGTGCGCATCACCTGCGACAGTACTCCATGGGCGATAGTTATATTTCAAGAGCAGATTAAAATTCTTACTCAAATTGCCCGCATTGTCTTTCGTATATGTTACTACCTGATCGGGAACGATCGCGTAAGCGCTATGTGCTATATAGTACTGCTCAGAAAATTCCTGTGAGTTGGCATTGTTTGGATTGAACGGATATTGGTTGATAGCGATAGTTTCACCTTGTATACTACCGCTACCCGCAGCACTAGGAGTGCCTACGGCGATTAGCACGCGGTTTCTGCCGTCTGCCCAAACAGCCCTATCGTAGCCGAAGCCTATGCCTACGCTAGTAGGCGAAGCATCATTAGTAACAGCTCTAAATATAACGGCGACCTGAGTATTATTAGATGGAGTATTGTAAGCAGTAGCCCTTAAATTCCGAACTATCCTAGCTACTCGCGGAAAATCGCTACCCAAGGATACCATATTAAACGCAGCCCTAGTATCTGCGATATATCCGGCATTATCCGCATCGGCCGTCCATGTGCTATCTCGGAGTTGAGACATTGACATAAAGCCGCTCCAACCTGGAGTTCTCTGATTTATATTTCTCGTCTCTACGCTTTGTCCGATCCACTCTAATATATCAAATCTCGGATTAGTAAGGTCGCTAATCGGCACAAAATCATTTACGGCAAGATCTCTGCCTATGGTAGAGCTTTTTATTCTATCCTCCAAGCGATTTGTGATTAGCATCATCGCATTTTGCGTTCTGGCTTCCAGCTGATTTACCGCACGTACATGCACGTAAGATTTATAGATCTTGGTGTATAGATCAGCGCCAAACATCGAGATGATCCCCAGCACTACGATAACAAACACAAGCTCTATAAGGGTAAAGCCTCTTTTCATCTCGCGCTCCTATTAGTTATGTAGTCTAGTGACGGTTGTCTGAACGCCGACGCCGATATTAGATAAAAATGCCTTTAAAACAACTGATTTAGCAGCACCGTCTCTCGCTACGGCGTCGTTTAGATCCGTAGCAGCAACCCTAACCATCTTGATATTGGTAACGGCGCCATTAGATGGTTGATCGCTAAGAACACCACTTATATCGGTACCGGAAGCATATTCCACCGCGCTAAAAGGCTCTGCTACATAATCTACATCGACATTAATCCTAGTATTGAGGATAAAATCACCTCTACTGCTAGAGCCCACCAAATTACCGACTGTTATATTCGTCGTGAATCGATCAAAATCGTCGATATCGTTATAACGACCGCCACCAAAAGAAATTCCATTTCTACCGAATTGTCTTTTTGTAGCTGGAGCTTGAGCGCTAATTCCGCGCCTACTAGCTTCATTTAAAATCCCTGGTCTGACCTCGGGGGCGCCATCAGCAGGCGGATTTACCGTTAAAATTCTCCTCATGCAGCTTGCATCTCCTCCGCACGTAGCATCTCCTGCGTATGCGCTATCCCACTGCGCTTTAGATATACGAGACATAAAAGCTTTAGCGTTATATACGAGCTCCTCTTTAATCGCGAGAGCGTTTAGTTCGGTGGTTTGCGCGACGATACGAGGGATCGCCATCGTCGTAATCGCTAAAATCACGATAGTAAAGATCAGCTCAATTAGAGTAAAACCTTTTTTCATCTTACATCCTTTCTTTAAAATTTTGAAATTACGGAAACGCAAACTTACTCTGCGTTATCGGCGCTAATTATACTATTGTTAAACTTAAATTTAGAATTTATCGCGTAAATTCTTTTGGTTTACAAAGATTTTTAAGCCCGAACGCACAAAAATTTTAAAGAAATTCCATTTTTAAATTTGAACGCGGAATTTAAGCTTGCATTTACTCAAAGACTATAAAATTACGAGCTAAATAAATTCCAAGGATTTTTTATGACAAATCTAAGTAAAATTCTATCCGCTCTCCTATTTATCGCGTTTATCGGCGGCTGCAGTGGCAAAGGCGACGGCGAGCTTTTTAATCTAAGCCCCGAGGCATGGTATTCTAAAATTTTAGAAGATATAAACAACGCCAGCATGGAGGATGCCGAGAAGCACTACACTAGCTTTTCTAGCGAACATATCGCTTCGCCGTTGCTTGAGGAGATGACACTCATTATGGCGTGGGCTTTTGTGGAGGATGAAAACTACGAGAAAGCAAACAAATACCTAGACGAATATATCCGTCTCTACGGCACGACGCAAAAGATCGAATACGCAAGATTTCTAAAAATTAGAGCAAATTTCGATTCCTTTAGCCGCCCAAATCGCAACCAAAAGCTAATGCTAAACAGCATCGACGAAATTCGAAAATTTATAGCTGAATATCCGCAGAGCGAGTATCGTCCGCTACTTGAGACGATGCTAACGAAGCTCAGGCTTGCAGAGCATCAGCTAAATATCGACATCAAAGACCTTTACCAGCGCACCGACCGCGAAAGTTCTGCCAAAATTTACGAGCAGCGCATCGAAGAGTCCCCGTTAAACGGCACCGACGTCATCAAACCGCGCTCGCCTTGGTATCGCGCGATTTTTGAGTAGGAGGAGCGATGCAACTGATGCAAAACACAACCTTTCCTAGTGATCTACCTATCATCGTCGAGGACGAGCTATTTTTATATCCCTTTATGATAGCGCCCCTTTTCATCGGCGACGAACATAACAAAAAGGCTCTCGATCTAGCAGCCAAAAACGAATCTATGATAATGGTCGTAAGCTCGAAGTCGGAATTTAGCGGCGATAGAAGCTTCGGCGGTATCTATAACGCAGGCGTCGTGGGCTCCGTGATGAGAACCGTGCCACTTCCCGACGGTCGGGTTAAAATTTTATTCCAAGGTGCGCTAAAAGGCAAAATCGTAAAAGAAATTTCGCAAGATCCGCTGGTCGCTACCGTCGATATCATCCACGACGAGCGCGGCAACGACCAGAAATTAGACGCGCTGGTAAGCGTGCTGAAGGAAAAAACCAAGACGCTTAGCACGCTTACGCATTTTTTTCCGAACGATCTGCTAAAGACCATCGACGACGGCACCGATGCCGCGCGCGTCTGCGATCTGATTTTAAGCGCACTACGGCTAAAAAAGCAGGTAGCCTACTCATTTTTTACCGAGAGCAATTTGCAAAAACGCCTTTTCAACCTCATCAACTACATCTCCGACGAGATCGAAGCGCAGAGGCTCGAAAAGGAGATCAAAAGCAAGGTTCATTCCAAGATCGACAAGACGAACAAAGAGTATTTTTTAAAAGAGCAGCTCAAGCAGATCCAAAAAGAGCTCGGAGGCGATGCCGATCGCGATGTCGAGATCGAGGAATACCGCAAAAAGCTGGAAGCCAAAAAGCCCTATTTGGGCGAGGATGCCTACAAAGAGATCAAAAAGCAGATCGATAAATTTGCCCGCTTGCACCCCGATAGCGCCGATGCGGGGCTAGTGCAGAGCTATCTGGACTGGGTTTTGGAGGTGCCTTTTGAAAAGACCGCCAAGCACAAGATGTCCATCGAGGGCGTTACGGCGCAGCTAAACAAAGACCACCATTCCCTGCAAAAGCCCAAAGCACGTATAGAGGAGTATTTCGCGCTAAAGCAGCTTTTGGAGCTTCGCGGCACAAGCGGCAAGAAGAGCAAAGAGGACGGCAAAAACGGCGGCGCGATCTTGTGCTTCTACGGCCCTCCCGGCGTAGGCAAGACGAGCCTTGCGAACTCTATCGCGACCGCGCTTAAGCGCAAACTTATCCGTATCGCTTTGGGCGGGCTCGAGGACGTAAACGAGCTACGCGGACACCGCCGCACCTACATCGGCGCGATGCCGGGTCGCATCGTGCAAGGTCTCATCGAGGCAAATCAGATGAACCCCGTCATCGTGCTTGATGAGATTGATAAAATTTCAAGCTCATACAAGGGCGATCCGACGGCGGTTCTGCTTGAAATTTTAGACCCGGAGCAAAACTCGAGCTTTAGGGATTACTATCTAAATTTCAACATCGATCTTAGCAAGATCATCTTTATCGCCACGGCAAACGACGTATCTCTCATACCCGCGCCGCTGCGCGATAGGATGGAGTTTATCGAGCTTAGCTCATACACGCCGCAGGAGAAATTTCAGATCGCCAAAGACTATCTGATCCCTCAGGAGCTGCAGCGCCACGGCTTAAAATCAGCCGACGTAGCGATCAACCCGGCAGCTCTTTCCGAGATCATCGAAGAGTACACGCGCGAAAGCGGCGTGCGAAACCTGCGCCGCCAAATCGCTGCGATCTTCCGCAAGGTCGCGGTTAAAATTTTAAAAGACAAAGAGTTTAAAAAGATCGTCGTGACGACGAAAAATTTAAGCGAATTCCTAAATAAAAAGGTTTTCGAGATCGACGAGGTTGAAAAACGCGATCAAATCGGCATAGTAAACGGGCTTGCGTGGACTGCGGTAGGCGGCGACGTGCTCAAAATCGAAGCAGTCAAGATCAAAGGCAAGGGCGAGATGACGATCACGGGCCAGCTCGGCGACGTGATGAAAGAATCCGCGCAAATCGCCTTTAGCGTCGTGAAGGTGTTAATCGACGAGGGCAAGCTACAAGCGGGGCAAGGCGCGGAGGCGGCAAAAGCCTCACGCGCGGGCAAAAACTCCGCATTGCGCGCAAATGGCGGCGCGTCTAAAAGCTCGGCGGCGCGAAATTTAGGCGCGGAGGAAAATTCCGAAAGCTCGGAGCAGATTTATAATAAATTCGACCTTCACATCCACGTGCCCGAGGGCGCGACGCCGAAGGACGGACCTAGCGCAGGCATCACGATGAGTACAGCGATCGCGTCGATTTTAAGCGAGCGCGAGGTACGCGCAGATCTAGCGATGACGGGCGAGATCACGCTAAGCGGCAAGGTGCTGCCGATCGGCGGGCTTAAGGAGAAGCTCATCGCTGCGCACAAAGCCAAAATCGCCGAGGTTTTGATCCCGCGCAAAAACTACGAACGCGACCTGGAGGAGATCCCGGACGAGGTCAAAAACGATCTGAAAATAACGCCGGTAGATCGGATCGAAGAGGTGCTGAAGCTGGCGCTCGTTTAAATTTAAAGCGCCGCTTTAAATTTAGCCGCTTTAGTCGCGCGCTTTAGCGGAATTTTAAAATATTTATAGCGGCGTGAAATTTCACCCACGTAAAATTTTGCTAGCATTAAATCCATCTGCATGCGTTAAATTTCTAAAATTCTTGCGGTAAAATTTCATACCCAGTTTGAGAACGGCGTAAAATTTTATTGCGCAGCTGGATGTTGAAATTTCTTATAACGATGCGGCGAACGTAAAATTTCGTAGAATTTCACATTCACGCGATCGCGTAATGATGTAAAATTTTACGATAGTTTAAAATTTCAGCTTCGCTTTTAGCGCAAAATTTTATGAAATTTACCTCGTAAAAGGAATAAAATGTTTGATTTTAAAAAAGAGTTTAGACAACTTTACGCGCCAAAGCAGGTGCCGAAAATTTTAACTGCCCCGCCTGCAAATTTCGTCTGCGTCCGCGGCGAAGGCGATCCAAACGAGCCGGGTGGCGCGTATCAGCGCGCGATAGAGGTACTTTACGCCGTGAGTTACGCGCTAAAAATGAGCTATAAAACGGATTATAAAATAGATGGCTTTTTTGAGTACGTCGTGCCGCCGTTAGAGGGATTTTGGCGGCAAAGCGGCTCGGCTTGCGGCGAGGCAGACTACGCTAGAAAGAGCGATTTTAGCTGGATTGGCGCGATTAGACTGCCAGATTTTATCGCGCGAGAAAATTTCGACTGGGCGGTAGAGCAAGCCGCAAAAAAGAAAAAGATCGACTGCGGCATAGCGGAGTTTTTGAGGATAGACGAAGGTCTTTGTGCGCAAATTTTACACATAGGCAGCTTTGACGACGAGCCGCAAAGCGTAG
This sequence comes from uncultured Campylobacter sp., assembly GCF_938030145.1. Lineage (GTDB taxonomy): Bacteria > Campylobacterota > Campylobacteria > Campylobacterales > Campylobacteraceae > Campylobacter_B. The sequence goes on from NZ_CALHGM010000009.1 coordinate 128,237, forward strand.
CCAAAATAGACGAGTTTATCGCCGCAAACGGCTACGCAAAGGACTTTGGCGAGCAAAGAGCGCATCATGAAATCTACCTAAGCGACCCTAGAAAAATCGACCCGCAAAAATGCAAAACGATAATCAGGCTCCCGATTAGGAAAATTTAGCGGCGATTGCTATAAGTGCAAAAATAAATGGATAATAATGAAAGAATTTGAAGTAGAGATCGTCGAAACTTCGGCGAGAAGAGTCGTTATTAAAGCAAGAAATAAAGAAGAAGCGTGTAAGATCGTCCGAGTAGCTTACGAAAGCAGCGAGATTGTTTTAGGTGCGGAGGACTTCGTTTGTGCGGATTTTAAAACGACGGTCGCGGACGAGCCGAAAACTAAATTATAGGGATTTTATGGAAACGAATTTAATGTAACCCGTCTCACGATTTTCGTAAAAAAATTTCTCATTTTTCACCTTAATGTAAAATCAATAAGATATTTTGCATTAATAACAAAAACACAATAAATGCCGTATAATATAACCAGGCAAAAAACAAAAAAGGTAGTGAAATTTATGAAAAAGACAGAATTGATTGATGTTGTAGAAGCACAAGAAAATAATTTTTATAAAGATGGAAATATATTTTTACTAAAAAAAGACAATGAGTTCATTGATGGTGATCTCAGAACCGCAAAAATAGATGATGAGAAATTAGATATAAATGGTATGAAGATAAAAATTATATCATCACTATTTAAAAGACAAGAGGGGGTTTCTAGTTATTGGAGCATATATGAATTTGCAAGTGTTGGATTTAATGAGACAAGAGAAGGCTACTATAAGCTATGGATACCTTGTGAAAATGCCAGTAGTAAACATCTTAATTTATTTGATCATTTTGGTAGTGATGTATTTGCACATGGGCCTTACGTTATTTTGAATAATTATTTAAAATTTAATATTAAAGAAAAATATACATTTTTATTTTTTTATCATATTTATAATTTTTTAATTATAGATTGTGAGGAAAAAATCACCTTCAAAGAGTTTGATGAGTATTGCAGGGTTATATTATCTGCAATTGGTTTCATTACCGGCTTTATACAGATGGATAGAGGTTATTATTTTGAAAGTGATAATTTGGAATGCTCAGAATACAAAAATTTTAAATACACAAGTTGCTTTACTCCTACTTACAAAAGTGGCTTTTACACAATAGAAGGAAATCCGCATCAATATTGCTTCTCAAATAAAAAAATTGATATCGATGGAAAAAATAAAAAACTTAACAAAAAAGATTTTGAAAATTTGATAGATAAAATGCTAGACAATATAAATTTCAGAGAAGCGATAGATACGTTAATGATAGTAAATACCTTGTCTATAAGCTACTACTCAATGAGATTACTTGCAACAGTTTTAGAAATTTTAACGCAAAAAAATGAATCGGACAATAAGAGAACTGGAATAAAAAGAACTACTTATGAAAAAGATTTTATTAAGCAGCTCAAGAAAGAAGTAAAACGACTCATAGGAGATAATTCTAGTTTAAAAGAAAAAAAGAAAAATATATTAGGCAGAATTGACAATATATTTAATCTACCAAACAATGATAAGTTATTATCATTGTTTGATGAAAATACAATTAAATTAAACGAGTTAGATAAAAAGTGTATTATGCTTAGGAATCATCTCTTACATGGAAATGTGTCCATAACTAGCATTCTTAAAAATCAAGACGAGATAACACAAGTAATGTTTATATACTTAAAATTAAATACATTGATAAATGCTGCAATATATAGCAGTATAGGATACAAAGGGATAATAAGAAATTTACCAAAACTTTTTATGGATTACAAAAATATAGAAGAGCTCCAGAACGAAGAGTATTTTATTTCTATAAATCAATAGATAAAACTTACAAAATTTCTAGTAGCCTTAGATCGAATTAATATTGTTAAGTTTCTGATTTTTTACATTAAGGCAAAAAATGAGATTTTTTATGAAAATTATGAGATAGGTTAAAGGGTCTTCAAAGGCTTATTAAATGTCTTTAAATTTATTTTTTGAGAGCTTGAACGTATCTTACCTTTGATAGGATACTCTCTTATGAGATCTTTCGATTTTTAAATATTCAATAGTATTTAAAGTTTATTTGACGAATTTTTATGCTTTTTAAGGGTTAAATCTTGCATTTAAAATGATAGTATGCAAAGCCCGATTTTTTTTCTCCACTATCATTTTAAATGCAAGATACTGCCATTTTAAATGCGCGCCGATATAATCCGCCGCCGAATTTTAGCTGCCGATACCTTACGCATAGCACCGAGCAAATAATCTGGGCGAGAGAAAGCGAGAAATTTAAGCACATTTTCAACTACGAACTGATGAAAAAGCTAAACGACGGCAAGCAAATGAAAGACGTTTGGAGTTTTCCGGCGATCGCGCCGTGGGAGAAGGCCTGCGGCAAGCATCCGACGCAAAAACCGCTACCGCTTTTGGTGCGACTAATTTTGATGGCGAGTAACAAAAATAGTGTTGTTTGCGATCCGTTTGCCGGCTCTTCGACGACGGGCATTGCTGCAAATTTGCTCGGGCGGAAATTTGTCGGCATCGAAAAAGAGGATGAATTTATAAATATCGCCATGAAGCGTAAAAGCGAGCTGGACGCAAATTTTGATCTTTTTAAGCGCAGGATTTTAGATATAAATAAGTTAGATTGATTAGGCCGAAATTTTTAGCTATAATCGCGCAATGAAAAATCTAGTAAAAAGCGAATTTTTTGGCGTTTTCATCACGCTTCTTGGCGGCGTATTATGGGGATTTAGCAGTGTTTGCGGGCAGTATCTGTTCACGCAAAAAGGCGTCAGCGCCGACTGGCTCGTACCCTACCGCCTAGGCCTCGCCGGGCTTGCAATGGTAGCGTATTACATCGCTCGCTCGCCGCGCCTAGCCTTTGCGCCGCTAAAAGATCGCGTGCTTTTGCCGCAGCTGCTCATCTACGCGTTTTTTGGGCTTATGATGACGCAGTATTCGTACTTTTGCGGTGTCGAGCTCTCAAACGCCGCCGTCGCGACCGTGATCCAGTACTCCGCGCCCGCGCTCATCCTTGCCGTCGTTTGCTTTTTAGAACGACGCGTGCCTAAAAAGGTCGAGCTCATCGCGCTCATTTTCGCGGTGCTGGGCGTCGTGCTGCTCGCCACCCACGGCGATCTTGGCTCGCTGGTTATCAGCGCGGAGGCGCTGGTTTGGTGCCTCATTAGCGCGCTTGGCGTCGTGATTTATAGTCTCATCCCAACGAAGCTAAATCAAAAATACCCCGTCGCGCTAAATTTAGGCTGGGGCATGGTCATCGGCGGCGGCGCGCTTGCGCTTTACACGCGGGTTTGGCAGCTAGGCGGCGTGAGCGACGCGGACGGCTTTGCGGCGCTTGCCGCGGTGGTGATTTTAGGCACGATATGCGCGTTTAGCTTTTACATGACGGGGCTAAAGATAATAGGCGCGAGCAGGGCGAGCATGATCGCGTGCATCGAACCGGTGAGCGCGGCGGCGTTTGCCTATTTTTGGCTGGGGACGGAGTTCGTGTTTCTTGATTTTGCAGGCTTTACGCTCATTATCTCGTGCATATTTTTACTGGCCAAAGATAGGAAAAAGGCGTAAATTTGGAGGAGAGATGATCTATTTGGCGCAGACTGATACGACGGCGGGATTTTTGAGTAAGGATTTTCGCGAGATAAACGCGCTCAAACGCCGAGCGGCGGATAAACCCTGCCTCATAACGACGGCAAAGCTTAGCGAGCTAAAAAATCTCGCTCGCGTGCCCGCTAAATTTAAAAATTTAGTGCGCCGTGCGAGAAAAACGACTTTTTTGTATCCGAACGCTAAAGCCGTGCGCGTCGTGAAAGAGTGCGCTCACGAGGAGTTTTTGAGGCAATTTGACTGGCTCTACTCCAGTAGCGCAAATTTAAACGGACAAAACTTCGACGAAGAGTGGGCGAAAGCTGCGGCAGATCAGGTCGTGGATCAAAATTTCAGCCAAAACGCAAGCTCGAAAATTTATAAAATCTCAAAAACTAAAATTTTGCGGATTAGATAGAGCTGCCGATTAAAATTTACGCGTGCTAGGAGCGCTCAAAAAGAGGCGCTAGTTTATAAATTTAGGCGACTGTGTAAATTTAAATTGCTCTATAAATTTCACGAACCGGAAAATTTCGTCACATATAAACCGCACAAATACCGTCTGGAATTTTAAAAATCGCGAAAGGATTACGGCAAACTCTCAGAAAAATCATATAAAAAGCCACAAATCTCCGCTGCCTTCAAGCAGTAAAATTCCTGCCGTTCTCAAAAACGCAAAATTTCACTGCTGGTAGCTTTTGGATGAAATTTTATCGCCCAAATATTCTCGATCAAAATTCCGACTAGGACGAGCTAAGATTATCGCTATAAATTCTCACATCCCGAGTGTTTTCGATCTAAATTTTGTAGCTCAGGTGTTACCGCCGATTTTTATCAGAGCCGCTACGCGCGATATTTTGATCGAAGCTCTACCTATGTTGCCTGCTTTAGATTAAAATTTCGCCGCTTCTGCCGATAGTTTTAATTAAAATTTCATCGCCGCGGGAGTAAATTTCGATCAAAATTCTATCATCGCCGATTGTATATCAAAAGTCCCGCCGCTGCCGATACTATCGCCTTTCATCGCCGCTATCGCCGCCGCAGCTATTGCACTCTTCTTCACTGCTTGCGCCGCAGCAAGCGCCGCAAAGCGTCCGCATCACTCACGCCCTTTAGTCGCCAAAGCTGCGCGTAAAGCGCAAGCGGTCGCCACATTGCTGCACCGCGGCGACCGATCCTCGATAAAATTTCCTCTGCCCGCCGCGTAGCGCATTAAAACAAACAGCATATCAAAGCAAACGCTGCAAATTTTAAAATTTTAACCACTCTCGCCGCACGGCACAGATAAACTCCAACCGATAAACTCCGCTAGTCAGTCCATCATCCCCGTATAAATCATAAATTTTCATGAATTTAACACCGCCATTCTTGCTTTATATTAAAATTTCGCTAAAATTACCGCATTAAATTTGAGGCGCAAACGGAGCTTAAGCTTAAACCGCTTGCGAGCAAATTAAATCCATTTAAGGAGCTTTTATGAGCGGTGTTGCGTTAATCATCTGCTTCGCCATAGCGGTCGTCGTGATGATTTTTTTGATCTCCAAAGCAGGCGTCCACCCATTTTTGGCGCTAATGCTTATCTCCCTGGCGCTCGCGATCGTCGCGGGCATACCGCTAGCCAAGATCCCCGCGATTATCGGCGACGGATTCAGCGGCACGTTTAAGAGTATCGGTATCGTCATAATCTTCGGCGCGCTCATCGGCACCGTGCTCGAAAAGACCGGCGCGGCGCTCAAACTCGCCGATATGGTCGTAAACGTAGTCGGGCAGAAGCGCCCCGAGCTTGCGATGCTCATAATGGGCTGGATCGTAGGTATCCCCGTATTTTGCGACAGCGGCTTCGTCGTATTAAATCCGATCCGAGAAGCGATCAGCAAAAAAATCGGCGAAAATCCGGTCGCTCTTGCAGTAGCGCTCTCCGGCGGACTTTATGCCTCGCACGTATTCATCCCGCCGACTCCAGGACCGATCGCCGCAGCAGGCGCCGTGGGTCTAGGCGGTAATCTGCTGCTCGTAATCGCAATGGGCGCGGTAGTGTCCTTGCCGGTGCTGATCGCTACATACTTTTTTTCTAAAAAAGTCGCCAAGAGCGTCCATATAAGCGAGGCTGAAGCGAATGAAGTCATCACTAAAAGCTACGACGATCTGCTTAAACAATACGGCAAATTGCCGGGCGGATTTTTAAGCTTAGCCCCTATTTTGGTGCCGATCCTATTTATGGCGCTGGGTTCCGTCGCCAAGATCCTAAAAGTAGGCGGGTTTGCGGGCGAAATTTCGCAATTTTTAGGAAATCCTATCATCGCGCTAGCCTTGGGCGTAGTTTTTGCGGTATTTTTGCTCGCACAAACCGGCAAACTAGGCGAATTTAGCGAGATCACCAACGAGTCCTTAAAGATAGTAGGCCCGATCCTCTTTATAACCGCAGCGGGCGGAGTGCTAGGCAAGGTCATCACCGACGCCGGCTTCGTAACCTACATCAAGGACAATGCGACCGCGATTAAAGCCGCGGGGATTTTCTTCCCGTTCTTAATCTCGGCAGTCCTAAAAACCGCACAAGGAAGCTCCACCGTTGCGATCATCACTACCGCTTCGATTATGGGGGCATTTAACGCGGACGGCTCGATTATGCAGGTACTAGGCTTCACCTCCGAAATGTCCGGCGCGCTTGTGGTAATGGCGATCGCAGCGGGCGCGATGACCGTTTCGCACGCTAACGACAGCTACTTCTGGGTCGTTACGAATTTCAGCAAGATGAACCCGCAGCAAGGCTACCGCACTCAAACAATGCTAACCCTAATTATGGGCATTACGGGTATGATCAGCGTGTGGGTTTTGTCGCTGTTTTTGATCTAGCGGCTCTAAATTTAAAACAGCTAAATTTACGGTAACAAAAGCCCGCCGTCGCGCTTTAAATTTTACTGCGCGGGGCGGGTCGGCTTTTTTGCTCTAAATTTACGTAGCCCCAAGCGCTCTGCCCTCGCCGCTTAAATTCTATCGCACGAGCGCGCCTCGCCGTTTAAAACGGCAGCAGTTTAAAATTTTCCTCATTTACCAATGCGGCGACGCACAAACTCCTCAAAGCTAAATTTAGGGCTAAATTTATTAAAATACCAAATTAAAAAGCGGTTTTCGCAAAATCCGCGCGAGCCCCGTCTGAAAGGAATTTCATGAAAGTTTTGATTGCTATCGATTCGTTTAAAGGCTCTCTTAGCTCGCTTGAGGCGGGCAACGCCGTAAAATCGGGCATCGAAAAGCTCTGCGACGAAGTGGTAGTTAAGCCGATCGCAGACGGCGGCGAAGGCAGCGTCGAAGCCCTCGCCGACGCGCTCGGGGCGGAATTTCAAGAGCTAGCCGTGCAAAACCCTCTCGGCGAAAAGATCACCGCGCGCTACGCTCTTGCGGGCGAGCTCGGGATTTTGGAGATGGCGTCGGCGTCGGGGCTCACGCTTATCGAAAAATCGCGCCGAAACCCGCTAAAAACAAGCACCTACGGCTTTGGCGAGATGATCTTGCACGCCGCAAGCAAGGGGGCGCGAAAGTTTATCATAGGCATCGGCGGAAGCGCTACGAACGACGCAGGCACGGGCATGCTAAGCGCTTTGGGCTTTAAATTTACGGACGCGCGCGGCGAAGCGCTTGCGGGCACAGGCGAAAATTTAATCAAAATAGCGGCGATCTCGGACGCGGACGTGCCGCAAAGCATCAAAGATAGCGAGTTTCTCATCGCCTGCGACGTGGATAATCCGCTCTTTGGCGAAAACGGCGCGGCGCATGTTTACGGACCGCAAAAGGGCGCGGACGAAGCGGCGGTAGAGGCGCTGGATGCGGGGTTGCGAAGCTTTGCAGGCGTCGTAAGCAAAAGCCTTGGAAAGGAGCTTTGCAGCGAAAGGGGCGCGGGCGCGGCTGGTGGTCTGGGCTTTGGCTTCGTGAGCTTCCTACGTGCGCAGCTAAGGTCCGGCATCGACATCATCACCGAACAGATCGGGCTGCAAAACGACGTGCGCGGCGCCGATCTGATCATCACCGGCGAGGGCAGGCTCGACTTCCAAAGCCGCATGGGCAAAACCCCAAGCGGCGTGGCAAAGATCGCCGCGCGCTACGGCGTGCCCGTCATCGCGCTGGCAGGCTGCGTCTCGCCCTGTGCCGGCGGCTGCAACGAGCACGACATCGGTGCGTTTTTCAGCGTTTTAAACGAGCCGATGAGCCTTGAGCGTGCGATGGAGCCCGCCGTCGCAACGCAAAATTTAGCCCGCGTCGCCGAACAAGCGGTGAGATTGTTTCTGCTAGGACGCAGCGCGAAATAGGACTTTTGGGCTGAAATTTTAAGGCGCGTCCGCTAGAGCTTGCACGGGTACGACGAGTGCGGGCAGGGATACAGCGCGGCGGCGGCTCGCGGCATGCAACGCGGCGAAGAAGCGAAATTTTAGTAGGATAAATTTTCATGCTTTTGAAAAACGCGGCGCAGCCTTAACGCAGATGCAGCGCTCGCGTGGCTTACAGCACAAAAATATGCGTAACGAGACGGACGAGCGGCGACGGCTCGCGGCAGACGGATGCTAGTCCATGACGCGTATACGCGGTAAGCAAACCACACAACCGATACGAAAAACCCCGCTGGGCCGTGACGCGCATGCACGACAAGCAAATACCACGCACAGCTTACGACGGGCGGCAGAATTTCATCCGCCGTAGACCGCGGTAAGTGGATAAATTTTGCATTAAAACGTAGCTTTGCTGAAATTCTAGCGCATTTGAAGATACGAAGTGATCGGATGAGAGGTAAGACAGCGGACGGCTCGGCGGTGACATAGCGGCGTGAAATTTTCGGCGCAAAAATTTATTTTACCGCGCGATACATACGCAAGGCGCGATCTAAAACTCATTTTCCAATCAAGCGGCTCGCGGACCCTCGCAATTCACACTTCAAGGCGTGATTAAAACAGACAGAATTTTAAAATTTAACCACTGTATTCGCAGCCTATGAGATTTGCAACGTAAATTTAAAAGCAGCGCCGCGCTTTATGAAATTCCGTTTCGAATTTTAGCCCGCAATATGTCCGTCTTGAGGCGAAAAAGGCCGCTCAATCGCAAAATCGCGCTTCTTGCAAAGATGGTGGCAGCGCATTACTTCGCCCGCTCACAAAGCCCGTCAGTCTTCCGATGACGCTTTGATTCGGAGCGGGGCGCGTCTGCGTAAATTTTGTATTATAGGATCGCGGATTCGCTTATCGCTAAATTTAGTGCGGATGCGGTCGCCCGTACGCCGCTACGATAAATTTTGGGTTTACGTAAATTTGCTCCGATCGCGCTGTGTTTTTACGATAAAATTTCATTTTCGGTCGGCGCCGTGAAATTTTATAAAGCTCCATTTTAAAATTTGCGGCACGGGCATGTACCGATCAGGTCATCAAACTAAAATCAAATCTCAAAATTCTAAGCGGCGAATGCGGCAAAGCTCGCGTGCTCAGCATATCTGCGGCGTGGGCGCAGATGCGGTTAAGCTTATCGCTTTTTAGACGCAAAAAACGACCGCAAGCACAAGTAAAATTTATTGATTTGAAAATTTAAAGCCTCGAATTTACACCGAGCCAGCCTGAACTGAATTTTAAAATTTAAAGCAGGCGACGCCTTGGGCGCATCCGCGCGACTGCGAACACTCATAAAATTCGCCCGAAGCAAGGTTGTAAAACCGCGGGCGGCCGCAAAATTTATCGCCGCAAAGATCAAAAACCGCGAAAGCAAAAAGGCTCCACGAGCGCTCGCTGCCGCACCCGCCCGAGCAAATTAAAATCGCATGATCCGCCTAGCCGGCATACGCGGAGGGCGCCGCTGCGGGCATTTACACTTAAATTCAGTGCGATCGCAATGCGATTTAAAACCGCGCCTGCTTAAATTCGCGCCGTTTCGGTTCGCTCGCAATCACATCTCGCCACAGTAGCGCTTTAAATTTGCGCCGCCGCGATTTGTGCGCATTCAATCGCTACGGCAAGGGTAAAATTTCAAAATCTAGGTCCATACACGCCGATTTGCGCGCCCAAAATCGCTCGGATCGAATTTACGCTACCGCAATCCGCGCAGATTAAAGCGCCGCCGCTTAAAAGCGTAAAATTTACCTCTCAAACGGCGGCGCGAAATTTCACTAAAATTTCATCTCTTAATTCGGCGCGCGATTTATAAAATTTCACTCTCGCCGCGCCCCGAAATCTGCGGCTTAGGCAGCGCCAGGCTCTTTGCAGTTTTGCTAAAAAGTATCAGATCCTCGGTGCTTTGCACGCTCCACGGTAGCCGCTTTAGAGCGAATTTAAAAATTTCAAAGCAGGAAACGGCGTCGCTAAATGCGCGGTGGTGGACGTTTTGCACGCCTAAAAGCTCTTTTAGCGAGCCAAGCCCATATCTTTGCGCCTCAATCGTGCGGCGCGCGAGCTCGACGGTGCAGAGCCTGCGATTTAAAAGCATCCCAAAGCCGCATTTTTGCAGGCTAGCGTCGATGAAGCCGTAGTCAAATTTGACGTTGTGCGCCACAAAAACGCTATCTCCTAAAAACAGTCTAAAGCGCTCCAGCACGCTAGCTAGCGGCGGCGCGCCCACTAGATCGTCCGCGCGGATACCGGTAAGCTCCGTGATATTTTCAGGCACGGCGGGCGCGTAAACGAAGCTCTCGAAGCGGCCCAGCTCCTGCGTGCCGCGCGTTTTTATCGCGCCGATTTCGATGATCTGGCCGTTTGAGAGCCCGCCGTTCGTTTCGATGTCCACGAAGCAAAAAATTTCATCCGAAATATCCGTCTCGCGGGTTTTGAGCGTGATTTTGCCGCTATCTAGTTTTATTATCTCTATGCCCAGCGCACGCCACATCGAAAGGTCTTTGGGTTCGAAAAGCTCGGTAATTTCGGCAATGTCGCTTGCTTTTGAGATAAAATCGTAATAATTTATGCTCTTTTGAGCCAGTAAATTTATAAGATTTTCGATTCTATGCGTCAAAATTTTACCCCTGTGCCGCGCCTAAATTTTAAGCGCACGGATCGCCTCCGCGTAGTCGTTTGAAGAAAATATGTAATTGCCCGCTACCACGACGTCGGCGCCCGCTTCGTCGATACCTGCGATATTCAGCCCGTTTACGCCGCCATCGACCTCGATGAGGCATTTTGCGCCTTTGCGATCGATCAGCTCGCGCAGCTGCTTAATTTTTTCAAGCGCCGAGGGGATAAATTTCTGCCCTCCAAAGCCCGGATTGACGCTCATCAAAAGCACCATATCGACCTCGCCCAAGATAAACTCCAGCGCGCTAAGCGGAGTGTGCGGATTTAGCACGACTGCGGGCGAGACGCCGCTATGGCGGATGTGATCTATGAGGCGCAGCGGATGGGTCTCCTCCTCGATATGGAAGCTAAGAAATTTCGGCTTTAACGGCAAAAAAAGATCGACGAAAAACGACACGTTTTTAACCATCAAATGAATGTCTAAAGGCTTACTGCTCGCCTTTGCCGCGGCGCTTACTACGAGCGGTCCGATCGTGAGATTGGGTACGAAATGCCCGTCCATCACATCCACGTGAATGAGATCGGCGCCCGCTTCGCAGACTGCGCGAATTTCCTCCGCAAGCCTTCCGAAATCCGCTGATAAAATGCTGGGTGCGACATACATTAAGATTCCTTTAAAATTTCAAGATGCGGAATTTTACTTAGTTTTCTCATAAATTTCGCTAAATTTAAACCGCGGCGGATTTTAAGCATAATTTGAAATTTTTTCGCTATAATCGCCATTTATTTTAATCATCAAGGATTTATTATGGCAAGAAGATGCGCAATCACCGGCAAAGGTGCGATGGTAGGCAATAACGTCAGCCACGCAAATAACAGGACCAAAAAGAAATTCCAGGTCAATCTACGCACCATCCGCGTTCAGCTAGAAGACGGCTCAACCAGACGAATCAAAGTAGCCGCCTCAACTCTACGAACTATGAAAAAACAATCAAAATAACCTCTTAAAGAGGAATTTATGTCTGTTTTGGACAAGATCAAGCGATTCCTCGACTGGTCCGGCTCGACTAAGCCGGACATCAACCTCTACACAGAAATTTACGACCAGCTACGACCTTTTCGCTTACCACTGATAACCATCGTGCTGATGATGCTAATCGGCACATTAGGCTATGTCTTTATAGCGGGCTTTTCGCTCGTGGATGCCTTTTATCAGGCGGGTATGACCTTCACGACGGTAGGCTTTACCGAAGTAGCGCCGATATCGCCCGCGGGTAGAATTTTTACCGTCTTATTCATCCTCATGGGCTTTGGAACCTTTTCGTTTTGCCTGGGCGTCGTCGTCGAGGTCATAAAAAACGGCAAACTTCAAAATTTACTTAGGGAGCAACGAATGATCAACAACATCGCAAGGCTCAAAAACCACTACATTATATGTTATAACAACATCTACTGCGCCGAGCTTGCCAAGCAGTTTCGCGAGAATCATCTACCTTTTGTCGTGATCGACCCCGATCCCGCTCTAGCCAAAATCGCCGAAGAAAACCGCTATCCATATTTCATCGTAGGCGAGCCGCATGTAGAAACTACAATGCTAAAAGCGCATCTATCATCTGCAAAATCCGTCATCACGCTAAGTCCAAATTTAGCCGATAATATCGCAATAATCTCGCTCGTGCGCCTATACGAAAAGGAGCTTGGTCGCATCACCCCCTACTTCATCATGGCAAATAGCGATGATGACAGCGACACCGAAAGGCTAAAAAAACTCGGCGCAAATTCTATCGTCTCACCATCCAAACTCGCCGCACAAAGGCTCTCTGCAATCAGCGTGCGCCCCGATATGGAAAACATTTTGGAGCGGTTTTTGTATAAAAAAGACTCACTCATCGATATCGAGGAGATCACGGTGCCCGATTTTTCGTGGATCCGCTTCAAGCGTCTAAAAGAAACTCGCTTGCGCGATTTTACAAACGCCGACGTCGTGGGAATCAAAGAGCCCAACAGTCGCTTTATCCCGATGCCAGATGGCGACTACCTCATCGGTACTGGGGTGAAATTTTTAGTCATCGGCACGGCAGAGGGCATCCGCAACACCAAAAAGCTCATCCGCAGCAAATACAAGCCGCAGGAGATGAGATATGTTTAAAATAACTAAGCTTGAGGGCGGTTTGAAGAATGTCGAGGGCTTTTATTTTGACGGCGTAAATTCGGGCTTTAAAAAAGAGGGGAACGATCTGGGATTTATCCGTGCGGACGAGCCCTTTGTCGTAAGCGCGATCTTTACGAGCAATAAATTTCAAGCTGCGCCGATTAGGCATTTCAAAATGGCGCAAGAGAGCGCGGGTGGAGAGCTTAAAACAAATTTTATCCTAGTAAATTCTAAAAACGCAAACTCTATGACCGGGGAGCAAGGCGTCGCGGACATCGATGAAATTTTTAGCGAGCTTGGCAAAAAAATCGCTCTGATAAACCCCGTCATGAGCTCCACCGGCGTTATCGGATACCGCCTCAAAAAGGAAAAAATTATCGCCGCCGTGCAAAATTTTAACTTCTCGGCGCGAAACTCGGATGCCCTAGCCACCGCCATTATGACTACCGATACGATAAAAAAGGAACTTGCGTATGAAATTTCTTTAGAAAACGGCGAGAAATTTCACATCGCAGCCGTTTGCAAGGGCGCAGGTATGATCAATCCTGCGCTTGCGACTATGCTCTGTTTTGTCCTAACCGACGCAAAAATCCCGCGCGCTGATATGGACGAGCTGCTAAAAAAAGCAGCGGAGCAGAGCTTCAACACCGTAAGCGTCGACGGCGACACCTCTACTAACGATACGATTATGCTCTGCAGCAGCGCCAAATGCGCCTACGAAAAGAATGCTTTCGCCTCCGCGCTAAACGCTCTGACGCGCGAGCTTGCGCTGATGCTGGTAAAAGACGGCGAGGGCGCAACCAAGCTGGTGCGATTTAGGGTAAGCGGCGGCGCAAACGCCCAGGATGCCCGCAGGGCGGCAAAGGCGCTAAGTAATTCGCCGCTTGTTAAAACGGCGATCTTCGGCGAAGACCCGAATTGGGGTCGCATAGCCTCGACCATAGGCGCCTGCGGTATCGAATGCGATGAAGAAAAGCTGCGTATTAAATACGACGACGTGCTGCTTTATGACGCGCAAAATCGCGAACTGGACGCCGCTCGCGAGGCCGCGGCTCACGCCGTAATGCAACAAAAAAGCTTTACGATCTGGTGCGATTTAGGGCTCGGAGATGGCGAGTTTAGCGCATACGGCTGCGATCTTAGCTACGACTACGTAAAAATAAACGCCGATTATAGATCATAAAGATTCACAGCTCGCTTCATGATAAAAATCTCGTCTCGAAAATAGCAAATCATGGCAGGGTTTTAGAGCTATGCTCTTAAGATTTTATCATTTAAAATTGCCTGTTTTAAATTTTTAAAGGCTAAAATTTTACCTCTTAAAATTTGGAATCTCATGCGTGAAATTCAGTCTAAATTTGATAGCTAAAATTAGGTTTTAAGCGCTTTATTGATATACTTAAATAAATTTTTCAAAGGAGTAGGCATGTTTCATGAATACAGAGATTTAATCACTGAGTTAAAAGGCAAAAACGCGCGATTTGATTCGCTTTTTGAGAAGCACGACGAGCTGGATCACAAGATCGCCGACGCACAAGCCGGCAGAGTGCATATGAGCGATCTGGAGATCGATGCGATGAAGAAAGAAAAGCTTCGCATAAAAGATGAGCTAGGCACCCTGCTAGCGCAATATAAAGCCGAAAAGGCAGATAAATAAAGCTGCTTGCGGCGAAATTAAGATGCAGCAGAGTGCTAGCAAGGCTAATTTCGCCGCTAAGCTTTAATCCGTGTTTAGAATTTTCTAATCTCAATAAGTTTAACCGCTTAAATTTGCCTCGCATGATAGAGATATTAAAACAGCGTGCTAAAACGAGTTAAAATCTACCCCGCACGCTTCTCCATATTGACACCGCTAAATAATTTTTACGCATCGGCTACATAACTGTAGATATCTATAATGCAATATTAGCATGATAAATATAACTCATCTCGGCTCGTTACCGCCCCTTCTGTTTCCGAAAATATCTCTTGCTGAATGCACTTTTGCGCTACAGAGTAAATTAAAATTTACGCTGTGTCGCCTTGCAGCCTGGCTCTTAAATTTTATTTCGCAGTGAGCATTTTCTAGTAAATTTCAAATCTTGCGTTTTGCTTGTTGCAGGCGCAATACCTATTTTTAAAATTCCACATTTCGCAGAAATCTAAAGTGGCGCTAGAATTTTAAATTCCCGTTCGCGCTGGCCGCGAAATTTCAAATTCGCAGACTCTAACTAAGCACTAGTTTATGTTAGAACTTTCTTTGGTCGCTCCACGGAATTTAGCCAAGCTTGCTTATTTTAACCCACTTCGTTGAGCTTTAAAATTTAGATTATTTCTTTGATCGTATCGGATAATGCCTGTCGCCACGGAATTGCTCAAGCCGCTCTATTACCATATGTGCAATTAAAAGCGGCGTTAACGCGGAATTAAATAGTATAAGTGAAATCTGTAAAAGGTGTGAAATTTAATCATAGAATTTTAAGCGCTAAGGATTTGAGATAGAATTTCGCCGCGCAAATCAAATCCCAAAGCCAACCTGGTCTACTCGAAAACCTTCGCTTCTAAGCCATGTAGCCTTTGCAAGCCGATATCGATATATTCGTTAAGCTTCTCATTATTTTCCAGCAATTTGTCGTAATAACTCTTGGCTCTTTCTCTCGCGGTCGCATCAGGCTCGATATACTTTAGCCCACTTTTGAAAAATCCTTTGGATTCCACAAAATAGATCGAGTGAATCTTCTCGCAGTGCGATAGCCCTGCTTCAGTGTAGTTTAAAATCGATTCGTACGCGATGTTGCCTAATAGCTCCTGCAGTCTATTTGCGGGATTTTTGAAAAACTCGGCAAACTCCTTATACGGCGTAAAAACCTGATCCAGGTTTTTCATAGCATCGCCGTAGATACCCTTTTTCAGGCGAAACATCGTCATTTCTTGAGAACTTACAAACTTCTCTATTGCTTTTATCGTATCGTTTTTATTCACTGAATTTTTCCCTTTTAAAATATGAAACGCTCGGATTATATCGTTTGTTTTATAAAAATCGGTTAAAAATCGGTTAAATTTTGCCCTTGCGTTTTAGCTAAATTTCCTTGAGCGCTTTTGATTAAATTTCCCGCCTCAGCCGCCGCATTTCTCGCACAATCCTCGCACGAGCACGCTTTTGACATTTTTTTGTGGCAAAGTAGGCATCGAAATCTCCTCCATTTTATGGCAGTTTTCGCAGACAAAATACGCTTTGGCGCCATCGGTGAGCTCATAAAAGCTTTTATGATTATTTTCGCTGGTGATTATCAAATTTTTCTCTTCCAAAAGCGCTATATTGCGATATATTGTGGTTTTATTAGCGCCCGTTAGTTCTACTAGTTCATCGTAGCTTACCGGGCATTTTTTCTCGCTTAGGATCTGCACGATCTGCACTCTAAGCGCCGTAGGAGCGATATCGTGACTCGCTAAAAAATCTTTGGGATCCATTTTACGCCTTTTTTAAAATTTAAGCGATGATAGCGAAATTTAGATAAATTTATATTAAGTTGCAACTAAGTTGCTTTTGATATACTTCCGCAATTTTTTTGGAAAGGAATTTTATGAAAAAGCTTGTTTTCACGCTTTTAGCAGCTAGTTGCGTAGCATTCGCCAAACCTACGGTCACCACGACCATACTTCCTACGAAGTATTTTGTTGAACAGATCGCAGGCGATACTCTGCAGGTAAATACGATGGTCGGCAAAGGCGCCGATCCGCACACATACGAGCCTAAGCCTTCGGAGATGAAAATGCTAGAAAATAGCGATCTGTATTTTGCAGTCGGTATAGAATTCGATGAAGTCTGGCTACCAAAGCTTGCCGCATCGTATCCAAAGATGAAGATAATCCGCACCGAAGATGGCATCACCAAAATGGCTATGGCAGAGCATCACCATCACGACGAACATGATCATAGCGCACATCACGATGATCACGATCATGACGCGCATCATGAGCATGGCGACAAAGACTACGAGGCGCACGAGCATCATCATCATCACGGCGGTTTAGACCCACATATCTGGCTCGATCCGCAGCTTGTAAAAATTCAAGCTAAAAATATTAAAGACGCGTTAACCAAACAGTATCCTAAGGATGCTAAAATTTATGAAGCAAATTTCGATAAATTTGCTAAAAAGCTTGACGAGCTAGACGCTTACGCAAAGCAGAAATTAGCGGGCGTCAAGGGAAAGAAATTTATGGTTTATCATCCGTCTTGGGGCTATTTTGCACACCGAT
Organism: uncultured Campylobacter sp.; assembly: GCF_938030145.1. Classification (GTDB taxonomy): domain Bacteria; phylum Campylobacterota; class Campylobacteria; order Campylobacterales; family Campylobacteraceae; genus Campylobacter_B. The sequence goes on from NZ_CALHGM010000009.1 coordinate 145,262, forward strand.
ACGACCTGGAGCAGATCGCAGTCGAAGTGGAGGGCAAAGAGCCTAAGCCTGCGGATTTAGCCGAGCTAATCGAGGAAGCCAAAGAGGAAAAGATCAAGGTGATTTTCGTCGCACCGCAGTTTTCCAAAAAGGCAGCGCAAACTATCGCCGCACAAACAGGCGCAAAGGTGATGGAGATCGATCAGCTGCCGCTAGATTGGTACGAGACGATGAAAAAGACGATCGACGTTTTCGGAGAAAATTTGTAGTTGATGAAATTTATTAAAATTTTACTTTTATCCGCGATCTTTAACTCGCGGATATTTGCGTGCGCTCTGTGCGCCCTATACACGCCCACTGCGCACGTTAGCATCACTCCCGTCGCACAAGACGGCAAGATCGTGAGTCTGCATTTTTCGTGGCTTTTCTCTCAAAATTTTACCGACGTCATAATGCAGACCTACGATATAAATTCCAACGGCAAGCTTGAAAATAGCGAGCTTGCCGAGATAACTAAGGCGATGACCGATTATCTAACCCCCAAAAACTATCTTTGCGAGGCGGAATTCTACGATCAAGCGCCAAAAAACGCAAAGCCTGCGCTTAGCAACCTCGTAGGCACGCAGATCAAGGGAAATTTTAAAAACGCAATAAGCCTCGTCAAAAAGGGCAGACTCGTGTTTGAGTTCGATCAAAAGGTCGGCTTCGAGCTGCGAAACGGCCGCGTTCTTAAAATTTCCATTAACGACGATCAGGGATTTTTCAATTTCAAAATGCTTGACGACAAGCCCATTAATCTAGGCGAGGGCTTTGTAGCGAAGCCTAATTCAAATTTAGCCACCACTTTTATAGAATTTAGCGGCGAAAAACCAAAGATCGCAGATAAAAAGCCGCCAATTTCAGGCGCGCCGAACTCCGATTTAACGCAGAGCGAACTTACATCTAGCGAGCAGAGCCTTGCGGGCTCAGAGGATAAACTTGCGCAAGGCGGGCAAGGAAAACCTAATGCCAGCTCGGCGCGCAGATCAAACCAAAGATCGGTTGGTGATATCGTTTCGGAGGCTGCAGTAGAGGCGCAAAAAAATATCGCCGCTTCGGATGCTCTCGCGCAGATTAATAAAGCCGCTAAAAAGGATGCGCAGGCAAAAGGTGGCCCCGCAAATTCTACGGCGCCTGCAGATAAAGGCGCGGGCGAAAATTTTGCTGCGATCCGAGATAACTCTTTAAATTCCGCGCATTCTACGCAAAATTTAGCGACGCCGCCCGAGGAGAGTTCTTTAAATTTAGCGCAAAATAGCGCGAGCAAAAACGGCGCCACATCCGACAGCGACGAGATTTCAAGCGAGCCACAAAAAGAGGCTACGCTGGGATTTGTCGCGCAAAAGACGATGGATTTTATGAAAAGCCTCAAAACGGCGTTTCGCGCAAGCAGCGAGCATGCAAGCGCAAGCACCATCCTATGGGTCTTGGCGCTTTCTTTCATATACGGCTTTTTCCACGCGGCAGGCCCAGGGCACGCGAAGCTGCTAACGGCGAGCTATTTCTTAGCCCATGGCGGCAGCTACATCAAAGCCTTCGGATTTGCCCTTAAAATCGGGCTTCTACACGTCCTAGGAGCGCTCGTTTTGGTAAGCGCGAGCATGTTCGTGCTGCAAAATGTCGCAGGCATAGTTTCTGCAAACTCCGCCTCGATCACCACGAAAATTTCGGCGCTTCTGATCATCGTCATAACCGCGCTCATCATCTACGACAAAGCTCGCCGCGTAAGATCGGGCGCCCACCACAATACGGGCTGCTCCTGCGCCGCTTGCGCTTCCGCCGCAAACACCGCAGAGACGGACGTCCGCTTAAAAAATACGGCATTTACAAACGCTAGGGATTCCGCTCATGCAGCGTCAAAGAGCTATAAATTTTCTAAATTTAATATTCAAAGCGGCGAATCCGCGCAGTATTTGGATGCCAAAAATTTAGGCGCCACAGCGGCAGAGTCAAATTCCGATTTAAATTTAAATGAGAACCCGGAAGAAAACTCGCCTAGCCAAAACGAGCAAAAACAGGCTTTAAATTCTGCAAATTTAAAAAACCAAACCTCATCTCGCTCGCTGCAAAATGGCGCGAGTGGCGGCGGCGAGAAAGGACGAGAGTGGCTTATCGCACTTGCGGCGGCGCTCGTGCCCTGCCCCGGCACGATCCTAATTTTTGTACTTGCCTTCAGCCTCGGAAGCTTCGCGCTTAGCGTCGCGAGTGCGCTTTTCATCGGTTTTGGAATGAGCGTCGTGATATTTTTAGCCGCACTTTTCGGCGCGAAGGCAAACGAGCTAAGCTCGAAGCGGCTCGTAAGCTTGAAGCTTTACGTCGAATTTGCAGGGCTTTTCGTGATGTTCGGGCTCGGAGTTTTTATGTATTTCATCTCTGACACCCTCAGGATACTGTGATTGCAAGCTTCGGATGCAAATTTTAAAAAGCAGCTCGCGTGAAATATAAGCTTATGCGATGCGTTAAATTTCAATTCGGTGCGGATCTAATTTCAAAGAGTAAGATTTTAAAATTTTACGCCGCACGGACCCGCGTAAATTAAATTTCGATCCCGACTATTCATTAAGTGGCGGAATTCGCTCTTTATAAATCACGTTAAATTTTGCTACAATACGGGCGAAATTTTTATCAAGGACAGATATGTCGCCTGCTCTGCAAGATGTCGTTTCGCAGACTTTAACCGAACAAAAAGCATGCGCTAGAGCTTTTAATAGATATTACTACCTCAGTATAGCCGCCTTTTTTGCGGTCCTATTCGCAATAATGTCTCTAGACGGCGTTAAAGCAGATACTCCTGTGATAAAAATTGCCGAAATTTTAGGTACCTTAATTTTTCTTCAGATCTTTTGGATATTCCTTCTTCATTGTGCCGGTCAAGAAACTGAAGCAGAAATTCGCTACTACAAATTTTACAAAGAGATATTCGTCCGCGCCGTAATAAACGATATAGATGCCGGTTTAAAATATGATCCATATACCGGTATGCAAGAAGAGGAATTTCAAAAATTTAGAATTTATAGGAAATCTAGGATCAAAAGCGAGGATCGGATTACGGGCGTGCACTGCGGGATTAAATTTAGCCTCAGCGAGGTACATAGCAATAGCAGGTTTTACATGAAAACGGATAATCCGCTCATAGCGGCGATTATGTTGATCAAAATATTCTACGATAACTATATGGACTTTGACGGCAACGTACTGATCTGCGAGCTCGCGAAAAAAACCTCGGGCAAAACGATAGTGGTAAGCAGGGAGCTAAACGCCAAGATCTTCGGCGAAAAAGAGATGATGGACGATGTGGATTTTATGCGCGATTTTCGCGTGTTTGCGGATGACAAAGTAGAAGCGCGCTATCTGCTAACGCCCGCGTTTATGGAGCGTCTGCGCGAAATAAATCGCGAAACGAGCGGCGAGTTCAGCTTGAGCGCGGTATTTATGGATGAGCGCTTATATCTATTTTTAAAAGGCGCGCCCGATCTTTTCGAAAATACGCTTTTTGATAGACCCGCTAGCATAGAGCTCGCGCGCGAATACCAAACGCAGATCCGCAAAATTTTAAGCCTAATCGAGACATTTAAACTCACAAATTAGCAGGGTGCATTGCGGCTGAAATTTTGTACCTGCTCATTTTAGGCTAGACGGAATTTTTCGGCGAAGCATAATTTCGGCAAAACGTAAAATTTAATCAGCGGTGTAATTTCTCGACAGCCGCCCTAAATTTAATCAACGGCGCAATCTCTCGGCGGCTATCCGAAATTTAAACGGGCGATACGATTAGAGAGATGAAGCGCCTGCCGCGCATAAATTTGAAGCAAAAACGCCTTGCCGTGTCTAATAAATAAAATTTAACCGCGTTTTGTATCGTGGCACAGTGCTTTGAGCGCTAAACCTAGGTAGCGGCAAAATTTAATCGGCGGCGCCGCGATGATGAAATTTAAAAGTAGATATGCAAGGATGAAATTTAAATTTAAAAGCAAGCTTGAGACGAGAGTTAAATTTAAAGCGCACGCGGCGTTTACAAAAGCCGCGAGCCAAAGCATATCTGCCTAGCGCATACCGCAACGTACCTCAAGCGCCGGCTCTGCACGTACGTCAAGTCCGCCAAAATCCTCGCCACGCGTTCCTGCATCGTCTCATAAAACACCATCGTAGGCTGGATTGTAAATTTAAATTATAAAGAATTTGTATGAGGCGAAATTTAAAATTTCGCCTCCTAAGCGGAAAAGGATTAAAGCGCCGCGTAGCGCACCATTAGGCAGGTTTGAAGCGCCGCCAGCTTATCAAGCGTGCTTTTTTGCACTTCGGAATCGACCAAAATGACCGCCAAAGCGTCCCCCTCCTCGCCTCTGCCTAGGCGAAAATCCGCGATATTGATATTTTCGTCGGCTAGGATCGTGCTTACGGATTTGATAACGCCCGGCACGTCGGTATTTTTGAAGATTATCATCTTGCCTTTCGGCTTAAAATCGGTCTTAAATCCGCCGATATTTACGATGCGCTCTTCGCTTCCGTCAAAGACGGTACCCGCGACGTTTGAGATCGCTTTGTCGGTCGTGACCTTAACCGAGATCTCGCTTTTATAAACACTGCGCGCAAGCTCGCCAAAGCTCGTCTCAATCCCCTTTTCATCCGCAAGAAATTTAGCGTTGACGTAATTTAGCGAGTCGCCCAAAGAATCATGCAGCGCGCCTACGATGGCAAAAACGAGCATCGATTTCAGATACTGCACCACCTCGCCGCTGCCCTCGATGCGAATCGATTTGATCGGGCCTTTGTTGATCTGCGCCGCAAGATAGGCCATTTTGGAGACCAAATTTATATACGGCTCGATACCGCGCGGCAGATCCTCGAGCTTAAGCGGCAAATTTAAAGCGTTTGGATAGTTTAAGCCGCGCGCGGCGCTGATCGCCTGCTCCGCGGCTTCCCTGGCGATATTGCTTTGCGATTCGAGCGTATTTGCTCCAAGATGCGGAGTCGCGCTTAAATTTTCGATATCCAAAAGCTCGTGATCGGTCGCAGGCTCTTTGTCGAAAACGTCGATGCCGAGATACGCGATCTTGCCGCTGCGTAGATTGTTTGCGAGCGCTTTTTCATTATACAGCCCGCCTCTAGCGCAGTTTATTAGGCGCACGCCGTCCTTCATCTTCGCTATTTGCGGCTCATCGATCATATTTATCGTCTCTTGATTTTTCGGCGTATGGATCGTGATGAAGTCGCAAGATAAAATTTCATCAAAATTTTTCGTATATTTTACTCCGAGCTTCGTTGCCTTTTCGGGCTCGATATAGGGATCATAGGCGATGACGTTCATTCCAAACGCAAGCGCGCGCACCCCCACGCGCGAACCGATATTCCCAAAGCCGATGATGCCGAGGCTCTTTTTATAAAGCTCGGTGCCGTACCATTTCTCGCGCTTCCAAATTCTATTAATTTTAAGATCGTTGCAGGAATTTACATATTTGCGCGCTGCATTTAGCAGATGGCACATAGTCATTTCGACCGCGGCGATGGTATTTGCCGTAGGTACGTTCATCAAAATAATGCCGCGCTTGGAGCAGCCGTCGATATCGCAGTTATCTACGCCCACGCCCGCACGCACGATCGCTTTTAGCTTGGTGCCTGCGCCAAGGAATTTCTCATCCACCGCCGTAGAGCTTCTGGTGATCGCAATGTCCACATCACCTAAAATTCCGTAAAGCTCGCTCTTGGGCACGCTCGTAGCGTCGATTACTTTAACGTCCGATTCTTGTTTAAGCAGATCAAAACCGATTTTGTGGATTGCGTCGCAGACTATGATAGTTTTCATTAAATTTAACCTTTTGAAGTAGGTCCGCAAGGCGGTGATGCCTTGCGGGAGGAATTATTTATTTAGTTGATCTTTGATCAGATCCCCTAGGCTTTGCTTCTCGTCGTCGTTGCTATTGATTTCGTTTAGCGCCTCGCGCTCCTTCTGATGAGCCAGCCTGCGCACGCTTAGGCGGATTCTATTTTTCTTCTCGTCGATGAAGGCGATCGCAGCCTCGATCTCATCGCCCACTTTTAGGCTATCTACGCTTACGTTGCCGAGATCTTCCTTGCGGATAAGCGCGTCTATACCGCCTCCGAGCTCGACAAAAATTCCGAATTCTTTAATATCGCGGATCTTGCCTTTTACGACATCGCCTTGATTGTGACTCTTGGCAAACTCGCTAATCGGGCTATCGCCGAGCTCTTTGTGGTTTAGAGAAATTTTTTGAGTATCTTTGTCGATCTTGATGATCTTAACCTCGATCTCGTCGCCTACTTTGAATAAATTTTTGCACTTCTCGCCGCGATCCCACGAAGCGTCTTCGTTATGCAAAAGCCCCTCTACGCCGTCGATCCTTACAAACGCGCCGAAATTCGTAATCGTAGTGACGCTGCCTTTTAGCACGTCGCCCACTTTGTATTTAGCAACGAACTCGTCAAACGGCTTAGTGAGTAAATTTTTAAGGCTCACGCGCAATCTACGCTCGCTAGGGTTGATCTCTACGACCTCAACGTCAAGCTCTTCACCCTCGCTGATAAAATCTTTCGGATTTTTGATATTTTTATCCCACGAAATTTCGCTAATATGCAAGAAGCCCTCGATGTCGTTGCCAAGATCGACAAACGCGCCGTAAGGCTCGATATTACTTACTTTTACGCGGATAGTATCGCCCACTTCCAGGCTATCTTTGATCTCGTTCCAAGGATCGGGCATCGCCTCTTTGATCGAAAGGGAGAGATGCTTTTTATCGTTGTCGTATTTGATAACTTTAACTGGAACCTTATCGCCCTCTTTGTAGAGCGAGCTTGGATTTACAGGACCTTTGTATGAAATTTCGCTGTAGTGCACGAGCCCGTCCACGCCGCCTACGTCTACAAACATACCGTAGGTGGTGATCTTTTTGACGACGCCTTCGATGATGCCCTCGGTAGCGATTACTTTCTCGATCGCCTCTTTGCTTGCTTTGCGATCCTCATCAAGTAGCTTCTTGCGCGATACTACGATGCTTTGTTCGTCTCTATCAACTTTAATGATCTTTACCTTGAAATTTTTACCGACGGCGCCATTTGGGTTTTTAAGCGCGCTTTGCGAGCGAGGCATAAAAAATTCCACATCATCTGCGTTAGCACAAACGAAACCGCCCTTATTAAATGATAGAATTTTAACGTCATAGACATTCTCTGCGTTTTCATCATAGGAGTCGATGAATGCCTTTACTTTTTCCTTCTTTAGAGCCTTTTTATACGATACGACCGGGCGACCGCCTCTGCTTCCGATAATAGCGACTTTGATGTCATCTCCCACATTAACCTGCGGGTTTCCTTGATCGTCGCTAACCTCGGCGGCATCTAAAATACCCTCCGACTTCCTGCCTACGTCTATGAAAACCTCGCCGTCCTTAAGGGCGATAACCTTACCTGTGACAACCTCGTCGCGAGACTTCCCGGTGTCATACTCCTCTAACAATGTCGCAAAATCTTCCTCTGCGTGGTTTTGAACCTTCTCGTTCACCTCAGCCATATGCTTCCTTTAAATTTATTTGTGCTTTTTTGAAAAGAACTAAAATGCGCGATTCTAGCTAAAATTTGCTTTCGATTTGATAAATTTCTAAGAGTAAATTTGATAAGAGGGCTTATAAATTCTGCGTTAAATTTTCGATTCGCGCTACTACCTTTTTGATGATCCAATCAGGCGTGCTGGCTCCTGCGGAGATGCCGCAGAGGCTTTTGTTTTCAAACCACGAGCGCTCAAGCTCGCTTTCGTTTTCTATGAGATAGCTGTCTTTGCAAAAATTCTGCGAAATTAAAAAAAGCTGCTTGGTGTTGGAGGAATTTTTCCCGCCTACGATTATCATCACGTCGGCCTTTTGCGACAGGCTTTTTACGGCCTCTTGATTCTCCAGCGTCGCATTGCAAATCGTATTAAAAATTCTCAGCTCCCTAGCACGCTGCATCAAAAAATTCGCGATTTTGGTAAAGCTTTCTATCTTTTTCGTAGTCTGCGAAACGAGCGCGACGCGAGGTCCAAGCTTGACGTCTTGCAGTTCCTTCGTATCCATGATCACGAATACGCGTGATTTTGCGTAGGATTTCACGCCCTTTACCTCAGGATGATTTTTATCGCCGAAGATCACGATATCATAGCCCTCCGCGCTCATCTTTTCTACGATCTGCTGCGGCTTGGTCACGAAGGGGCAGGTAGCGTTGATGAGCTCTTTATTTTGCGCCTTTAATCTTTGCAGATCGTCCTTTTGGATGCCGTGCGTGCGAATGATGAGCTTTTGCTCGTCCTTGATCTCACTAACGCCTTCTAAGGTTTTGACGCCGAAATTTTGCCTTAGCCTGTTGATCTCTTCGGCGTTATGTATAAGCTCGCCGATCGTAGCGGCCTCGCCGGCGCTTTCTGCGATCTTGATCGCGCGCTTGACGCCAAAGCAAAAGCCGTAGCTTTTCGCCATCTCAATCTTCAACGCCGGCTCCGATCTGTCTTAAAATTGCGGCAAAGTTCGGAAACGACGTCGCGATACAATCGCTATCCTCGATGATCATCCCAGATCTTAAGCCTAAAATCGCAAAACTCATCGCGATGCGGTGGTCTCCGCACGGCGTGATGATCGCCGCGTTCGCCTCGCCGCCTTCGATCTGCCAGCCGTCCTGCAGCTCGCGCGCCTTGATGCCGCAGGCGCAAAGCCCTTCGCAGGTTACCTTTATGCGGTCGCACTCCTTTACGCGCAGCTCGGCGGCGTTTTGAAGCACACTAGTTCCTTGTGCGCAAGCAAAAGCGATCGCAAGCGCAGGCGCCTCGTCTATCAGCCACGAGATATTTTCGCTCACCTCTACGGCGTGAAGCGGCGCGTAAGCAACCTCTATATCGCCGATCTGCTCGTAAATTTCGCTCGTTTTATTAAATTTAACCTCGGCGCCCATGCGTTTTAAAATTTCATACGCCTCTATGCGAGTTTTGTTTAACAGCATATTTTTTAGCACTATGCGCGAACCCGGGGTTATCGCTGCGGCGACCGCGAAGAAAAACGCCGAACTGGGATCGTTTGGGATAAAAATTTCAAGCGGTTTAAGCGGCGAGCTAAGCGGCGCGACTTCGATCGCAAGACCATTTTGCGACATTTGCGCGCCCATTGCCTTTAGCATCCGCTCGCTATGATCGCGGCTAAGCTCGGGCTCGCTAAACCTGCATCCGCTGCCGCGTAAGGCCGCTAAAATAAGAGCGGTCTTAACCTGCGCGGACGCGATTTTGCTCGCGTACTCAAAATATCCGAGCTTCTGCCCGAGCACCGCAATCGGCGCCTTTTCGCCGCCTGCTCGTCCGTAAATTTTAGCGCCCACCTTACAAAGCGGATCCGCAACGCGCCTCATCGGACGCTCGCTTAGATACCGATCGCCGCACAGCACGAAAAAACCCTCGCGTCCTGCTAAAAAGCCCATAAATAGCCGCATAGCAGTGCCCGAGTTGCCGCAATCAAGCGGAACGTTAGGCTCTTTGATAACCTCCGGCGGAGTGATTAAAATTTCGCCCGCATCGCGCTGCACGCAAGCGCCCAAAAGCTCCACAATCTTTAGCGTATTTAGCGTATCCTCGGCGGCTAGATAGTTCGAAATTTTACTCGTCCCCTCCGCTAGCAGCGAAAAGATCGCCGCACGGTGCGAGATCGATTTATCCGCGGCAATATTTGAAATCTCCGCCCGCAAAGGGCCCGCTTGCGCAAAAATTCTCATCGCAGTCCAAGTCCCAACTCGCTGCTAAGCGCGGCTAAAATTTTATCGGTAAAGCCCGCGACTTCCTCGTCGCAGAGCGTTTTTTGAAGGTCTTGAAATACAAGCCTGATCGTCAGGCTCTTTGAATCGCCCAAGCTTTCGTCGCCGTAAAGATCGCTCGGGATAAGCTCCTTTAGCGCCTCGATTTTAAGGGAATCTATGCACTGCTTAATCTGCTCGAAGCGTATTCCGCTCGGCACCAAAATACTTAGATCGCGCGATACGCTAGGAAACTTCGAATAAGCGTCCGCTACGATATTTTTAAATTTAAGCTTTGAAAAATCGATCTCGCACAGATAGCTTTTATCCAGATCGCGCCCCGCTTCTACGGCGTAATCCACGCGCCCGATAAAGCCTACTATCTGCCCACTCTGCTCGATCTGAGCTTGCTCGAATTCGCTTAAAAATTTCAAATTTTCGCTAGGCAGCCTGACGTTAAATTTACCGATGACGCTTTGGATTAAATTTGCAAAATACAAAAAATCGACTGCGGCAGGTTTTGCGCCGGCAGCGATAGAGGGCTCCGCCTTTAGTCCGCTAGCGATAAAGCTCAGTCTTAGACTCTGTTTGCCGTCCGCATCAAACACCTCTCCTAGCTCAAAAAGCTTGACGCTTCTGCGAGAATTCTTTAAATTTCGCTCAGCAGACTCCAGCAGATGATTAATCAGCGTCGGTCTTAACGCGTCCAGCTCGCCGTTTATCGGATTTAAAATTTTAACCTTGCACGGCGCAAAGCCTAAATTCTCTAGCGCTTTCCCGTCGTCAAATACATAATGCACGCACTCGAAAAATCCCACTGCTGCCGCCTTGCTGCGAAGCTTGCGCCCGTTTTGTAAATTTACGTAGGTATCGTTTAGGCGGTTTTTTTCGTAGAAGCTTAGCGGCGCGGCGGCGATATTGTCGATGCCCACGATACGTACGATCTCCTCGCACACGTCGTGAGAATTTACGATATCGTGGCGGAAAGGCGGTACCTTGGCGGTGATTAGATCGGCTTCGACGCCTACATCAAAGCCCAGCCTTTTTAAAATTTTTACGATCTTATCGCGCGGAATTTGCGCGCCGATCATTGAGTTTATCTCTTTTTCGCTAAAGCCCACGATAAGCGGCTCCAAAGCGTTTGAAATCTTTTGTGTGCCCGCATATAGGCTAACGGCTTTATTTTTAAGTAGCAATCTAAATAGCAGATCGAGCCCCAGCCTAAGCTTTGGCTCGCTGCCTCTGCTTGAGCGATACACATGCTCGTCACCTTTTAGGCCTTTGTTTTCGTTTACTGCTTTAGCGATGATCAGTGGCGCGGTATAGTTTGCCTCCAATAGCACTACTTTGCTACTGCAACACGCCTTTAGCTCCGCGTCTTGGCAAATCCCTGCTACGCTAAGCAGTCTCTTGCCCGCATAAACGCCGAACTCGCCGTTTGGCATAGGCTTTATGTCAAGCGCTACTTTGCCATCTGCGGAAGCGATCTTTTCAAAATCATAAGCGCGCAGCAATACTCCGGTAGAATGAGTAGCGTAGTTGATGAAATTTTGCACCGCGCAGCTTTGCAAAATACCAACGCTTGCAAGACGCAAGGTCTGCTTTAAATTTAACTTCAGCTCGCCTTTGATCTCGTAAGCTCGAAAAGCAAATTTAGCGCTTACCTCGTCGCTTGCACGCACGCTTAGAATTCTACCGATACCAGGCGCTCCGTCGGCATCTTCAAACTCGTGCTTTTCCTTTAGCGGTAGATCAAGTGCCGCGCCCAGATCGCGCGCTATGCCTAAGATGCTAAGGCAGTCGCCGCGGTTGGCGGTAAGCTCGATCTCGATAAGATCGTCGTTAAAAATTTCATACTCGCGCAGCTCCTTGCCCAGCACGAGCTCGCCGATACTGCTATCAAGCACCATAATGCCGTCATTCGTCTTGGCAAGCCCAAGCTCGATTGCCGAACAGATCATGCCAAAGCTCTCCACGCCGCGAAGTTTGGCGGGCTTGATCTCAAGGCCGTTAGGCAGCACGGCGCCGATCAGGCTAACTGCGACATATTGCCCTGCCTCAACATTTTTCGCGCCGCAGACGATCTGCAAGCTCTGCTTACCGACATCAACCTCGCAGACATTGAGATGATCAGAATTCTCGTGACGACGCTTGCTTTTTACGAGTCCTACTACGACGCCTTTAGGAAGCGAAATTTTATTGTGAGCGTCAACCTCCAGACCGATGGAATTTAGCGTAGAAAGCAGCCTTTCGCTTGAAATTTCGCTTATATCGATCCACTCCTGCAACCAATTTCTCGTTATTATCATTTAAACTGCTCCAATAATCTAATATCACCTTCAAATAGCGAGCGCAGATCGGGGATACCATGTAGCAGCATCGCAAATCTCTCCACGCCGAGCCCGAATGCGTATCCGCTGACGTTTTTCCAGCCTACTGCTTTAAAGACGTTAGGATCGACCACGCCGCTGCCTAACACCTCGAGCCAGCCCGTCTGCTTACAGACGCGGCATCCCTCGCCGTGGCAGAAAATACAGCTGATATCGACCTCGGTGCTTGGCTCCGTAAACGGAAAGAAGCTCGGGCGGAAGCGCACCTTTACGTCTCCAAACATATAGCGCAAAAATTCCTCTAAAACGTATTTTAAATTTGCAAAGCTCACGCGGTCTCCCTGCTCGACTACGAGGCCTTCTACTTGATGAAACATCGGCGTGTGGGTTAGATCCATATCGCGGCGAAAGACCGCGCCCGGGGCGATCATACGCACCGGCGGAGCTTTAAATTTCTCCATCGTGCGGATCTGAACGCCGCTGGTGTGCGTGCGTAGCAGCCGCCCGTCATTTAGATAAAACGTATCTTGCATATCGCGCGCCGGGTGGTATTTGGGTAAATTTAGCGCCTCGAAATTATGAAAGTCGTCCTCGATGAGCGGACCGCTTTCGACGCTGAAATTTTGCGCGATGAAGTAATCTATGATCTTATCCATCGTCTCCATCACCGGATGCAGCGCGCCGCAGCTTACATTTTCGTTAAAAAGCGTGACGTCGCTCGCTTCATTTTTCATCGCCTCTTTTTGCTCTGCCTCTTCCAGGCTCGCCTTTTTTGCGGCGATGAGCTCGCTGAAATAATCGCGCTTTTCATTCGCGCTTACGGCAAGCTCTTTTTTCTGCTCGGGCGCTGCGGATTTGAGCTCGGAAAAAAGCGCCGTTATGATGCCTTTTTTGCCGAAAAGCTCCAAGCGCACGGCTTCCAGCTCGCTTAAGCTCGATGCGGCGTCTATTTTTGCTTTAATCTCTTGCAAATTCTATCCTTGTGGTTAAATTAATGGCGCGATTGTAGTTAAAATTTGATAAAAGCTAGGTAAATTTGCGTGTTTGGATTTTTTGGCTATAATCGCGGCTAAATTTAAACCTCATAAAAGGATCTAAAATGAACGTCTTCGAAAAGATCGTAAACGGCGAAATCCCGTGTAACAAAGTGTTAGAGAACGATGAATTTTTGGCTTTCCACGACATCAACCCAAAAGCGCCAATCCATATCCTGGCGATCCCTAAGAAATGCTACGAAAACTTCCAAGTAACGCCGCCTGAAGTGATGAGCAAAATGAGCGCTTTTATCCAAGAAGTAACTCGCAAAATGGGGCTTGATAAGAGCGGATACCGTCTCGTTTGCAACTGTGGCGAAAATGGGGGTCAGGAGGTGATGCATCTGCACTTTCATATCCTGGGCGGAATGAAGCTGCCGTGGGACAATGTCAGTGACCACAATACTGAAGAGAATTTTTAAGGCTCGAACCAAATTCTATTAAAATCAAAATTCCGTGAAATTGCAAAATTTTGCGGAATTTGCGAAATTCTTTGAAATTTTTAAAATTCCGCTTCATTTATAAGCACCGAGGTTTTAAAAATAATCAAAATAGTAAAACTACAAGTAAAAATTTATCATCAGACGCTAAAAAGAAATACAAATTTATCACAGACGATCTCTTAGCAAATACCATTCTTGAGCTGCAAAGCCTTAGCTCTTAGAATTTTTACGGCTACGAAATTTGAAATCGGCAAGGAAATTTTAACAACGCGGCAAAATTTTAAATGAAACCGAGCTTTATAAAAAGAGTTATGATTTTACATGGCGAATGAGTTAGATTTCGATGATATGAAATTTAAAACCTACATGAATTTTGCTTTGAATGAGCGATTTAGCTTCAGTTTTCAAGCATAATTTAAAATTTTAGCGTGAAAATGTAATCTTAGAATTTTAAAATTTTTTGAAATTTCAATATTAACTTTAATGGATTTTAGGGGCATATGCCCCTAATAATTTTGAAAGGATTTGCAAGGATTATTTGCTTAGCATTGAGCTTAGCATCCATAGGCGTTTTTCATAATCGCCATAGTGATCCTGCGCAATATTTGAAGTCGTATCGTCGCCCTCCTCCTCAGCAATCTCTTGAAGCTTTTTAAATTCTTTTACCAAATACTCGTAGGCTTTTTTAACATCCTCAAGTACCTCAGATACGCTATAGCTATCTTTTACGCTAATCGGAGCGTCTTTTGAAAGCTCAATTAGATCCTTAGCCTTAGTTACGGCCTTGCCACCTATTTGAAGCGCGCGCTCAGCCATATCGTCGAAAAGCTCGCCCATCTCGTCATATGCTTTCTCGGTGTAAGCGTGAACCTGCGCGAATTGCAAGCCTTTAACATTCCAGTGATAATCGTGGAATGCAACAAAGAACGCATGAGCGTCCGCCTGAAGTTTGTTTAATTGTTTTACTGTTTTTGACATTGTGTCTCCTTTATTTAAAATTGCTGTAATTATAGCAAGATTTACTTAAATTATAATTATACTAAGTAATAAATTTTATCTTTTAGTGAAATTTTAAAATTAAATGGCTTTTAAATTTATCTACAATTTTTTTGAAATTTCAGCTATGCTGCATTATAATGCCGCATTATGAAAAACAAATTTATGATAACTATAACCGACCTTAACGGCTCTAGGAATTTTTTGCTTTCGCAAATCATCAAAAAGATCGCGTTATATTTGGTGCTATTTGTTTTTACCGTTTTCGTCACGGGTGCGCTATATATCAGGTATCTGGGCTCTAAAATCGATAGCCTTTCGCGAACCAAAACCGAGCTTAACGAGCTAAATCAAAAACTTCGCGACGGTATCGCGGCAAGTCAGATGGAATTTGAAGCCATCGAGGGTAAAATTTCGGATTTGGAGCATCAGTTTGGGCTTGATCCTGAGGAGGATGAGCGCGCGATCGACCGCCTATCTCACATCAAACCTACTTCCGAACAAGAGATCAAAGAGCGTGCGCAAAAGATCATCAACGAAAAATTCTCCGACGCACTGATCAAAGAAATTTTTATGCAGATCCCAAACGGCAGGGTCATGCGCACTCATCAGCTCAGCGAGAAATTCGGCTGGCGCAACCATCCTATCTTAAAGCGCAAGCAATTCCACCCAGGCGTTGATCTACGTACGCCGCCTAAAACGCCTATCTACGCGCCTGCAGACGGTATCATCCAATACAGCGGCGCGGGTGCTACGGGCTACGGCAATCTAGTCGAGATCCGACATAATTACGGCTTTACGACACGATATGCGCATTTGGATTCAAATTTAACTCGCAAAGTAGGCGAGTTTGTAAACAAAGGCGATCTCATCGCTTTTAGCGGCAACACCGGGCTTAGCACCGGACCTCATCTGCACTACGAGATTAGGTTTTTGCAGCTGCCGTTAGATCCGCTAAATTTCATCAACTGGAACGAAAAAAATTACAAAGAAATTTTTACTAAGGAGGAAGATGTCCCATGGCAATCTTTAATAAAGGCGATGCAAA
The DNA here is from genome assembly GCF_938030145.1 of uncultured Campylobacter sp. Lineage (GTDB taxonomy): Bacteria > Campylobacterota > Campylobacteria > Campylobacterales > Campylobacteraceae > Campylobacter_B. The sequence goes on from NZ_CALHGM010000009.1 coordinate 160,887, forward strand.
CACCGCTCAAACAACAATAATCTCGTCAGGCACGCTCATCAAAGGAGAGCTGCACCTGTCGTGCATTTTGCATATCGACGGCAATGTCGAAGGCGACGTGATCTCCGATAATACCGTCGTCATCGGTAAAAATGGTACCGCGCGCGGCTCGATTAGGGCCAAACATATCGTAATCAGCGGCAAATTTTTCGGCAATATCGAAGCCGAGCTCGTCGAGCTGCTAGGCGGCGGTGTGCTCGTAGGCGACGTGCTATCGCAAAGCTTCGGCATCGAAGTGGGCGCAAAATTTAATGGAAAAAGCGCTGTAAGTGGCGGCGATCAAGCCCTAGTCATCGACGGCAGCGCAAGCGAAGACGTCAAGCTCATCGACAAAGCTCTAGGCGAATAAATCGCACATATTTGGAATTCTTGGAATTTTAAACGCTTTAGCTAATGGGGTTTTAGAATCTGATTGATATTAAAATTTTAAAATTTCTAGCCTTTGGAATTCTTAGAATTTTTAAGGCTTTTATATTTGCGTAATCTTAGAGTGTCTTCAATCTTAAAATTTAGAATTTTAAAAAAATTCCAAATTTTAAGATCCTCGCAACCAAAATTATTGAAATTTTTAAGCTTTGAAATTTTCGAAATTTTAAAGCTTAACTATGCTTAAAATTTTAGAATTACGCAGATCGTAAAACCCTAAATTCTAAAATTTTGCACTTGCACGGGGTTTTGAAATTTTGTTTGTAAGCCGGATTTTAAAATTCGCGCCCTAGAAAAATTTAAAATTTTAAAATTTCGCCGCAAAATAACGCATGGACGTAAATTTTTTGCTCGCATAGACTTTAAAAGCTCGCGTAAGTTTTAAGTTTCGCAGAAGCTATGTAAGCAAGTATAAATTATCTACGCCGAGTGTTTTGACTCGTTATAGCTCTTTGTGCCGCCGGCTCAAAATTCCGCGCGGTGATAAATTCTGCGAGCTAAGCTAATTTAAGCCCATTATTAGATTAGTTATGTATAATGCGATTTCTTTTTGTGGACAGATGGGTGAGTGGCCGAAACCACACCCCTGCTAAGGGTGCAGCTTCTAACCGGGGCTCGAGGGTTCAAATCCCTCTCTGTCCGCCACTACTTTAGAATCTAAATCAATAAAATTTCACTTCCGTGGTTCAGTCGATTCTAGCCGCCTAGGATACTGCCTAAAAGCAGCACCGGCATCATTAGCGGCATTACGATGAGTCCTTGTATATCGGTATCCATTTTTGCATCGCGCTCGCTTTTGATCCCGCTATCGACCGCTATACGCGCGGGATACTCGATCGGCACGCCTAGGCGGTGCGATCTGCGTAGCTCGTCGTGATCTTTTAGGCGCTTAAAATATTTGCCTTCGATCAGATAAGAGTAACGAAACGTAGAACTATACGCGGGCTCCAGCTGCTCTGGGTCGTCCATCAGCTTAGCCTGCACGGATAGCGGTAGATCGTATTTTACGAGCTCGATTTCGTGCTGGATATATGCGGCATCACTGCCTTCATTGTATCTGTCGATCGTGAGCATGCTTACGTTGCGCCTTATCGCGTCTTTATTTAGCGACGCCAGACTCGCAACCTTGGCGCGCACGGCACTAAGATTTGCATCAAATACGTAATCATAAATCTCGCCGCTCATACGCAGCTGACCGCCAGACGCCGCGCTCATAGCGATGATATGCTCGCGCCCTTGCATGTAGCCCGGCAAATTCTTACTCGCGCATCCGCTAAAAATCCCACAGCATAGTGCCAAAACCGCGCCGCAAATCCAAAATTTCATAAACTTCCTTCGTAAAATTTAAAGACGGATTGTATTAAATTTTGCCTTAATGAGAGTGGAATTTTACGGCGCAGCGGAATAGAATTCTGCGGTGGAATTCTATGGCGGCGACGCGTAGAATTTCGCGCGGACTTCCATAAAATTCCGATGAAATTTCGCAAGAATTGAAACCAAAACGCACGGAAAAGGCAAAATAAGCGCAATGGCACTGCCAAGATTTTAAAATTTTAAAATCTCGAGGAAATTTCTCGGAAGGAAGCGAGCTATTTGCGCGTCAAAATTTAACCGTCATCGCGAGCTTGCTTTTAAATTTTAAAATTTTACGGTAGGCTTTAGAATCTAAAATTCCAAAGCCATTTTTGATATGTGGCGGGCTACTTTCGATTTGCGTTAGCAAGCATCAGCTTTATGCGGTTTTCTTGATTTACCGCGCTTGCGCCCGGGTCGTAGTCGATAGCGGCGATGTTTGCTTGCGGGTAGTTCTGTTTGATCTTTCGGATCATTCCGCGCGCGATGATGTGGTTCGGCAGGCAGCCAAAGGGCTGCGCGCACACGACGTTTTGTATGCCGTGACGCATAAACTCGACCATCTCCGCCGTCAGCAGCCAGCCCTCGCCCATCTTCACGCCATGACCGATGTAGCCATCGGCGGCGGCACGAACCTCGCTAAATGGGCTCGGCGCGCGAAATCCGAAGCGCTTCATCTGCTTAATCATCATGCGCTGGAAAAATTCCACTACTTTAGCGACCGCAAGCGAGCCGTAATACGCCGCGCCGCCCTTGCCGTAGAGCTGCTTGTCGTAGACCGCATCGTAGATGCAGGTAAGCACGAAGTCCATCAGCCCCGTATTTACGGGCTCGGCGTTTTCGCGGATGAGGTAGGCGTTTAGGCCGTTGTTGCCGATGGGCGAGTATTTGAGATAAATTTCGCCCACGATGCCCACTTTTACTCGCGGCTTATCGTCACGCTCGATTTTAGCGAACTGTGAGAGGATAAATTTGAAATTTTTCTTGAGATTGAAAAACGATCTTTGATCGGTCAAATTTTTGATCCGCTCGGCGCAGAGTTCGTAAATTTCATTCGTTTGATTTTTGATCTTTTCGTAGGGCTTGCACTGATTATATAGTCCCATCATCAAATCGCCGTAAAATATCGCGGCAAAGAGCTTTAGAAGCGATTTTTTGCCGAGGCTAAATTCATTCTCATCTAGCGAGCCGAAATTTAACGAGATCGCAGGGACGTAGCTAAAGCCGCTGTCCTCAAGCGCTTTGCGAAGCAAATTTATGTAGTTGCTCGCTCTGCAGCCGCCGCCCGTTTGGCTGATGAGAAGCGCTACTTTGTGCGTATCAAACTCGCCGCTTTTGAGCGCGTCGATAAACTGCCCGATGACGAGCAACGCGGGGTAGCACATGTCGTTATGCACACTGCGAAGCCCCTCCTCGACGATATTTTGACGATTTTCGCCGAGTAGGACGCTCTTATAGCCCTCGTCGCGCAGCACGCCTTGCATAAAGCGAAAATGCGGATCGATCATCGTGGGGATCAATATCGTGTGGGTCGCTTTCATATCCTTCGTAAATTTAGCAAACATTAGCGCGCATCCTTTCTTGCTTCTTGTTGCGCGCCTTGCCTTTCGCGCTCTATCATAGTCGCTTTTAGGCTACGCAGACGAATTTTAACGGCGCCTAGGTTCGTAACCTCGTCGATTTTAAGTTGAGTGTAAATTTTACCGTTTTGGCGCAGTATGTCGCGCACCTCGTCGCCCGTGATCGCATCGATCCCGCAGCCGAAGCTAACTAGCTGCACCAGCTGCATGCGCGGGTATTTACAAACAAACTGCGCCGCGCTATAAAGCCTGGCATGGTAGGTCCATTGATTAAGGCTTTTCGTCTGCACCCTGCTAAGCGGCAGTGCGTCCTCGCTAAGCACTATAAAGCCCAAGGAATTTAGATAGCGATCGATGCCGTGGTTGATCGTCTTGTCGATATGATACGGACGACCCGCTAGCACAATGGCGCTGGCACCGCTGCTTTGTATCTCTTTTAGGGTCTCCTCGCCTTTTATTAAAATGGTATTTTTATAGTTTTGCAGCTCCTTAAGGCCTTGCAAGACGGCGTTTTTCACGGCGTCGGAATGAAATTTATACCCGGCGTCCGCTAGCTCAGCCTGCATCGTTTTGCAAAACGAATCTTGCATGTTAAGATCCACGTGCGGGTAGAGGAATTTTTTCTCCTCCAGCGCCCCTACGTTTGAGCGAATCAGCTCGGGGTAGTATGCGACTACGGGGCAATTGTAGCAGTTCTCGCTGATATTTTCATCGAGGCTGTAGCTCATGCATGGATAAAAGATAAAATCCACATCCTTGTTTAAAAGATCGTAGATGTGGCCGTGCACGCTTTTAGCCGGGTAGCAGACGGTGTCGCTCGGGATGCTCTGGCTTGCTAAAAACAGCGTCTCTTTTCGCGGCTTTTGCGACAGCATGACGCTCATGCCTAAATTTTCAAAAAACGCACTCCAAAACGGGATCATCTCAAACATATTCAAAACAAACGGAATTCCAACCTGCGGCGCATCCTGCTTCGGTGGCTTGCGATATTTTCGCAAAAGCTCGTTTTTAAACTCAAATAAATTCGTAATGTCGTGGCGGATCTCCTTGCCCGCGCCGCGCTCGCATTTATTGCCCGAGACAAATTTAGTATCGCCGAAGTAGCTGATCGTAAGCGGGCATTTGTTCGTACAGAGCTTGCAGACGCTAAATTCGCTGCGATGAGTGAAATTTTCAAGCTCTGCACGACTGATCATATCAGTGTGCTCGTTTGCGTTATTTTTGGCAAAAAGCGCCGCGCCGTATGCGCCCATAAGCTCGCTGATATCTAGACGGATCACGTCCTTGCCGAGCTCTTTTTCGAAGGCACGCAGCACAGCGTTATTTAAAAAGGTACCACCCTGCACTACGATGTTTTGACCCAAATCGTCGGCGTTTCGCACTCGGATGACCTTGTAAATCGCGTTTTTTATGACGCTAATAGCAAGTCCAGCGCTGATGTCCTCGATCGTAGCGCCGTCCTTTTGAGCCTGCTTGACCGAAGAGTTCATAAAGACCGTGCAGCGGCTACCAAGCTTGGCGGGATGGGTTGCAAAAAGGGCTAGGTTTGCAAAATCTTTGATATCGTAACCCAAGGAATTTGAAAAGGTCTGCAAAAACGAGCCGCAGCCCGAGCTACATGCCTCATTTAGCACGATAGAATCGATATTGCCATCTTTAATGGAGAAACACTTGATGTCCTGCCCGCCGATGTCGATGATAAAATCTACTTTCGGATTGAAGTGGCGCGCAGCACTATAATGCGCGATTGTCTCGACGATACCGTAATCAAAGCGAAAGGCGGTTTTAATGAGATCCTCGCCGTAGCCGGTAACGCCGCTGCCTTTAATTTTAATGCGGTCACCGCAAAGATCGTATAGTTCCTCAAGGCGCGGCAGTAGAATATCGACCGGATCGCCTTTATTGGAGGAGTAAAATTTATACAGTAGCTCGTAGTTTGCGCCCATAAGCACGACTTTGATCGTAGTGCTGCCGCAATCCACGCCCAAATACGCATCTCCGCTGTAGGTGTGGATATCCACCTTAGGCACGCTTGCGCGGGCATGGCGAGCGGTGAACTCGTCAAATTCCGCCCTGTCTTTAAAAAGTGGCGGCTCGGCTTCCAGCGCGGTCCTGTCAGGCTCCTTTTTTAAAAGCGCGATCGTCTCCTCTAAATTTAACGTCTCGCCCGTATCTTTTGCGTACAGCGCGCTGCCGTAAGCCACGAAGTAAGGCGCGATGTCGGGAAAGGTCGCGGTTTCGTCGGTAAGCTTTAGCACCTCTTTAAAGCGCTTCTGAAGGCCTTTTAGGAAAAACAACGGACCGCCCAAGAATAGGATATTGCCCTTGACCTCGCGACCCTGCGCAAGCCCTGAGATCGTCTGCTCGACGACCGCGGCGTAGATACTAGCGCAAATATCCTCTTTTCTAACGCCCTGATTTAGTAGCGGCTGAATGTCGCTTTTAGCAAATACGCCACAACGTGAGGCGATCGGGTAAATTTTATTAGCCGCAAAGCTTAGGCGGTCGAGCTCCGTGATGTCCAGATGCAAAAGGTTGGTCATCTGATCGATAAATGCGCCGGTACCGCCCGCGCATGAGCCGTTCATACGCTCTTCAAGCCCGCCCGTGAGAAATAAAATTTTAGCATCCTCACCGCCCAGCTCGATGACGACATCGGTCTTTGGAAACATCCGCTTGACGCCGAGCGAGGTAGCGAAAACCTCTTGGACGAACGGAATTTTGCAATTTTTGGCGATACCCATGCCCGCCGAACCCGCTATGGCGACGCTGAATTGCTCGCCTGCATAGGTTTTTTGGATTTGCAAAATTTTATCCAGCACCAACTCCTTGGGCTTTGCCAAATGCCGCTCGTAGCTCTTGCTTAAAATTTCATATCTTTCGTTTAAAACTACCGTTTTAACAGTGGTTGATCCTACGTCAATGCCTAAAAAAATCACATCTCGCTCTTTACTGAATAAATTTTTACTCGGCCGAATCCTCGAATTTAGCGCGAGCTTTCTAAATTAAAATTTGCATTTTATAGTAATATTTTTAAACGCAAATAAAATCAGGATATATTTTATCTTTTTCTATAGGAAAAGACGATTTTTAGGCAGTTTAGAATTAAAAATTTTAATGGAAAAGTTGTAAAATTTTAGATTTAATGCGAGTAGATTTTGCGCGAAATTTTTTAAAATCTCGCGCATTATAAAAAGAGGTTCCTTTTTTTAATTGAGAAGCGTAAATTTAAAGGATTATTTTCTAAGCTCTTTGATTTTAGCCGCTTTACCGCGTCTGTCGCGTAGGTAAAATAGCTTCGCGCGGCGAACGCGTCCTTTTCTTAAAACCTCGATACTTTCGATACTCTCGCTGTAGATTGGGAAAATTCTCTCTACGCCGACGCTATTAGCGCCGATCTTGCGGATGATAAAAGTCTCGCTGACGCCGTTTCCGCGACGCGCAATGCAGGTACCCTCGAAATTTTGAATTCTGCTCTTATCGCCCTCTTTGATCCTGATGGCTACCTTTAAGGTGTCGCCGGCACGGAAATCAGGCACACTTTTGCTTGTGATCTGAGCGTCCTCGAACGCTTGAATATATTTATTTTTCATAAATTTCCTTTATTTCTGGCGATCTTTCGGTACATATCCGGGCGGAAGAACCTCGTTTTGCATAGCGCCATTTGATTTTTTAAGCTGCGCATTTTAGCGTGATTACCCTTTAAAAACTCTGAAACTATAGGTAAATTTTCAAAAACATCAGGCTTTGTAAATGCGGGCGCCTCTAAAATTCCGCCCTCAAAACTTTCTTCAACAAGCGAGCTTTCGTTGCCTAAAACGCCCTTTATGTTGCGGCTTATCGCATCACACATGCAAAGCGCGCCGAGCTCGCCGCCGGTAAGGACGAAATCGCCGATGCAAAAAATTTCATCTACATATCTTTCGACTATGCGCTCATCGATCCCCTCGTAGCGCCCGCAGATAAAGCATAGGCCCTCTTCGCCGCTTAGGCGCTTGGCATCGTTTTGGTTAAATTTTTTACCGGCGGGCGAAAGGTAGATAACCTTGGTGTTTTTAAATTTAGCTCTTACATGTTCGATCGTCTTAGCAAGCGGCTCCGTACCGATCAAAAGCCCAGCACCGCCGCCTATCATATAATCATCTACCTTTTTATACCGATTTGCCGTGAAATTTCGCGGATTAAAAAAATGCGTCGCAATTATTTTTTTATCGACCGCGCGCTTTAAAATAGAGTCCTCAAAATACGGCGCGATGAGATTTTCAAACAGCGAGATGAAGATAAAATTCATGAATTTTCCAAAATCGCGCGCGCGTTTTGTGTAAAAATTTTACGCTCGTTAAGCGAAATTTCTTTCACATAGGCATCCACGTAGGGGATGAAAAATTCTTTCGGCAAAGCCTGCGAGATTAAGCTTTCATCCGTTTCTACCTCAAAAAGATAGCCGCTTCCGATCTGCGATATGTCCTTTACGCGCCCCAAAACCGCGCCGTCTTCGTAAATTTCAAGCCCGATAATATCGAAGTAAAAAAACTCGCCCTTTTGTAATTTGCAAAATTTCCGCGTGTCCTCTTTGCTTCGGTAAAGAATTTGGTTGGTTAAATTTGCCGCCGCTTCTACGCTTTCGTAATTTTTAAAAATAGCGCTAGAATTTGCGCCGTTGAAGGATAGAATTTCTAGAATTTCGCCGTTTCGCAGATAAAATTTGGCGCCTTTTTTAAACTGAGAGGGGAAGTCGCTGCGATCGAAAATTTTAACCGCGCCCTTTAGGCCGATAGTCCGACCGAGCTTCGCGACCTCTAAAAGATCATCAGGCATCTTTGGCTTTGACGGTAATTTTATAATTGATCGGATCTTTTGCTTTGTAGCCGATGATGACGGTCTTTATGGCGTTTATCATTTTGCCGTCCTTGCCGATGAGTTTGCCGGTGTCGGCCTTGTCGGCATAGACGATGATCTCGGTAAAGTTTTCACCGACCCGCTTTTGCGTAGAGACGGACTGCGGATAGTCGGCGATCAACTTTGCGTATTCTTTTATAAAATTTTCTACCATTTTATTTGCTTGTGATTTGAGCGACCCTATCGCTTAACTTCGCGCCTACGCTCTTCCAGTATGCCAAACGTTCCACGTCAAATTTGATATTATCGCTCTGCTTTAACGGATTATAAAAACCGATCGTCTCGATAAAGCCGCCGTCGCGTCTTTTCCTGCTATCCGTTACCACGATGCGGTAAAAAGGCTGCTTCTTTCTTCCGATTCTTGTAAGCCTAACAACTGTTGCCATTTTTTCTCCTTAAATTTTTGTAAGTTTTAGAACTTGCAGATGGCTAAAACTTAAACATCTGCAAACTCTACCGAGAAATTATCTCGGTAAATTTTGCCTTTGAGCGATTGAGGCAAGCCCCTGCATGCCGCCCTTGCCCGAAAATTTTTTCGCAAGCTTCGAAGCGCCCGCGAACTGCTTTAAGAAGCGGTTCACCTCCACCTGCGAAAGCCCCGCGCCGGCAGCAAGCCTGCGCTTGCGCGAATTATTTAGCAGTTCCGGATTTTCGCGCTCTTTCGGCGTCATAGAATTGATCATCGCTTTGATATGAAGTATCTCTTTGGAGTTTTCCAAATCGATATCTTTTATCTTATTCGCCATGCCGGAAAGCCCCGGGATCATGCCGATTAAATTTTTCATATTACCGAGCTTTTTCACACTTTCTAGCTGATTTACGAAATCGTTGAAATTAAACTCGCCCTTTTTGATCTTTTTGTTCAAAGCTTTAGCTTCTCTTTCGTCAAAAACGGCGCTTGTTTTCTCGGCCAGCGTCGCTAAATCGCCCTCGCCCATAATGCGGCCGGTGATTCTATCGGGTATAAAGCCCTCCAGATCGGCCACCTTTTCGCCGGTTCCGATAAAGCGAAGCGGGATACCCAGCTGCTGCGCGATACCAAGGGCTACGCCGCCTTTGGTATCGGCATCAAATTTACTTAAGATCACGCCAGTAAGGCCTAAAATTTCATCAAATTTAGCGGCCGTTTTAATGCCGTCTTGACCGCTCATGGCGTCCGCTACGTAAAAAATTTCATGCGGATTTAGAGCTTTTTTCATCTCTGTAAGCTGCGCCATTAGCGCCTCATCTATCGCGAGACGTCCCGCCGTATCTACGAGCAATACGTCATAAAGCCCGCTTTTAGCCTTGCTTAGCGCCTTCTGCGCAACCCTTAACGGATCGCTCTCGCCCTCGATGAAAAATAGCTCGATCTCGTTTGCTTCGCAAAGCTGGCGGAGCTGCTCGACCGCGGCTAGACGCTGCAAGTCGCACGCTGCGACCAAGACCTTTTTTTTACGAAGTTTCAGATAATTCGCGAGTTTTATCGTGCTTGTGGATTTTCCGCTTCCTTGAAGTCCCGTCATCAAAGCTACCGTAGGAGGCGTGCTAGCGAACACAAATCCCTGGCTGCTGCCTCTAGGCGCCGTTAAAATTTTAGTCAAATTTGTCTTGATGGACTGCAAAAATGGCTTCTGCCCTATCGTACCGATACGAAGATCGGCTTCGACAAGCGCCAAAAAATCCTTTACGACTTTGTGATGCACGTCGGCCTTTAAAAGCGCCTTTTTTAGCGTCTCCAAAGCGTTTTTTAAAGCTTTTTCGTCATCGATTGTTTTTAATTTATTGACCGCGTTTTTAAACGACTCGCTTATGATCTCAAACACTTTGATCCCTTATAAAATTTTTAAACTTGCGATGTTACCTAAAATTAACTTAAAAGCCATTGAATATCAGAGATCCTTAGGAATTTCAAAGCCGAATTCGTTGAAGCTTGTACCTAGCGGAGCTTTAAATTTAAGCCCTAAAATTTCAGTCTCGTACGAGTGCAGAAACATCCGCTTCGCACGGCTTTTAGCGTATTTTTCATCGCCTATTACGCCGAATCCCGCATTTGCTAGATGCACGCGGATCTGATGCGTCCTGCCCGTTTCGATCCGCACTTTTACGAGCGATTTTTTGCCGCTTACCATCAGCGGATAAACCTCGCTAAATGCGCTCTTACCGTTTGGCGAAATTTTAGAAAACGCGCCGCTTCTGGTCTTTATCGTCAAAATAGGCTCGTCAAATTTCATCTCTTCGCTTACGATCCCTTTTACGATCGCGATGTAGCTTTTTTTCACGCGCAAATTTTTAAACTCCGCAATCGCCGCCTCGCGAAATTCTTCGTTTTTATGCAGCAGCACGACGCCGCTAGTCTCCTTATCCAGGCGGTTTAGAAGCCCGAATTTATAGATTTTTTCCAAATTTTCGCTGCTCATAAAGGGCGGCTTATTGACCGCCAAAACGTTCTCATCCTCGTAAATGATCGCGGGTTTTGCGGGCTTCATCACGCTAAATTTAGTATTTTCGCCGAGCATCTCGCGCGCTAGAGCGATCTTTGCGTCGCGCGCGCTTACAAGCCCCGCGTCGATGAGGGCTTTGGCTTCATTGTGAGAGATATTTTCCTGCGCCGCCAGCAGTTTGTAGGCTTTTTCTTGCATTAAATTCTTTCCTTGATTAAATTTTCTATCTCTTGCAGATCGCAAATTTTATCTATCCGCGTGCCCTTTAGCGGCTCTTTTAAAGCGTTCGAAATTTCGTTCGCGTCGCACAGAGCGATGTTTTGTACGAGCGCGTACAGCGCCTTTTGATTATGAAAAAATCGCCCGCTGATGATCGGCACGCCGAAGCTCGCCGCCTCGATCGGGCTATGTCCGCCGATATTGCGCAAAAAACTGCCACCCAAGATCGCGACGTTTGAAATTTTATAAAAGTTCGCTAGCTCGCCGAAGGCATCAAGCAAAATAAAATCGCTCTCAAGCCCAGCGCCCTCGCTAAATCGTTCAAAGCTAAGCCCGTGCTCATCCGCCCAAGCCTTGCAAATTTCACATACCTTTTCGAAGCGCTCAGGATGTCTCGGCGCCAGGATGATTTTTAGCTTTTGCGGCGCGGCGATCGCAGGCGCTGCATTCGGTACGGCAGAATTTAAAGACGCACCGTTTAAAGGCGCCGTATTCGGCACGGCGGACGAAGCGTCGCTTGAAGTCGTCGCATCCAAAGAAGCTGCGTTTAAATTTACAATCTCGGGCGAGCCTGTCTCGCCATGAAGCTCAGCCCCAGGCAAGCTTTTATCGCCGCGGGCACCCGCTGCGTATGGGTCTTTTTTGGGCGAATTCTGCGAGCCGTGAAATTTTATAAAATCGTTTAAATTTGATAAAATGAGCTCCTCTTCGCTCTCGTGAGTGTTTGAGATCGTAAGCACGAAGCTATTTGCGGCCGCGGCGGAATAGTCTTTCGTCGCAACGGCGATATTCGCGCTTTTTATGTTGCCCGCGACCTTTATGTTTTTTGCGCCGAGCTCCCGTAACCGCGCCGCATCAAGCTCGCTTTGCGCAAGCACCAGATCGATATTTTCAAACACTTTGCGATAATAAAACTTAAAGCGCAGATAGCTCGCGTACGAGCGGTCGCTAATACGCGCGTTTAGCAGGATTACGTAGCTTCCGCGCGATTTAGCGGTGCGGATCAAATTTAGCCACAGCTCCGCTTCGAAAATTACCAGCACGCGGCTGCCCGTAAGCCAAAACGGAAGCCAATTTTCAAACGGCAGGTAGCGAGAGTTCGGCGTGAGAGAGAGCGCCGCACCGAAGCCCGTCTGCGTGGTCGTGCTAAGCGCGACTCTCTCAAATTTAGAAATTAGCGGCGCAAGAGCGTTTACTTCGCCCAAGCTGCAGGCGTGAAAGTGCACCGCGGCGGGGCTAAATTTAGGGTTTTTGTATAGAAAAAATCGCGCCTTCAGGCTCGTGCGGTATTTTTTTTTAAAGCTTAGGATAAAAATAAAAGGCGCAGCGACGAGCCACGCCAAAAACGCCAAGGCGGTGTAGATCACTCGGCTTCTTTATATAAAATTCTGCCGCAATACGGGCAGGTTACGATGTCGTCGCTTTTGATGACCGCGGAATAGGTCTTGTCGCTTATGCGCATAAAGCAGCCGTAGCAGGCCTGTTTGCGCACCGGCGAGACCGCCGTGTTGCCCGCCCACTTGCGGATCTTTTCGTAGAATGAGACGGTTTTTGGGTTCATCGCCTGCATTAGTTTATCGCGCTTGGCGTAGATCGCGCCGCGAGCGACCTCGACCTCGCCCATCTCGGCGCTTACCTGCTCCTGCAGGCTTTTTAACTCGGCTTCAAATGCCTCTTGCTTTTCGCTCTGCTCTTTTACGAGCGCTTCCTTTACGGCTACGATCTTTTCCAGCCTTTCGATCTCCTCGTTTGTGGCCTCGAGCTGCTCTTTTGCGATGTCCTCTTCGACGCTAAGGGCCTTGATCTCCTTTTCGGTTTTTGCCGCGCCGCTTTTTTTGCCCGTGCTTTTTAGCTTGGACGAAAATGCGCTAAGCTGCGCGTTTGCTTGTAAAATTTGAGATTTTAGCTCGGCGATCTCCTCATTTAGAGTTTCGATCTGTTCTTTTGCGCCGTTTATTTCAGTACTTTTTTTACTCAGCTTCTCCTGTGCGGCCTCGATTTTAGGCTTAAATCCGTCCAGCTGCTTATCGAATTCGCAAAGCTCTACCAATTGGCTTAAATATTTGTTCATCTTTTTCCTTTAATAATACGTAAATGGATTTTTTTGCTCGCTTATTATAACTTCAATTTTGCTTTTTTGCAAGAAAGGTGCGAGCGCGCGCCCAAAATAGCGCTCACTTTCAAAATGATTTATGTCGATCAAACTCACGCCGTTTTCTAAATTTTGAAGCGCCGCGTGATATTTTATATCGCCCGTGATGAAACAATCCACGCCTAAGCTTTGATTTAGTTCGCTTCCGCTGCCGGTGCAAAGCGCGACACTTTGGATGAAATTTTTCGTCTTTACGGCGCGTAGATGCTCGATGCCAAGCTTGCGCTTTATCTGTGCACACAGCTGCTCAAAGCTCAAATCCGCGCGCATGAAAACCAAAAATTCCCGCTCATCCGTAATTTCAAATTTTAAAATTTTGCGCGCTACGAATCCGTTTAAAACGTGCTTGTCAAAGTTCGTATGCATCGCGATAAGCGAGATATTTTTGCGGATCATCTCATAGATCAAATTTGCAGGATAAAGCCGCGGATCAAGCGATTTTAGCGGGCTAAAAATTAGCGGATGGTGTACCACCAAAAGCGAGCCCGCCTCCGCCTCGCGCACCAGCTCGCTAGTGACGTCAAGGCTTAGATAGATTTTTGAAATTTCATCATCCAAGCTTCCGAGCATTAGCCCGCTATTATCCCACGCCTCCGCGTCGCAAAATGGCGCGGCGGCGTTTAAAATTTCATAAATTTCGCCCGTTTTCATAAATCCTACTTTGCGCTTTCATCCGCTTTGTCTGCGGAATTTTGCTTGCCGCAAGCGTTTTTTAAATTTGCGCCTGCGGAGTTTGCGTTTGCCGCGCCGCCCTCTTTGCCGCTTTTTTTATCGCTGCACGTCGCGGCATCCAGCTCGGCGACGTATTTTTGCGGATCTGCATAGCAAAGCGCGCAGTTTTTGGCAAGATCGCGGATCTTTAAAATATAATCCTGCCTCTGCGTGACCGAGATCGCTCCGCGCGCATCAAGGACGTTGAACGTGTGCGCCGCGAGCATGCAGTAATCATACGCGGGAAGCGCCAGGCCGTGCTTTAGGATGCTCTTGCACTCGCCGAAGCAGTTTTCAAACTGATTAAAAAGCATCGCGGTGTCCGCAAGCTCGAAGTTGTATTTGCTGAACTCAAACTCGCCCCTTTTATGCACGTCGCCGTAAGTTACTAGCCCCGCCTTGTCGTCCCAGACGATGTCGTAAACGTCGTCTTTGTTTTGTAGATACATCGCCAAGCGCTCAAGCCCATAGGTGATCTCGCCGCTTATTAGCTCGCACGTGATGCCGCCTACCTGCTGAAAATAGGTAAACTGCGTCACCTCCATGCCGTCTAGCCAAACCTCCCAGCCAAGCCCCCAGGCCCCTAGCGTCGGGCTCTCCCAGTTGTCTTCTACGAAGCGAATATCGTGGCTTTTAAGATCTAGCCCCAGCTTTTCCAGGCTTTTTAGATAGAGTTCTTGGATATTATCCGGGCTCGGTTTTAAGATCACCTGAAACTGATAATACGCGCCGAGGCGGTTTGGGTTTTCGCCGTAGCGCCCATCTGTTGGGCGACGCGAGGGTGCTACGTATGCCGCACGCCAAGGTTTGCTTCCTAGACTGCGCAAAAAGGTAGCCTGATGATAGGTGCCTGCGCCCGCGGGCATATCGTAGGGCTGAACGAGCAAGCAGCCCTGCTCGTGCCAGTAGTTTTGAAGCGTCAAAATAATCTGTGAAAACGTCATTTTTATCCTTTTATCGATATGTAAATTTAAATTTATCTTCCAAAGCGCCTTTCAAAGTCCGTTTGAAAAGCGCTTTGAAGCTTCGAACTTTCAAAAAATTTCCAAATTCCGGTCCAGTATTCGCCAGCTCTCGTAGGCTCGTTCGCAAAATCAAAAACCGCGTAATCGCCCGCTTCGATATGTAATTTTTCGCAGGTTTCATCGTGCTCATTTTTACAGCACTGATTTGCGGATTTGCAAGCTTCGTCGTGGCTTTCTTATGGTGCCCTTCCTTCGAGCAAGTGCCTATTAGCACGGAGTATTCGCCATGCGCGCCGTTTTCGTAGTCGTAATATACGGCGTAAATTTCATTTTTCGTGGCGCTGCTTCTGCTAGCGTTAAATTTTAAAAACTCGCCCCACAAATTTGCGATCACCCCTCGCCCGCTCATCTCATCTGCGTTATTCGTGCGAGCCTTTAGCTCACAAATTTCAAAGCCCTCGCTCAATTTTAAAATTTTCATAGATTAATCTTCAAGCAGCACTTCGATCTGCTCGGAGTCCTTTTTCAGCGCCTCCGCTTTTGCCGCGCGATCCGCCTTTAGCTTCGAGCTTAGCACCTCGTCGCTTAAAGCTAAAATTTGCAACGCCAGATACGCCGCGTTTTTCGCGCCCGCCTTGCCGATCGCAAGCGTCGCGACGGGGATGCCCGCAGGCATCTGCACGGTCGAATACAGCGCATCTACGCCGCTAAGCGCGCTGCCGCCGAGCGGGACGCCTAGCACCGGCTTGGTCGTATTCGCAGCGACCGCGCCCGCAAGATGCGCCGCCATGCCCGCCGCGCAGATGAAGACCTGCGCACCCTTTTTCTCGGCGTCCGTGACGTATTTAGCCGTGCGGGCGGGGCTTCGGTGTGCCGAAGATACGATCATCTCGTACGGTGCGCCGAATTCGTTTAAAATTTTAGCCGCCTCGTAAACGACCTCGTAATCGCTCTTTGAGCCCATTATTATAGAAACAAATTTCATTCTATCTCCTTTCTTAAAAAGCAAAACTCCGCGAGCTTCGCAGGCAGCTTAATCTCATTTAGATTGCCGCTGTGAATCTCGCTAAATTCCTTACCGCTGCGGCTTTGCAGCTTCTTAAATTTCAAATATGGCTTGCCGTCAAGCTCAAAAATTTCGCCGATTTCATTATCGCAAGCGCAAATTTTAAAGCCGCGCGGAGCGAAAATTTCATACGCTTCGCCCGGCAAAATTTTATCTTTGACGCTTATAAACTCGCCGTCTTGCGAGATCGCGCAAACCTGATGCGTGCCAAGCTCGATGCTACGGTCTAAATTTTGCGTATCCTCTCGCTCATACGGGCGCTTTATCAAATATCCGTCGCTAAAACCGCGGTTTTTAAGCGTCGCGATCTCGCGCTCGTAAACACCGGCCTCAAATTTATCGCTCGCGGCATCGTCGATCGCCGCGCGGTAGGCGTTCGTGGCGCATGCGACGTAGTATTCGCTCTTGGTGCGCCCTTCGATTTTGAAGCTGTCGATCGCGCCCGTTTGCATGATCTTTTGCACGTGCGAAATGAGGCTAAGATCTTTCGCGTTCATTACGAAAGTGCCCTCCCCTTCGCGCTCTTGTAAGCGGAAAAGCGCGCTGGTTTCGGGATTTTTCGCATAAAGCTCGTAGTTAAATCTGCAGTCGTTCGCGCAGCTTCCGCGGTTGCTAAAGCGCCCGCTTTGCACCGCGCTAACAAGACAGCGCCCGCTGTATGCGAAACACATCGAGCCGTGCACGAAAATTTCAATCTCGAGGTTAGGAATTTTTTCTTTAATCTCCACGGCGTCTTTGAGCGTCATCTCTCGCGCCGCGACGATGCGCACGGCGCCCAGCTCCGCCCAAACCTGCGCATCCAGATAATTTAGCACGTTAGCTTGGGTAGAGACGTGGATCGGAATTTCTGGAGCTACGGCTCGCGCGAGGCTCGCAACGCCTGGAGTTGCGATTAAAATTCCATCCACGCGCAGATCGCGAAGAAATTCCAAATGCCTTTCGATGTTTCCTAGCTGGCCGTTGGTCGCAAAGCCGTTCACGGTCGCGTAGAGCTTCTTGCCACGCTCGTGCGCGTGCGCGACGCCCTGCGCGAAGCTTTCCTTGCTAAATTCCTTCGCGCTTCGCTGGCGCAGCGAAAATGAGCCGGTGCTTGCATACACGGCGTCCGCGCCGTAAGCCAGGGCGATTTTTAGTTTCGTTAAATTCCCAGCAGGAGCTAAGAGTTCGGGTTTTTTCAAATACATTCCTAGTGATTTTTTAAGCGCGATTTTACTACAATTTAGCCAAAATTTTATTTAAGGAGCAGTTGATGCGAGCCGATCTACACAACCACACCTATCTTTGCAACCACGCTAGCGGCGAGCCGCGACAGTATTTGGAAGCGGCGATCGCACGAGGCATAGAAATTTTCGGCTTTGCGGATCACGCGCCGATGAACTTCGATCAAAAATACCGAATGAGCTTCGAGCAGATGGAGCTTTACGAGCGGATGATTAGGGATCTGCGAGATGAGTTTAGCGAGCGGATCGACGTGCGGCTGGGATACGAGGTCGATTTTATGACGAAAAAAGAGTTAATGGATGAGCGGATTTTCGCGCGCGAGGCGCGCGAGGTTGATTATCTCATCGGTTCGGTGCATTTTTTAAACAACTGGGGCTTTGATAACGAGGAATTTTTAGATCAGTGGAGCGGGCGCGAAATAGACGACGTTTATCGCGAATACTTTGCGCTAATCTGCGCGCTGTGCAAAAGCGGCAAATTCGACATTTTAGGGCACATGGATCTGATTAAAATTTTTAAATTTACTCCGAAAAAAGATATTAGAGTTTTGGCTGGCGGCGCGATAAATGCGATCAAAAAAAGCGGCATCGTCGTGGAGCTAAACTCCGCGGGGCTTCGCAAGCCCGCGAATGAAATTTACCCAAGCGACGCGCTTTTGGAGGTGCTTGCGGATGCAGACGTGCCGATCACGCTTAGCTCGGACGCGCACTCGGTTACCCAAGTAGCGCTAAACTACGATAAAATTTACGCCAAAGCGCGCGAGTTCGGCTACGAGCGGATCGCAGTTTTCAAAAATCGCGAGCGGCAGTTCGTAAAGCTGGCATAAATTTTAACGACAGCCGCTCTCTGCTAAATTTAAAAAGCGTGAACGGCGAGAAATTTTAAAATTTCAAAATCTTCGGCGGCGTGAAAATTTCAGATTTCAAAAGGCACGGCGGCGAGAAATTTTAAAAATCGCGGCGCGCAAAACGGCGCAGATAAAGTCGAATTTCAACTAAATAATGTTAAAATCCGCCGTTAAATTTAGCCCGAATACGGGCGGAAAAAAGGAAAAAATATGGGAAAATTTGTTAATGACGTGAAGGAATTTTTTAAATTTTGCGATGAAAACGAGGTCGAGTTTGTGGATTTTAGATTTACCGATCTGAAAGGCACCTGGCACCACGTCGCTTACAACTACAAGCGCCTGCCGAAGGACTTCGCCGATGGAATTCCGTTCGACGCGAGCTCGGTAGCGGCGTGGCAGCCAATCGATAAATCCGATATGATGCTAAAGCCCGACGTAGGGACGGCGTTTTTGGATCCATTCACCGCGGACGTGACGATCATCGTCATCTGCGACGTTTATGATATCTACAAAAACGAGCTTTACGAAAAATGCCCGCGCTCGATCGCCAAAAAAGCTGAGCAGTTTCTACAAACCACGGGTCTTGGAGATACCTGCTATTTCGGGCCGGAGAATGAGTTTTTCGTTTTCGACGACGTAAAGATTATCGATGATATGAACTGCGCGATGTTTAAGGTAGATACCGAAGAGGGGCATTGGAACAGCGGTAAAAACTACAAAGACGGCTTTAACAGCGGTCACCGCCCGGGCGTAAAGGGCGGTTACTTCCCCGTCCAGCCCGTAGATTCGATGGTCGATCTACGCGCCGAAATGCTAAAGGTACTTGAGCAAATCGGGCTTGAGACCTTCATCTGTCACCACGAAGTAGCGCAAGGCCAAGGCGAGATCGGCGTCAAATACGGCACTCTCGTCGAGGCCGCCGACAACGTGCAAAAATACAAATACGTAGTAAAGATGGTCGCGCACCTAAACGGCAAGACCGCGACCTTTATGCCAAAGCCGCTCTACGGCGATAACGGCAGCGGAATGCATGTGCATCAATCGATCTGGAAAAAGGGCAAAAACACCTTTTACAAAAAGGGCAACTACGCAAATTTAAGCGACGCGGCGAGATGGTACATCGGCGGCGTGCTAAAGCATGCGCGCAGCGTCGCGGCGTTTACGAACCCGAGCACCAACAGCTACAAGCGCTTGATCCCGGGCTTTGAGGCGCCGTCCATTCTAACTTATTCGAGCCAAAACCGCTCTGCTTCGATCCGCATCCCTTACGGCAGCGGCGAGCACTCGGTGCGCGCGGAGATGCGCTTCCCAGATAGCACCGCGTGCCCGTATTTAGCATTTGCGGCGATGCTGATGGCGGGAATCGACGGTATCAAAAACAAAACCGAGCCGGTGGGGCCGATGGATGAGAATTTATTCAAGCTGCATCTGGATGAGATCCGCGAGCGCGGTATCGAGCAGCTTCCGCACACGCTTCGCGGCAGCCTAGAGGCGGTGATCCGCGATAACGAGTATCTGCGCCCGATAATGAGCGAGCTTTTTATCGAGACCTATCAGCATTTTAAATTTGAAACGCAGGTTTGGCCTTACGAGGCGCGCCCTACGCCGTTTGAGTTTGCGACGAATTATTCGTGCTAAGACGGGCTTATTTTATGCCGCGCCGCCCGGTTTTTACGAGACGGTGCGGCATTGAGCCTTGGAATTTTAAAATTTCGCCGCATGCGCGAACTTAAATACCGCCCGTGAAGCTTCAACTCTTTTACCGAAAACGTGAAATTTTATACTTTCTGCTCATTTTGCTTGGAATTTTATCGATAAACTTAGGCGTGAAATTTTATGAGCTCAAAGAATTCCGCGCGAGAAACTACGCCTTTTACGACGCGCAAATTTTAAACGCCTACGCCAAAACCAACGAGCGCGGCCGCACCTACACGGTGCTAAAGCTCAAAACGGCGGATTTCACCCTCTACACGACCGCTGGGCTCGGGCGGGAATTTCACCGCTTTGCGCGCGTAAATATCGGCATCGTAACGAAAAACGTAAAATTTTTAGATTTTTTAAAGCAGCGCTTTTACGCGCCAAATTTTAAAATCGGAGACGAGCTTGCGCCTTCCGGGGCAAAATGGCGCGCGATAGAGTTCGTCCGAGCCCAACACGAAGATGAGATGACGGCGGATCTTTACTCCGCGCTGTATTTTGCGACCGAAATTTCAAAACCGCTGCGCGCTAGCGTGACAAACTGGGGCATAGCGCACATCATCTCGATCAGTGGCTTTCATCTAGGCATCATCTTTAGCACCGTCTTTCTCTTGGCGATGCCGATCTACCGCTACTTTCAGGATCGCTACTTTCCGTATCGCAGCGCCAAGCGCGATCTTAGCGTCTTTGTGATCGTGCTGATGAGCGGATATCTCTTCGTGCTTGATTTTACGCCGAGCTTTCTGCGCTCGCTTGCGATGTGCTGCGTGGGGTTTTACCTAGCGATGCGAAATTTCTATATGCTTAAATTTACAAACCTTTTTCTCACTATCGCGCTTCTGCTTGCGTTTTTCCCACACTTGGCTTTTTCGATCGGATTTTATTTCTCCTGCCTCGGCGTGCTGTATATCTTCCTCTATCTGCACCATTTCGCGCCTAAATTTAAACTCTGGCAAAACGTCATACTTTTCAATCTCTACGTTTGGCTCAGCATGAACGTAGCGGTCTATTATTTCTTCCCGACCGCTTCGTTGCAACAGCTTAGCGTCATGCCGCTAGGATACGTGTTTGTGATCTTTTATCCGTTAAGCATATTTTTGCATCTATTAGGTCTTGGCGGCGCGCTCGATACGCCGCTGCTTGCGTTTTTAAACTTTGCTCTGCCGAGCTTTCAGGCGCAAATTCCGCCGCTTCTTTTCGCGCTCGCAAACATCTGTGCGCTTGCTGCGATAAAGCTTCGCTACGCAGCACTCGGCTGCGCGATAATCGGAATTTCGCCGATATTTTTTATAACGTAGCGCGCGAAAATTCCGGCGGGAATTTTATCCGTTGGAATTTTATGCTAAAATCGCGCTTCAAATCTCACAAAGGATCAAAATGTTTATTGCAAACCTCACCTACGTCAAAGACGCAAGCGAAGCGGACCGCTTTATCAACGAGCACAACACGTTTTTAGATAAATTTTTCGCGGCGGATAAATTTATCTGCTCGGGGCGAAAAGTCCCTCGCACCGGCGGCATCATCTTAATCAATGCCAAAGACCGCGCGGAGCTTGATGAGATCATCGCGCAAGATCCGTTCTTTCAAAACGGCGTCGCAAAATACGAGATCATAGAATTTGCTCCGACGAAATTTGCGCCCGAGTTTTGGCGACTTTTTAGCGAATAAACGGCGCGGGTTAAATTTTAAAATTTACGCGCTCAAACATGCCTCTGAAATTTAGCCGTTTTGCGCGCGAGATAAAATTCCCGCTAAATTTAAAAGCCGGTCGCGGCGGCCAATTTAGATAAGCTTAAAACTGAAATTATGCAAAAACGGCTAAATTTAAAGGAGATCGGGTGCTGATAAAACTGCGGCTCGCAACGCCGCAAGATGCAGAGGCGCTGCTTGAAATTTACGCGCCTTACGTAAAGCAAACGGCGATCAGCTTCGAATACGACGTGCCCAGCGCCGCGGAATTTGCGGAGCGCATCGAGCAGACGCTGCAAAGATACCCCTATCTACTCGCTTACGTAAGCGATGAGGCGACATTTGCGAACAATGAACGAGATGAAAATTTTAAAATTTCCGCAAGCGCGGCTGGCGCAGAGAGTGAAATTTCGCCCGCAGACGAAGCGCGAAATTGCGCAAGCGGTGCGGCAAAACAAAATGGCGCAAATTTAATCGCCTCGGCAAAACAAAGCGGCGTAAATTTAAAACCGGGCCAAATCCTCGGCTACGCCTACGCTTCGACTTTCAAAGAGCGCGCGGCATACGATTGGTCGGCGGAATGCTCAGTCTATGTATCGCAAAACGTGCGCGCTCTGGGTATCGGCAAGCTGCTCTACGAGGCGCTACAGCGCGCGCTTAGGGCTCAAAACATCGTAGATATGAACGCTTGCATCGCTTGCGGGGATGACGAATATCTAAACGACGCGAGCGTGCGATTTCACGAGCGTATGGGCTTTCGCTTTGTCGGCAGATTCGAGCGCTGCGCCTATAAATTCGGCCGCTGGTACGATATGGCGTGGATGCAAAAGCCCATCGGCGAGCATCTGCAAAACCAGCCTCCGATGAAGCCTTTCGCGCGCTTTAGAGATGAAATTTGCGCGAGCGCGGGCATTGAAATTTAATTTAAAGGAAAAACTTTGACCCATTTTATCATTGACGACGAAAATATCGACGTAGATAATATCTTCGACGTCGTAAATCTCAAAGAGGGCGACGAGCTAAATATCGTCTCCAACACCGCCAAAAAGATCGGCGCCTTAACCCTTGCGCGCCTATCGAAGATGGGCGTTAGCATAGGCGAGGTTTTTACGATCGGCAAGCAAAGAAAGGATTTCGCCGATAAGATCATCGTGTTTTTGATGGGTAAGCTCTGCGGGCAGGAGGGCAAGATCGGCATCGTCAGCAACGATAAATTTTACGACGACGTGATAGAATTTTTTAATAATCTAAACTACCGCAAAAATCCAAAATTTGAAAAGATCAGCCTAGCCTCACATGCCGCAGGAGCGGGCACAAAACAAAGCAAAACAAGCGGTGCGGCGGAGAAAAAAGCCCAAAAAGCGGGACCGAAAACTACAAAGCAGGAGCCAAAGGCTCAAAAGCAAGGGGTAAAAGCCACAAAACAAGAGTCCAAAACCGCGAAGCAGGAGCCGAAGGCTGCACAACAGGAACAAAAAGTCGTAAATTCTAAAATCGCCAAAGCAGACCTTGCCGCAGCGGAGGTGCTGATCCCGCAGTGCGTGAGCCTGCAAGCCCTATACGCCGCGTGCGTCGCAAAGCTCGGCAGAGCCAAGGGCTGCGAGGTCTACCGCGAGATCAAGGACGGCGCGCGGACGCGATACGCGAGCATCGCCTACGATAGCGACCTAAAAGACGGCGCCGTAAGGCGAAACGCGATCAAGCTCTACCGCGAAAGCGGCGGCGATATGGCGGAATTTCACAACAAGCTGACGAGCGAATACAAACACGCGGGACCTGAAATTTACAAGGAATTTAAAGAAAAACTCGTCGGAAAGATGATCTAAGAGCCTCGGGCGCAAGGATTTAAGGCGCAGCGATAGTACGCGTCGCGACGTAGCAGCGCACGGCCTAGCGGCGTTAAGATGCGTCGTTACGGCGTGCGGCGATATGATGCAGCGCAACTAAACGCAACCGGAATGAAACTATTTGCTTGCGTGGCATCGGTTTTATTTTCGCTGTATACAACCAAGCAGAGCCCAGGCGCTTATACATAGCAACAGAGTAAAGATATGTAGGATAAATTTCATTCTACCAGGTCTAATACGGGGCTAATCATAATTAAAGTTATATGGTTCATAGCCGAAAATGTGCAATGTCTTTAAAGCCAGCTCTCTGACCTCTATCCAAGACTTATTCTGATATACTAGATAGTCACCATCTTCTTCCCCCTTTAATATACTGTCATCTTCAGTGTACTTATCTATAAGCTCCTTAAGTTCTCTTAGCGCATCCCTCTCGTATGGTAAGAAACAAAATTCAAACCGCTCCAATAAAGCGTTCTTGCATTCGGTATATAAGAGTTCCGCCATTTCCGACGGATCTTCATATTTATTGATTGTGGGATGAACGATATATTTGTCCTGATATTCCAAAGAAGCCATTCGACTTAGACGGCACATAAGAGTGCCTTTCTCAAATATCTCTTTTCCGTTAATTTGCATTTGGGTTCCTTTTTATTTAAGTGCTGCTCCGTGAGCTTAATATAGGTCAAAGTCACCTAAATCATATCCGAAAATATGCAAGGTCTTTAAGGCCAACTCTCTGACCTCTATCCAGGATTTGTTCTGATAGACTAGATAATCGTAGGTATCTCCTTCTAGCAGGCTTTGATCTTTAAAGTATTTATAAATAAGCTCTGCAAGCTCTTTTAAGATCTCTCTTTCATAGGGCAAGAAGCAGAATTCAAATTTTTCGTCAAGGGCTCGCCAGCATTCATCACATAGTAGTTCCGCCATTTCTGATGGGTCTTCGTAAGATTTAGCCGTAGCATGCA